>PLYM01000202.1 GCA_003153375.1 Planctomycetaceae bacterium
GGCGAGGCGCGCGAGGTGCACCACTTTGCGCTATTGACCGGCTTTGGCGCCGGCGCGGTCAATCCCTACCTGGCTTTCAGCACCTTGCGACAGATGTTGGCCGACGGCCAAATCTCCGACAAATACACCAACGAGAAGCTCGAAAAGAACTACATCAAAGCGATCGGCAAGGGCCTGCTCAAGGTGATGTCGAAAATGGGCATCTCGACGCAGCACAGCTATCGCGGGGCCCAGATTTTCGAGGCCATTGGCCTGAACAGCGCCCTGATCCAGGAATTCTTCACCCGCACGCCCAGCCGCATCGAAGGCGTGGGACTCGAGGCCGTTGCTGAGGAGTCGCTGAGCCGCCACGAGCACGCCTATCCGCGCAATCAGGTGCCCCAGACGCTCGACCTGGACGTCGGCGGACAATATCAATGGCGCCGCAAGGGCGAAGCCCACATCTTCAGCCCCGAGGTGATCGCCAAGCTGCAACAATCGACCCGCCTGAACAGCCGCGAGGAGTTCCGCGGTTTCTGCAAGCTGATCGACAATCAGCAACGGCAGTTGCTCACCCTGCGCGGTCTGCTCGACTTCAAACCGGCCGACAAGGCGATTCCGCTGGACGAAGTGGAACCGGCCGTCGAGATCGTCAAACGATTCGCGACCGGCGCGATGTCCTATGGCTCGATCTCGCGCGAAGCCCACGAAACGTTGGCGATTGCCATGAACCGCATCGGCGGCAAGAGCAATACCGGCGAAGGGGGCGAAGACCCCGTGCGCTTCCAGCCCGATGCCAACGGCGATCGTCGCAGCAGCGCCATCAAGCAAGTGGCCAGCGGCCGGTTCGGCGTGACCAGCGAATATCTGGTCAGCGCCCGCGAATTGCAGATCAAGATGGCCCAGGGCGCCAAGCCGGGTGAAGGCGGGCAGTTGCCGGGCCACAAGGTCGACAAGGAAATCGCCCGCATCCGCTACAGCACGCCCGGTGTCGGACTGATCTCGCCGCCGCCGCATCACGACATCTATTCGATCGAGGATCTCTCGCAGTTGATCCACGATCTGAAGAACGCGAACCGCGACGCGCGGATTTCGGTCAAGCTCGTCGCCGAGATCGGCGTGGGCACCGTGGCCGCCGGCGTGGCCAAGGGCAAGAGCGACGTGGTGCTGATCAGCGGCCACGACGGCGGCACCGGCGCCAGCCCGCAAACTTCGATCAAGCACGCCGGCGCCCCTTGGGAACTGGGCCTGGCCGAAACGCACCAGGTGCTGGTGCTCAACGACCTGCGCGGCCGGATCGTGGTGCAAACCGACGGCCAGTTGCGCACGGCTCGCGACGTGGCGATTGCCACGATGCTGGGCGCCGAGGAATGGGGCATTGCCACCGCCGCCTTGGTCACGGTCGGTTGCATCATGATGCGCAAGTGTCATCTGAACACCTGCCCGGTGGGCATCGCCACGCAAGACCCCGAACTGCGCAAGAAGTTCAACGGCCAGCCCGAGCACGTGGTCAATTACTTCTTCCTGTTGGCCGAAGAGCTGCGCGAGATCATGGCCCAGTTGGGCTTCCGCACGATCAACGAAATGGTGGGCCGCGTCGATCGGCTCGACACCCGCCAGGCGATCGAGCATTGGAAGGCCAAGGGTCTCGACTTCTCGGCCATCCTGCACAAACCGCAAGTGCCGGTACACGTGCTGACCTACTGTGCCCAGCCGCAAGATCACGGGCTGGAGCGCTCGCTCGACATGACCGTACTGCTCGAGGTGTGCAAGCCGGCACTGGAGCGCGAGGAGCCCGTCAAGTTCGATCTGCCGATTCGCAACGTCCATCGCACCGTCGGCACCATCCTCTGCTGCGAGGTGACCAAGAAATTCGGCCGCGGCGGCTTTCAGAAGGAAGACACGATCCAGCTCAACTTCCGCGGCAGCGCCGGCCAAAGCTTGATGGCCTTTGGCGTACACGGCGTCACGGCCACGGTCGAAGGCGACGTGAACGACTACTGCGGCAAGGGGCTCTCGGGCGGAAAGATCATCGTCTATCCGCCGCGCGAGAGCACCTTCGTGGCCGAGGAAAACATCATCGCCGGCAACGTGGTGCTCTATGGCGCCACGAGCGGCGAGCTCTATCTGCGGGGAATCGCCGGCGAACGTTTCTGCGTTCGCAACAGCGGCGCGAGCGCCGTCGTCGAAGGCGTGGGCGATCACGGCTGCGAATACATGACCGGCGGGCGGGCCGTGATTCTGGGCAAGACGGGCCGCAACTTCGCGGCGGGCATGAGCGGCGGCATCGCCTATGTGCTCGACGTCGACGGCAGCTTTCCGGCACTGGTCAACAAGGAAATGGTCGACCTCGAAACGCTCGACGACCCGGCCGATCAGGACACCGTGTTGACCCTCGTTCGCAAGCACGTGCAATATACGCGCAGCGCTCGCGGCCGCTGGGTTTTGGACAATTGGAACGACGCGATCGGCAAGTTCGTCAAGATCATGCCGAAGGATTACAAGCTGGCGCTAGCAAAACTCGCGCAGGAGGAACTTTTGGTCGGACAAGGCGGAAAGCTCGAGGTGGCTCATGGGTGATTTGCGCGGATTCATGACCCACGGCCGCAACAAGGTTCACAAGGAACCGGTTGCCCAGCGGTTGAAGCACTACAACGAGTTCCTCAAGATCCTGCCCGTCGAAGAGCTGCGCACCCAAGGCGCGCGGTGCATGGATTGTGGCATTCCGTTCTGTCACACCGGCTGCCCGCTGGGCAACATCATTCCCGACTGGAACGACCTGGTCTATCGCGATCGCTGGCGCGAAGCCTGCGACCGGCTGCACGCGACGAACAATTTCCCCGAGTTCACCGGCCGCGTCTGCCCCGCGCCCTGCGAGTCGGCCTGCGTGCTGGGCATCAACGAAGATCCGGTGTCGATCAAGCAGATCGAAATGTCGATCGCCGACCGTGGCTTCGAGGAAGGCTGGATCCTGCCCGAGCCTCCGGCCACGCGCACCGGCAAAAAGGTGGCGGTCGTCGGCAGCGGACCCGCCGGCCTGGCCGCCGCTCAGCAACTCAACCGCGCCGGGCACCAGGTCACCGTCTTCGAGCGGGCCGACCGTCCCGGTGGGTTGTTGATGTATGGCATTCCCGACTTCAAGCTCGAAAAGTCGCGCGTCTGGCGGCGTATCGACCAGATGCGGGCCGAGGGGGTCGAGTTTCGCACCAATGCCAACGTCGGCGTCAATGTCTCGGTCGAGCAGTTGCGTAACGACTATGACGCGCTGCTGCTCACCGGCGGCGCCACGGCCGCCCGCAACCTGGCGATTCCGGGCCGCGAACTCCAGGGCATTCACTTCGCCATGGAGTTCCTGCCGCAGCAAAACAAAGTCAACCAAGGTGACGTCGTCGGCGATCAGATTCTGGCCACCGGCAAGCACGTGATCGTCATCGGTGGCGGCGACACCGGCAGCGACTGCACCGGCACCTCGAACCGGCAGGGCTGTGCCAGCCTGACGCAGTTCGAAATCTTTCCGGCCCCGCCCGATCTGGGTCCGTTTCCCCGCGCGGTCGATCGGCCGGCCGCGAGCCCTTGGCCCTACTGGCCGCTCATCCTGCGCACCAGTACCTCGCACGAGGAAGGCTGCGAGCGGCAGTTCAGCATCGAAACCCGCGAATTCCTGGGCGATGAATCGGGCCGCGTCAGCGGTTTGCGCACCGTGCAGGTCGAGTGGACGCGCGACGAAACGGGCCGGCAAACCATGCGCGACGTGCCAGGCACCGAAAAGGTTTGGCCTGCGCAACTGGTGTTGCTGGCCATGGGCTTCGTGGGCCCGGAGCGCAACGGCGCCATCGAGCAGTTGGGGCTCGAGCTCGACGCGCGCGGCAACGTCAAATGCGACGAGCAGTACATGGCGAGCGTCGAGGGCGTATTTGCCGCCGGCGACATCCGCCGTGGCCAGTCGCTGGTCGTGTGGGCGATTCACGAAGGCCGCGAAGCCGCCCGCTCGATCGACCGCTTCCTGATGGGCGTCACCCACCTGCCCAGTGTCAACGCCGGCGACTTTGCCTGGAAGTAGTCTGGGCCGGAAGCAACCTGGCTTAAAAGGGCTCGGCTTCCCACAGAGCAGCTAGTTCGGGAGGTAATCCCAACATCGGCTGGTTCTCGAGCAGCGCCTCGTCAACGCCATGCCGCTTGGGATTCCGGTTTTCGAAGCGCGGCAACGATCCGCGCGTGTAACTATATCCGGTTCCGGGCCGCAACAGCACGCGCAGATCGAGATCCTCATCGACACGACCGCACAACACGACTTGTTGAACGTGGTCGACGCTCCGATTCTTCATCGACAAACAATAGCCCTGGATCAGATGGGTGCCGGGACTGTGAAACGACAACACCATGGTCTCGGAGGGCACGCCCCAAAACTCGAAATTCCCCGCGTCGTCGACGCCAACTTCCTGCCAGTCGGCGGACAGGTTGCGCCGTTCAATCGATGCGCGCGTTCCCCTCGGCAGCGGCCCGCCGTCGCTGGTCAGCAGTCGCCCGCGCACGCAGTGGGCCGGATGCAGGTTGAAGTCGCCGGTTTCCAACTCGCCGCCGTTGGCCGGCACGCGAACTTCCTGCGGAATGGCAGCCAGGTTCTTCTCCGCCAGGGACTGCATCTGGGTGCAGATGCAAAGTTCCGAGTCGGCGGCAACATTCTCGAACTTGAAACAGCCCTCCGCGTCCGTCAGCTGCTCGTGCGCCAAGAACACGACCTCGATGGTCTTCCTGGCCGCCATGACCCGGTGCGTCGACCGGGCCACGACCTTCACTCCCGGGGCCGGCCTAATTCTCGACAGCACGCGCCCCCGCACGGTCGCTCCGGCGGTCAGTTGCAGTGTATTTTCCTCGCCGCCGGGTTTCAGTGAGTAGATCTGGCCCCCCGCGGCACCTAGTGCGCGAACGGTCACGTCGACGCGCCACATGTGCCGGTCACTCACCAGCACAAAACGTCCGTCGGGACCCGTGACCACGAATTGCTCGACCGCGGACGGCGGCTGCGAACTGTGCACGCTCACCAGAGCGTCGGCCGCCGGGGTGCCGTCGGGCCGCAGCACCCGGCCCAAGACGCGATGCGTGGCGGCAGCGGGCGGATCGGTTTGCTTGACCAGCACGACCTCGCCCAACGGCTGATTCGAGTTGGGATTGATGACCGTGGTGCCGGGGTGAAAGCCCTTGGCCTCGACCAGCACCTCGAACCGCGCGCCACTTTCCAGACCGTCGAGCGAAAACATGCCGCGTTGGTCGGTCACGGTGTGCTTGCCGCAATCGGGCGCGCACCAGGGGTTGGTGTTGCCTTCGTCATCGGCTCGAACGCTGAGGATCCACACCTTGACGCCAGCCGCGGGTCGGCCGTCGGTCGTCCTGACCGTTCCGCCGATCTCGACGCCGCCGGCTGACAGCGCACCCCCCACGGTCGCCAGCACAGCCCACGCCGCCACCCAACACGCCCGTGCAAACCTTGCCGCGGCCCTGCTTGGCATACGCTTGCTCCTCCAGACCCGTCCGGGGCGCTCCACGCGTCGAAATTGATTCTCACCGATTTTCACTTGAAATGCACCCAGAACTTCTGGCCGCGACCGTTTCCGCTTGCAAGCACTTGCTTCCGAGCCCTTGCAGGGGCTGACACAAGTGTCCTGGAAACGGTTCCCAAGCGGTTCGATCCGAGTCCAACCCCCCAACGGACGCATGGTGGCCAGGCTGGTTGGCTCGAGCATAACGCCGTTTATGCCGGCAATTCGGATCAATCCGCCTAAGGAAAGGTCACGGATTACACAAATTGGCTGAGCCCGGTGAAGAAAAACGATTGGCTTTGTCGAATATAATGATGTCGGTGAGAGCGACTCGACCAATCGAGTGCACCTCACCCCGACTGGAACTCGGAAGAAGCGGCACCATGAAAGAAGCGAACCACGCTCCGGTAACACTCCTGGCGATCGACGACGAAGCCGATGTGCTGGCTCGAATTGCCGAGGTGCTCCACGAGGCCGGTTATCAGTGCCTCTGTGCCCAGGACGAAAAAAGCGCTCGCGAAGCCCTGCGGCAGTGCACTCCGCAAGTGATCATCTCGGACGTGAACCTGGTTGGACACAGCGGTTCAACTGTCTGCGAACAACTCAAGCAGCAAGCGGGATTGCGTGACGTGCCGGTGATTTTTCTGGCAGCCGCTCAAGTGCCCGATGTCATTCGCCGTTCGTCAGCATCGGGAGGCAGCTACTACCTGCGCAAGCCGTTCGACTCGCCGGTGCTGTTGCAAATCATCGAGAAGGTTCGTGCGGCCACCCCCGATCGGACTCCCGAGCCCGCCCCCACCACGGTGCCACGGCCCAACGTCTGCGACCCGCCCAAATCGGCTGGTGCCCGGGCAAGCGCTCTCCGCAGCGGCGTGCTGATCGCGAAGTAATCGCTTCGCGGCCACGTTCGATCGACGCCGCCCCGTTCGCCACGTGCCGCGAGATTCTGGCGGTTCACGCTGCTCGAAACGCCGGCAGGCAGCACCGACTCTCGGTTCTGCCGACGGCCATGGGCTCATTTGACGTGCTGGTGCCGCGGAAGATAATGCCTACGGACGAAGAGTGCGCCAGATGCTCTCGTCCGAGCGATCTCTCATCTTGCTTGGAGGGCTGTCTGATGGAAACGCAAACTCCCGAACAACTGACGGGCAAGAAATGCGTGCCGTGCGAGGGGGGTGTGGCGAAATACACGCTCGACGAAGCTCGCGCGCAACTGAGCACCTTGGCGGGTTGGCGACTGACCCACGACGGCCAGCGGATTCGCAAGGATTGGGTGGTGAAGAACTTCCTGTCCGGAATCGAGTTCTTTCAGAGCGTTGCCGACGTGGCCGAACAGGAAGGTCATCACCCCGACCTGCACCTGGAGGGTTATCGCAACGTAGGGATCGAGATCTACACGCACGCGATCGGCGGACTGTCGGAAAACGACTTCATCCTGGCCGCCAAGATTGACCGTCTGCCGATCACGCTCAAGAAATAACGAATCGTTCGTTTTCCCGCCCCAATCGCGCATGGAGGCCGTGCTGGTGCAACAGACTGAAGCCCCCCTCGCCCTGCGTCGCCGCTTCGAACTAGCGACAACCGAGCAGTTCGTGATCGGCCGACGCTATGAGTTACTGCGGCCGCGCAGCGTCGACGACCTGATCAGCGAAGAGGATTTCGCGATCGACGAGCGGATTCCCTACTGGGCCGACTGCTGGCCCAGCGCCTGTGTGCTGGCTGACCGCATTGCCAGTCAAGTGGGCCAAGACCGACGGCTCCTGGAACTGGGTTGCGGCATCGGGCTGGTGAGCCTGGCAGCGGCGCAGGCCGGTTTTGACGTGCTGGCCACGGACTACTATGGCGATGCCTTGGAGTTCACCGCCGCCAATGCAGCTCGCCATGCCCTGGCGAACGTCGACACGCGTTTGGTCGACTGGCGCCGCTTGCCGGAGGATCTGGGAACCTTCGACGTGGTGCTCGCCTCCGACGTGCTCTACGAACGACCGCACGCCGAACTGATTGCCGCGGCCTTGGCCCGTACGCTGGCGCCCAGCGGACTTGCCATGCTCAGCGATCCTGGCCGCCGCACGGCCGATTCGCTGGGTGAAGTTTGCTGCCAGCACGGCCTGACCGCCCGGTGCGTCGAGCGCGTCCCCTATCTCGCAGCCAATGGCCAGCCGACGATCTCGATCTTCGAGATTCGCCGTACCGGTTGAACGACTCCACCATGGAAGACCCGAGAATCCTGGGCCGCGTGCTTCCCATCGCGATTCTCGTCGTGCTGACCATGGTGGCGATCCTTTGGCTTTGGGGTCGGCTTTAATCGCCTGCGACCGCCTTTGCGCTTTGCTCGACCGTGATTTGACTCGCATCCTGACGCGGGCCAGAATGGATGTTTCCTTGGGCCCACCGGTCGCGCCGGTCTGGCTTTTCGTCCAGTATTTCACGGATATTCCGTCAAGCGAGCCGCCATGCAATGTCCTTATTGTCAGACTGTCATCGAAGCCGACGACAACGAAGCGACCCCGACGAAGTGTCCCGAATGTGGTGCGTCGCTCGCGCCCCCCTCGCGCGGTTCGCGGCTGGTAACGCTGGTCGTCGTGGCGCTGCTGACCATGGCCATCGTCGCCGGCCTCGTGGCCGTGCGGGCGGACCGGCTGAGCAAACAGGCTGAAGAGAATCTGGCCAAGTCGCAAAAGGACTTCGCGCTGGCAAACCAGATGATCGACCGCTCGCTCGTCAACCTCATGGCCGACAGCCGCGTCAAGGATTCGGTGAAGTTGCGAGAGCAGTTGCTGAAGCCCTATCTCGACTACTATCAAGCCTTCATCGGCGCCCACACCGGGGACGAACGATACCTGGGTGAAATCTCCACCGCGCACTTCCATATCGCCGCACTACAAGCCAAGCTCCGCGCAAAAGGGGCAATTGCCTCGTTAGGACAAGGCGTTTCATTCCTCAACCAACTCAAGAATTCCGGCGCCGACCCCACCACACTCCCCAGCGTGCAGGAATCGGCCTTCCAATTCACTGCGCCCGGCGACTGGAATCCGGTGCGAGACGCCAACGCGCAAGCGGAAGTCATGGGCATGCTCATGACGTTCGGAGCGGCCAACTCGACGATCGACTCGCTCGTTGCCGAATATCCGCAGGTTCCCAGCTTCCGAAATGACCAGGCGGGACTGGGCCGAACGGTCGGCACGTTAACCACCCTGATGTCCGCGGTTGCTCCGGCTGACATGCGCGAGCAACTTCGCGGCCAAGGCCAGGCGGCCTGGCTCAAGACGCGCAATGCCCTCGAATCGCTAGCGAAAGAGCAGCCCAACAATGTCGACTACAAGACTCGGTTGATCGAGGCTCTGGTGGCACTGGGCAAAGCGCAGCGCTCAAAATCGCGCGACGAGGCGATTGCCAACTACACCCGAGCCGTCGAGCTGCGCGAGCAACTGGCAGCCGGCGCGCCAACTGACGAGGCGTTGAAGAAAGAGCTGGAATCGCTCAAGGGCGACCTGGAGCGAATGAAGGCCTCGCGTCCCGCGGCCAAGGCCGCGCCGGCCGAAAAGGCGGCAGCGAACGATGCCGCCCCGCCGGCTGAAAACTAGGTCTACGGCGAATTAGGCCCTCAGCGAAATCGGCCCTCAGCGAAATCGAACGGCAGGCCCGCGAGGTCTCGGCACGCGACGTACGATTCGCTAGATTTTAGCGGTGCGCAACACCTCCGCCCCGCTTCTCGAATTGGTCGACATCACGCGACGCTTTCCCGGCGTTGTCGCCCTCGACGGCGTCTCGTTCTCGCTGGAGCGCGGCGAAGTCCATGCCCTGGTCGGCGAAAACGGCGCCGGAAAAAGCACGCTGATCAACATCATCGCGGGTCTGCTCCCCAGCGACAGTGGGCACCTGCTGCTCGCCGGCCAGCGCGTCGCCTGGACCAATCCCCTCGAATCGCGCGGGCAAGGCATTGTCACAGTCCACCAGGAAGCCGAGTTGTTCGGCACGCTGTCGGTCGCCGAGAACATGGCGCTCGAACAAGGATTGCCGGCCGGACCCGGAGGTTGGATCCGCTGGCGAGCCATCCACGAGCAGGCGCGACAAGCCGTCGCCGTGCTCGGCGAGCCGCTCGACATCCGCCAGCCGGCGGCGTGGCTCAGCGTGGCTCAGCGCCACATGACGCAAATCGCCGCCGCCGTGGCACAGCGCGCCCGCGTGCTGGTGCTCGACGAACCGACCAGCGCTCTGACCGGCGCCGAGACGGCCTGGCTGTTCGGCCAGATCTCTCGGCTCAAGGCCTCCGGCGTGGGCATCATCTACATCTCGCACCGGCAGGAGGAAATCTTCCAGCTCGCCGACCGAATCACCGTGCTGCGCGACGGCCGCCGCGTCTGGTCCGGTCCGCGCGACGCCATCGACCGCTCGGGCCTGATTCGCCAGATGGTTGGCCGCGGCGGCGACACCACGGCCCGCACCCCGGGGGCTCTCCCGCACGGTGTGCCCCGCTTGCAAGTCACCAGCCTGACGGCCGCTGACAAACGTTGCGCCGACGTTTCGCTCACTGCCCACGCCGGAGAAATCGTGGGTGTCTATGGACTGATTGGCTCGGGCCGTAGCGAGTTTGCCCGCGCGGTCTTCGGCCTCGACGAGTCCAGCGGGGGCACGATCGCGATCGACGGCCGGCCGCGCACCATCGCGAATCCCGGCGATGCCGTCGCGGCGGGCCTAGCCTACTTGCCCGAGGACCGCCTGCGGCAAGGTGTGTTCCGCGAACTGACCGTGCGCGCCAACGCGGTCGTCAGCGCGCTGCCGACCCTGGGTCGCGGTCCCCTGACCAGTGTCCGCCGTGAACGGACCGTGACGCGGCAACAAATCGACCGTCTGGCAATTCGTTGTCGCGACGCCGAGCAACCCATCGGCGAGCTCTCGGGCGGCAACCAACAAAAAGTGGTGCTCGCGCGCTGCCTGCTCGCGCGCCCGGCCGTGTTGATCCTCGACGAACCGACTCGCGGCGTCGACATTGGCGCCAAGGCCGAGATCCACCGCATCCTGCGGCAATTGGCAGCCGACGGCACGGCCATCGTGCTCATCAGCTCCGATCTGCCGGAAGTGACCGAGAACTCCGATCGCGTCATCGTGTTTCGCGCGGGGCGCGTGGCCGCCGAATTCAGCGCTAACCAGCTCGATCCCGAGCGGATTGCCGACGCCGCCCTGCCCGACCACTCGACGGTCAAGGCCGCGGCTCGAGTGACACGGCAGCGGGCGAGACGGCCCGCAACCGGCGAGCTCGCGCTGGTCGCGGCCATCGGGCTCATGTTCCTGGTGCTCGGATTGACCACCGAGGCCTTCTTCACCAGCGACAACTTGTGGGGCTTGCTGGCCAACACCAGCGTTTGGGTGATCCTGTCGCTCGGTGCGGCCGCGATCATTCTGGCCGGGGCCATCGACATCTCCTTGGGCTCGCTCTTGGCGCTATCCGCCGGCGTCGGGGGCCTCGTGCTCAAGCTCCCCTACGACAGCCGCGTCACGATTCCGGCCGGAATTCTGGCGGCCCTGGCAGTCGGCGCGGCCGGCGGGTTGTCGAATGCCGCGCTGTCGCTGTGGGGTCGCGTCCATCCGATCGTGATCACACTGGGCACCATGACCATCTATCGCGGGTTGTTGATCTCGCTATCGGGCGGCAACACGATCACGGACTTGCCTGCCGCGTTCGTTGGCATTTCGACGCGAACGGTTTTCGGGGTCAACGGCTCGGTGGCCCTGGCCGTGCTGGCGGCGGTGACGATCTACTTGTGGCTCGCTCACTTCCGCTCGGGTCGCTATGTGCTGGCCATGGGCGCTAGCCCCACCGCGGCGCGATTGGTCGGCATCTCCCGCACCCGTACCTGGCTGGTTGCCTTCGGCGCCGGGGGTCTGCTGGCGGCCCTGGCGGGGCTGTTGGAATTGTCGCAAACCGGCGCCATGCAATCGGGCATGGGCAGCGGCTATGAACTGCGAGCGATCGCGGCGGCCGTGATCGGCGGGGTGGCGATCTCGGGCGGTCGCGGCAACGTGTTCGGCGTCTGCCTGGGGGCGCTGTTGCTGAGCCTGATCTACAACGCGCTGGTGCTGTGGCAAATCTCGCGCTATCACTATGCGCTCGTCACCGGCGCGCTGCTGCTG
The DNA here is from genome assembly GCA_003153375.1 of Planctomycetaceae bacterium. Classification (GTDB taxonomy): domain Bacteria; phylum Planctomycetota; class Planctomycetia; order Pirellulales; family PALSA-1355; genus PALSA-1355. The sequence goes on from PLYM01000202.1 coordinate 11,649, forward strand.
GCGGCGGTGTTGGTGGATCTGGCCTGGCGGAGGCTCGATCGATGAGCAGTCCCTGGGCGCGGAGGCTGCTGACCTATTTGCCGGGGTCGATTTTGCTGGCCGTCGCCGTGGCGCTGGTCGCCTCGCAAAGCCTTCGACCCACGGCGGTGCTCGACATGTGGCGCCCCTGGGGCGAGATCGGCGTGCTGGCTGCGGTGATGACGGCCATCATCCTCACCGGCGGTATCGACCTGTCGGTCGGTTCGATCATTGCCCTGGCCAGCGTGACCTTCGGACTCGCCTGGCAACAGGGCTGGTCGCCGGCGCTGTCGGCAGCGGCCACGCTCGTCGTGGGCTTCTTGGCCGGGGCCGCCAATGGCACCTTGATCACACTGGGAATCGCGCCGCTGGTGGCCACGTTGGCGACGATGGCCTTCTATGCCGGACTCGCCATGGCGCTGTCCGAGGGTCAGCGCGTTGCCGGCCTGAGTGAGAGCTTCACCGATTGGGGCCAAGGCAGTTGGCTCGGCGCGCCGAGTCAATGGTGGCTGTTTGTCGGCGTGTGGTTGGCGGCTTGGGTCGTTGTACACCACACGCGATTCGGGCGCTATCTGTTCGTGATTGGCGAGAATCGGCTGGCTGCCGAGTTCGCCGCCGTGCCGGTGCGCTCCGTCGAGTGGTCGCTGTATGCCGCCAGCGGAACGATCGCCGCGCTCGTGGCCCTGTTCTACACGGCGCGCGGCGGCGCGGCGGTGCCCAATGCCGGCGCGGGGATCGAGTTGCAGACGATTGCCTGTGTCGTGTTGGGCGGAACGCGCGTTACGGGCGGTCGCGGCGGACTCACACGCACCCTCTTTGGTCTGGCCATCTTGTCGCTGTTGGACATCGGCCTGCAATTCGTCGCCCGCAAGATTTACGTCCCCTGGAGCGACGCCCCCTGGCAGTTCAACGCCAATGCCCGCCTGTTGCTCCTGGGCCTGCTGGTGATCGGCGTGGCCATTTGGAACGAACGCACGTCGCGAGCCCGCGAGGCGTGAGCGTCACACCCGGGGTTGCCAATTCGGCCGATACTCGCGGCCCCACAGCGCCGTGGCCGCCGAATCGTCCTGCGGGTGACCCGTTTTCTCGTCGAGGTTCAGCGTGTGCCCGGTGCGATAGGCGATGTTCCCCAGATGGCAGAGCAGCGTGCTCTTGTGCCCCTCTTCGATGTCGGTGTTGGGCCGCGCGCCGCTGCGCACGCAGGCCAGAAAATTGCGCAGGTGCGGGTCGTGACCATCAAATCCCTTGGCCTGGCTGGCTAATTCTTTACCTGCTGGGTCGAGGATCTTGTAGCTGCTGCCGTCGAGAATCAGCGAGCCCTGGTCGCCGTAGAAGGCGATGCCAAACGTCGAGCCCTCGAAGCCGCGGCGATGCCAATTGCGGCCTTCCCAAGTGATGGCCTTGTCGCCGAAATCATACGTCACGACCTGCGTGTCGGGCGTTTCCTGGTCGTCGTCGAAGAAGTACTTGCCGCCGCCAGCCGTGACGCGCCGCGGATAATCAACGCCCAGTCCCCACCGGCAGACGTCGAGCGAATGGATGCCGTTGTTGCCCAACTCGCCGGTGCCCCAATGCCAGAACCAGTGCCAGTTATAGTGTACGACGTTGTCCTGATAAGGCCGCTCGGGAGCCGGACCCTGCCACAGCGCATAGTCCAGCCCCGATGGGATTGGCGCAGGCTTGCCGTGGCCGATCGGCTTGCGATCGGCGTTGTACCAGCCGCGCGAAAACAACACGCGGCCAATCTCTCCCGCCCGCAGCCGCTCGATGGCTTCGATCGTGCCTGGCATGCTGCGGCGCTGCGTGCCGACTTGCACCACGCGCCCATACTTGCGGGCCGCCTCGACCATCCACTCCCCTTCGCGCGGATTGTGGCAGCACGGTTTCTCGACATAAACATGCTTGCCGGCGGCGCAAGCCAGGATCGTGGCCGGGCCATGCCAGTGGTCGGGCGTGGCGACCACCACCGCATCCACCGACGCGTCGTCAAGAATGCGCCGCAGGTCGGTGACTTGCTTGGGGGCGTCGCTTTGCTTGCCGTCGACCGCACTGACGGCCTTGCCGATCACGCGCTCATCGACGTCGCACACATAGGCCACTCGCGCGCCGCCGATGCCGGCAAAGCTGCCCGCCAGTGCCGTGCCGCGGCCGTTGGTGCCGATCACACCCAGCACAACGGTCTCTTGCGCGCTATCGGCCGCCCGCAAGCTGCGGCTCGCACTGACCGCCAGACTGCCTGCGAGCAACGTCGAATGTTTCAGAAACGTGCGTCGCGAATTTGTCGGATTCATCGGCGTGAGGCGTCCCGAGTGGATGGAATGATCACGCCAAGCAAGATAACCCCCGGCCCGCGCCGCATGCAAATCTTAGCGCACCCGGCATGCCACCCGCCCTATAGCGATCGCTGCAAAGTGTTCATTACTGGATACGCGGCCTGGAGTTGCGCACTGACTTGAACGACAATCGTGAACTCGCCGATTGACAGTGGCGGAGATGGCATTTTAACATGACCCCGCTTTCACCTGGGTAAGAGGGCGAGACAAGCCTTCCCTTACAGACCTGTATGAACTCCCCTCAGGAGCCGTCGAGAACGAGTGTTCCCGGCTCATCGTCTTCCCCCAACCCTCCCGCCCCGGCCGGCAACGGCCCTGAGGATCTGGACGCGTTGGCTGAATCGGCGGCGGCGCGATTGGGCATCTCTCCGGATGTCGCCGAGCTCGATCCCACCAAATCGTTCGGCGATCGGGTTAAGACGGTTCTGATCGGCAAGCCGCGCGACCTGAGCGACCGCACGATTTTTCACACGCTCTCGCTGGCCGCGTTTCTGGCCTGGGTCGGGCTAGGCGCTGACGGTTTGAGCTCCAGCGCCTACGGCCCGCCCGAAGCGTTTAGCGCCCTGCTGACTCCCGAGGGGGACTTCACCTACCTGGCCATTTTTCTGGCGCTGGCCACGGCCGTGACGGTGCTCGTCATCTCGGCCTGCTACAGCCACATCCTCGAAGAGTTTCCGACCGGCGGCGGCGGCTATCTCGTGGCCTCGAAACTGTTGGGGCCCCGCATCGGCGTGGTCTCGGGCTGCGCGCTGTTGGTGGATTATGCGCTGACGATTACCACCTCGATCGCCGCGGCCGGCAACGCCTTGTTCGGCCTGTTGGGCACCGAGTGGTCGTTTGGCAACCTGGGCCATCATGAGTGCAAGCTGCTGTTCGAGTTCGCCGCCATTCTGCTCTTGATCGTGGTCAACTTGCGCGGCATCAAAGAATCGGTGATCATGCTCTTGCCGATTTTCATGCTGTTTCTCATTACGCATGCCATCCTGATCTTCGGCACCGTGATCTTCAATGCCGGCGCCGTGGCTTCGACGGCCGAGAAAATTGTCGACGAAGTGAGCACAGGGCTCAACAATCCGAGCGTCGGATTCATCGGCATGCTGCTCATGTTCCTCAAGGCCTATTCGCTCGGTGCCGGCACCTATACCGGCATTGAGGCCGTTTCCAATAGCATGCCCGTGATGCGCGAACCGCGCGTGGCCACCGGCAAGCGCACCATGATGTACATGGCCATCTCGCTGGCTTTGACGGCCGGCGGGTTGATCATCGGCTACTTGCTGCTCAACATTCGTCCGATGGAAGACCGGACGATGAATCAGTTGCTCACCGAAGCATTCGTTCACGAGCTGGGCTTGCCCGACTGGTTTGGCGGCTCCTTCGTGTTGGTGACCGTCATTTCCGAGGGCCTGCTGCTGGTCGTGGCCGCGCAGGCCGGCTTCATCGATGGCCCCCGCGTGTTGGCCAGCATGGCTCGCGACTCGTGGGTGCCGCACTGGTTTGCCAACCTTTCGGAACGGCTGGCGGCGCATAACGGCGTCTTGCTGATGGGCTTCGCGGCCTTGGGCGCGCTGTGGATCACCGGCGGAGAGGTCGTGGCGCTCGTCGAGATGTATTCGATCAACGTGTTCGTGACGTTCTCGCTGTCGATGATCGGCATGAGCCGCCACTGGTGGGAAGTGCGTGGCACGAGTCCCGTGTGGAAGCGACGGCTGGCGCTGTTTCTGTTCGGCGCCGTGATGTGCTTGTCGATCCTGGCCGTCACGATTTCCGAGAAGTTCATGTCGGGCGGCTGGCGCACGTTGGCGGTCACGGGCTTGTGCGTCATGTTTTGCTTCGCGATTCACCAATACTACGACCGCGTCGTGCAGAAGCTCATGCGGCTCAGCTCGCTGCTCGAAGTGGTCGCACCCACCGGCAGCCCGACCGCGGGCCAGCCCGACGCCTCGAAACCCGTCGCCGCGATTCTCGTGGGCGGCTACAGCGGCCTCGGCGTCCACACCTTCTTGAACGCCATTCGCTTTGGACCCGGCCGCTTCGAGGGCACCGTGTTCCTTTCGGTCGGGGTGGTCGACTCGGGCAACTTCAAGGGCTCCGACGCCGTCGACGATTTGCGCAAGTTCACGTCCGAGTCGCTGGACACCTATGTCGATCATGCCCGCTGCCTCGGCATGCCGGCTATCGGCTTCATGTCGATCGGCACCGACCCGGTCGATGAGCTGGAACACCTGTGTGTGGCGGTCAAGAAGCAGTATCCCCGGGCCGTGTTCTTCGCCGGGCAGTTGGTCTTTCAAAAAGACACCTGGTATCAGCGTTGGCTGCACAACGAGACCGCCTATTCGCTGCAGCGGCGGTTACAATGGGATGGCGTGCCGATGGTCATCCTGCCAACCCGCGTCAAGTAATCGTGCGCCGCTGATCGCACAGGGCATTGCCGGCGATGGCGCCGCGCGGTCCGCGTGCGATTCGAATGCCCCAGGGGTCTTTGCTCATGGCCGATAAGCAACTTCGCGCCGGCGCCGCCGCGAGCCACATCACGCCCCCCTTGGGCATCTCGCTCAACGGCGGCATGCAAGATCGCACGGCGGTGCACATTCACGACGAGCTGCACGCCCGCTGCCTGGTGCTCGACAATGGCGAGACCAGCCTGGCGATCGTGGTCTGCGATAGCTGCATGATTCCGCAGTCGATCTTGAACCACGCCAAGCACCTGGCTCACGGCCACACCGCGATTCCGCTCGATCAGATGCTCGTCTCGGCCACGCACACCCACACGGCGCCCACGCTGGGCGCGGTGTTTCAGAGCGAGCCCGATCCGCGCTATGGCGAGTTTCTGGCCGTTCGCATCGCCGACGGCATCCGCCGCGCCCACCACAACCTGGCGCCGGCCGAAATCGGCTGGGGCGTGGGTCGAGACGAGACGCAAGTCTTCAATCGCCGTTGGAAGATGCGCGAGGGGCTCGCGATGCTCGATCCGTTCGGCAAACCGGACCACGTGAAAATGAACCCGCCCGTCGGCAGCCCCGACCTGGTTGAACCGGCTGGCCCGATCGATCCCGAGGTGGGCGTGCTGGCCGTGCGCTCGCGCGAGGGCCGCCCGCTGGCCTTGCTGGCCAATTACTCGCTGCACTATGTTGGCAACACCGGCCCCGGCGACGTCTCGGCCGATTACTTCGGCGCCTTTGCCGATCGGCTGCAACAACTACTTTCGGCCGATCGCCTTTCCGCCGATAATCTAGCTCCGCCTTTCGTGGGCATCATGTCCAACGGCACCAGCGGCAACATCAACAACGTCAACTTCCGCCAGGCGGGACCGGCCCAGCCGCCCTACGCCCAGATTCATTTCGTCGCCGATCGCCTGGCCACGGAAGCCGCCCGAGTGGCCGGCCAAATCGAGTATCGCCCCTGGGTGCCCCTGGCCATGCGCCAAGCCAAGTTGCGACTCGCCCGCCGCTCGACGCCCAAGGATGAGGTGGCCCGCGCGAAGTTCATCCTCTCGCAAGCCAAGACGCCCGTCCTGGCCCGCGTTGATGAAGTCTACGCCCGCGAGACTGTGCTTCTGAACGAGTATCCCCCCTTCGTCGAGACGATCGTGCAAGCCTTGCGGATCGGCGATTTGGGCATTGCCACCAGCCCTTGCGAGACCTTTGTCGAAACCGGCCTGGCCATCAAATCCGCCAGCCCACTCAAGCCCACCTTCACCATCGAACTGGCCAACGACTACTGCGGCTACCTACCCACCGCCGAGCACCACCAACTCGGCGGCTACGAAACCTGGCGCGCCCGCAGCAGCTTCTTGGAAGTCGACGCCGAAGCCAAGGTTCGGGCGACGATTCTGGAGCAGTTGAAGCTGGTGGCGATGGGGTAGCGGTGGCTTTGTCTTCAACTCTAGTTGTTGCCAATTATCCGAATGGGCGCGAGCTCTTTAACTGCGGATTTACTGAACGCACCGAAGCTAACAAAGACCCCCTCCAGCTTCGGAAACCGCTTCAATTCTGGAACCGCGGAGTCATCGATCGAGCATCCTACGAGCGAAAGTGTCTCCAATCGCGACAGTCCTCGTAGTTGGACAATCCCATTACTTGTAATCGGATTGCTGTCCAACCACAGGTGCTCCAGATTAGTGATCCGCCCGATGCTGGTGAGGCCCAAGTTCGTGACCCCGCAATCAGTAAGATTTAAGCCTCTTAAACTGACTAATCGCTCAATGTGAACAAGCCCCGCATCACCAAGATTCGGGTTCCTATCTAGCCCAAGCGATTCGAGTTGGCGCATTCCCTGCAAACACTTCAATGAACTTTCGCTTATACGGCCGCCTTGCACAAGTAACCGCTTCAAAGCGGTCAATGATCGCAAGACTTTGAAACCCTCATCCGTCAGCTGATCCGAGCCCGAGACCGTAAGATGTTCGAGCGATCGCAAGTCCGCCAAATTCCGCATTCCGGCATCGTCGAATTGGGTTCCCGTCGCGTAGAGATTCCTCAGGTGCCGCGAGTCGCCAAGATGAATTAAGCCTACCCCGGTGACTGGATTGTCGTTTAGGGAAAGTGCCTCCATTGCAACGAGCCCGCGCAAATCCTCCAAATCCGAGTCGCTCAAGTTGCAATGCGAGAACTCCGCAAATTTGGCTTTTGCAAGTCCTGCAACGTAAGGCATGATCGCCTTGCCCGGCGCATTGTGAAAATACACGGACTCAAGCCGCTCGAGGTCCGATAAGCATTGGAGACACTCGAAGGCCGCAAGTTTCGATCCGTCAATGGATTTTATTGAGTAGAAAAAGTCTTCGCCAAACAACTTGACGAGCCATCGCGGCATGCGTGGCTCGTTAATCTGAAGACCACGTTCGTCGAGGCCGTAACTTACGTGACAATACGAGCCATTCTTCGTCAACACTTCAATCGCTCTGCGCTGTCGCTCGGCTTTCTGAACGTTGCGGACCACAAGTCCCAACCCGACGCCCACGACGAGTACCGCCACGAACAACGTTCGCAAGCTGAAGCGCAGCCAACGGCGACGAGGTTTCGTTGTCGGCACTTCGCTCATGATTCACTCGCCGGCAATCCCAAACTCGTCAGATGCGCCCGCACAGCCGGATCACTCAGCAGTTCGCGAAACGCCAGCACGGCTGGGCGGCCGAGGCGCACCTGGGGGATGATGAAGTCGTAGTGCTCGTCGGCGAGCGGCAAAAAGCTCAGGCCTTCGCTGCGGGCGACGGTTTCGATGGCGACGCCCCAGTCGGCGCGGCCTTGCTGGATGGCGACGGCCACGGCGTTGTGGTTGCGGGCTTGCACGGCATAGCCGGCGGGCTCGGTGCCCTCGAGCATCCGATCGATCAGGATGCGGGTGCCGCTGCCCTGGTTGCGATTGACCATCAGGCATTGGGGATCGTGCTTCGCGCGCTCGATCGCCTGCTCGGCGGAAAGACCCTCGAAGCGCGGATCGCCGCTTCGATAGACCACGCCTTGCAGCCGGCGATAGCCCTTGATGAGCTCGAGCTCGGCGGTGATGTAGGGATGGTTATATTGCCCGGTGTTGACGTCGAGCAGGTGGATGCCGGCCAGGTCGCACTCGTTGCGCGTGACGGCCGACAAACCGGCGGTGCTGCCCACGGAGAGAAACTTGGTGTGAAAGCCCAGGTCCTGCAGCAGGCCCAACAGGTAGTCGAGCCCGATGCAGTGGCTGCCAATGACGACCAGATCGGCCGCCCGCAGCTCGCGCCCCAGCGGTTGCACGCGAACCACCGTGCCGGCTTCGACGATTTCCTCGTGACGGCCGATCGTGATGAACCCATCGGCACGGCTGAACGTGGTCACCGAGCCCGAGCCTTTGCCCAGCGGAAAGGCGACCATTTCGCCGGCCACCGGATCGGCGACCAGCCCGACCAGCACGTACTCGGTGCGTCCGATCTCGGAATTGATTTTCACCGCCACCCGGGCCGTCAACGACGCGCGCTCTTCGGGCGCCCGCCCCGCGAGGGCGGCGATCACCGGGGCCACGAATTCGTGAAACGTGAAAATGGCCGAAGTCGGAAAGCCCGGCAGGATGACCACCGGTTTGCCGTGCTGAGCCGCCAGGCAAATCGGCTTGCCCGGCTTGAGCGCCACGCCGTGGGCCACGATGCCCGGCGCGTCGAGCTCGGCGACCACCCGATAGGAAAGATCGCCGCCCCCCTTGCTCGTACCGCCCGAGAGCAGCACCACGTCGGCCTTGGCCAAGGCCTCGTCGAGCGCCCGGCGAAGCTGCTCGCGATCGTCGCGGACGATGCCCAACGGCAAGGGCTCGCCGCCCAACTCGATAACGGCGTCGGCCAGAATCTGGGCGTTCGAGTCATACACCAGCCCCGGTCGCATCGGCTCGCCGGGGGCAATAATCTCATCACCCGTCGAGATGATCGCGACGCGGGGCCGTCGCCATACCTGTACGCTGGCGCAGCCGATCGCGGCCAGCACCCCGGTCTCGCGACTGGTCAGCAACTCGCCGCGCCGCAGCACCGTTTCGCCGCGCGAAATGTCGGTGCCGGCAAACGTCACCCCCGAGCCCGGCGTGACGGCCTTGGCGATTGACACGCCGTCCTCCGTGGCATCGGTCACCTCGACCGGCACCACCGCATCGGCTCCGCGCGGCAACATGCCTCCGGTGGCGATCGACACCGCGTTGCCGGAGGTTACTTCGGTCGTCGGCACGACGCCGGTCGCCACGACTTCGCCCAGCAGCTTGAGCGTTCGCCGGCTTTCCTCGCGCGCGCCGTAGGTATCGGCCGCGCGGACGGCAAAGCCATCGAGATTCGACCGATCGAACGACGGCACGTCGACCGTGGCGATCACGTCCTCGGCCAACACGCGCCCCAAGGCCGCCCGCAGCTCAACCGTCTCGGCCCCCAGCGGCGCCACGCGCACTGCCGCGCGAAACCGCCGCTCCGCCTCGTCGCGGTCGACCACTTCCAGAAACTGTTCTTGCGTGTTCATTGACGACCGCCCGGTTTGCCGCTCCGAATCGCCGCGTCGAATTCCGAATCGCCCCTAATCGTAAAGAAACACGTCCACGTCATGTCCCGCCGCATAGCCTTCCAGGTCCGCTGGAATGATCACAAAGCCATCGGCCCGGGTGGTCGACGAAAGGATCGACGCGCCGCCGATCGCCAACGGTGTCGCCAGGCCATCGGCCACGGTAACCCTGGCATAATCGACCCGGCCGATCTCGGAGCTGATCTTGCGCACCAGCTTGGCGCTCTGCTGCCGATAGGGCCAGGCGAGTTTTTGACCTCCCAAGCCGCGGATCGCCCGGCCGGCGAAGAAATCGTAGGCACACAGACACGACACCGGATTGCCCGGCAGCAGAAACACCAGCCGATTGCCCAGCCGTCCCATGCCTGCCGGACTGCTCGGCCGCATGGCCACGCCGTGGATCGCCAATTGGCCGCCGGCCTCGGCCAGCAACGTCGGCACGTGGTCCTCTTGCCCCACGCTCGATCCGCCAGACACCAGCACGACGTCGGCCTCGGCCAACAAGGCCGCGCGAATCGCGTCGCGGTTGTCATCAACAATCGCACGCCCAGCAATCTGCCCGCCGTCGCGCTCGACCAAAGCCGCCAGCATGGGCCCGTTTGCATCGGTGATCTGGTTGCCGTGCGGCCGGCTGCCTTCGGCGAGCAGTTCGCTGCCCGTGACCACCACGCTGACCCGCGGCCGGCGGACGCACGACACGGCGGCGACGCCGATTGACGACAGCAGGCCCAAATCCTGCGGTCGCAGACGGCGGCCGGCCGGCAAAACGACCGTCCCAGCGGCGACGTCCTCGCCCGTCGGGCCCACATGCTTCCGAGGTGACACTTCGCCGTGCGCCTTGAGCATGGTCGCCGAGAACTCGGCCAATTCGGCCGGCAACACAGCGTCGGCGCCCGAGGGCAGGGGCGCGCCGGTCATGATCTTGACCGCCTGCCCCCGTTCCACGTGGCCTGAAAACGGCCGCCCGGGAAACGCCTCACCGACGACTGGCAATTCGATCGGGTTATAGACGCTGGCTCCGGCGACACTGGCCGCGCGCACGGCAAAGCCGTCCATCATCGCCCGATCGAAGCCCGGCACGTCGACGGCACTGGCCACGGACGCGGCCAGCACGCGCCCCGCCGCCGCCGACAGTGCCACGGGTTCGGAGGGCAGTGGCCGCACCTGCGCGTCCAGCCACTCGATCGCTGCCGCCACCGTTGCGCGACGGGCAAAGCCTCGCATGCGGACGTCGGCTTGATGCTCTTCGGGGGCCATAGTCATGCACTAGCGCGGCACAGCGTGAGGTGGGGCCAAGGCAAGTCTTTTCCCATCATAACTGCTAACGAAGTACCCGTGCCGGGAGCTGACTGCTTTTCTCGAGCCCGCACCAATGAAGGTGGGTGCCCTGCTTCGCTGGCAGGCGCGTCAGGCCATGGTGCAGGGAATTCTCACCAAAATACCCGTCCTCATGATCACGGGCCGCGTGCCGTAAGCAGCATCGCTGTCAGTCGGTTGCCTCATGGGCGGCAGCCGGTTACAGTCAAAGTTCTACTCGCATCCGAGCCGCCCGCTACCCGGACGGCGTCACCCTTCCGCGCCGCCAATGCCGTCCAGTCGTGCCGTAGGAATCGACCTGGGAACCAGTTGCGTGGCCCTTGCGCGCATTGACGAGGTGGGGCGCAGCGGCATGATTCGCAACGCCCAGGGCGACTTGCTGCTCGAGAGCATCGTCTACTTCGAAGATGAGGAATTGCTCTTCGCCCGGCCGGCCAAACAGGCGGCGGCCGCGCAGCCCAACCGGGCGGCCGAGTACGTGAAACGCGACTTCGGTCAGACGGCCTACTCGCGCGCCATCGGCGGCGAGCTGCTGCCGGCCGAAGTGATCGAGGCCTGTCTGTTGAAGAAGGTCTATGGCGAGATCACGACCGGTCCTCCGGGCCCGCCGCCGGCCGTGGTGCTATCGGTCCCTGCTTCCTTCAACCAGACGCAGCGCAAGGCCTTGCTCGATGCCGCTCAGATCGCGGGGCTCGACATCGTCGGCACGATCAACGATCCGCTCGCCGCCGCCTTGGCATTCGCCGAAATCCAGGGCTATCTGACTCCCGGCGGCGCCGATAAACCCGGCTGCCGCGTTTTGGTTTTCGACCTGGGAGGCGGCACGCTCGACGCCGGCATCATCGAAATCAAGCCGGGCATCATCCGCGCGCTATCGGTCGTGGGCGACGCGCGGCTCGGCGGTCGCGATTGGGACCTGCGGCTGGCCGACCACCTGGCCGAGCAATTTGCCAATCAGTTCGGCGAAGATCCGCGCTATGACATGAAGAGCGTGCGGCGATTGGTCGAGAACGCGGCCGAAGCCAAGCACACGCTCACCGCGCGTCTGCAAGCCCGCGTGCACATCGAGCGCCAGTCGCATTCGGCCGACATCACGATCACGCGCCAGGCGTTCGAGGACATCACGGCCGATCTGTTGGCTCGGGCAAAAGCAGTCGCCGAAGCCGCGCTGTCGCAAGCCGCCATGGCCTGGCCCGACGTGGCCCATTTGCTGCTGGTGGGGGGCGCCACGCGGATGTCGATGATCTGCCGCATGCTCGAAACACTGACCGGCCTGAAGGGCGTGGCCAATCTGCATCCCGAGGAAGCGGTGGCCCGGGGCGCCGCCTTGCGCGCCGCCAGTTTGCTCGCCGCTCGCGAAGGCCGCGCGTCGACGGTGCCGCTCGAGCTGGTCGACCTAACGACGCATAGCCTGGGCCTGGAGTGGTCCGACCCGCAGACCAAGCGCAGTGAAAACGTCGTGATCGTGACCCGCGGCACGCAACTGCCCTGTGGCACCAGTTCGAAACTGGCGACCACGGCCGACGATCAACGCTCGCTGACCGTGCAATTGCTCGAAGGCGAAAGCCGCAAGGCGGCCGAGTGTACGCGCGTGGCCGAGCTGACGATCTCGGGCTTGCCCGGCAACCTGCCCAAGGGCACGCCGATCGAAGTTCACTATCAGCTCACGGTCGACCGCCGTTTGCAGGTCAAAGCCCAGTTGGCCACGAACAACGCGCCGCTCTCGGTCGAAGCGCGCCGCAACCTGGGGCTGTCGGTCGACCAGGTGAACCAGTGGAAAAAACTGCTGGCCAGCGAGGTGGGGCTGAAGGCCGTTTTGGCCCACCTGGCCAGCCACAAGGACCGTGGCCCGGCGCTGCCCGTCGGCGAGCCCGCGCTGGAGCCGCCGTCACACGACCCGCACGAGCCGGCCGAATTGCCCATGGGACAACTGGTGCCCAGGCAGGTCGATTTCGACGAAATCGACGCGGCCATCGGGGTGCGGGGCAGAAGTCGAAAATCGTCCCCCCGTCAGATGGCGATCATGCTGGGCGGGTATGTGGTCTTTTCGGTCCTGGGCTTGCTCATCGGGTATTATATTTTGATGTTTATCGAACCCAGTTATAACTGGTATCACCTACCTCTGCCGGGGCTTGGCGGCGATCCGCCGGCCGGCGGCGCGGCTTCGACCGTGCCGCGCTAGGCCACACGGGTCGGCCAATTTCCTGATTCCTTTCTTTCGCGAATTCGCATGACAGAAGACAACACTCCGGCCGTAGGTATCGATCTGGGAACCACCTACTCGGCCGTCGCTTATATCGACGACACCGGTCGACCGATTACCTTGGTCAACGCCGAAGGTGACCTGGTCACGCCCAGCGTGGTGCTGTTCGAGGGCGATCTGGCCGTGGTTGGCAAGGAAGCACTGAAAGCCATCGCCACCGAGGCCGAGCACGTCGCCCAATGCGCCAAGCGCGAGCTGGGCGACCGCACGTTTCACAAGCCGCTGTTGGGCCGCAAATATCCGCCCGAGGCGCTGCAAGCCTTCGTGCTCAACAAGCTGCGTCAGGACGCGGCCCGGCAGATCGGCGACTTCAAGAAAGTCGTGATCACGGTGCCGGCCTACTTCGACGAAGTGCGCCGCAAGGCCACGCAAGACGCCGGCTACATGGCCGGCTTCGAAGTGCTCGACATCATCAACGAGCCCACGGCCGCGGCCATCGCCCACGGCTTCTTGAAGGGCTTCTTGAATAAGCAAGGCGAGTCGAACGCGCCGCGCAAGTTGCTGGTCTATGACCTGGGCGGCGGCACGTTCGACGTCACGGTCATGGAAATCCGCGGCAACGAGTTTCTGGCCCTGGCCACCGACGGAGACGTGCAGCTGGGCGGCCAGGATTTCGACATGCGACTGGTCGACTACGTGGCGCAGGAATTCATGCGCACTTATCAGCTCGATCCGCGCGAGGACCCGAACACCGCTGGCCGGCTGTGGCGCGAGTGCGAAGACGCCAAACGCACACTCTCGGCCCGTGCCAAGGTATCGATCAGTTGCGACTATAAGAGCCAGGCGACGCGCGTCGAGGTGACCCGCGAGAAATTCGAAGAGCTGACCCAGGATCTGCTCAACCGCACGCAATTCACCACCAAGCAAACGCTGCAAGCCGCGGGGCTGACCTGGAACGATTTGGACTACGTGCTGCTGGTCGGCGGATCGACGCGGATGCCGATGGTCGCCAAGATGCTCCGCCAACTTTCGGGCAAGGAGCCCGACGCCTCGGTGGCGGTCGACGAGGCCGTGGCCCACGGCGCCGCGCTGCACGCCGGCATCATCCTGGCACGCAATCGCGGCGAGGCGCCCTCGGTGGTGGTCCGCAATGTCAACTCGCACAGCCTGGGTGTCGTGGCCACCGACGCACGCACGCAGCGCAAGCGCAACGCGATCTTGATTCCGCGCAACACGGCGCTGCCGGTCACGGCCCGCCGCGTGTTTCGCACCCAAAACGCGGGTCAGCAATCGATCCTGGTGCGGATCGTCGAGGGCGAAAGCGCGACTCCTGCCGACTGTACGCCGATCGGCCGCTGCGTCGTCCGCGATCTGCCCCGCGATCTGCCGGCCCAGACGCCGATCGAAGTCCGCTTTTCCTATCAAGAAAATGGCCGGCTCACTGTTCACGTCAGCGTGGCCGGCACGCAGCACGAACTGAAGCACGAACTGGCCCGCGACAATACCCTGACGCAAGAGCAGCTCGACGCCTGGCGGCTCTACATTCTGGGCCAACAAGCCGAACAGCCCGAAGTCACCGACGACTACAAGCCGATGGAAGAAGGCGGCTCGGGCAGCATCACCATGTGATCGTGCGTGTTCCGTTGGCCCGAAGCCGCCGCCTGTCGTGGCCGGAGCATTTCCTCGCCCCGAGCCAAGGCCGCGCACGGCAACCGGCCGCCACGCCCCCCAAGCGCAGCGCTCGCTAGGCTCATCGCCATTCCAGCCAGCGACAACGCGACCATCGGCACCGCGTTGCCCGGCGCTGGGGGCCGATTTATACTAGCTTCGCTCTCCTTCCCTCCCAGGATTGCTCTCCATGAATGCTCGTTCCCGTGGTGTCTGGCTGTGCGCGGCGGCTTTGGTGCTTCCCCTGGCCTTGCCGGTCGCGGCTCGTGGGCAATTGTCGGCCGACGAGGAATTGAGAACGCTCCGGGCGACGCCGCCGATCGAAGTCTCGGTGTTCGCCGCCGAGCCGATGATCACCAACCCCGCAGCCATTGACGTCGACACGCACGGCCGGGTGTGGGTCGCCGAAATTCAGTGGTATCGCTCGGGAGCCAAGACCCCGCCGGCCGACAAGATCAAGGTGCTGGAAGACACCGACGGCGACGGCAAGGCCGACAAGATGACCGTCTTCGCCGATGGCGTCTTCTGTCCGATGAGCATTTGCGTGGCCGGCGACAAAGTCTATGTGGCCACCAGCCCTGACTTGTGGGTCTACGAAGACAAAGACCACGACCTGAAAGCCGACGGCCCGCCACACAAACTGCTCACCGGCTTCGGCGGCCACAATCACGATCACGGCGCGCACAGCCTGGTGCTGGGGCCCGACCACAAATGGTGGATGTCGCACGGCGATGCCGGCTTCAATGTCACGGGCACCGACGGTTCGAAGATCAAGTTCCAATGGGGCGCCATGCTGCGTGGCGAGTTGGACGGAAGCCACCTGGAAACGGTTGCGGTGAATTTTCGTAATCCCTACGAAATCTGCGTTAGCTCGTTCGGCGAACCGTTCGTCAGCGACAACGACAACGACGGCAACGAGAGCGTGCGCATCTGCTGGATCATGGAGGGCGGTAACTATGGCTGGTTCGGCGGTCCGCCGTTCGACAAGCAGGAGTTGGCCACGCGGCTTTCGGCCGAGACTCCCTTCCGCGAACACTGGCACTTCCGCGGCCACATCCCCGGCTATGTGCCGGGCACGCTGATCACCGGCTTCGGTTCGCCGACCGGCATGTGTTTTTATGAAAGCGACGCGTTCGGCGAAAAGTTTCAGAATGCCCCGCTGCACACCGACCCCGGCCCGCGCGAGTGCCGAGTTTATCGTCACCAGTTGAACGGATTTGGCATGCAGGCAACGAGCGAAGTTTTCCTGAGCAACGAAGGGGACAGCTATTTCCGTCCCGACGACATTTGCGCCGCACCCGACGGACGATTGTACGTCTCCGACTGGTACGACGGCGGCGTGGGCGGCCATGGCTACAACAATCCCGATCAGGGACGCATTTTCATGCTCGTGCCTCGCGACAAGAAGCTCGCGCGCCGCGACAAGCCTGGACCTTATGCAAACACGGCTGACGCGATCGAAGCACTGCAAAGCCCGAATCTGGCCACGCAGTTCCTGGCCCGCGAACGTCTGCTGGCCGACGGATCGAAGAGCACGCCGGCGTTGATCGTGCTCGTGGCCGATCGCAACCCGGTAAACCGCGCTCGGGCGCTGTGGCTGTTGGACCGCATCGGCGGTGACGCGCGCAATGTCGTGGTCGATCAGTTGCGGCAGGACGATCCGGCGTTTCGCGCGCTCGGCGTGCGCATCCTGCGGCGGCACGGTAACGAGTTCGGCCCAGCGATCCTGGGCCTGGCCGGCGATCCGTCGAGCGAGGTCCGCCGCGAAGTGCTGCTGGCGATTCGCACCCTCTCGGGTGACTCGGCCACGGACGCGCTGGCCAAGATCGCGGCCACCTACGACGGCAGCGACCGCTATCAGCTCGAAGCCATCAATGTCGCCGCCGGCGATCGCAAGGCAGCCCTGCTGGCCCGGCTGGAACAGAAGGGTCCCCTGGCTATCGAACAATTTCCGCTCTTGCAGCTGCTCAACCCTCAGCGGGCGGTCGATCAACTGCTGGCGCGCTTGGCCGACAAGAACCTGGACGACAAATCGGCCCGCCTGGCGTTCGACAGCGCCGTGAACATGCCGTCACCCGACGCCGGTTGGGGTCTGTTGCGATTTGCCGAGGATGGCCAGCGACCTGCACCACTGCGACGCCGAGCGCTCGACAAGGTATTGGGCAACTTGCACGGTCGCAGTCCCTGGGCAGCCATGACTTCCGACGAACGATTCGGCGCCGCGCTGGGCAAACTGCTCGACGACCCCGACCTGCGCGCCCCGGTTCTCTCGGCCATCGGCCGCTTGCACCTGGCCGGCCTGGGCAGCCAGGTGCTAGCACTGGCCGATTCGCCCAAGACCGAGCCGGGCGTGCGTGCGCAAGCCATCGACGTGGCCGCCAAGCTCAAGATTGACGGCATCGCCGCGTCGCTGCGCACGTGGCTGAGCGACTCGAACCCGCAAGTCGTGAAAGCGGCCCTGCGGGGAATCGTCGACGTGCAGGATATTCGCGTGCTGCGCGAGATTCTTTCGACCGACACCTATTCGGCCGAGCTGCGGGCCCGCGCCGCCGAGCGCCTGGTTGACTCGACCGGCGGAGCACTGGTGCTGCTGCGATTGATCGACGAAAAGCAATTGCGACCCGAGCTCGAGCGACCCGTGATCAAAAAGGCCATCGCGCATCCCGACTCGAACGTCCGGGTCCTCTATGAGAAGTTCATTCCCGAAGCCGAGCGTCCGCAAAAACTGGGCAAGGCCGTAGCGCAGGATCAGATTCTGTCACTCGAGGGAGATGCGAATCGCGGCCGAGAGATCTTCTTCAAGAGTTCGGCGGCGCAGTGCAAACAGTGTCACGCCGTGCAAGGCTTCGGCAACACGCTCGGCCCCGACCTGAGCAACATCGGCAAGAAATACGAACGCAAGGCGCTGCTGGAGACCATCATCGAACCGTCAAAAGCCATCGCGCCCGAGTTCATTCCCTACTTGCTCGAGACGAAAGAGGGCCAGGTCTACGCCGGCTTTCTGACCGAACGCACTGCCGACCACGTCGTACTCAAAGACGTCAAAAGCCAAACGGTGCGCGTGGCCACGGGCGACATCGAGGCCCTGGTGCCGCAGCAGAAGTCGCTAATGCCCGAGTTGGTCCTTAGCGACGTGACGGCCCAGGACGCCGCCGACCTGCTGGCCTTTCTGACCACACTCAAATGAACGTTCGCCAACTTGGATATTGGACCATGATCGCGATCGCCAGCCGATTTCCGACCTTGCCGCGCGTCGCTCGTCTGCTCACGATGCTCGCGGTAGTGGCTATCACTCTGGCGACGGTCTCGCCGCGACCGCTGCGGGCCGACGCGCTCACGCCCGAGGAAGCGCTCAAGCACTTCAAGGTGGCCGAAGGCTTCGAAGTTCAGCTCTATGCCAGCGAGCCGCTAGTGCGACAGCCGGTCACGATGACCTTCGACGACCGCGGGCGGATGTGGGTGATTCAGTATCTGCAATATCCCACGCCCGCGGGGCTGAAGCCGGTCGAAGTCGATCGATATCTGCGCACCAAATACGATCGCGTGCCCGAGCCGCCCCCGCGCGGGCCGAAGGGCGCCGACAAGATCACGATCCTGGAGGACACGGACGGTGACGGTCGCGTCGATCGGGCCAAGGATTTTGCCACGGGCTTGAACCTGGCCTCGGCGCTGGCCATCGGCAACGGTGGCGTTTATGTCGGCGCCGCGCCGTATTTATTGTTCTATCCCGACCGAAACGGCGACGACGTTCCCGATGGCGACCCGGAAGTTCTGTTGCGTGGCTTCGGTCTGGAGGACGCCCACGCGGTCGTCAACTCGCTGCAATGGGGCCCCGATGGATGGCTCTATGGCACGCAAGGCAGCACGGTCACGGCCAACATCCGCGGAATTGGTTTTCAACAAGGCATCTGGCGCTATCACCCCGCGACCAAAAGGTTCGAGCTGTTTAGCGAAGGTGGTGGCAACACCTGGGGACTCGATTTCGACGCTCACGGCAATGCCATTGCCGGCACCAACTGGGGCGACGCTCTCTGCCTGCACCAGGTGCAAGGCGGCTATTACGTCAAAGGCTTCACCAAGCACGGCCCGTTGCACAATCCCTATACCTACGGCTACTTCGACCACGTCAAACACACGGGCCACGTGGGCGGACACGTCACCTGCGGCGGCATCGTCTATCAAGGCGGCGCGTTTCCCGCGGAGTTCAACAACACCTACGTCGCCGCCAATCTGCTGTCGAACGCGGTCTACTGGAGCGCCATCGAGCCCGACCGCTCGACGTTCAAAACCCGCTTCGTCGGCACGCTGCTGGAAACCGACGACATTTGGTTCCGGCCCATCGATTGCCTCTCGGGCCCCGACGGCTCGGTATTCGTGGCCGACTGGTACGATCAACGGGCCAACCACGTAATTCCCGACGACACCTGGGACCGCAGCAATGGCCGCATCTGGAAAATCGTAGCCCGCTGCACCCAGCCCGCCGAAAAGCTCGACCTGTCGCGGCGAACCAGTGCCCAACTGGTCGAGCTGCTCTCACAGCCCAACGTTTGGCATCGCCGCGAAGCCCGCCGCATTCTTTCCGAACGACGCGACGCGAGCGTTTTGCCCCGACTGCAAGAGCTGATCGACCACGCGCCCGATGGGCAACTGGCGCTCGAGGTTCTGTGGGCCCTTTACGTCAGCGGCGGCTGGAACGACACGCTGGCCATGCGACTGCTCGATCATCCCAGTGCCGACGTTCGGGCGTGGACAATCCGACTGGTGGGCGACGACCGCCGCGCCTTGCCACCGGCGATGGCTCAGCGGCTGGTTCAATTGGCCGCCAGCGAACCGTCCGCCAGCGTGCGCAGCCAGTTGGCCTGCACCTGCAAACGACTGAACGCTGCCGACGCTCTGCCAATCATCGCGCAATTGTTGCGTCGCAATGAAGACGCGGGCGATCCGCACATTCCGCTGTTGCTGTGGTGGGCGATCGAGGACAAGGCCCTGACCGATCGCGAGCCGGTGCTCGATTTGCTCGCCACGAGCGAAGCCTGGCAATTGCCGATCGTACACAACACGATTGCCGAACGCCTGGCGCGGCGCTTCATGGCTGACCGATCTTCGGACGGCTACGCGGCTTGCGCGCGGTTGTTATCGCTGGCCCCCAGCCGCGAGGATGTGCATCTGCTGATCTCGGCGCTCGATAAGGATCTCTCGGGTCCGCCGCTCGCCGAAGTGCCCGCGCCATTGGTCGAATCAGTGGCCAGGCTGTGGCAACAGGATGGCGCCGATCCGACCGTGGCCCGATTCGCGATGCGGCTGGGCAATCCGGACGCCTACGCTCGCATCCTGGCGCGCCTGGCCGATCCGAACGAGTCGGCAGCCGTGCGGCTGGCATTCATCTCGGCCATGGGACAAGCGGCCCGAGCCGATGCGCAAGCGCCACTGGCCCGACTGCTCGACGAATCGCGCCACGAGGCGGAGCCGATTCGTATGGCGGCCCTGGCGGCCCTCGAACATTTTTCCGACGACGAGGTCGCCCTGCAAGTGCTGCGGCATTACTCGCAGTTCAACGCCCCACTGCGTGCCCGCACGATTACGCTCTTGGCCAGTCGCCCCGCCTGGAGCGCCGCGTTGGTGGCGGCCGTGGCCCATGGCGACGTCGACGCCAAGGATGTGTCCGTCGATCAGATTCGCCAGATGCTCGCGCACCAAGACGCGTCGCTGGCGGCCGCCATTGAAGCCCGCTGGGGTAAGATTCGCTCTGCCACCCCCGGCGAGAAGCAAGCCTATGTGCCGGTGCTGGGCCGGGTGCTCAACGAGGCGCCCGGTGATCTCGACAGCGGCCACAAGTTGTTCGTCAAGCACTGCGCCATCTGCCACACGCTCCACAGCGAAGGAAACAAGGTGGGGCCCGACCTGACCAGCGCCGACCGCAAGAACCGCGACGCCCTGCTGTTGAACATCCTGGACCCCAGCGGCTACATCCGTCCCGAGTTCGTTTCGCAGATTGCCGTGCTCACCGACGGTCGCGTGCTCACCGGCCTGGTGATTGAAGCCACACCGCAGCAATTCACCTTGGTCGACGCCAAGAACCAGAAGACCACGCTCGCGCGCGACGAAGTCGAACAGATCAATCCCTCGGCCCAGTCGTTGATGCCCGAGCGGCTGCTGGAAACGCTCGCACCGCAAGAGGTGCGCGACCTGTTCCGCTACCTGCAATCCGATGCTCCGCCCGCGACCGCGGCGGGCAAGTGACTCGCGGCAGCCGCTCACGGCGCGGCGGGCGGCTGATGGGCGCGGCGGATCGCGGCCAGCAGACGATCGCGGGTTTGCTCGCGCGCTCGGCGCCGTGCCGCGCGGGCGATTTCTTCCTGCTGGCTCTTGGCCTTCCGCGCCCGGCAAAGTCGGCAAGGCTTGTAGACCATGCCGCCGCACTCGGCGCAGCGCTCGAGAGGGCCCAGCGGCTCGCGCTCTTTCGCGCGCTCCAAGTGCCGCGCTTCGTAGTCGGCACGCTTGCCCGAGGCGATCGCGCCGACCGTGGCGCGCGAAACGCCGGTGGCCTTGGCGATCTTGCGATGCGACAACTTGCCACCGACCAACAGCCGCTCGACTTCCTTCACCTTCGCCAGTGCAATCATCTGCGATCCTCCGTCTCCTGGGTGCGTCTTGGTCTGTAAGTAAACTGATGGGCGAGGTACGTCAGCCAGCGTCGTCGGCCGACTCGTCGGGGTCTGCCCAAAATCGCCCCGCTCGGGCAGTGGCTCGTCGTCATCAAACGGGTCTACCTCGAGCGACTCGTCCCCCGCCGATTCGGGGTCCGGCGCGTCCCAGTCCTCATCGAGGTCTTCATCTCCCGGAACAGAATGTTCGGCGGCGCGAAACTCCCGGAGCGAGCCGTCGGCATCCGCTCGGGGGCGTGAATGGAAAGGCTTCATGTCTGTCATCTCCGGTGAATCTCGAGCCGAGCGCCTTTGACGGCCAATTGGAGCAACCTGGCTCCAATCTCAACGGCCGCATCGTATGACATGAACTGGCCACATTGCAACCATAATTTTGATCATATTTGTGAACATTTTATGCGGATCATTTCGATGTTGATCGAAATATTTGAGCAATTATGGTCGCGATAACTCGACAACGACGTTCAAACCTCGGTAGGATAGTGGGCACCACGGGGCCTAATGGCCAATTTTTTACTCGTAAAGGTGACCAGCACTATGACCCTGGAACCGTATAACGCCGACCGCCTGGACGGGCTCTCCCTGCGTGTGCTCGATATCTGCAGCCGTCTGCGCACGCTGGCCCAGATCAGTCGCCAAGAAGAACTGCCGCCGATCGACTTGCACGACCGCAAGGCGCTGGAATGGATTAGCAACTTCGAGGTCTGGCTGTGTACGGCCGAGGGCGCGGTGAACGCCCAGATCACGAAAAGCCAGGGTGCGCGGCGAGCCCGCCAGACGCACACGGCACGACCCCAATAGACTTCCCACCTTCGCGCCCGCGCGAAACAGCGAAGTCGCGGGGGTTATTGATTACCATGTTTCCGTGCGTCCGAGCAGCGGTTTTGCCGGCGTTTTTGAATTTCAGTAGTTGGGAACGCCCCGGAATTGTGTGAATGTGTGTGTCAACAACGGCCCAAAACGATTTCGCTCGGGAAAACCATAGTGTACAGATGCTTTTGAACGGTAATCAATTACTCGCGGGGTCAAAGCGCTCGTGCACCGCGCGCCGCGCAGGTCAGACTGTGCCGGTCGTGCCGACCAAGGAGACTGGCACAACAATCAGCAATTTTCGCGGCCATCGCGGGTCGAAAAGATAGCAGCGGCAGCATGACGTTGCCGCCTCAGAAATCCGCGAGGATCCTGGCGATGCTGATGATGGAATTGATCAACCTGACGATCTGCGTCGGGTTCGTCAGCGTTTGGTTGCTGGTCGGCAGCGTGTTGATCCGCGAACAATAGTCGCGCAACCGTCGCCCGCGGCAGCTAACGAATCAAAAGTTGCAGCAGCTCGTCGGCGGCCTGCGCCTCGTCGAGCTCGTGGCGCTTCCAACGATCGACCACCGGACCGACTCGCTGCACCCGATCGGCGAAACGCTCGGCCAACACTTGCTGGGCGCGGCGCAGCAGCGCTCTCGCGTCACCCACCCGCGCGTCGTGCCGCGGACACGCCAGAATCGCGGCCCAAAGTTCGGCCAGTCCCTGCTGCTTGGTCGAGCTGACTCGCAGCACCGTGATCTCGCGGCAACCGGGCAACGTCAGCAGCTCGCGCACCTGTGATTCCATTCGCTCGGCGCCAGCCAGGTCGGCTTTGTGTACCACGACCACGTCGGCCACTTCCAACAGGCCGGCCTTCTCCCATTGCAACTCGTCGCCTGTCTCGGGCTGCACCAATAGCACGACCACGTCGGCCAGCTCGCGCACCGCCGTATCACCCTGGCCCGCGCCAACGGTCTCCAACAGAATCACGTCGAACCCAAATCCGGCCAACAGGCGGATCATCAGCTCGACGTGCTCGGCCACGGCCTGATTGCCGCTGACGGCCGCCAGGCTGCGAATATAAAGCCCCAGATCGTCGGGCCGGCTGGGCATCCGCACCCGATCGCCCAACAGGGCCCCGCCTGTCAACGGGCTTTGCGGATCGCAAGCCAACACGGCCACGCTCTGGCCCTGGCCGCGCAAATACTCAGCCAGTTTGCCCACTAGCGTGCTCTTGCCGACCCCGGCGTTGCCGGTGAGTGCCACGACCGGCGGCGCGGGCCTGGATGCCGCGGAATCGGCGGCTGCAAGCGCCAAGCGAATCGCATCCAGATGCTCGCCGCGGGCCACGAGGGTCAGCAAACGTGCCAGCGCCAGCCGGTCGCGCTTGCCAAATCGCGCCAGCAGATCGTCAAGCATGGGTCCGACTCCCATGCGCGCGAAGAAAGTCGATGATCTCGGCCATCGGCGTGCCCGGTCCAAAAACGCGGGCCACGCCCAGCTCGAGCAGCTTGGGAACGTCGGTCTCGGGGATGATGCCGCCCACCAGCACGCCGACGTGATCGAGACCCGCGGCGCGCAGCATCTCGACGATTCGCGGAACCAGCGTCATGTGGGTGCCGCTCAGCAGGCTGATGCCCAACCAATCGGCATCCTCATCGGCCACGGTTCGCACCACCGCCTCGGGCGATTGCCACAGCCCGGGATAGATCACGTGAAACCCCGCGTCGCGCAAGGCCCGCGAAACCACTTTGACGCCGCGATCGTGGCCGTCGAGCCCGACCTTGGCCAGCACGATTCGCAAGGGAATTTGATTTTCCACGCACTTCACCATCGTTGAAACGATCGCCCAGAATCCGCGGCAGTCAGCCAGGCGATTCGGCTCGGGCTCGAAACTGTGTTCACACCACCGCCGCGTCACATCGGCCATAGACTTCGGCCAGGGCGACCATCACCTCGCCCACCGTCGCGCGAGCGCGGGCCGCGTCGAGCAGCGTGGGCAGCAGGTTTTCCTGCGCCTCGGCCGCGCGGCGCACCGCGTCGAGCGTGCGCCGCTGCTCTTCGCCGCTGCGCTCCTTGCGCACGCGCCGCGTCTGGGCGACCTGCTCGGTCTCGACCGCGTGATCGATCGTCAGGATGTCGAGCGGCTTGCGCTCGGCCTCTTGATAGGCGTTCACGCCCACGATGATCTTGTGCTTGGCGTCGAACTCGCGCTGGAAGGCGAACGCGGCGTCGGCGATCTCGCGGCGGAAAAAACCCCGCTCGATGGCCGGCAGCATGCCTCCCAGGGCCTCGATGCGGTCGAAGTAGCCGCGGGCTTCCTGGGCCATCTGCCGTGTCAGGGTCTCGACAAAATAACTGCCGCCCAGCGGATCGACCGTGTTGGTCACGCCCGTCTCGTGGGCCAACACCTGCTGCGTGCGCAGGGCCAGCGTCACGGCGTGCTCCGAGGGCAGCGCCAGCGTTTCGTCCATACTGTTGGTGTGCAGCGACTGGCAACCCCCCAGCACCGCGGCCAGCGCCTGATAGGCGACACGAATCAGGTTCACCTCGGGCTGCTTGTCTTGCAGCGAGCAACCGGCCGTCTGAGCGTGGAATCGCAGCTTCCAGGAATTCTCGTTGCGGGCGCCATAATGATTGCGCAGCCGATCGGCCCACACCGCGCGGGCGGCCCGATACTTGGCCACCTCCTCGAACAGATCGTTGTGCGCGTTGAAGAAGAAGCTGAGCCGCGGGGCGAACTCGTCGACTTGCAGCCCGCGGGCCAGGCACTGATCGACATAGTGCAGGCCGTCGGCCAGCGTGAAGGCCAGCTCCTGGGCGGCCGTCGAGCCGGCTTCGCGAATGTGATAGCCACTTATCGAAACCGGGTTCCACTGCGGCACGTGTCGCGTGCAAAACTCGATCACGTCGATCGCCAGCCGCACCGAGGGCTCGGGCGGAAAATAAATCTCGTTCTGGGCGTGGAACTCCTTCAGCGTGTCGTTCTGAATCGTGCCCCGCAGCTTCCGCCAATCGACCCCTTGATCCTGGGCATTGGCCAGATAGAAGGCCATGATCACCGCGGCCGGGGCGTTGATGGTCATCGAGACCGAAATCTTGCCGATGTCGATGCCGGCGAACAACTGCCGCATGTCGTCGATCGTGTCGACCGCCACACCCAGCCGACCCACCTCGCCCAGCGAGCGCGGGTCGTCGCTATCCAAGCCCATCAGCGTGGGCAGATCGAACGCCGTGCTCAAACCGGTCTGGCCCTTGGCGACCAGGAACTTGAAACGCTCGTTGGTTTGCTGAGCCGTGCCGAAACCGGCGAACTGCCGCATCGTCCACAGCCGCCCGCGATACATCGTGGCGTGAACGCCGCGCGTGTACGGATACTGACCCGGATAGCCCAGGCTCGAGTCGTACTCAAACCCGTCCAAGTTGTCAGGCGTGTACAACGGATCGATCGGCACGCCGCTCACCGTCGTCGCCGGCTGCTCACCCGGCGGCGCCGCCTCGATTTCTCGCTGCCACTGAGACCAAAGTTTTCGATCGACGGCGGTCGCCATAGCTGGTTCGATTCCTGGTTATGGTGTGGCCGAATGAAGAGCGGCGTAGCGGCCGATTTCACAAACGCCTCAACTCCACCCAATTGGGCTCCCACTACGAGTTTAGGGCCAAAACCAGCGAGAAACAAGGCGGAATCGCCCGCCCTGTAAGTCGGCTACAATGCCGAAATGACCAATCGGCCATCCGGCTGCAGTTCACGTTGCGGCGCATCCTGCACTCCATATTATGGATCGGCATCGCGATGGCATTGGTCAACCGCGGCATGAACCTTCCCGCCCCACTGGCGGGCCACTCGCCGGCCGAAAACGCTCCTTGGCTCGCCGGCTATTGGGGCGGAGCAGCCGTGGCCCTTGGATTCAGTATCGGCGCGTTGTGCGGACGACTGATCGTGGGGGCCCTGGTAGTTGCGTTTATCGCCGCGACACTCGTGCTTACTATCCGACTCTGTTTGTAGCAGGCGATAGGCAGCAACTCGCCTCACCCACTCAAACGTCGCTGGTGTCGGGACTTCATGACGATTTCACGTCGTAGTCTTTTTTCCTTTCGTTGAAGGTCCGCGTCATCTTATGCGGATAATCGTTACCGACTTTCTCGAATAGCTCAATGATCTGGTCTAGTTCCACGCAATAGAGTCGATCGTTTCTGTGGCGATCGGAATTGAACAAAATACCGCTCAGAGACAGACCGTCCTCACTGAACAAGGGAATGAAGATATAGCTATGGACAATCTGGTGGCAGACAAAAAGCAAGTCTCGCGGCTCGGTGACAGGATTCTCCAAGTCATAGAGTTGATCAATATTATGCCAGTTAATCAGCGTGACCAGTTTTCCAGACGATAAGAAGGCGGTAACTGGAATCAGTTGAGTCACCGTAGAGTCCGACAACTTCGCCGCCTCTATCAATTTGCGGACCACATAAAAGCCGAGCATGACCGACTTCTCAAGGCTGGCAAATGAAACGTCTGGCCATCGACGTTGTTGCTTGCGACGCCGAAGCACCTTTGCCTGTTTCAGCAGATCGTCTTTCCAGAAGGACGATTCACCTATCACGCTTGACTCCCTCTGGCTGCCAATTCGCTCATGGCCTTCACCCCCCGCCCCACTTCGGTTGTCGTCTTTCCAAAAACGCCTTCATCCCCTCAATCGCGTCCGGCGCGCGCGCGTTCTCGACCATGATTTGTTCGGTCAACTGATAGGCGCGCTCGACGTCGAGGCCGAGTTGTTCGTAAAACCCGCGCTTGCCAATGCCGAGGGTGTAGGGGCTTGAGCGGGCGATCTTGCGGGCGAGTTCGAAGGTGGTTTGCTCGAGCGCTTCGCGGGGCACGACGCGGTTGACGAGTCCGATCCGCTCGGCTTCGCGGGCGGGCACGACGTCGGCGGTGAGCAACATCTCCATGGCCTTCTTCTGACTCACGGCGCGCGACAAGGCCACGGCCGGGGTGGAACAGAACAGGCCGATCTTGATGCCCGGCGTGGCAAAGCCGGCCTCTTCGGCCGCCACGATCAGATCGCACGTGGCCGCCAACTGGCAGCCGGCCGCCGTGGCCAGCCCCTGCACCTGGGCGATCACGGGCAGCGAGAGCTCGCGAATGGTCCGCATCGCTTGCGAACAGAGGGCGAACAGCGACTCGCGCTCGGCGTCGCTGGCGGCGATGACCTCGGCCAGGTCGTGCCCGGCACTGAACACAGGTCCCGTGGCCCCCAGAATGACGCACTGCACCCCAGCAGCGGCTTCGGCCTCTTCCAGCCGCGCAATCAAATGGCCAAGCGCCGCACGCGACATCACGTTGCGCTTCTGGGGATTGTTGAGCGTGATCCGCCCGATCTCCTCGCAGCGCTCGAAATCGACAACCGAATGTTCCATGAGACGCGATGATCCTGTGAAGTGTGTCGCCGTGAAAGATTTCAAATCCAAATGTCGGAGGTGCAATCGCCGCCGGGAAAACGCATCTCGTGTGCCCGCGCGGGTCCGCCGGGCTCTTTGCCAAAATCGACGAAGAACTTTTCGTTGAGCCGCATGCCGCCGCGGTCCGTGTCGCAATCAACTTGCAACAGCGTCGAGCCGGCCGTTTTCATCGTGGGATAGAACTGGTTGTCCCAACTGCTGAAGAGCGAATTGGTGACATACAGCCGGCGGCCGTCGAGGCTGAGCTGCAACATTTGCGGCCCGCCGACAAAGTCGCGTCCGCGAAATTTCCCCGACTTGCCCAGCACGCCGCCCAGCCACAACTGGCCGGTCAGCTTAGGCCGTGCCGGGTCGCTGACGTCATACTGTCGCAGGTCGCCGTGCAGCCAGTTGGAAAAATACAGATAGCGGTCGTCCATCGAGACCAGCAGATCGGTGATCAAGCCCGGCATCGGAAAGGGCCAGCCCTTGGTTTCGATCGCCGCCACGTCGATCACCTTGTCGACCTGCCACTGGCGGTCCTTTTGGAACCAGTGCCACATCGTGCTGCTGAGGGCCGCGCCGACGAAGCCGTGGGTGCTGTCGGGGTTGTGATGAAAACGGACTTCGAGCGGGATCATTCCCTGCGGGCCGAGATCGATCTTCTTGGCCAACTTCTTTTCATTCCAATCCCAGAACAACAACGAATGGCCATACTTGCCGGCCTCGACGTCCTTCAGGTCGAATCCGCCGCCGAACGTCGTGGGCGCGGCCCACTCGCTGCTGACCATCACGTTGTGCCGCGGCTGATACCAGAAGTCGTAGTTGAACTCCAAGCCGCTGTCCTTGCCCTCCCAGCGACCGACGATGTCGAACTTGTCGTCCAGCAACAGAAAGCCGCCCGGCGAGCGCCCCTGGCCGTCGCCCAGCATCGAGATCATGACCTGGCCGCTGGGCAAGCAGTGAACCGTGTGCGGCGCGCTCAGATTCGCGCGAGCCGCGATCTCGCTGGGCTCGATCACCTTGTGCATCTTCAACGCGCGCGGCCGCGCGGCATCGAGCACGTGGATGCGCCCCGACTTCAAGCCGGGCACGATCAGATAGCGACGCGACTTGCTGGGGTCCGCATGACAACTGCTGCACGCATTCCAACCAAAATGGTGCAGCTCATCGCCTGCCTGCGGCATCATCGCCCGCGACACGACCTGCGAGTACGTCGGCGAAGCCGGATCGGCATCGACCGTGGCCAGGTAGTCGGGCGCCTGATCGTCGATACCCACCCGCAGCGCCGTGACAAAAATCTCCTTCTCCCGCGGCGACCGCATCGCCTCGGCCGGCGAAGCATACGTCTTGCACTCCTCGGCGTGCTCGCCGCCCAGGGCCGGCCATCGCCCGCCCCCCAGCCAGGCCGCCGAAAGCGCCCCCGCCGCCGTCGTGCCGAGGAATCTTCTTCGCCGCATCAAATCGCCCTCCCAACCGGTCGCCCGCGTGGGCCTGGATGCTTGGAACTCGCCGCCGCTGGCTATTATATCGCTCGAAGTGGCACAGGGCGGCCAAATCAGGCGGGCAGCGTCAGCTCCTCTCGCAACCTCCGGGCCAACTCGCCGGCTGACTTGTCGGTCAAGTGCAACGGGTTAATGATCAGCTTGCCCTCGGGCAACGCGGCATGGCCGACGTAGCAGGGAGGCGAACTGGCGCGGAGGCGGCGGCAGACTTCGATCGCCGAGCGGCCCAATCGCGACTCGTCAACGGCAATCTCGAGCAGCGGCAGGCATTCGTCGCCGGCGTCGTGCAACTGGCAATCGGCGGCTGAGCCTTTCAATTGCCCAGCGATTGTATCCAGGCGCCGGCGATGAGCGGCTAGCTCACGATCGTAATCACCGCGGACGAACATGCGCAGGGCGGTGAGCAGGGCGACGATTTGCTCCTTCGAGACTTTGAAGCCGCGGCCGATGCCGTGGCGAGGCATGCCGGCGAACTTTGCGCGGTCGATCAGCTCGACGGGCGCCTGCCACAATTCTGGGTGGTCGTCCATGTCGAGCATTTGCAACGCGGCTGCGCCGATCAGATCGCGGCGGCCGCAGAGGATGCCAGTGGCTTGCGGCCCGCGAATCGCCTTGCCGCCGCTGAAGGCGACCAGATCGGCCCCGCTGGCGGCGATCGCTTGCAAATTGGATCGTGGCGGCAATTCTCCGGCCGCGTCGACCAGCACCGGCAGGTAATGCGCATGTGCGCGCGCCACGACCTCGGCCAACGGCGGCCGCGCGCCGGTGGTCATCACATACAGTACGCCCGCTGTGCGCGGCGAAAAGGCGGCTTCATACTCCCAGGCTTCGACGCGCCGCACGCCCGCCCCCGAGGCCAGTTCGTCAAAGCCCACTTCGACCAGGCGCGCGCCGGCGGCCCGCACGGCGTGGTCATAGCCGTTGCGATGCTCGCGGGCGACGACAAACTCGTGCGGAAAGTCATCGCATCGCGGCAATCGCTCCATGCGACCCAGATCGTAACGCGTGAGAATGGCCGCCGTGCCCAGCGTCAGCGCAGCCGCCGCACCGGCGGTGATCAGGCCGCTCTCGGCACCGGTGGCCTCGGCGATCGCCCGGGCGGCGGCGCCCTGCAACCGATCGAGCGGCACCGCCTCGGCGGCGGCCTGGCAAAAGGCATCGAGCACGGCCGCGCTCATCGGCGCGCCGCCCAATCGGGTCACCGCGCCCGAGGCATTGATGATCGGCTCAATTCCCAGTTCTTCGTAGACGCCCACCACTGGCCCCGCTTTCTTTATCGCACGCGATACTGTTCGATCACGGCATCGTCCAATTCGATTCCCAATCCCGGCCCCCTGGGCACGCTGACGCGCCCCGCGACGAGCGGCGGCAAGTTGCTAACCAGCTTGCGCAGCAGCGGCGACGGGCGCAGACAATACTCGACCAGGTCGCCGCCCGTGGCCGCCATCCAGTGTAACGACGCAGCGAGATTCACCCCGGTGCTGAAGCAATGCGGCACCGCTCGACGCCCGGCCGCGCGGCACATCTGGCTGACTTCGCGACACACCGACAAGCCGCCGCAGATCGCCACGTCAGGTTGCAGCACGTGTACCCCCCGCTCGATCAACTCGGCGAACCCATACCGGGTTACTTCCCCCTCGCCGGCCGCGATCGGCAGGGGCGATTGCGGACAAAGCTCGCCATAACCCTTCAGATCATCTTGCGACAGCGGCTCCTCGAGCCACGCCAGCCGAAACGGCGCCAGCAACCTGGCCCGCTCGAGCGCGGTCGGGGCGTCCCACTTGCAGCCGGCATCGACCATCAGCTCGCAATCGTCACCCACACCACGACGCGCCGCCGCGACGTGATCGCGATCGACGTCCGCATCGGCGCCAAACGGTCCCCAGCCAAACTTCACCGCGGTCAAACCCAATTCCCGCGCCTCGCGCGCCAGCCGCAAGGTTTCGTCCGGCGTGTCGCCAAACAAATAGCTGGCATAGGCCCGAATCGGCGCCGGATCGCGGGCGCCCCACAATTGATAAACCGGCTGACCGAGCGCCTTGCCACGCAGATCCCACAGCGCCAGGTCCACACCGCTGATGGCATGAATCGCGGCTCCGCGGCGACCATAGCGGTTGGTGTGCAGATACATCCGCTGCCAGAGCGCGTCGATGTCCTCGGCCGGCTGACCGACGACAATCTCGCGCAAGCCATGGCGTCGCTCGGCCGAGCGCGGCGCTTCGATAATTGCCTTACAGACATACGACTGGCTGCTCACCTCGCCGATGCCGACTAGTCCGCTATCCGTGTGCACGCGGACGATGAGCACGTCTTGCGTGCCGTCGGCAATTTCCTCCACGCCAGGTATGCGGAGGTGCAAGGCTTCGACGTCAGTGATTTTCATGGCGCGTGCGGGCGGAAATAGCGGTGTGCCGGGCTGGCGAGGCCCATTGTAATTGGCCGGCATCGCCACCCGCCAGCCATTGCCACGACACGCCCCCATGGCGCGTTTCGCCCGAAAAAGTTGGCGTCGCCGCGGGGCCCTGTTACGATAAACGCTCCACGCGCATGGCCGAGCGACCATGCGATCGATCCTGCCCGTTGCCCTTCCGAGGTGCCTGCCATGACCCGATCCCTTTGGCCCATCGTTGCGCCCTCGATGCGTTTGCTTTTCCATCGGGGCGCGATGGTCTTGGCGGTGCTGCTGGCCGGGCCGATCGTGTTGGCCGCTGAGCCAGGCGAGCGGACGTATGAAAACCGGCTGACGCGGTTGAACAACCCGCCGCCCCTGCTGGCCGATCATCCCGAGTTCGTGGAGCCGGTGCTCGAGACGATGCGCTATGAAGCGCCGCTGTTGGTCGACGATCCGCAAGCCGACTTGCACGTGCGCGCGTGGCGCTTTTCCTACAATGTGCGCGGCATCGTCGAGATGCCCAATCGTCTGGTCGCAGCCAAGACGGCGTTGATCATGGTCCACCCCTGGGGCATCGACGACGGACAAGGTTGGCGCACCCCCGAGCCGGCCGGCGCCGCCGATTTCTGCACGCCCGAGAAGAACCACCTGGCCGCGCGGCACACGCGAGAAGTGATCGACCCGCTGCTCAAGGCGCTGCGCGGCAAGCTGTCGCTGGTGATGTACAGCCTGCCCGGCAGTGAAGATCCGATTCGCAAGAAGCTCTATCGTTCATTCACCGCGCGGCCCAGCGAAAACGAGCGGCGCGAAGGGGCGCGGGAGTTGGCCACGAAATTGAACAGCTTTGTCTACCAGGGCCAGCCCGTGGCCACGCGGATCACGCTGTCGGCCGACCGGCCGGTGATCGACTACTTCAAGCAGTTCAGTGGCCTGGATGCCACGGCCCGTTTCAACAACGCCGGCTTTTGGGATCTGCCGATTCCGGTCACCCGCGACGTGACGGTCGACCCCGAAGACGTGGTGATTTACGACGCGGCCGGCTATGAGCCCTTGAAACAATTCCTGCAATCGCAGGGTATTCACCATGTGTTGTTGACCGGCTATGCCACCGATATGTGTTACTGCAAGACGACGGCCGGATTTCAGAATTTGTCGAAGGATTTCAACGTTTTCCTGGTTGGCGACGCTACGTTGGCGACGTTTCCGGCCAATTCGAGCCCGCGGTTTGCCACCAATGTCGCGATTTCTTTTGCCAGCTTGCAGCAACTGATCACCCAGACCTCGTGGATTGAACTCCAAAAGAAACCCGACCGCTGAGACTCCTGCACCACCCAGCCAAATCGGATGTCGCGACGTGTCGTTCAACCAGCTCCCGCGAACACAATTCACCGCTCCCGAGGCATGCATGTCGAAAACTCTGTTGGCCCTCGCCGTCTCGTGTTCGTTGCTGGCGATGCCCCTGGCGGCGCGTGCCGAGCCGGATGCCGCGTTAGACAAACACGTCGACGATTTCTCGCTGCGTGACTTTCACGGCAATCCGCACACGCTGGCGCAGCATGCCGGCAAGAAGCTGATCGTGCTGGCGTTCTTGGGAGTCGACTGCCCGCTGGCCCGGCTCTACGCTCCGCGTCTGGCCGAGCTCTCGCGCGAGTATGCCGATCGAGGTGTGGTGTTCCTGGGTCTCGATGCCAACTCGCTCGACACGCCCACTCGGCTCACGGCGTTCGCGCAATCCTATAAGGTCGAATTCCCGTTGCTCAAAGACGGCGGCAACGTCGTGGCTGACGCGATCGGAGCGACCCGCACGCCCGAGGTCTTCGTGCTCGATGCCCAGCGCAACGTGCGCTATCACGGCCGCATCGACGATCAATATGCCGTCGGCGGACAGCACGACAAGGTATCCAAGCGCGATCTGGCCACGGCGCTCGACGAGTTGCTCACCGACAAGCAAGTCAGTCAGCCATCGACGCCCTTCACCGGCTGCCGCATCGCGCGGATGCTCAAGACCGAGCCCAAGGGATCAATCACCTATGCCGGCCAGGTGGCCGCGATCGTCAACAAGCATTGCGTCGAGTGTCACCGCGAGGGTGAGTTGGCGCCATTTCCGCTCAACACCTATGAATCCGTGGCCGGTTGGGCCGAAACGATTCGCGAAGTCGTGAGCGAGCGCCGCATGCCTCCCTGGTTTGCCGATCCGAAATACGGCACCTTTATCAACGATTGCAGCATGAGCGCAGCCGACCAGACAACACTGTTTGCCTGGATCGACAACGGCTGTCCCGAAGGCAATCCGGTCGAGGCGCCGGCGGCTCCCAAGTTCGTCAGCGGCTGGCGGATGGGTCAGCCCGACATGGTCTATCGCATGACCGAGCCCTATACCGTACAGGCCGAAGGGACGGTCGACTATCAATACTTCACGGTCAACACGAACCTCAAAGACGACGTGTGGGTCGTCGAAGCCGAAGCCCGCCCAGGCAACGCGGCGGTGGTGCACCACATCGTGCTCTACAGCGTGCCGCCGGGCAACAACATCGGCAACCCGGCCGAGGCCCAGCGAATGGGCAAGCTCGTGGCTGTTTATGCCCCAGGCATGAATCCCTGGCGCTATCCCGAAGGCTCGGCGATGAAGATCGAGGCCGGTTCGACCCTGGTGATTCAGGCCCACTACACGCCCAACGGCACCGAGCAACAGGACCGCAGCTACGTCGGGCTCAAGCTCGTCGACGCCAGCAAAGTGAAGCGCCAGGTGCGCTATGGCATGGCCGTGAACATGGGATTCGTCATCCCGGCCGGAGCCAACGACGTGGAAGTCGTTTCGAAGAAAGAGTTCCTCAAAGACCTGATGCTGGTGAACCTCTATCCGCATATGCACTATCGCGGCAAGTCGTTCAAGTTCGAAGCCGAGTACCCGGATGGCCGCCGCGAGGTGCTGCTCGACGTGCCCCGTTATGACTTCGCCTGGCAGCTACGCTACGACCTGGCCGAGCCCAAGCTGATGCCCAAGGGATCGAAGCTGGTCTGCACGGCCCACTTCGACAACTCGGAAGCCAATCGCTGGAATCCTGATCCTACAAAAGAAGTCCGCTTCGGGTTGCAAACCTGGCAGGAAATGATGGTCGGCTACTACACCGCCATCTCGGCCACCGACGAGAACCTGACCAAGGGCGTATCGACCGCTGCCGCGCAGTAGACCGCGTGCAGTCGTGCGGTTGGCTGGCGGGGAAATTCGTTGCGGGCGTGGCAGTTGGCGTGTAGCATTGCATCGGCCTCCTCCGATGTAACTGCCCGCCTTGCTTGCCCGCAGGTCCGCCATCCCCATGCGATTCGTTACCCGCCGTGCTCGGTGCCATTGGGGGCGATTTCATTTAGGCTGGACGGCCATTCTCTCCGGTCTTTCGCTGCTTCTCGCGCCCCTGGTGGTCCAGGCGCAGCACGCCAGGCTCGATCAAACGCCGGTCAATGCGGCCGACGAAGCCCACGTGTTCACGCCGCAGGGTTTTGCGCGCGAAGGCAAACCGGCCACGGCCGATGCCGCCAACGCGGCGCGGCTCAACGTCAAGATCATCGACAGCGCCACGGGCAAGCCAACCTTCTGCCGCGTCAACGTGGTTGGAGCCGACGGTAACTTTTATCAACCGCGCGACAACCCGCTGCTGCCGTTCAGCCTCACCGGCAAATGGCCCGACACTCTGGCCGGCAATCGGCCGGGTAAGGCGCCCATCCGCTACTTCGGCCGTTTCTTCTACACCCCCGGCACCCTCAGCGTCGACGTGCCGCCGGGGCAAACGCGGATCGAAGTCTGGAAGGGATTGGAATATCGACCCGAGACGTACAGCGTGAAGCTCAACCAGGGCGAATCGCGCGAGATTCCGCTTGCGCTGGCGCGCGTCGCGCCGATGGCCGCGGCCGGCTGGCACTCGGGCGATCCTCACTTGCACTTCATCCGCTCGAGCGATGCCGATGACAACACGATCTTCGACCTGCTCGAAGCCGAAGACGTCCGCGCCGGAATCGTGCTGTGCTACAACGAGCCCACGAACGTCTACCCGGGCGTGATGCCCGAGATGGCCACACCGCAATTGCGCGGGCTGGGCAGCAAGTCGATTCGCCGCCGCGGCGACTATCAGATCATCTCGGGCCAGGAGTATCGCAATGGCGTGTTCGGGCACCTGAATCTCTTCCTGCGCGATTCGCTCGTGCTCGATGGCAGAAAGCTCGACCCGAACCTCGGCCCCGTGTTCGGCACCCTCGGCGCCGAAACGCAGGAGCAAGGCGGCTATGCATTCCACGCCCACGGCGGCTACGGACTCGAGATTTGGGCTGACCTGGTGCAGGGTGCGACCAACGGCGTGGAACTGCTGCAATTCGGCATCTATCGCGGCATCGGGCTCGACGGCTGGTATCACGTGCTCAACGCCGGCTTCCGCTTCCCGGGCGTCGCGGCCTGCGATTATCCGGCCTGCCGCAAGCTGGCCGACTGTCGCACCTATGTGCATCTCGACGGCGAGTTGAACTTTCAGGATTGGTTTCGCGCCGCCGCCGAGGGGCGCAGCTTCATGACCACCGGTCCCCTGCTGCTGCTCTCGGTCGACGGCAAACTGCCCGGCGACACGATGACCACGACCACGGCCGACCCGCACACCGTGCACGCGAAGGTGCAGGTGCAAAGCCCGACGGCGCCCGTGACCGACGTGCAATTAATCGTCAACGGAACCGTGGTCTCGGAGTGGAAGGCCAAGCCGGCGCCGGGCGAGAGCCAGAAGCTGGCGTTTGAGTGTGCTTATGAAATGAAGGAGCCGGGCTGGATCGCCGCCCGGGCGTTTTCGAAATCGCCCTCGGGCAGCGCCGATGCCGAATCGCATACCAACCCGGTATACGTTCATCTGAACGGCAAGCTGCCTTATCACGAAGCCGATCTCGATTGGCTCGTGGCGCGGCTCGACGAGCAGATCGCCGACCACGAGGCTCGCCAGGTGGCCGAGAAGGCCGTGCCCATCGAATACTTCCGCCGCTCGCGCGAGCTGCTGCTGGAGCGGCGCGGCCGCAAAGGACAATCGGCAGCCGTTGGCGTGCCCGGCGATCCCCCGGGCGAGTCGCTCTCCGAATTCTTGAAGCCAGTGCCCGCCCGCTCGCCGGAAGAAGCCGAAAAAACATTCGAAGCCCTCGACGGCTTTCGCATGCAGCTCGTGGCCCACGAGCCGGAGGTGACCGATCCGGTGGCGGCCTGCTTCGACGAAAACGGCGGCATGTACGTGGCCGAGATGATCGACTATCCCTACCGCCCCAAGGAGGGCCAGGAGCCGCTGGGCCGCGTCCGCTATCTGGAAGACACCGACGGCGACGGCCGCTATGACAAGAGCTGGATCTTCGCCGATAAGCTCGTCTGGCCCACCGGCGTGGTTTGCTGGAAGGGTGGAGTCTATGTCGCGGCCGCGCCCGATATCTGGTATCTGAAAGACACCAGCGGCGACCACCAGGCCGACGTGCGAGAGAAAATCTATACCGGCTTCGGCGACCGCAACCAGCAAGGCGGCGTCAACAATCTCAATTGGGGCATCGACCAGGCCATCTATGGCTCGGGTTCGACCAACGGCGGCTCGATTCGCCCGGCCGGCAAGCCCGACGCCGCACCCATCGTGCTGTCGGGTCGCGATTTTCGTTTCGATCCCCGCACGCATCGCTTCGAGACGGTCAGCGGCTCGATGCAGTTCGGCAACGCGTTCGACGATTGGTACAACCGTTTTCTGTGCAGCGAGTCGCGGCCCGCCTATCACGTCGTGCTGCCGCAGCACTACTTGGCCCGCAATCCGTTGCTCGCCGTGCCCTCGGCCCTGCAAAACCTGGCGCCGGGCGTGACGCAGATCTTTCGCACGAGCCCCATCGAGCGCTGGCGGCAGATTCGCTCGAGCCGGCGGTTGGCGGCCGGCGAGCGCTCGGCCACTTCGTCAGGACTGAGCCACAACGTCATCGACGCCGCTGCTGGACTGACGATCTATCGCGGCCACGCCTATCCGCCGCAATACCTGGGCAACCTGTTCGTTGGCTGCTCGCAGAACAATCTCATCCACCGCCGTAAGCTCTTGCCCAACGGCGCCAGTTTTACCTCCGAGCGGGCCGACGAGCAGACCGAGTTCGTGCGCACGACCGATACCTGGTTCCGGCCGGTCAACTGCATCAACGCGCCGGATGGCACGCTGTTCGTGCTCGACATGTCGCGCGAAGTCATCGAATCGATCCACATCGCCAACGACGTCGTGGCGCATTTGGACCTGACCAGCGGCCGCGACAAGGGACGGATTTATCGCCTTGCACCACCCGGCTTCAAGGCGCCGCCGCAACCACGGTTGGGCCAGGCCAGCATGGCGGAACTGGTTGGCTACCTGGAGCATCCCGGCGGCTGGTGGCGCGACACGGCGGCCCGGTTGCTGTTCGAGCGGCAATACAAGTCGGCCGTTGAATTGCTGCGACAGCGATTGACCGAAAGCCCTTCGCCCCTCGGCCGGATGCATATTCTGTGGACGTTGCACGGTCTCGACGCCCTGGAGGACCGCGACCTGCTGACGGCGCTCGGCGACGCCTCGCCTGGCGTTCGCGAGCACGCGATCCGGCTCGCCGAGCCGCGAATCGCTCACTCGGCCGAACTGCTCGACAAAGTGATCGCATTGGCCAACGATCCGGAACCCCGCGTGCGGTTTCAGGCCGCGTTCACAATCGGCGAAACATCCGACTCGCGCGCCGTCCCGGCACTGGCCGCCCTCGCCGCCCGGGATGCCAAGGACCCTTGGACTCGCACCGCCGTGCTCTCGTCCTGCGGACAGCGCCCCGACGCCGTGTTGCTCGCGATTGTGCAGCGCAGCGAGTTTCTGGCCACGCCGGCCGCCGGCGCCTGGCTCGAACAACTGGCCACGCTCGTTGGTGCTCGCAAGGAGCCGGGCGAAATTGGCCGTGTGTTGGACGCGGCGGCCGGGCTGACGCGCGACTCGAGCAACCCGCGCGCGATCGTCGCCGGCTTGGGCGTTGGCTTGCAGCGCGCCAATAGTTCGCTCGAAGAAGTCAAACCCGCAGCCTCGGTCGCGGGACGGCGCCTGCTCGATGAACTGTTTGAACACGCCGTCGCGCAGGCCAATGACCCAACCGCGACGCCCGACGAGCGACAATCGGCCGTGCGGCTATTGGGATATGCCGGCAGTCCGCGCGTCACAGCGGCGCTAGCCAGACTATTCGAGCCCGGCACGCCCGAGGCGGTGCAGATCGCCGCGGTGCGCACGCTGGCGCGCTTCAGTGAACCGGAGATCGCCAAGATTTTCGTCAACTCCTGGCGCCGCTCGACTCCCAAAGTGCAGGAGGAAATGATCGTCGCGCTGGCCTCGCGACGCCCTTGGGTCGAGCAGATGCTGGCCGCCTGCGACCGCAATGACGTGTCGGCCAGTCAGATCGGCCGCGCCACGCGAACCGCGCTGTTGAGCGATCAGGACTCGGCGGTGCGCGAACATGCCGAGAAACTCTTCGGCGGGGCGTCGAGCCCGCGCAACGAAGTGATCGCCCGTTATCAGAACGCGCTCTTGCTCGATGGCGACGCCGCGCGGGGCGACAAGGTCTATGAGCGCGAGTGCATGACCTGTCACCGGCTCGGCGATCGCGGCTTTCAGGTTGGGCCGAACCTGGCCCTGATCCGCAACCGCACGCCGGCGGCCCTGCTCGAGGCCATCTTGGATCCCAACCGCGAAGTGCAACCCAGCTTTGTCAACTACGCCGTGGTCGACGACAGTGGTCGCACCGTCACCGGGCTGATCCTGGCCGAGACGGCCAACAGCATCACCTTGGTCCGCGACAAAGGCGTCACCGAAACCCTCCTGAAGCAAAATATCGCCGAGTTGCACAGCACCGGCAAATCGCTGATGCCCGAGGGCTTGGAAAAAAACGTCGATCCACAAGGGCTGGCCGACTTGCTAACCTTCCTGCGCCAGGTGCAATACGACATCGGCACGCTCCCGGATTTCGCCCAGCCCCAGGAGTGAACCGACGTCATGCGCCACCGATCGGACACTCGCTTCAAACTCTCGTCATGGCTTCTGATCGGCCTGTCGCTTCTCTTGTCGACGGTTGCCCTCGCCGACGACGCCGAGAAACTCGCAGCCGTCTTGTCCACGATGGTTCTGCCGGCCGGTGAGCCCCTTCGCGAAGTCCGTGCGTTCATCGAACCGCGCATCACCGAGATGCCGCAGTTCACCACGCGAGCACTATGGGAAGGGGCGGCCGCTCAATGGCGCCGCGACATGCTCGAACAAGTCGTGTTTCGCGGCACGGCCGCCGCCTGGCGCAATGCCCGCGCGGGCGTCGTCTGGCTCGATACGATCGACGGCGGACCCGGCTATCGGATTCGCAAGTTCCGCTATGAAGCCCTGCCCGGCATGTGGATTCCCGGATTGCTCTACGTGCCCGACAAGCTCGAGGGCCGCGTGCCGCTGGCCATGCACGTCAACGGCCACGCCCCCGAGGGCAAAGCAGTCAACTACAAGCAACTGCGTTCGATCAACCTGGCCAAGCGGGGCGTGCTGGTGCTCAACCTCGAGTGGTTCGGCATGGGGCAGTTGCGCACCAGCGGCTTTTCGCACTACCGCATGAACCAGCTCGACCTGTGCGGCGCTAGCGGCCTGGCCCCGTTCTATTTGGCGATGGAACGTGCCCTCGATCTGGGCCTGGCGCTGGAGCATGCCGATCCCAAGCGCGTCGCGGTCTCGGGCTTGTCGGGGGGCGGCTGGCAAACGATCGTGATCAGCGGCCTCGATCCCCGCGTCACGCTGGCCAATCCCGTCGCGGGCTATGGCAGCTATCGCACCAACATTCTCTTCGATGACCTGGGCGACTCCGAGCAAGTGCCCACCGACATGGCCGTGGTCGCCGACTATACGCACCTGACCGCCATGCGCGCTCCGCGGCCGACGCTGCTCACGTACAACGCGGGCGACGACTGTTGCTTCAAAGCGGGCCACACGCTCGAGCCACTGCTGCAGGCCGCCCGCCCCGCGTTCGCCTTGTATGGAGCCGAAAAGCACTTGCGATCACACGTTAATCACGTGCCCGGCACGCACAACTTCGAGCAAGAGAACCGCGAACAGTACTATGCGTTCCTCGGCGACTATTTCTATCCCGGCGATGCGTCGTTCGTTCGCGCCGAGATCCCCTCAGAGGGCGAACTGAAGACCGCCGAGGAATTGACCGTGCCGTTGCCCAGCGACAACGTCGACTTTCACCGCATGGCTCAAACGCTGTTGCCGAATCTTCCCCGATCGCCAGAGCTGCCAACGGACAAGATCGCCGCGGAAGCGTGGCAACAACAGCAGCGCGAGCAGTTGATCGGCTTGCTCAAGGTGCCCAACTACACGGCCAAGGCCGTCGAGGACAATGCGGGCACGGCAGGAAAGCTCGAAGCGGGCGACGGTCTGGCAGCTCGACAATTGACGTTCCGAATCGGCGCCGACTGGACCGTGCCGGCCGTTGAACTCGCGCGCCAGGCCGCGACCGACGCGCCGCTGACGCTGCTGGTCGGCGATGCGGGCCGCGCGGCGTTGGCTTCCGAAGTGGCACGTCTGCTGGCCGCCGGGCAGCGGGTGATCGCGATCGATCCCATGCTGTGGGGCGAGTCGAAGATCAAGGCCCAGGATCCCGATTACTTGTTTCCCTTGTTCCTGGCCGCCGTAGGCGAGCGGCCGCTAGGCATTCAAGCCGCGCAATTGGCGGCCGTCGCTCGTTGGGCGAAGCAAGAGCGGGGCCATGTGCCTGTCCACGTCGTGGCGGTCGGCCCACGTTCCAGTATGGCGGCGCTCGTGGCCGCGGCCGTGAAGCCCAATGCGATTTCAGGCCTCGAACTCTTGGGCTCGCTTTCCAGCCTGAAGCAACTGATCGACGACGACAAAACGGTCGAGACGCTGCCCGAGCTGTTCGCCTTCGGCCTGCTGCGCGACTTTGACGTCGTGCAACTCGCCGCGCTGGCCGCTCCCCGGCCGCTTGTGTTCCGCGCACCCGACGACCGTGCTCGCC
This sequence comes from Planctomycetaceae bacterium, assembly GCA_003153375.1. Classification (GTDB taxonomy): domain Bacteria; phylum Planctomycetota; class Planctomycetia; order Pirellulales; family PALSA-1355; genus PALSA-1355. The sequence continues at coordinate 53,023 of PLYM01000202.1, forward strand.
GTGACCTGGCTCCGCTCGATGCCTGGTACCAATTGTTTGGCGAGAAGTTCAGCCTGTCGCCGTGAATCAACCTGGCAACGGTTCGTCAGCGGTTCGCAGCAGCGTCCAAGCCCGGTGTACTTTCTTGTTGCGAAAATCGGGCGGCACGGTCTGCCGCGTGATTTCGCGCACCGTGGCTCCGCGAATTTGCTCCGACTGGAACGTCAACCGTCGAAACGACGTGACGAAATAGATCTTTCCGCCCGGGCTCATGCAGGCCAGCAGGCGATTGAGCAACTCAGCGTGCCCATCCTGCACGTTCCAAACGCCAGCGCGCCGCTGGCCGCCAAAGCTCGGCGGCTCAACGACGATCAGCTCGTAGCGCCCGACGTCCGCCGGATCGAGATCTCGCACGAATTCGAGCGGATCCTGGCAGAGCACGTCGTGCCTGGCTCCAAAGCGCCCTAGATTGCGTCGAGCCCACTGCACCATGGCCGACGAGCCGTCGACGGTCGTCGTCGAACTGGCTCCGCCCGCCGCGGCCGCGACCGATAGCGTGCCGGCGCGACCGAACAGGTTGAGCACGCGCTTGCCCTGTGCCTCGCCGCGCAGCATCGCGCGCAACACGCGTTGATCGAGCGGTAAGCCAGGCTCCGAGCCGCCGCCCAGATGCACCTCGAATTCCAAATCGCCCTCGCCAACGCGCGCGGTCTGAGGCCTAATCTTGTGCCGGGTCTCCTCGGCTGCCGACCGCCGGGCGAGCAACGTCACCCGTTCGCGCGGCACTTCGAGCGTCTTGGCTGCCAGGGCCACCATCCGCTCCAGCCAGCCGGCATGTTCAAACTCGGTGCGGCCGTGCGGCCGGGTGTGCTCGGCGATCACCAGCCAGCCCTCGTACCAATCGATCGACAGCGGCACCTCGGCCACGTCGCGATCGTATACACGGTAACAAGTGATTCCTTGCCGCCGCGCCCAGCGATGCCAGTGCTTGGCCATTCGCGCCAGCCGGTTGCCAAAGTCGGTGCCTCCATCGCTTGCCGTCCGCGCAACCGGCGCGACCGCCGTGCCTTCTTCGGCCGCGAACAACGCATACCGCAGCAGCCGGCATTCGATCGGCCCGTTGAACAGTCGCGTCGCGCCGCCCGGCCGCAGGCCGATGTGCGCTCCGGCGTCTGGATTGCCGGTGAAAACGAACGCCGTGTGCCCCTTCCAGCGTTGCTTCAGTGCATCGCCAATGCGCCGATAGACGGCCTCGATCGCCGCCAGTTTCATGCGTTCGTCGTAGGGCGGATTCGTCACCAGCCAGCCCGATGCGGCCGGCGGTGCCACGGCATCAAAGTTTTCAACCACCAGCCGCACGTCGCGCTCCACCCCGGCCCGACGAGCGTTTTCGCGAGCAGCTTCGATCATCCGCGGATCGAGATCCGAGCCTTGAATCTCAAATGGCAGACTCGGCAGAACCTGCTCGCGCGCGGCCGCCATCTCGGACTCGTGCAGCTCCGACGAAAAATCCTTCCACCGCATATAGCCGAACCGCTGGCGCACCAGTCCCGGCGCGATGTTGCGCGCAATCAGTGCGGCCTCGATCACGAACGTGCCCGAGCCGCACATGAAGTCCGACAGGGGCGATTCGGCGTCCCAGCCCGTCAGGCGCAGAATTCCGGCAGCCAGCACTTCGTTGATCGGCGCCTCGCCCGTGACCGCGCGATAGCCCCGCTTGTGCAGCGAGTCGCCCGACGCGTCGAGATAGACCGTCACGCGGTCCTGATCGATGTGCAGGTTGATGCGCAAGGTGGGATCGGCCAAATCAACCGAGGGGCGCTGGCCGGTGGCGGCGCGAAACTGATCGACGATCGCATCCTTCGCCTTTTGGGCCGCATAGAGCGAATTGGTGAAGATCGAACTGTGTGCCACGGGGTCGATGGCCAGCGAATCGCCCGGCGCCAGGTGCTCGGACCAATCAACCAGCCCCAAACCCCGATACAGCGCCTGCTCGTCGGTAGCGGTGAAGGTCACGATCGGCTTCAGAATGCGCACCGCCGTGCGGCAGTGGATGTTGGCACGGATCATCGTGGCCGTGTCGCCGCGAAAGGCAGCCATGCGGCGGCCGGTGCGCACGTCGCTGGCGCCTTGCGCCTTCAGCTCGGCGGCCAGCACGTCTTCGAGTCCGAAGAACGTCTTGGCGATCATTTCGAATGGTTCAGCCACGATCGCTCCACTCGCCCGCGTCGATCAGGGCCTGAATCTGAGGCACGAGGCGGCCGATGGCCCGCGCGCGGTGGCTCAAGCAACTCTTGACCGCCGGCGACAGCTCGCCAAACGTGCGATGGTATTCCACGATCTCGAACAACGGGTCGTAGCCAAACCCGCCCACGCCGGATGGCTCGAGACGAATCCGACCCTGGCAGCGCCCCTCGCTCGTCGCCCGCACCGCTCCGCTCGGATCAGCCAGCACGAGGTAGCAGACAAAATGTGCCGTGCGTCGCTCGAGAGGCACGCGGGCCAATTCGGCCAGTAGTTTCTTGCGATTGTCCTCATCGGTCGCCCCCGGTCCGGCAAAGCGCGCCGAAAAAATGCCGGGCGCCCCACTCAGCGCGTCGACGGCCAGCCCGCTATCGTCTCCCAGCACCCAGCGCCCCAGATGCCGGGCTTGCTCGACGGCCTTGAGCCGGGCATTCTCGGCAAACGATTGCCCGACTTCGTCGACCGCCAGCGCCGTCGGATAATCGGCCAACGTCTCGAGCCGCAAACCGAGCGGGACGAGCAGGTCGTTGAGCTCCACGGCCTTTTTGCGGTTGGCACTGCCGACGACGAGCAGTCGCCCATTGGCCGGCGTGGATTCGGCTCGATTCATCAGAGGATCGCCAGCGGATTGCGTCGTTCTTCCATCGTGCCCCGCGTGACGCCGACGCGATTGGCGGCCCGCAGCTCGCGCCAGACTTGCGTGCCCTTCAGTTCGCCGGCCAGCAACCGGCGATAGAGGTCGATCGTGCGGCCAATCTCCTCGTGCGGCGCGTCGTGCAACAGTTCCAGGCGGAAATCGCGCACGCCCCGCTCGATCAGTTGCGGCACGGCCTCGGCGGCGCTTTGCGGCACGGCGTTGAACAGCGTGTTGCGGCAGCCGACGTCGGCCGTCAGCGTGTGTTCCATGCCCACGCGATCTCGCAGTTGAACCTGGTGGACGTCGCAGGGTCGGCCGCAGTTGTGTTTGTTCGTACCCGGCGACAGCACGGCGCAGAACACGCAGTGCTCCATGTGAAACATTGGCATGTGCTGGTGCACGACCACTTCCAGCCATCGTGGCGGCACGGCCGCGACCAGATCGAGCAACTGCTCGCGGTTCAGGTCGTAGGACGCCGTCACGCGCCGCGCGCCCAGGCCGCGGAGATAGTCGACCGTCAGCTCATTCGTGGCGTTCAGCGAAAAATCGGCCACCAGCGGCACCTGCTGTTCGGCAAAAAACAGCAGCCCGGAAAAATTGCGAACCAGGATGCCGTCGGCGCCGTGGCGTTGCATGACGCGCAGGATGCCCATCTCGTCGGGCTTTTGGATACGGGGCGTGGCGATCAGGATTTCGCCGCCCGCGGCGTGCGCTAATTCAACGGCCTCGGCATACTGGCGAATATCCTGCAAGTCGGTCATCACGTCGCGCACGCCGTGGGCCAACACCGAGCGCAATTGATCGAGCGAACGGCACAACACGCGCAACGCGGGAGAGCTCTCGCCAGACGGCGTCTCCGGGGACGCAAGAGAAGGCCGCATCGCGGGCAGCACGGAGGTTTCCACGATCCGTCGCTCGGCGGGCCGGGCGGCCGCCTCGTCGAGCAGCCGCACCATTTCATGCCGCAGCTTTCCCAACACGCTCAAGGGGATCATCGGCTCGCCCGATATCTCGGCCCGGCAGTCGCGCAACAGATAATGGGTTCCGCCCAAGCGGCCGAACTGCTCGGCCAGCACCTCGCACGTCAGCGGATGCTTGCGTGCCAGGGCCAGCGGCTCGCTCGACTCGAGGCGGCAGGCGACGCCCGCGTCGGTGCGTGCACGAACGATCAAGGGACTGCCGACCGTGGCCTCGACCGTCACGTCGAGCGGCACGCGCCGGCGCGGCTCCGTGCCCGAGAACGTCTTTCGCAGTCGACTGGTCAGTTGTTGGTCGTCGGTTTTCCACACCTGCTGGCCGCTCCGCAGGGCTTCCATCGCGATCGCGCCGTGCGCGAAAGCCAGTTGCACCGCGCCGTCGGCCACCGGCTCGCTGGTGGAATAACCCTGACAAAACACTTCGAAGACGCGGCCCCCCTGCTCTTCGTTCTGGGCCCGATTGCCTTCGAACACCACGCCGTCGCCGCGCTTGATCGACGAAATCAGTTCGACCGTCACGCGCTGCCCACCCGTCGACACCACGTGCCCCAGCAGCACGCCGCGCTTGGCCGAACTGATCGCCGGCACCAACATCTTGTGATCGCAGCCCCCCAACCAGCCGGGCGAGAACCCGCGCGAAAACGACAGCTCCATCTCCTCGACCTGGCTCGGCGTGAACTCAACTGGCCGCCCGGCCAGCGCCGTGTCGATGGCCTCGCGATAGTGCCGGGTGATGTTGGCCACGTACTCGGGCGTCTTCAGCCGGCCTTCGATCTTAAAGCTGGTGACGCCTGCCGCGATCAGTTGGTCGATCAAACCATAAGCCGCCAGATCCTGCGGGCTGAGCAAATACTGCTGATCGCCCAGGTCGACGTCCTTGCCGTCGCAGATCAACGTGTAGGGTAACCGGCAGGCCTGAGCACACTGGCCACGGTTGGCACTGCGTCCCCCCAGCGATTCGCTGGTCATGCACTGGCCTGAATAGGCCACGCACAGCGCGCCGTGTACGAACACCTCGAGCGGCATCGCCGTCTGTCGAGCAATCTGGCCGATCTCGTCGATCGACAGTTCGCGGGCCAACACGACGCGCTCGACGCCCAGCGTTTCGACCAGGCGAATCGTTTCGGCGCTCGAAAGCGTCATCTGCGTCGAGGCATGGATCTGCAGCTCGGGACACACGGCACGAATCAACCGCACCAACCCCAAATCCTGCACCAGCACCGCGTCAACACCCGCGCGGGCCACGCGACGAACGATTGCTTCGACGCTCTCCAGCTCGCTGGTGAACACGAGCGTATTGAGCGTGACGTAGCCTTTGACGTCCCGCTGGTGCAAAAACTCCATCAACTGGTCGAGCACGTCGAGCGAGATGTTCGTGGCCCGCGCCCGGGCGTTGAAGCCGGAGTCGAGCCCGAAATAGATCGCATCGGCCCCGTTCTCGACCGCCGCCCGCGCGCAATCCCAATCACCGGCCGGAGCCAAAAGCTCGGGCCGAACGCGGGGGGCGACCTGGGAAGCCGATGCGTGCATGCGATCAAACTGCGAAAGAACGTGGCGCGGAGAAAAAAATCAGGGACCGTGCATTTTAACAGCCCCCGCCCCTCCCTGCACGGCAAAACGGCGACGATGTGCTACGATGATGCTGCGATTCTCAAGTCATGCCGCCGTACCCGCCGCAGGCCGCTCGCGATGCGCATCGTCAAATGGATCCTCAAAATCGTGTTCGCGGTGTTTTTCATTGGCGCCGGCGTGTCGCACTTTCGCAGCCCGGAGTTCTTCCTGCGGATCGTGCCCGACTACATCCCCCAGCGTCTGCACGGCCCGGCCGTCGATGTGAGCGGCGTCTTCGAGATCCTGCTGGGGGCACTGCTGCTGGTGCCGCGCGCCACCCGGCTGGCCGCCTGGGGGTTGATCGCGTTGTTGATCGCCGTATTTCCGGCCAATATCTATCTCTTCCAGCATCAAGAGCTGATGCCTGACGTGAGCCCGACGGCCCAATTGGTGCGATTGCCGTTGCAAGGCGTGCTGATTGCCTGGGCCTATTGGTTCACTCGGCCCGACCGTCCGCGATCCGCGCAACTCGCGAGCGAACCCTCGTCACCGAGCGAGTGAACCGTGGTTCGTCCGAGCCGTTAGCCGCCGGCGATCGAAAAATCGCGCCAGTCGAGCAACTCGACGATGTCGCTCATCGTGATGTCGCGCTGCCTCGGATCGCCCACCAGGGCGCGACGCAGAATCGTGGCCAGCGGCTCGGGCATGCCCTCGGCAAACCGGGCAGCGTCGAGCGTGTCGATTTGCCGCAGCACGTCGAGCAGGTTGCCGGTCGTCACCGCTTTGCGACCGCTGACCATCTCATAGAGCATCAGCGCCAACGCGAACACGTCGCTGCGCGAGCTGGCCGGCTCGCCGCGCGTCTGCTCGGGCGACATATAGTCGGGCGTGCCCGACAATCCACCGGCTTCGCTGATGGTGTCCCAAGTGCCGGTCTCGTCCGTGGCCCGCGGTTCGCGATGGGCCAGGCCAAAATCCATGATCTTGGCCAACCCGTCGGAGGTGACCATGATGTTGCCCGGCTTCAGGTCTCCATGCACGATCTGCTGAGCGTGCGCGGCGGCCATGCCCAGCGCGATCTGCCGAGCGATGTTCTTGGCCTCTTCGAGCGAAAGCTTGCCGCCGGAGAGCACTTTCTTCAGCGAGTTGCCGTCGATGTACTCCATCACGATCATCGACACGCCGTCACTTTCGTCGATCGCGAAGATCGTGCAGACGTTTGGATGATTGAGCGCCGCGGCCGACCGGGCTTCATCGAGCGCCCGGCGCGGCGAACCGTTGCTCTCGCGATGAAAAATCTTCAAGGCCACGGGCCGTTCGAGCGTCAGATCGTGCCCGCGAAACACCACGCCGAACGAGCCCGTGCCAATTTGCTCGTCGACCCGATACTGTCCCACGACGCTGCTGGGTCCAATCACCCACGCCGGATTGATCACCGGGTCGTCGCGGACCCAATTTTCGGGGCACAACCCGCCGGTTTGCAGACCGTCCAACACACGCAGCACTTCCTCGCTGCGCCGGCCCACGCTCAGATTGTGTACCACCTGATATTGCAGCACGCCGTTGACGTCGATGATGAACAGCCCGCGGAGGGCGATGTTCTGCCGTGGCAGATAGACGCCATAGGTCTGGCAAACCGCGCCCTCCAGATCGCTCGCCAAGGGAAAGGCCAGGCGGCCAATTCCTCCCTGGCTGCGCGGCGTGGTCAGCCATCGTTCGTGACTCTCGAGCGAGTCGGTGCTGATGCCCAAAATGTCGCAGTCGCGGCGGGCGAACTCCTCGAACTGCACGCTCATCGCGGTCAGCTCGGTGGGGCAAACCAGCGAAAAATCGCGAGGATAGAAGAGTAAAATCAGCCACCGATCGCGGAAATCGTCGAGCGAAACTTCTCGCGCCTCGGAGGTCGGCGTCGCCGTGCAGGGCAACCTGAAATCGGGCGCTCGCGTGCCAACACAGACTGCCGGCGCGGCGTTTTTGCGTCCCGTCTTTTTTCGATCGGATTGAGAGCTCATCGTAGCTTCATTTTAACGGCGCGCCGGCAATCGACCACCGCATTCGCGCCGCGTCACTCAGACCAGCCCCGGCCATGGGCTTACGTCGTCCAATCACCACAGCTTGCAATCGCCGCGCAGGTCGATTTGAATAAAGGCCGCTCCCGCCCCGCCTCGCGCCATCGAACTCGCCGCCCGGAGACCACCCACCATGCCAGGCCCCCAGGTCACGTCCCGTCGCGACTTTTTGACGCAAGCCGCCGCCACAGCCGCCGGCGCCAGTTTGCTCGGCACCGGTTTACTCGGCACCAGCGCCGGAAGAATCCTGGCCGCTGACAATAGCAAGCGTCCGCGGGTGGCGGTACTGATCAACACGTTCTATTACTCCAGCCACGCGCACGTGATCCTGGAAAACTTCCTGGTTCCCTACCTGTTCAACGGCCAGGTGGTTCAGCCCCAAATGGACGTGGTTAGCTTTTACGTCGATCAAATTCATCCCAACGACATGGCCCGCGACGTGGCCAAACAGTTCAACATTCCGATCCATGCCACGATCGCCGAGGCCCTCTGCACGGGCGGTGACAAACTGACGGCCGACGCCGTGCTGCTGATCGGCGAGCATGGCACCTATCCGACCAATGCCAAGGGCCAGGTCGAATATCCTCGCAAGCAGTTCTTCGACCAGACCGTGGAAGTGTTCAAACACAGCGGCAAGGTGGCGCCCATTTTTTGCGACAAGCACCTCTCGTATCGCTGGGATTGGGCCAAGGAGATGGTCGACACCTCGCGGGCGATGAAAATTCCGCTGATGGCCGGCAGCTCGGTGCCGCTGGCCGAGCGCCGCCCGCCGCTGGAGCTGCCCGCTGCCTGCAAGATCTCCGAGGCGGTCTCGATTCATGGAGGGGGATTGGAAGGCTATGACTTTCACGCGCTGGAAGTGCTGGAGTCGATGGTCGAAGCCCGGCAAGGCGGCGAGGCGGGCGGGCGCGACGTGCAGTTTCTGGAAGGCGAACCCCTCTGGAAAGCGGCCGAGGCGGGCGTCTGGTCGAGCGAATTGGCGGCGGCGGCGATGGCGGCCGAAGTCGGACCCGATCACGAATTGACGAAGCTCATCCAATCGCGCGGCAAATCGACGACGGCCGAAAAAACACCGATTCACGCCATCGTCGTTCACTATCGCGACGGCCTGCGCGGCGTGGCGATGAAAGTGGGCAATAACGGCATTCGCTGGAACTTCGCCTGCCAACTAGCCGGCGAACAGCAACCGCGGGCCACGAGCTTCTACGTTGGCCCCTGGCAGAATCGCAACCTGTTCCGCGCCCTGTCGCACGCCATCCAGACCTTCTTCCGCGAGCACAAGTCGCCCTACCCCGTCGAGCGCACGTTGCTCACGAGCGGCATTCTCGACGCCGCCATGGACTCTCGCCTGGCCGGCAAGCAGATCGAGACCCCGCAGCTCGACATTGCTTACGCCCCGCAAGATTTTCGTGCCATGCGCGAAATGGGCGCCACTTGGAAGATCATCACCGACGCCATCCCCGCCCCCAAAGGCATCGAAGCAGTGGGCATCAACTGACGATCGAATTTGTTCCTGTACCAACCACTAACCACCAGCCACTAATCACTACTTCACTGGCTCGTTACAATCTTCCCCACCAATCGCAGGTCCGGAAAATTGGCCAGCATGTAGGTGTTGCGGCCGTTCACGATCGTGACGTTGGCCGTCTCTTCGCGACCCACGCCCGCCGAACCCTCGGCCTGCAGGGCAACCTGGTGCGGTCCGGCCGGCAATTCGACGCGCAACACCTGAATTTTGTCGGGCAGCAATCCCCAACAGCGCGTGTCGGCCGCCTCGGTCGCTTCCCAGGCCACGCCGACCGCGTCCAGGCCAAAGTTCAGCAGCGAATCGCGTTGGCCGCCGATCGCTTCCTTGGTGCCATAGATCACGCCCTTCTTGACGACTCGCCGCACGACGGCCGTGCCAATTACGCGCGGATAGATCGCCTCGTATTGTTCCGTGGCCATGTGGCCGATGTCGGTGATCGTGGCCGTCGAGCCGACGCGCCGCTGATCGACCGCCACGCGCACGTTGCTCACGCCACTGTCACGGGTGACCACTTTCGGCACTTTGATCGGCGCGATCGTGGGCGGCAGCGTGTACTTGCTGTTGTTGCTCAGGATGCGGTCGGCCACCAGAAGCGCCACGGTGCTGGGTATCTCAAGCGTTTCCTGCTTGTAGGGACCATGACCGGTCATCGAGAACACATAGAGCACGCCATTGCCCGGTCGCGAGTGATGGCCATGCTGAGCCCGATCCAAATCCTGCCGGCCGTAGATAAAGTCGGGCTTCCAACTGACGACCATCATGCTCGCCCGAGCGACGTCGTCGAAGTTGGCGTGCGTTTCCTCGCGAATCATGCCGTTGATATAAGGACCGAGCGCCACCTGCTTATAGGCCAGCTTGGGGTTCTCGCCGTGCTTGTCGAGTCCGGCCTGAATGATCTGCTGCTGCTTGTCGGTAATCTGCAGGCTGTAGGCCTGGGCGTCGGTGCCGCCCGTGAACAGGTTCGAGAGGGCCAGGAACGAGCGAATCAGGATCTTTTCATAATCCTCGCCGGCATAGCTCTTGACGTTCTCGTCGGTGAGCATCGACAGCGCGCCTTCGGCCAGGCTCTTCTGCTCCAGATAATCAAAACGGTCGCGCACTTCACGCAGCGTCTGCTCGGCCTCTTTGGGCCGGCCGGCCGAGAGATCGACCACGGCCCGTTCCAGCTTGAGCACGTCGGCGTCGTGGTGCGGGCTTTTGAGGGCCTTGTCGATGACCTCGGTCGTGTGGGCCAGGTCGCCGTTGTAGAAGCCCTGGCGAATGTCGACCAGCCGGTCGCTGTAGGTGGCACAGCCCGCCAGACAGAGCACCAGCCCGGCCAGGGCGACAACGCACGCGCGACACGACATGGTTCACGCGACCTTTATTTGAACAAGCCCGTCTTGTGATAGCCCTTGGTCAGCGTGGCCGATTGCTTGTCATATTCGCCGGTGCGCACGTTGACCATTTCCATCGTCAACAGGTAGTCGCGCTGATAGTTCTGATTCTGCCGCGTCGTGCCCGAGGTGAGCGTGGCATAGAGCAGGAAGTCGAACGGCTGCCCTTGCTGTTCCATCACGGCCACGAAGGCCCGCATGTTGGCGGGCAGGAAGAGCTGATCGGGCCGCATCCGCGTCTGTTCCAGGCCGGCGTCGACAAACCGCTTGTTGACCGGCTGAAAGACGTGCGTCTCGACGATCCGCGTGTCGATCACCTGGTAGATCTGGTCCTTGAAGTCGCCGATCTCCTCGGCACTCTTGTTTTCGACCGCCACGAAACAGATCCGCATCGGCGGCCGCGCGACGGCCTCGGGGCCCTGCGCCCCGGCTGGAGTGCTGACGGTCGTGAACTGCGGCGGCGGCGTGGCGTGTCGCGCCAGTAGGCTGCTCGTGGCCTCGTCGACCAGCGGCTTGAAGGTCTCGGAGCCGGCGGCATGGCTGCCGACCATTTGCTGGTCGCCCGGCTTGACGACCTTGCCCACCTGGCCGCTGCGGCAGCCGTTGAGAATCGCAGCGCCCAAACCCACGAAACCCGCGCGGATGAGCTGTCGCCTATTCATCGGACTCCCTTCCGTTCCCTGCAACCTGATGCGAGTCAGGGCTAGCACGCCGGGCCGGCCCGGTCCCTCGGGCGCAGCGCGCGACGCTTCAACGATCAAGAATCGGTCCGCGCGACCCAGTGACTTGAACGGTTTTTCCGTCTTTGCTCGCTGGCGCGCCGCGGCCTTCGCAGAAGGATGCCAGCGGCGAAAAGCTAGCTGACAAATAGTGGCGTCCAGACGGCTTGCAGCCGCAATTTTTCTCTGGCGGTAACTAGTGGAAATCGCCCCTCGAATGGGCTAATTTGACTGCTAGCAAGATCGCACGGACGGGCAACCTGTTGCGGCAGTTTTTACACTTCGCCTGGGCCACTGTTGCGGAGAACTTCCGATGTTCGGCTTTCGTCGATCCACTCTCGCGCGCTTCGGCGTCTCGTTCCCTGTTTCACGTTGGATCGTGCTCGCCTGCTGGGCCGTGGTCGCACTCGCGCTGACGAACCCAACGAGCCACGCCAAGCCGGTTGATGACGATGCCGAAGCAGCGGACGAAATGCCCGACGAGACGCCGCCGAAGAAGGCATCGAGTGCCAAGGCGAAGAGCGCCCAGAGCAAAAGCGCGAAGGGCAAGTCGAGCGACGACAATTCGAAGGCCAAAACCAAAAAGCCGGCCAAGACCGCCGCGAGCGCGCCGTTGCGCTATGCCTTCCAGGAAGGCCAACGCTACGTGTACGAGATCGAAATCACGCTCGACCTGGGCGACGACACGCGCACGATCAACGGGCACAGCACCTACACGGTCAAACGGGCCGATGACGACGAGATCGTGCTCGAGCACGACGGCCGATTGATCTCGCATGGCAAAACGCACGCCGGACGTTCGCGCATCGATCCCCGCCACCGCCAGGCCCTGACCAGTTTTCCCTCCTCGTTTGGCGGCTCGGGCGAGCTGACCGTCAGCACCACCGGTCAGGTGGTCAAGAACACGAGCAAGGAGCAATTGCCCTACTTGCTCGGGCCGGTGGCGATGCTGATTTTCGAACCACTCTCGGCCGACAACCTCACCGAATGGGAAGTCTCGAACAACGTGTCCGTCGAAGGCAAAGGAAGTCCGAAGCCAGCCACGGGCCCGACGGCGCGGATGCGATCACCCCGAATGCGGGCCGCGAGTCCCCAACCGCAGACGCCGGCCTTCGTCAGCGCCGCCACCGAGCACGCCACGTATTCGCGCGGTGCCGGCAAGGGCGATCTGGTGAAAATTAAAAAACATCTGGAGTTTCAGTCGCAGGCGGCCTCGGCTGAGATTCCCGGCATGGGCAAGGTGAGCGACGGCGAGATCACCTTCGACGCCAAAGCCGGCGTGCCGAAGAAGGCCACGCTCAGGGAAGTGCTGCAAGTTGGCGCCGCCACGGCGCCCCTGACCGTCACCTATCGCCTGCTGAGCGATGCCGAAGTGGCCAAGATGGACAAGGAAGCCGCCGACACCAAAGCCGAGCACGAGGCCAAGGTGGCCGAAGAGAAACGACCGCTGGACGATGACGATGTGCGCAAGCTGCTGGCCGAGTTGAAAGTGACCGACAAGCGCCGCGCGGCGGCCGATCGGCTGGCCAAGGGTCCCGCCAATGACCAGCGTGACGAAGTGGCCAAGGCCCTAGGCAAGCTGCTCAACGATCGCGAAGACTTGACTCGCAGCGTGGCCTGCAAAGCCCTGGTCGTCTGGGGCACGGCCGACAACGTCCCCGCGCTGGTCAAGCTGACCGAGACCGACAACGTGTTCCTCCGCTCCGACGCGATGCGCGCGCTGGGCGCGCTCAAGGACGAGCGCGGAGCCAAAGCGGTCGCCAATGTGTTTCCGGAGGACAAGCACGCCGCCGGCGAAGCGCTCAAGTCGATGGGCCCGGTGGCCGAACCTTACGTCGTGCCGCTGCTGGAAGATCGCGACACGGGTGTGCGCATCGACGCTTGCAAAATCCTGGCCACGATCGGTGGCGAAAAGAGCCGCGCCGCACTCGAAGCCCTCTCCAAGAAGGGCCGTGGCGGCGACGCCCGCGAAGCCGAGAAAACGCTGCGCGAGATCGCTTCGCGCGAATAGCCTGGCGACCAACCCTTCGCTTTCCATCGCGACATAAATAGCCGCTCTGCGGATTCGCAGCCCGCTCGGCTGGGCAACCGCCGCGCTCGTTCCCCCCGCCCGCGCCCTGCACGTTGACTGCTTGCGGGCGGCGTCATAAACTCACCGCCAGCCGCGCGCTCAGCGAGTCGACGCGAAGGGGCTGCCGCAAGATCGTAACACCTTACTACTCCGCGATATAGAAACGGACAATCGGATGGCGCAGCAGACCGAACCAGTAGCCGGCAAGACGGGCATCTCGATCGACACCCTGGCGATTAACACGATTCGCACACTGGCGATGGACGCCGTCGAGGCGGCCAAGAGCGGCCATCCCGGCACTCCGATGGCGCTGGCCCCGGTCGCTTACACGCTCTGGAACGAAGTGCTGCGCTACGACCCCGATGATCCGACCTGGCCCAGCCGCGATCGCTTCGTCCTCTCCTGCGGCCATGCCTCGATGCTGCTCTACTCGCTGCTGCACCTGACGGGCGCGAAGCAGGTGGTCGACGGCCGACCGACCGGCGAACTGGCGGTGCCCCTGGACCAGATTCGCCGCTTTCGCCAGCTCGGCAGCCGTTGCCCGGGACATCCCGAGAGCCTCGACACCTCGGGCGTGGAAACGACGACCGGCCCACTGGGTCAGGGGCTCGGCAACAGCGTGGGCATGGCGATCGCCGAGCGGTGGCTGGCCTCGCATTTCAATCGGCCCGGCTTCGATCTGTTCGACTACAACGTCTTTGCCCTGTGCAGCGACGGCGACATGATGGAAGGCATCAGCAACGAGGCGGGGTCACTGGCCGCTCACTTGCAGCTCTCGAACCTGTGCTGGATTTACGACGACAACCACATCACGATCGAAGGCCACACGACGCTGGCCTTTGGCGAGGACGTCGGCCGGCGGTTCGAGGGCCTGGGTTGGAATGTCGTCCACGTGGCCGACGCGAACGATCTGGCCGCGCTGCGGGCGGCCTATCAGAGCTTTCTCAAGACCACCGACCGCCCGACGCTGATCATCGTGCGTTCGATCATCGCCTGGGGCGCGCCGCACAAGCAGGACACCGAAGAAGCACACGGCAGCCCGTTGGGCCCCGACGAAGTTCGCGCCACGAAGCTGGCCTATGGCTGGCCGCCCGATGCGCAGTTTCTGGTCCCGCCCGAAGTGCCGGCCCATTTCGACGCCGGCATCGGCCAGCGCGGCCGCGCGCTGCGCGCGGCGTGGCAAAAGAAGTTTGGCGACTATGCCAAGGCCCATCCCGATCTGGCCGGCCAATGGCAACAGATGCAAGCCCGCCAGTTGCCGCAAGGCTGGGATCAGGGACTAAAACCCTTTCCTGCCGACGCCAAGGGTATGGCCAGCCGCATCTCGTCGGGCAAGGTGCAGAACATGATCGCCCAGCACGTGCCCTGGCTGATCGGCGGCGCCGCCGACCTGGCCCCCTCGACCATGACGCGGATGACCTTCGACGGGGCGGGCGACTTCGAGCCAGGCAGCTATGGCGGCCGCAACTTCCACTTCGGCATCCGCGAGCACGGCATGGCCTCGTCGCTCAACGGCATGTCGCTGTCGTACATCCGTCCCTTCGGCGCCACATTCTTCGTGTTCACCGACTACCTGCGGCCTTCCTTGCGCCTCAGCGGCATCATGCACCTGCCGGTGATCTATATCATGACCCACGACTCGATCGGCTTGGGCGAGGACGGCCCCACGCATCAGCCCATCGAGCACTTGGCCGCCGTGCGGGCGATTCCGAACGTCGTGTTGATTCGCCCCGGCGACGCCAACGAGGCGCTCGAGGCCTGGCGCGCGATCATGCCTATGAACAATCGGCCGGTCGTGCTCGTGCTCTCGCGGCAGAACCTGCCCACGCTCGACCGCGCCAAATTCGCGCCGGCCGCCGGCACGGCCCGCGGGGCTTATGTGCTGGCCGACGCCCCGGGCGGAGCGCCCGAGCTGATTCTCATCGGCACCGGCAGCGAGGTCTCGCTCTGTGTGCAAGCCCACGAGCAATTGACAGCCGCCGGCATTCGCGCGCGGTTGGTCAGCATGCCCAGTTGGCAACTCTTCGACGAGCAGGACGAAGCCTATCGCCATAGCGTGCTGCCGCCGAGCGTCACGGCCCGCATCGCGGTCGAAGCTGGCGTCGAACAGGGCTGGGAAAAGTATCTCGGCCCCCAGGGAAAGTTCATCGGCATGCACGGCTATGGCGCCTCGGCGCCGGCGGCGGCCGTGTTCAAGCACTTTGGCTTCACGCCCGAGAATATCGTGGCGCAAGCCAAGAGCCTGTTGGGGCGCTAGAGCCGATCGCTTAGCGCGTGCCGGCCGCTTGCATGAACTGCCGCAGCTCTTCAGCCGGGTAGAGGCAGAAGGCATACTCGCGCGAGACCAGAATGCTCTGCGTTCGCTGATTGCCGGCAATCCGGCTGCGTTCGTCGAGCAATTGCGTGCGTCGAGCGGCCACGGCCCCTTGTAATCCCTCGTTGGCGCTGTGAATCGCCTGATGCCGCCGCCGCGCATTTTCATACGTGCGCGGCGTTTCGATCCATTGCCGCTTCTGGCGTACCAGCACTTCGGCGTCACCGGTGAGCTCACCGTCCAGATAGCGCTCGGGATGATATGTCAGCTCGCGCAACTCGCTGTCAACCCGACGGATGTCGCCGGCCGGGCCGTCTTCGCGCGCGATCGGCAACCGCAGCGTGGCCGTCAGGGTCATGTAGCCCGGCGGCTTGAGCCCGAAGAATCGCTCGATCAGCAGGTCGGTCACCTGGTCGTACTTGGCGCCGCCGATGCCGTGCATGAACAGATCACCCAGGAACAACCGGGCGAAAAGGGTTGTAATCAGCGCCCGCGTGCGCAACCGCACGCCGCTGGCGGCCAGCTCGGCCAATTGTTCGGCCGCGCGGTGGGCCTCGCCGTCGGGCGACAGCGACAACGCGCGCTCGATGCCTTGCCGGTCGGAGATCACAATCTCGTCGCCCCGCTGCCGCACGAACAGCCGGCGGCGGCGCGGAATGTCGCGATCCCAAATCCAGAACGGCGCCTCGAGCCAATCATCTTCCATCGCCAGGTCGGGCACCGGGTGCGCACTGCTGCGCACATGATTGGCTCGGCGATAATCGGCCACCGAGCGGTTGTATTGCTCCCACAGCCGCGGCAGATTGGCCAGCAGGTGCGAGGTAAACCAATGGAACGCAGGCAGCCGGCACACGTGGCTCTGCGGAATCTCGAGCGTCACCGCGCCCCAAGCTTCCTCTTGCCGATGCCGGGCCTGCGCCAGACACTCGCCCAACGTGCTACACTCCCGCGCCCGTTCGACGGCCAGCGGCCAGAACTCGCGCACCAGCGGATTACTCACCAGCGAGCGGATCGTCTCAGTCGCCCGGGCCCCGAAGGAATCGAAACTCGCGCGGTCGATGATCGCCCGCTCTTCATAGGGAATCTCGGCCGTTTGCCGATCGAAGGCCAGGCTTTCGACGTGCGGCGCCTCGGGCGAACCGCCCGGCACGCGCAACGAGGCGGTCTTGATCGTGTCGCTGTCGATGGCCAGATTGACCGCCACGCCCGCGTGCTGCCGCGCGATCGCGCTCAGCACGAAATTCTTGAACCACACGCCGGGATGAAAGAGCTGCGGCTGATGCCCGGCTATGAATAACGGCAAGCCCCGCTGGCAGGCCGAGGTCGGCACGTCGCGATACGATCGCGTATAACCGCAGGCGGCCTGCACCAGTTCGACCCGCGCCTGCGCGGCCACGTCGACCAGTCGCTTGCCCTGCATGTCGTAGTCATAGTCGGCCGCCGCGGCACGATTGCGCTCGAAGAACGAAGCGACCGCCGACAAGGGGGGCTCGATCAATTGGCCGCCGTTTTCGCGCGGGGCTCGCAGGTGTCGGTGCTCGATGGCTTCACTCATAACCGTCATCCGGCTACCTCTCCGCATAGAGACTTCTTCTGACCATGCGGCAGCGAGCTCTTCGCGGCAGCCATCGCCCGGTCCAACACTTCATAGTAAAACTTGAGCCGCGTTTTGGCGTTGTCAAGCGAACCGCCGAACGAACGAGCTTCGTCCAGATAAATCAGCGGCACCGCCATCTCGACGATCGTCAGACCCGCGCACGCCGCCTGCACCCACAGCTCGAGCGGCATCGCATAGCCGGTCTCGGTGATGTGAAACCGCTCGAGCGCCGACCGTTGATACGCCTTGAAGCCGCAAAAACCGTCGGTCAGGTGCAAGCCCAAGCGGCGATTCAACTCGGCCGTGATCTCCATGTTGATCCCGCGGCGATCGGCCGGCGGAGCGCTTTCGCCAGCGAACTGCTGCAAGTAGCGGCTGCCCGAAACGATCTGCGCATCGGCCGCGGCGGTGACGAAGTCGGGAATGCGCCGCGGCTGGTGCTGGCCGTCGCAATCGATCGTTACCAGCACGTCGTAGCCGTGCGCGATCGTATAGTCGAACGCCGACCGCAGCGCCGCGCCATAACCCTGGTTGCGCTCATGCGTGACGCGCAGGATGTCCTGGCGCTCGTTCAGCAGGTCCGACGTGCCGTCGCTCGAACCATCGTCGACCACCAACACGTCGGGCGAAAAGCGCAGCACTTGGTCCAGCACGCCGTTGACGTGCTTCACTTCGTTGTAGACGGGTAGCGCCGTTAGTGATTTGATTGTCATGAAAACTCGCTCCCGCGATCGGTCGCCAACGACCCGTTCGCGTCTGTTTGCCTCGTGCGGTTGGTTCCAAGCCTTACCATTGTAAACCAATGTCTCGCCGAGGCGAGGTTTGCGACTGCCCGGCCCGTTGCCAGCGTCGCAACCCCTGACTTCAAAGCCAGATCACCGGATCGCTTTCTTGTTTGCTGGCCCAGACTTGCAAGGACGGGAACTGCTTGCCCAGGCATTCGGCCAGCGCTTCGACGGCAAACCGCTCGCTGGCGAAATGACCGGCCAGAACCAGGCCCAGGCCCAATGACTCAGCCTGCAAGCAGCCGTGAAAACGCACCTCGCCCGTCACCAGGCAATCGCAGCCGGCAGCCTTAGCCCCCTCCATGAACTCGCCCGCGCTGCCGCAGGCCACGGCCACGCGCTGGACACTTTTTTCCAGCGATCCGACCGCTTGCACGCGTTCGATCGCCAGCAGACGCTTAACCCGTGCGGCCAACTCGGCCACGCTCAGCGGCGCCGGCAAGCGCCCCTGGCGACCCGCCCCCAACTCGGGCTCATCGCCGGGCACCAACGGCACGATCTCTGTCAGTTGCAAACCGGCGGCCAGCCGTTGATTGATTCCCTGCCGGGCCGAGTCGAACGCCGTGTGGGGACTGAAGATCGCGATCTTCGCGCCGATCAATTCCAACAGCAGCCGCCCTTCGCCGGTCTCGGTGGTCAAGCGGTTCAGCGGCCGGAACGGCAGCGGATGATGGCTGATGATCAAATCGGCACGCTCGGCCACGGCTTCGGCGGCGCTTTGCGGCGTGATTGTCAGGCACGTCATCACGCGCCGCGCGGGCTGCTCGTAGCCGCCGACCAGCAGGCCCACGTTATCCCACGACTCGGCCAGTTCGGGCGGAGCGATTTCGTTCAAGAATTGGGCGATGTCGGCGACAGAGAGCATGGATTCAATGGTAGCGAAAAGCCGGCGCGCCAGAAAGCAAATCCCGGCCCAGCGACCGCGGATCGCCTGAACGGCGCCAAGGTTTGCCGCTACAATCAATAAACCGTGCAGAAATGCCAGCCCTGAGTCCCCGAGAACCGTGCCCGTGCCTGCCCTGAAGATCGCGATTCAACTCTCCTCGCTGCGGTTGCCATTTCGCAAAGCCATTGCCACGGCCAAGCGGTTGGGTACCGACGCCGTCGAGATCGACGCGCGGGGCGAGATTCGGCCAGCCGAATTGACGCAAACTGGGCTGCGCGAGTTGCGTCGCTTGCTGGACGACGCCGGGCTGCGCGTGGCAGCGGTCGGGTTTCACACACATCGCGGCTACGACTCGCCCGACGAGCTCGAGCGCCGTCTGGCCGCCACCAAAGCCGCCATGAAGTTTGCCGCCGACCTGCGCGCCTCGGTCGTCATCAACCAGGTGGGGCACGTGCCGGCCGAGCCGGGGGGGCCGGGCTGGAACCTGCTCGTGCAATCGCTCACCGATCTCAGCCGCCACGGGCAACACATCGGCGCCCTGCTGGCCGCACGCACCGGCTCGGAAAGCGGGCCCGACCTGGCCCGCCTGCTGGCCGCGCTGCCCGAGCGCGGCATCGGCATCGACTTGGATCCGGGCAACTTGATCATCAACGGCTTTTCGCCGGCCGAGGCCGTCGAGCAACTGGGCGCGCACGTTCTGCACGTACACGCTCGCGATGGCGTGCGCGATCTGGCCCGCGGCCGGGGGCTCGAGGTGCCGCTGGGCCGGGGCTCGGCCGATTTTCCGGCGCTGTTGGGCGCCTTGGAAGAACACCAGTATCGCGGCTATGTCACGATCGCCCGGCAGGATGCGGAAGAGCCCGAGTTCGAGATCGGCCAGGCGGTCAAGTATTTGCAAAGTTTATGAGGCTTGTCGTGACCTGATTCGTTAAACTGGCCAACTGGCACGCCCGCCCCTGCAAGGTGCCGGGCCGTGGGAATTCTCACCGGTGAAGAACGAGGACCTTGCCATGATTCGCTTGCACCGCTTTGCCTTGGTTTGCCTGTTACTGCTGCTGAGCCCGTTGGCACTGGCCGACGACAAGCCGGCTGACGCCAAGCCGGCCGCCCCCGCGCCTCTCGGCCAGGAAGAGCTCGAAAAGCAACTCGCCGAGGCTCTGACCGATCACGTCATGATCGGCCAGTTCACGACCACTGGCGTTCCGACCGATCAGCCGGCCAAAGAAGACCGCTACGCGCTCGGCAAGGTCTATAAGATGAAGAACGGCATGTGGTCGTTCGAGGCGAACATGAAGAACGGCGACAAGGACGTCAAATTCACGATGGCCTTTCCGGTGAAGTGGGCCGGCGACACGCCGATCATCACGCTCACCGATTGGCCAATGCCCGGCATGGGCGTCTTCACGGCCCGCATCCTGATCTTTCGCGGTCAGTATGCCGGCACCTGGAGCGGCGGCGATCATGGCGGCTTGATGTTCGGCCGCATCGTCAAAGCGAGCGAAGTGCCGCCGGCGCCTGACAAGCCCACCGAGAAGCCGGCCGCGAAGAGCAACTGACGTCGCAAAGGCCTTCTGGGTGCCGCTGCGTGGCCTCAGCCCCCGGCCACCCGGCCGAGCACCGCAGCGACCAGAGCCAGCGCGGCGGTTTCCACGCGCAGAATCCGTTGCCCCAAATCAACGCGCTGCCAGCCCTGGGCGACGGCCCGTTCGATTTCCGCCGCGCTGAAGCCTCCTTCGGGACCGATGGCCAACGCCACCGATTGCGGATCGGCCACGGCCAGCTCGTCGAGCACCCGGCTCAACGGGTGGCCATTGGGATGCGCCACCAGCCGGCAATCGGCCCTGGCTGCCGCACCGAGAAAATCCTCCAGTGGCTCGGGCGCCGCAATCTCGAGCAAGCGATTGCGGCCGCACTGCTTCGAAGCCTCGATCACGGCGCGGCGCAACTTCTCCAGGCCGGCCGCGCTCTCGCGTTGATTGCTCCGCTCAGTCACCAGCGGCACCAGCCGCGCCACGCCCAACTCGGCCGCCTTCTCGACAAGCCACCGCTGCCGGTCGCCTTTCGGCAACGCGACGCCCAATGTCACCGCCACGCGGGCCTCGCGATCGATCACCGAGCGGCTCACCATCGCCAGTTCGATTTCGGAACGACCGACGCGTTCGATTCGGGCCGTGAACTCGGCCCCGCTGCCATCGAACAGCACGACCTCATCCCCCGCCACGGCGCGCATCACGTGCGTCAGGTGATGCGCTTCGGCGCCGCTCAACCGTGCCTGGTCACCGGTAATCGGCCTGTCGACAAAGTAGCGATCGGCCATGCGGGATGACAGCTGCGAGGATGGGATGGAAGACGCCCGCCGCTAGCGGCCGACTGGCAAGCTGCGGCAAGCGGGCGAAGGTTGCCGGCCGACGCGACCTTTTGACTCAAGCGGTTCGGCCAATTCTACCGAAGTCAACCATGATACGGAATTGTCCGTTAAACCGGCCACGCGTGCGCGCTTCGTGCGAGGAAATCATGTATCAAGCCTATTGGGGTCTCGGCGAGTCGCCGTTCCGAGGCAACCTCGATCCACGATTCTTCCACCAGGGCCCGACGCAAGACGAGGCCCTGGCCCGCTTGCACTTCCTGGCCGACGAGCGGCGCACGCTCGGCCTGCTGTTGGGCGAGTCGGGCAGTGGCAAGTCGCAGCTGCTCGAAGTCGTCGCCCCGCAACTGCGCAACATCGCTCGCCAGACGGCGCTGGTGAACGTGGCCGCGATCGATACGGCCGAATTCCTTTGGCTGCTCACCGGGCCCTTGGGCGTCGAAGTTTCAGAAAACGCCGGCCCCACGACGTTGTGGCGAGCACTGGTCGATCATGTGGCGGCGAACCGCTACCAGCAAATCGCTTCGATCCTGCTGATGGACGACGCCGACCTGGCGCGCGAGGAAGTGCTCGACCAGATCATGCGGCTGGCGCAGCTCGACGCCGCGCGCGACGCCCAGTTGACGATCGTGCTGACGGCCCAACCGCGCCGCCAGAATCGCCTGGGAAGTCGCATCCTGGAACTGGCCGATCTGCGCATCGACCTGGCCGGCTGGGAAGCCGACGATACGGCCCAGTTCGTCAAGCAGGCCCTGGCCAAAGCCGGGCGCACCTCCCCGGTATTTACCGAAGCAGCACTCGTGCGGTTGCACGAAGTCTCGGGGGGCATTCCGCGGCGCGTCAAGCAATTGGCCGATCTGGCCCTGCTGGCCGGCGCCGGCGGCAATCTGGTGCAAATCGAAGCCGACGCGATCGATTCCGTCTTTCGCGAACTGGGCGTCGTCAACGCCCCGCGTCCGGCCAAAACCGCTGTCGGCCGCTAGGCCGCGGGTTTCTTGCCGCTATCCGCTGGCAACCAGCCGATCTGGCGTTCCGCCCCAAGCGCGCCTAAAATGACGCACGGTGTGGCCGTTTCGTGTTCGAGATGAGGTCGTTGGCGTGTCGAAAGCAGTTGTCATCGGTACGAATCCACAGACCAGCCAGGTCGTGGAACTGAAAGACCCGTGGGTGGCCGCCGTGCTGGCATGGCTAGTGCCGGGGCTGGGCCACATCTATCAAGGTCGCACGGCCAAGGGCCTGCTGTTCATGATCTGCATTCTGTGCACGTTTTTCTACGGCCTCTACCTCAGCGATGGCCGCGCCGTCTACGCCTCGTGGGTCGAGGGAGACAAGCGGCTCTACTACTTGTGCCAGGTCTGCACGGGCCTGCCAGCGTTGCCGGCGCTGTTGCAGAATTACCTGGTCCGTAGCGGCAAGGCTCCCTTGTGGGGCGGCATCATGGCGCCGCCGGTCACTCCAGCCCAGTTGAGCGAATGGTACAAGTCGCTCAACGTCTATTTCGACCTGGGCACCGTCTACACCACGATCGCCGGACTGCTGAACGTGCTCGTGATCTACGACGCCTGGGGCGGCCCGGCTCCGCTGGACGTCGAAGAAGAAAAGAAAGAACCCAAGGGCGCCGCCGGACAACCTGTTCCGGCCGGCAACTAACGAATCGTGGAGCCGTCGATGCTGGGTTTGCCGCCGCTGCTGGGTGCCATCAACACGATGTGGTATGCGTTGCCGCTGATCGTCGTGATCAGCCTGGTCTACTCGGCCACGCGCCACGAGGCCATGCAGCCGATTCTGTCGCACTCTGCTCGGCTGGCCACGATGATCGTGCTCTTCATGGTCGTCATCATGGCCGTGCTGGCGTTCCTCTCCTGGCGGCTGTAAACAGCCCGGCTGGAGCGCAGCCGCGCCGGTGAACGCGACACGATGACGGACCGAGATTCTCTCGCGTTCAGTCGAGAAAAAAGTCTGGCTGCAATTCCTCGCCCGGCGTCATCGCATAGTGGCCGAAATCCGTGACGCCCGCCGATCGCAGGACCTCTTCGTCGATGGCAAAGTTGCCCGTGTACTCGCGGCCGCTTCGCGTCAGGATCACGTGGGCCGCATCGGCCATGATCTCGGGCTTGCGCGAGCGGCGAACCACCTCATCGCCCCCCAGCAGGTTTTGCACGGCGGCCGTGGCGATCACGGTCTTGGGCCACAGCGCGTTAACGCCCACGCCCTTGTGCTTGAACTCCTCGGCCATGCCCAACACGCACATGCTCATGCCATACTTGGCCATCGTGTAGGCCACGTGATCGCCGAACCAGTGCGGCTTCATCGACAACGGCGGCGAGATATTCAAAATATGCGGATTGGCCGCCTTCAACAGATGCGGCAGGCAGACCTTCGAAGTCAGGAAGGTGCCGCGGGTGTTGATGCCGTGCATCAGGTCATAGCGCTTCATCGGCGTGTCGAGCGTGCCCGTCAGGCTGATCGCGCCGGCGTTGTTCACTAGAATGTCGATGCCGCCAAAGGTCTGGACCGCCTTGTCGACCGCGGCTTGAACCTGCTCCTCGAAGCGGATGTCAGTCAGACAGGCCAAGGCCTTGCCACCGGCGGCCTCGAGTTCCTTGACGGCGGTGTAGACCGTGCCGTCGAGCTTCGGATGGGGCTCGGCCGTCTTGGCCGCGACGATGATGTTCGCCCCGTCGCGTGCCGCGCGCAAACCGATCGCCTTGCCAATGCCGCGACTCGCTCCGGTAATGAAAATCGTCTTGCCCTGAAGGCTGGCCATGATACGTTTCGCCTGTTTTTTGAAGGGTAGAATTGCCGCGAGTCGCCCATCCTACAGCGCGACATCGGCCGCCCGCAAATGTTCATCAAGACGCTCCGATGCGCTGAAATCTGGCCAGCGAGCCCTTCGTGCAGCGCGCTTGCCGAGCACGAAAGTGGACGGATCGCAAACTTTCTGCTGACAGCCGCGACGCGCCCCGCCCCGGGCCAGCGGTTTTTTCCGCGATTCGATCTCGGGCAAATGCTGCCTAGCCCCTGTGCAATCGCTACGGCTGTTGCCAGCCCACGGACCCTATTTATCGACCAGCGCGGACGGGCTCGCCGGCGGCTAGGGTTCGTTGACACCTCGCCGTAAGCCATTTAGAGTAAAAGTCTTGGCGCATGTTGGCTGTCTTCAATTTCCCCGTCCCGGGGCCTGCGAGGGTTCGTGGCTGAAAAGGCTTGGGGAGCCGTGTTCGAGCAAGCGACGGACGCGCGTGTCGAGAAGTTCACTGAAAGTGTGAGCTTCGATCGCCGTCTTTATGCGCACGACATCGATGCTTCGATCGCCCACGCGCAGATGTTAGCCAAAGTCGGCCTGCTGTCGCCCGACGAATGCCAGCAGATTGAGCAAGCCTTAGGCGACATCCGCCGTGAAATTGAGCAAGGCCGCTTCCAATTCAAAATCGAATTGGAAGACATTCACATGCACATCGAGCGCGCACTTATCGACCGTCTGGGCGATGTCGGTCGCAAGATTCATACCGCTCGCAGCCGCAATGATCAAGTTTCGACCGATTTGAGATTGTGGGTGCGCGACTCCATCGATCGCATCGACGCCCGGATCGTCGCCTTGCAAAAGGCGTTTGTCGGCCGGGCCGAGCGCGACCAGGGCTGCATCCTGCCAGCCTACACCCACCTGCGGCGCGCCCAACCCGTGTTGGCCACCCACTACTGGCTCTGTTATTGCGAAAAACTGGAGCGCGACCGCGGCCGGCTGGCCGGTTGCCGTTCGCGTGCCAATGTGTTGGCGCTGGGGGCCGCGGCCGTGGCCGGCACCAGCTTGCCGATCGACCGTCAGCATGTGGCCACGAAGCTGGGCTTTGGGGCCGTGGCGGCCAACAGCATCGACGTGTCGAGCGATCGCGACTTCGTGCTCGAGTTCGCCTTCGCGCTGGCCATGATCGCCGAGCACTTGAGCACCTGGGCCGAGGAGTGGGTGCTGTGGTCGAGCGAGGAATTCGATTTTCTCAGCCTGCCTCAGCCGTTCTGCACGGGCTCATCGATCATGCCGCAAAAGGTGAATCCCGACGTGCTCGAGCTGACCCGCGGCAAGACGGCGCGCGTGATCGGCAACCTGACGGCCTTGCTGGTGCTCATCAAAGGCTTGCCGCTGGCCTACAACCGCGACTTGCAAGAAGACAAGGAGCGCATCTTCGACTCGTTCGACACGGTCGACGCCTGCCTGGAGCTGGCCGCGCCGCTGGTTGAGGGAGCCGAGTTGAATCGCAACTCGATCGCCGCGCGACTCGACGCCGGACATCTCGACGCCACGACCCTGATGGAACATCTGATTCGCCACGGAATGCCCCAGCGAACGGCGCACGACATGGCCGGCAAGCTGGTGCGCAAGGCTCTCAACCGCGGCGTGCGACTGAGCGATTTGCCGCTCGAGGAATTTCAAGCCGCTGATGCACTGCTCGATGCCAGCGTCTACGACATGCTGGGGCCTGAGCAGGCCGTGCGGGCGTTCGTCAGCTACGGCTCGACCGCGCCGGCGCAAGTGGCCGATCAGCTCCTGCACTGGAAACAAAAACTCAACGCGCCTGCGACCATCTCCTAGCCGAGGCTTTGGCAAACATGCACTCGATTGTTCGCCCAGCGATGGCCCTGCCGTGGTTCGCCGCCGGCTTTGCGCTCGCGGCTCTGGCGCTGGTGCTGCCCGCGCCCTTGTGGGCGCAGCCGGCTGACGATACGGCCATGGAACAGCCGGCCGAAGCCGCCGCCGAAGAACCGGCCATGACCGAGGAGCCCGCGACCGAAGAACCCGCCGCGGACGAACCGGCTGCCGACGAGGCCACCATGGCCGAGGAACCGGCCGCCGACGAGGCACTGCCCGACGAAGCCCCGGCCGATGAGAAACCGGCTGCCGCCGCCAGGCGCAGGCCAGCTCGCGCTGGCGACGAAGAGGCCGCGGCCGCGATGCCCGACGATCCGGCGGTCAAAGCCGTGCTCGAGTCGCAGCCCAAGACGCCCCAGCAACTCCTGCGCGCCATCGACATCCTGGTCGACCTGGGTCATGCCGAACTGGCCAAGCCGCTGGTCGACCAATTGACCACGATCAAGCTCGACCTGCAGGCCAAGGCGGTGCTCAGCGGACAGTTCAACTCGGCCACGCTGATGAAGCTGGCCCATGACGAACAGTTGTCGGCCGTGCTCGGTCCCTTCATTGATGACTTGTTGAAAGCCTCGGACAAGTTTCGCCGCGATGCCAAGCGGCTGGCCGGCTGGGCCAGGCAATTGAGCGATCCGGACGAGACGATTCGCGCTCAAGCGATGGTCGCGCTGCTGCGAGCACGCGAAGCCGCGGTCGCGCCGCTCGTAACCATCCTGGCCGATCCGCAGCGCACCAGCGAACATCGCGGCGCACAACGCATTTTGCTCCAGCTCGGCGACCTGGCCGTGCCGCCGCTATTGGGCGTGTTGGAAAGCCCCGATGCCGATTTGAAGGTGCAAGTCATCGAAGTCCTCGGTCGATTGCAGGCCGCGCCCGCCACGGCCCAGCTTCTGGCGCCGATGCTCGCCAGCACCAGTTCGCCCCGTTTGCGTATCGCCCCCACCGCGGCGCTCGCGCACATGGCCGGCAACGCGCCCACGCCGAGCGAAGCCTTGCAACTGCTGGAACATGCCGCCTGGCGCGGACTGCGCGAATCGCAGCGCGACGACGACGGCACGGCCGCGCCCGCGGTGCTCTGGCACTGGAACGCGAAGCGCAAAGAGAGCATGCCGCTGCAATACGACGTCACCGGCGCCGCGCTAGCCGAATCGACGCGGTTGGCTCGTGATCTGTATCATCTCGACACCACGCACGCCGCTCACCGCCGCCTGTTTCTGCAGTCGCTGCTGCAAGCGACCAAGTTCCGCCTGGGCCTCGACAAGCCGCTTCCGACCGGCGAGGGCACGGCCTATGCAATTGCCGCGCGGCAGGGAGCCGACGTGCTCGATGATGTTCTGAGCGATTCGATCGCCAAGGGCTACATTCCCGCGGCCACCGCCGCGGCCCAGATTTTGGGCGATATCGGCCGCCCCGAGCTGCTGACGCGCAGCGGCGCGGCTCCCTCGCCGTTGGTCGTGGCCGCTCAGCATGCCGACCGCCGCCTGCGCTTCGCGGCGATCGACGCCATTCTGAAACTCAAGCCCACGACGCCCTTCGCCGGCTCCAGTCGCGTCGTCGATGGTCTGGGCTTTTTCGCCACCTCCTACGGCGTGCCGCGCGTGCTGGTCGTGCATCCTCGCAGCGACGAAGCCCGCGAAATGGCTGGTCTGGCCGCCGAGTTGGGCTATGAAGCCGACATCGCCACGAATGGCCGCCGGGCCTTCGAGTTGGCCGGCCATTCGGCCGACTATCAGTTCGCGCTGATCCACTCGACCATCGATCGCCCGGCGGTCGACGAGTTGCTGGCCCAGTTCCGCCGCGACCGTCGCACGCGGTTGTTGCCGGTCGGCGTCGTCGCGCCGCTGGAGGATATCGAGCGCGTCAAGCGATTTGCCAGCAACTCCAGCCGCGCCGAAGCGTTCTTGCAGCCGAAAACGGTCGACGAGATGAAGCTGTTCAGCGGCAACGTGCTGGCTCGCGCGGGCCGCTGGCACGTCTCGCCCGCCGAACGCCAGGCCCAGGCCATCGCGGCCCTCGATTGGATCGCGACCGTGGGCAAGCAGTCGAACCGGGTGTTCGACATCACGCGCTTGGAGCCCACCGTGACGCGGGCCCTGTTCTCGGGCGACCTGGCGCCCCGCGCGATCGAAGTGCTGGGGCACTTGGGCACGGCCAACGGGCAGCGCAGCCTGCTCGAAGTGGCCAACATGCCGACCAATCCCTTGGCCACGCGCAAGGCGGCCGTGTCGGCCCTGTTCGAGAGCATTCATGGCCACGGCATCATGCTCGACAGCGACGAAATTCGGCAACAGTACAGTCTCTATAACCTCAACGGCGGCCGCGACGCCGACACCCACGCGATCTCGACCGCGATCCTCGACGCACTCGAGCAGAAGAAAACCTCGGCCACCGATTGACCTGAAGCGACGCCTGCCGTCGCGCGACGTGGTAATTTCATGAGCAACTCCTTGCGTGGTTACGATCCGAACAAGACGGGGCCTCCCATCCCGGGGCTCATCGGCTCGAGCGCGGCCATGCACCACGTCTATGACACCACGCGGCAAGTGGCCCGCTCCAATGCGTCGGTGCTGCTGCTGGGCGAAACGGGCACCGGCAAGGAGCTGATCGCCAAGGCGATTCACGTCACCAGCAACCGGGCCAGCGGCCCCTTCGTGCGGGTCAACTGCGGCGCGCTCAGCGAGAGCCTGCTCGAAAGCGAACTGTTCGGCCACGTCCGCGGGTCGTTCACCGGCGCAATCGCCAACCGCACCGGCCGTTTCGAAGCCGCCCACACCGGCACGATCTTTCTCGACGAAATCAACTCGACCACCCCCAAGCTGCAAGTCAAATTGCTCCGCGTGCTGCAAGAGCGCGAGTTCGAACGCGTCGGCGACACGCAAACCGTGCGCGTCAACACCCGCGTCGTGGCGGCCAGCAATCGCGACCTGATGTCCGAGATCGAAGCCGAGCGGTTCCGCGAGGATCTGTACTATCGGCTCAACGTGGTGCCCATCTACTTGCCGCCGCTGCGCGAGCGGGCCCAGGACATCGCCGAGCTGGTCGGTCATTTTCTCAACGTCTACAATGAAGAAAACGACCGCTACGTGGTACACATCGAACCCAAAGCGCTCGAGGCCCTGCAAAACTACCACTGGCCGGGCAACGTGCGCGAATTGCAAAACTATGTCGAGCGCGCCGTGGTGATGGCCACGGGCGACGAGTTGACCTGTGAACTGCTGCCCGAGGCCGTGCTGCGCGGACCCAAGACCCGCGCGATGGGCCGCCCCCGCGCCGCCGATTTGGAGACCCTGACCTACGAGCTCGTGCAACAAGGCTTGGCGACCGCCGGGCCGCAGGAAGACAACTTGCACGCCAAGGTGGTCAATCGGGTCGAGCGCGAGTTGATTGCGCAGGTCATGACCTCCTGCGAAAGTGTACAAACCAAGGCCGCCACCAAGTTGGGCATCAATCGCAACACGCTGCACAAGAAGCTGAAAGAATACGGGCTCGACGGCGAGCAGTAGGCCCGCAGCCAACGGCGCCCGGCCCGCCGAGCGCTGTTCCCACCCTCAGACACCGTTGCCAGTTGCCCATGGGATGGTTTATTGCCCACATCAGCCTGGTTTGCTTTGGCGCCAGCTATGCCGTGGCCTGGGCGCTCGAGCTGTCGCAACTGGTTCGCCGCAACAAAGCGGGCCAGTTCTTGTCGTTCGGCTTCGTCGTCGCGGGGCTCCTGGCCCACACGCTCTACCTGGGCTATCGCGTCGTCGAGAACTCGGTGTCGCCGTTGTCGAGCAGTTTTGACTGGTGCCTGGTGGCCGCCTGGCTACTGGTCGGCGCCTACCTGTATTTGAGTTGGTACTATCCTCGCGCGGCACTGGGCGTTTACATGCTGCCGTTGGTCGTGGCCCTGGTCGTGGCCGCGGCTTTTGCCGATCGCACGCCGTTCGACACGCCTGGGGCGTCGCGGGTGTGGGGCGCGGTACACGGCATCGCGCTACTGATCGGCACGCTGGCCGTGGCCGTGGGGTTCGTGGCCGGAGTGATGTACCTGGTGCAAGCCCGGCGGCTGAAGCGCAAGCTGCCGCCGATGCCCGGCATCGGGCTGCCCAGCCTGGAGTGGCTCGAGAAAGTGAACAGCCGGGTGATCATCCTCTCGGCGCTGATGGTCGGCGTCGGCTTCCTGGCCGGCATCATCCTCAAGCTGGTGGCCCAACCTGGCGCGGCCCAGTTGCCCTGGAGCGATCCGGTGATCTGGAGCTCGGCCTTGATGTTGGGCTGGCTGGTGGCCGCGGCGCTGTTCAACGGCATCTATCGCCCCTCGCGGCGGGGTCGCAAAGTGGCCTACCTGACCGTGGTCAGCTTCGTGTTCCTGGTCGTCGCCCTGTGCGTGCTGCTGCTGGTCAACACCGGCCATGTCGGCCAGAAGTCCCACCCGCAAGCGCTGCTCGCGCCCGGCACGCTGGGAGACCGATCATGAAATTGCAAATGATCGGTTGCAGCCATCACAACTCGCCGCTCTCGGTGCGCGAACGGCTGGCCTTCAGCCCCGTGCAAATCGGCCTGGCGCTCGATGGGCTGCGCGAGCGGTTCCCGCTGAGCGAGGCCGTGCTGCTCTCCACCTGCAACCGGGTCGAAATTTACACCGCCTCGGAAGATCCCGAGGGCACGCCCAGCCACGAGCAAGTGGCCCAGTTCGTGGCCGACTTTCACCAGTTGCCGATCTACGAGATTTTTGACGACCTGTTCGAACGCACCGGCGATGACGCCGTGCGGCACCTGTTCACCGTGGCCGCCAGCCTCGACAGCATGGTGGTCGGCGAACCGCAAATCCTCTCGCAGGTCAAGGCGGCCTATGAGCTGGCCAAGGACCGCCAGAGCGCCGGCCCCTTGACGCACGGCATCTTTCAAACGGCCGTCCGCGTCGCCAAGCGCGTGGCCACCGAGACCACGCTGCACCAGCGCCGCGTCAGCATTCCCAGCGTGGCCGTGGGCGATTTCGCCCGGGCGATCTTCGAGCGCTTCGACGACAAGAAGGTGCTGATTCTGGGCGCCGGCGAAATGGGCGAAGAAACCCTCCGCTATCTGCAAGACGAGGGCGCCCACGACATCACGGTCATCAACCGCAGCTTCGAGCGGGCTCGCGAGCTGGCCCAGCGCTGGCAAGGCCAGGCCCGGCCGTGGGAGCAGCTGCCCGCGCATTTGACGTCGGC
Source organism: Planctomycetaceae bacterium (assembly GCA_003153375.1). Lineage (GTDB taxonomy): Bacteria > Planctomycetota > Planctomycetia > Pirellulales > PALSA-1355 > PALSA-1355. The sequence continues at coordinate 83,955 of PLYM01000202.1, forward strand.
CGATCTGGTGATCGGCACCACGGGCGCCACCGAGCCGATCGTCACGCTGGCCCAGTACAAGCAGATCGAAGCCGCGCGCTATCAACGGCCGCTGTTTATTCTCGATTTGGCCGTGCCGCGCGATTTCGATCCCGCGATCGGCGACCGCCTGGGCGTGTATCTGTATTCGATCGACGACCTGCAAGCCGCCTGTCAGAAGAATCGCCACGACCGCGATCAGGAGCTGCCGGCCGCCATCCACATCGTCGAGCACGAGACGGCCCGCTTCATGGCCGACCTGCACCACCGGGCCACCGCCCCCATCATCCGCCGCCTGCGCGAAGGCTGGCAACAACCGAAAGACGACGAGCTGCGCCGCCTGTTCAACAAGCTGCCCGAGCTGGACGAAACCTCGCGCCGCGAAATCGCCCAATCCTTCGACCGCCTCGTCAACAAGCTGTTGCATCCTCCGCTGGAATCGCTGCGCAGCGAAGCCGAAAAAGGCCCGCCGCACGGGCTGCTGGATGCGCTGAAGCGGTTGTTTCAGTTGAAGGATTGAGGGTTCGAGGGGAGTTGCACCGGCACCCCCTCATCCGGCCTCACTTCGTTCGGCCACCTTCTCCCGCAAGGGGAGAAGGACAGCGTCGTTCGACATCCGGGCCGATGGTTCGCATATCCCCTCCCTCGCCCCTCTCGGGAGAGGGACCGCTCGCCGGTCAACGCGCAGCGTTGGCCGGCGAGCAGGGTGAGGGCCGACGCAACCATCAACCGACAACCAACCACACCTCGACACATCAATTCGTCGCGGGCGGCCCTGCATTCGCGACGCCACCACGCCACCGACGTGCCCAGCAATTGGGACACGCAATCTTCGGCAAGACTCCACACGGACGAGACGCCAGCGGCACCCCGAATCAAGGCTCCGAGGCAGGTACTTCCGAGTTCGCGGCGGCGTTCGAGTTCTGGGCCTCTGGATTGTCGTAGGGAGCGTCGAAGAATAGATCGCCCTTGTTTTCCGTTGTAGCCTCAAGAAACGAGACTCGCTGTCCGCCATCATCGACCCGATTGCTGCCGACGCTGTAGAGCAGATAGCCATCGTCGGTGCGGCGATACACCAGCGGCCGATTGCTGTACGGGTCGATGGGGACCCATGCCAGATATTCAGGCACAATGCTGGCAAGCGATTGCGGCGGCGCTCCCTGGAGCAACACATGCCGCCGCACGGCCGCTTCGGCAGTAAGCAGTCGACTTCTCGTCTCGCTTCGTGTTCGGATCTCGCTTATTCTGTAATCACTTTCCGTGAGCTCGTCGATCCAGTGAAAGTATCGCCCATACCAGCCGAATGCCAATCGATTCCAGGCCCATTCCCTTTCAAGGATCGCGCCTAGCGGCTCCCGTCTATTGCTGAACTCTTCCAGCCCCAATCTCATTCTGTTCAGGGCAACTGGATCGAGCTTCGTCAAACACCTGGTAATGCGATCGAAGGTGTCTCCGGCGATGGCCTCTGCGACAAAGTATTTATTGGTGCTCGACCCGTGCGAGAGTTTCTCAGACAGACGAACGGCATCCAAATATGCGGTTATCGCACTGCCCGGGCAGTCTCCAGCAGTCGCAGCCTTAGCCTCAATCCACAAAGCTCGGCATAGACTCCGCATGGCCTGGTCGGTTGCGAGGTCACCACTCATTGATGCCATAGTGAAGTCAAACGGACATCGGCACGGCGTGTCGAGTCCTTCTCGCAGCAACGACAATTGGGCAGCATTATCTCGCATGAAGGCCTGGCAGGCATCCATCGTCGCTTCATCGCCGTCAGCATTCGGCACAGCTGTCCAGTTCAACGAGTTGCCCGCTCGCACCAGATCGTCAAAACCATTCGGACTCGGCAACGCCTCCAGCGGAGGCGGCACTGGCGGCAGCAACGCCCAATACGTCGCCCCCAGGGAGGAAGCGACTACGAATAGAATTCCCAAGAGCGCTAATCGGACCGGCTGCCGCCAAAGACTCGATAACGTTGCGAGTGCGATGCCTCGCTCCGCGGCGTCGTTCCCACCTCCGCGGTTCGTGACACGAGCCCGACCAAGCAAACACAATACGGTCAGAGTCAATATCTCTTGGCTAAAAATCTCAAGCGTCCACCAGCCCACGGTCAACCGAGTGAGGTAGTTGAAAAAGTCAATGAAACCTAACGACACTTGAAATCCCTCGAGCAACGCGCAAACACATGCCGTTGCGATCAGCAATGCGAGCCCGCGAATATTCCTCGACCCGCGTCCCCAGGCACCCCACGCGGCCGCAACTGTTACCGCACCCAGCAGAGCGCCGACTGCAATCCACGGCAGGAAGTCGTCTATGGTTCCAATGAGCTCGGTGTCTACCGCATGCCGTAGAATCGCCAGCCCCGCGCACGCCAGAAGCACACCCTTCAATACATCGCCCAGATGAAATTGCGGCGCACGGAGGGCCGGTGATAATGCCGCAGCCTGGGCACGCTCAGAAAACTCGCCGCTCGATCTTCGTGCCGCAAACCACCTGTCGACTCCGGGCCCAAGCCCCAGGGCAACAACGACGACAATTACTTCGGAGGCATAAACGGCTAGCAGCTCGTATGCCCCAATAGGTGTGAGAGCCGCCAGCAGCAATACGACCGGCGACCAGCGCCACAGCCAACTCACCGGGCCGCGCATCGCCCACAGCGCCGCCAAACCAAAAAGTGAGGCCGTCAGGACGGCCGTCCCGCCGGCGAGCAACGTGATCATCAAGAATCGCGTTTCGAACCAGGACATTAGCCGTCTCAGAAACCGCCAATCGAAAGCTCTCAGCCGATCTCATCGGCGACAGTCGCTCCCCATCAATTACACCCACCCGCTAGTCAAAAGTCGAATTCCCCACGCCCTTCTCGCTGTATCCCTCCTTCCTGCCGACTATACTGCCGAAACACGCGGTCTCTGGGGGCGATCGATCATGAGTCGGACGGTTTTTCGCACGTGTACGCTTTGCGAGGCGATGTGTGGGCTGAAGTTCGAGGTCGATGGCGAGCGCGTGCTGGCGGTGCTGCCGGACGAAGAGGACGTTTTTTCTCAGGGCTTCATCTGCCCCAAGGGCACGGCGATCGCCGCGGTACACGATGACCCGGATCGGCTGCGCACGCCGATGCGGCGCATGGCCAGCGGCGACTTCGAGCCGATCGGCTGGGAGGAAGCCTTCTCGCTGGTGGCTCGGCGGCTCAAGGAAATCCGCGCCCAGCATGGCGGCGACGCGACGGCCGTTTACATGGGCAACCCGGTGGCGCACAACTATGGCGCGTTGGCGCTGCGCAATGCCGTGTTCGCGGCCCTGGGCACGCGCAATTGCACCAGCGCCGGCTCGCAAGACACCAGTCCCCGCTTCGCGGTCTCTTATTATCTGTACGGCGCCTCGCTGATCGTGCCGGTGCCCGACATCGATCACACGCAGTATTTTCTCTGCGTGGGCGCCAACCCGCGGATCTCGAACGGCAGCCTGCTGGCCGCGCCGGACATTCGCAAGCGGATGCTGGCCATCCGCCAGCGCGGCGGCCGCGTGGTGGTGGTCGATCCGCGCCGCAGCGAAACGGCCCGCGAGGCCGATGAGCATCTGGCCATCCTGCCCGGCGGCGACGCGGCCTTTCTGCTGTCGCTGGTTCAGGTGCTAGTCGCCGAGGGCCGGATCGATCGGGCCAAGATTGCCACGCTGGCCCGGGGTTGGGACGAGATCGAACGCCGGATCGCGCCATTCGCGCCCGAGCGCGTCGAGGCCATGACCGGCATCGACGCCGGCACGATTCGCCGCGTGGCCCGCGAGTTTGCCGACGCGCCGTCGTCCGCGGCCTATTCGCGGGTCGGCGTCTGCAACAATGCACACGGCACGGTCGCCTCGCTGGCTACCGATCTGCTCAATCTGGCCGCCGGGCGGATGGGCGAGGTCGGTGGATCGATGTTCGCCACGCCGCCGTTCGATACGAGGCCCATTCTCAAGCTGACCGGAGCTGATGGCCACGCGCGCTGGCACAGCCGGGTGCGCAAGCTGCCCGAAACGTTTGGCGACCTGCCGGCATCGATCCTGGCCGAAGAAATGGAGACGCCCGGGCCGGGCCAAGTGCGGGCGCTGGTCACGTTCGCCGGCAACCCGGTGCTCTCGACCCCCAACGGCCGGCGTCTCGACGCGGCGCTCGAGCTCTTGGAGTTCATGGTCTCGATCGACCTCTACATCAACGAGACCACACGGCACGCCGACGTGATTCTGCCGCCGGCCTGGGGGCTGGCCGAAGACCACGTCGACTTCATCAACACGGCCGTCGCCACCCGCAACACGGTCCGCTGGTCGCCGCCGGTCTTCGAGAAGCCCGCCGGCTCCTGGGCCGATTGGCAGATCCTGCTGGAGTTGATCTATCGCCTGGGCGGCGGCCCGACGGGCCTGAAAAGCCTTGACTGGCTCTATCGCCTCGGGCGGCGCGTGGGCATTCACTGGAAGCCAGAATCGACGGCCGACATGCTGTTGCGGCTGGGCCCCTATGGCGATCGATTCCTTCCCTGGTCGCGCGGGCTGAACCTGAAGAAGCTCAAACGCGCCCCGCACGGCATTGACCTGGGCCCCTTGCGGCCGGGCGTCGCCCATCGCATTCTGCACCGCGATCGCCTGATGCACCTGGATGTGCCGGTGCTGTTGAAGGCCATCGACGAACTGGCTGACTCACTAGAGTCCGCGCCCTCGGGCGACGACGCGCTGCTCTTGATTGGCCGTCGCGAGCTGCGCTCGAACAACTCGTGGATGCACAACGTGCCCGAGCTGGTTTCCGGGCGCGCTCGGTGCGTGCTGTTGGTTCACCCCGCGGATGCCCAGCGCGCGGGCGTGGGGGACGGCGAAACGGCCGTGCTCGAAAACCACATCCACACGGGCGAGGTCACAGTGCGCATCAGCGACGAAATGCGGCCGGGCGTGGTCAGCTTGCCGCACGGCTGGGGGCACGTGGCCAGCGCCCGTTGGCAGCGCACCGCCGGGGCACATGCCGGGGTCTCGATCAACGACTGGACCGACGATCAACGGGTCGAGTCGGTCGTCGGTCAATCAATTCTCAACGGGTTGCCGGTGCGCCTGAAAGCGAAAATGCCCGACAGCGGCGACGCCCACTCGGCATCCCCCGCGCGGGCACAGATTTAACGCCCGCGAACGCATCGCCCACGAGCCGTTTTCAGATTGCGATTCGCGATGCGGCGCGCGAGATGACCGGCGCGGCGATCACGGCTTGATCAATCCTCGCCTTCCTCTTCCCACTCCTCGTCTTCGTCCTCGTCGTCGTCGTCGTCATCATCCCAATCGTCGTCGTCATCGTCCTCCCACTCCTCGTCGTCGTCTTCCTCTTCGTCGTCCTCCTCCTCCTCTTCATCGTCGTCCTCGACCTCTTCCCACTCGTCCTCCTCGAGGTCGTCCTCTTCATCGTCATCCGCTTCGTCGTCGTCTTCCTCGTCCTCGTCGTCATCTTCGTCTTCGGCGCGCAGACCGTCGAACGAACTGCCGGGCAGCAGTTCGCCATGCGGCGGGGCGTGGAGGTTGAGCAATTCCTCGAGTGTGTCTTCAGACAGGACGGTGGTGGTCACGGTTCAGTTTCCTCCTCAAGATCATCAAGAATATAGTCGTCGTTGGTTCGATTCAGTTTATTTTCGCTCGCGGGGTTCGCGAGGGACGGGTCGGTTGTTGGCTGGGGTGCGGCCGATGGCGTTCTGAGCAAGTCGGCTCGCGGCAGGTCATCCAGATGTCGCAGCCCAAATACTTGCAGGAAGCGTTTTGTCGTGGCGTAACGGTACGGGCGTCCCAGCTCCGCGGCACGACCCGCCGTGCGCACCAGGCCGCGGTCCATCAATTGTCGCAGGATCTCACCGCAATCGACTCCTCGGATGCCTTCAATTTCCGCCCGCAGCACCGGTTGACGATACGCGACAACGGCCAAAGTTTCCAGGGCTGGCGCCGACAGGCGAATTTCGACCGGAGATTTCTGCATTCGCCGCAGCCAGGCCCCGAATTTGGGGCGCGACATCAACTGAAATCCACCGGCCGCTTCCTCCGCCCGAAAGGCACTTCCTGTCTCATCGTACCAGAGGTTGAGCCGGCGAATTAATGTACGTGCTTCAGTTCCGTCCGCCAAGCCGGCAAATTGGGCCAGCTTGCGCGTCGTCAGCGGTTCCCGAGCCAAAAACAGCACGGCTTCCAGGCGTGCCGCGCGGGGATCGCGCGCGGCGGCGGCCGTAGCCAGCGATTGCTGCACACGCGGTGCCAAACGCAGCCGCCAATCGGTGCGTTTCCGCTCCAAGGCCTCGAGCCGGGCGCCCGGGTTGCCGGAAAATCCGCCCGAGCGCGCGATACTGTGCAGTTGCTGGGCTGGCCAGCGGCGGATTTTGTCGCAGCGCGAAAAAATGGCAGCCGACCCTCGGGGGTTGAGCCAAACGGAACGGAAGTCCAATAGGGTACGGTAAAGTTAAGCGCCGGATAGCCGACTGGCAAGGGCCGAGATAGGGGCGAAGGGGCGCGAGACGGACCGTACTTCTTGCCCCCTGGCACTGGCGACAAATCGCCCGCGGGGCTTAAAAATACTTACGCGCCGGGTGCCTATTGCAGCCGGCCCGAGCGCCACGCCTCGACCCGCTCCAAAACTTGCGCCATGGCCTTGAGCGAATCGTGATCCGTGGCTTCGAACTGGCGCGTGTAGTTGGGGTTGTTGCCGATGGCCATGCGGCAATGGAAGCGATACATCTCGCCGTCGTTGCCCCAGGTCTCGAGCAGATAATACGTCGCCCCATAGTCCCGCAACTTGCGCTCCATCGCGGTGAACCGGTCCGACGACTCCAATGGCCGCGGCGCGCCGCGACTCGCCGACGCGGCGGGATCGGCAACCGCCCCGGGAGACGGACCGCCAGGCGCGCCATAGGGCTGCTTGCTCGCCACGGGATTGTCGAGGGGTGGATTGCGATAGGGCATGTCGACCGGCGGACGCTCGGGCGGATGACCCGCCGGCGTAGCCCGGGCGACATCGGTCGCCACGACCGGCACGATGCTGCCTGGCGGCGGTGTACCTGGCGGACCCTGCACCCCCGGTGAAGCTAGTGCTCCTGGCGCAGCCTGTTGCGGGGCAACCGCCGTGCTGTTGCCGGCGCCCCAGCGCGGGGCTTCCCAATTGCTGGCAGCCGTGGCCCCCGGCGCGATCACGGCGCTGAAACCGCCACTCTCGCCGGCCGGCTTGGGTTCATAGGGCTTGCCCGAGCTCCAAGCCACGATCCGATCGACCAACACGCTTTTCACGACGTCGGGGAAGGCGCTGCCAAAGATCGCGGCCATCGGCACGATGATCAGGCAGCTCAACATGACAAAGATGCGGAAGGCGAGCACGGTCGAGGTTTCCACTTGCGGAGGGTCTGGGTTGCCCACTGCCAAGCCAACTCACCCTCGCGCGCTCAACAAACTCGGGAACGAATTCCGAGAGGCGCGCCGGGGACGAATTTGCGGGCGGGATCATAGCGGCGGATAGGAAACCGTCGCAATGGCAGAACCGCCGCGCCGACGCTAGCAGTGCTGCGCGCGGACAGCGGTAACTCGACCGCCCCATCGACCCTACGGCTGCAACACGGCTTTGGCGATCGCGCCGGAGTGCATCGCCTCGAACGCCTCGCGCCACTGTTCCAGCGGCCAGACGCCGCCGATCACTGGGTCGATGTTCAACATGCCGGTCGAGAGCAAGCGAATGATCCGCTCCCAGATGGGCCAGTTATGGCTGAAGCTGCCCTGCAACGTGATGTTCTTCTGCACCAGCGCGTCGAGGCTGAAGCCGAGTGGCTGCGGGCCCCAGCCGACTTTGCTGATCCAGCCGGCCGGCCGCACCAGGTCGATGGCCATCTTCAGCGTGGCCGACACGCCCGCCGCGTCGATCACCCCTTCGACGCCCAGCCCGTCTCCTTCGCGGGCCCAATCTTCGACGCCACCCACCAGCGAAACGCAGCCGTATCCCTCGGCAATCTTCAGCCGCGGCCGGTCGCGCTCCAGCCCCGAGACACCGACAATCGCTCCTTGCAGCCGGGCCATCGCCGCGCACAGCAGGCCAATCGATCCGGGGCCGAGCACCAGGATGCGGTCTCCGGGCTTGATGCGGCCGTTGTTCACCACCGCGTTAAAGGCCACGCAGCAGGGCTCGGTGAGCGCGGCCTTCTCGAACGACAAGTTGTCGGGCACGCGGTGCAGGATGCGCGACGGCACCGGCACATAGCGGCGCATCGCGCCATCGACCGCCGCGCCGTAGCCGCGCCGCGTGGGATCGAGATTGTAAAGTCCCTGACGCGACAACGGGCTGTCCGGATCGATCACGGCGGCCGTCTCGCTCACCACGCGATCGCCGGCTTTCCAGCCGCGGACCGCCGAGCCGACTTCCTCGATCACGCCGCCAAACTCGTGACCCAGCACCACGGGATAGTTCATCGGCCAACTGTGGGTCGACTCCCACATGTGCAGATCGCTGCCGCAAACGCTCACGGCCCGCACGGCCAACAGCACCTCGTCCGGGCGGATCGTGGCTTTCGGAATATCGCGCAGCTCGACGCTGAATTTCTCGGGTGCGTAATTGACAACTCCCACGTCGCCCGCGGCCATGACAAAGCTCCTTTAGACGCGCGGCCGATAGGCGGCGCGGACTTCTTTGACAAATCGACTCAACTCCGCCAGTGGATCGGCCGCGCTGATCACCGGGTGGCCGATGGCAATCAACTCGGCCCCCATTTGCGCGGCCTTGACGCCGTCTTCGACCTGGAAACAGCCCACGCCGACCGGAATCCCCACCGACCGCTGCACCTCGGAAAGCCATTGGGTCGAATCGCGGCTAGCATCGTTTTTGCGTTGGTCGGCGCCATAGTGCAGATAGATCATGTCGACGCCCCACGAGGCACATTCCCGCGAGCGGGCCGACTGGTTCTTGACTCCGATCGTGTCGGCCACGACCCAGACGCCGTTTTTCTTGGCCTCGGCCACGGCACTTTTGACCGTCTCGTCCGGCGCGTTGGCACAGACGGTCATCACATGCCCCCCTTGCAGCGCCGTGCGTTCGACGTTCTTCCAGCCCGAGTCCATGGTCTTATAGTCGGCCAGCACCGGATAATCAGGAAAGGCGCGAACCATCTGGCCGATGGGCGCGATGCCCTGAGCGACGATCAGCGGCGTGCCGATTTCGAGCCAGTCGACGCCGGCCTGGACGCCGATTTTGGCCATCGCCAGCGCCTCTTCGATCGTGGCGTAGTCGAGCGCGATTTGAATGACCGGTGGTTTCGCTAGCTTGAGCGTCAGTTGCATCGTCGATGGTTCCCCATGTTGCCCTCTCAAAGAGCAAATAATAGCCGCCCGCGACCCGCAGTGGCTAGTGGCTGTTGCTCGGCGGCCCCCTTCGCGCGGCACGCGCGCGCCGGCCGGCGCCGCGTCGGTCGGTCGCGGCCCGTTGCCTCGCGCGCACCACGGAGCCGAGCGATCGCGAATTTCTTGCCCCGCCACGGCTTTTTGCCATGGTGCGGCGTCGACCCGGGGTGAATAATTCGCTACTATGGAAAGCTTGCCTTGGGCTTGAACCACAGAGGAAAGGGTGCCATGCTCGATCAAGAAGTCCGACGCTGGTCGGCCAGCGATGCCGCCGAACTGTACGACATCGCGCGCTGGGGGAAGGGCTACTTCTCCGTCGACGACAACGGCCACGTCCGAGTGCATCCGAACAAGGAGCCCGACCGCTGGCTGGACCTCAAGCAGCTGGTCGACCGGCTGCAGCTGCGCGGCATCGATCTGCCGATCCTGATCCGCTTCGCCGGCATTCTCAAGCACCGCCTGGGCGAGATTCACGCGGCCTTTGCCGGCGCCATTTCCGAGCACAAGTACACGGGCAACTACTGCTGCGTTTATCCGATCAAGGTCAACCAGCAGCGGCAAGTGGTCGAGGAAGTGCTGCGCTACGGCAAGCCCTACAACTTCGGCCTCGAGGCGGGCAGCAAGCCCGAGCTGATGGCCGTCGTGGCCATGGCCTCGAACGACACGCCGATCATCTGCAACGGCTTCAAGGATGCCGAGTTCATCGAGATGGCGATGATGGCGTCGAAGATGGGCCGGCAGATCATTCCGGTCGTTGAGAAGTACACCGAGTTGGACCTGATTCTCAAGATGGCCCAGAAGATCGGCGTCCGTCCGTCGATCGGCATGCGCGTCAAGCTGGCCGCGCGCGGCAGCGGCCGCTGGCAGCAATCGGGCGGCTTCCGCTCCAAGTTCGGACTGACCGTGACCGAAATTTTGCGGGCGCTCAACGAGCTCAAATCCCGCGGCATGGAAGATTGCTTCAAGCTGCTCCATTTTCACCTGGGCAGCCAGATCACGAACATCCGCCAGATCAAAGGCGCGCTCAACGAAGCGGTGCGCGTCTATACGGATCTGGCGCGGCAAGGCGCGGGCCTGGCCTTTCTCGACGTAGGCGGCGGCCTCGGCGTCGACTACGACGGCTCGCAAACCAACTTCGAATCGAGCGCCAACTACACGCTGCAGGAATATGCCAACGACGTCGTCTATCACGTGCAAAGCGTGTGCGATGAAGCCGGCGTGGCGCACCCCACGATCGTCTCGGAAAGCGGCCGGGCCGTGGTGGCCTATCACAGCGCGCTGGTCTTCGGCGTGCTGGGCGTCGCTGGCCAGGGAGACAACGACGTGCCGGTGAACCTGCCCGATGACGTCGAGCAGCCGCTGTTTGATCTGCTCGATACGTATCAGAACCTCACGGTCCGCAACGTGCTCGAGGGCTACCACGACGCCAGCCAGTCGCTCGATATGGCGATGAACCTGTTCGCCGGCGGTTACTTGCCGCTGGTGCAGCGCAGCATGGCCGAAAATTTGTTCTGGGCCATTTGCCACAAGATTCAACGACTGGCCCGGCAGTTGGAGTTCATTCCCGAGGAGCTCGAGGGCCTCGACGCGATGCTTTCCGACACTTATTTCTGCAATTTCTCGCTGTTCCAGTCGATGCCCGACAGTTGGGCCATCAAGCAATTGTTTCCCGTAATGCCGATCCACCGGCTCAACGAGCGGCCCACGCGGCACGCGGTGCTGGGCGACATCACCTGCGACTCCGACGGCAAGATCGAGCAGTTCATCGATCGCCGCGACGTCAAGCGGACGCTGCCCCTGCACAGCTTCAACGGCGAGCCCTATTACCTGGGCGCGTTCTTGCTCGGCGCCTATCAGGAAATTCTGGGCGACATGCACAACCTGTTCGGCGACACCAACGCCGTGCACGTTAGCATGGACGACGAGGGCGAAGTGGTGCTCGAAACGGTGATCAAGGGCGACACCGTCCGCGAGGTGCTCGACTACGTCGAGTTCAACGTCGAGAGCCTGATGCGGCAGTTTCGCACGTCCGTTGAGTTGGCGGTCCGCGAATCGCGCATCGGCTATGAAGAAGCCGGCCGCTTCCTCCGCTACTACGAGGACGGACTGCAAGGCTACACCTATCTCGAAGAGCCGCACGAGAAGTAGTCGCCCCAAGGAATCGACGCCCGGTAGTCGACACTGATGCCTATCCGCGGCGTGATCTTCGACCTGGACAACACGCTGGTCGCCTCGGACCTGGACTTCGAGTTGATGCGCCGCGAGATGGGGCTTTCCGGTAGCCTGCCCCTGTTGGAGGCCATCGCCGAGCTGCCGCCGGCCGATGCCGAGCGCTGCTGGGATATCCTGGCCGCGCACGAACAACAGGGTGCCCAGCGCGCCACGCTCTTCGCGGGCGTTGCCGATTTCTTGCAGATGGCTGCGGATCGCGGACTGGCCCGCGCGGTGCTCACCCGCAATAGTCGCGCGCACACGCTTTCGACTCTCGCGCGGCTGGCGCTCGACTTCAACCCGGTGATCTGCCGCGAAGATGGCCCGGTGAAGCCCGATCCGGCGGCGATCTGGAAAATTTGCGCAGCGTGGGGATTTGCGCCCTCCGAGTGCGTCATGATCGGCGACTATCGCTTCGATATCGAAGCCGGCCAGCGGGCGGGCACCCACACCGTGCTCTTCACCGGTGGCGGCGGACCGAGCGATCTCGAGCATTGCCGGCCGCCCTGCTTCGTGCTGGCATCGTTCGCCGAGCCCGCCGAACTGTGGCAATGGCTGGAGCGAATCGGTCTGGAGGGTTCCGGGGGTTGTTGCTAATATCCCGCCCCCACGACTGCCCCAAAGCAAAACTTGGAGCGGTCGTTGTCCCAATCCTCTGCCTCTTAACGATGTGGTGTCCATGCGCATCCCTTCGCTGCTGCCGGTTGTCGTGCTCGCGATCCTCGGGTTGCTGTCGATCGGCGTGCCTGCCGAGGCACAAACTCCGGCGCCCAGTGGCACAGGCAACGCGGCCGGTGCGCCGCGCTCGCAGGGCCGCGCTCCGGCACGGCCGGAACCGCAGCCCGTGGCCGCCAACACGCGCGGCGCTGCCGGGCGTGGCCAGGCCGAGGCGGCCGATTCCCCGTCCATGCCTGCCAAAGTCGCTCCCAAGGCGCCGCCGTCGCAGCCGATCGTGCCCAAGGGGTTCAACCTCAGCGAATCGCAGCAAAGGCTGCTCGACCAGGTGTTGTTGAAGTGGGAGCAGCAAAGTGACAAGGTCAAGACCTTCAAGTGCTCGTTTACGCGCTGGGAGTATGACCCGACCTGGGGCCCCAAGGCCCACGACTTTCAAACGTCGAAGGGCGAGGGGGAAATCAAGTACGCCGCGCCCGACCGGGGCGAATTCCAGATCACCGAACTGTTCGAATACGATTCCAAGAAGGTCGACTTCGTTCGCAAGACCGAAGGGCTCGACTATTGGGTCTGCAACGGCAAGGCCATTTTCGAATTCAACAGCCAGAAGAAGCAGTTGATCGAGCGACGGCTGCCCCCGGAACTGCAAGGCAAGGCAATCACCGATGGCCCCCTGCCGTTCATCTTTGGCGCCAACGCCGATCAACTGAAACGTCGCTACTGGATGCGCGATGCCACGCCCAAGGAAGAAGTGGGCAAGACGATCTGGCTCGACGCGGTGCCCAAATTCCAGCAAGACGCCGCCAACTATCAGCGGGCCACGGTCGTGCTGACCGAAACGGACTGCATGCCCTTTGCCTTGCGCATCTTCCTGCCCGGCGGCAACAGCGACACGGCCTACAAGTTCAAGAATATCAAGGTGAACGACATCCTCGGCAAATGGGATTTCACCGCGCCCCGTCTCTCGGCCACTCAGGTGCTCGGCGGCTGGAAGCACATCGTCGAGAAGGACCCCGCCGAGGAGCAAAAAGTAGCTCCTCCTGCTCCCGAAGAGCCCAAGCAAGCCAAGCGGCCTGCCCCCGCGGCGCAGCGCAAGTAAGCTCTGCCTGGCCAGCGCAAGTAATGTCGCCCAAACGACAAACAATCGTCGGCGATCTGCCGCTTCCGGCCGAATTTGACTCCCCTTTCGGCCGCGCTATAATCTCTCAGCCGACAAGAGATACCGCGATAAGTAGTTACGTTTAGCTCACAGTCGCATGTTTGCCTTCCCGTCATGGCTGTGAAGCGGGATTCTTCGTGCCATGATCCGACGTCGCATCCGAAGTCTGGCCGCGCTTTCGACGTGCCTGGCGGGCCTCGTCCTGTTGGTCGCCGACGTTCCCCACACATCCTCGACGCGGCAAGCCGTGGCCGCCCCCGAGCCGGCTGAGCCACTCGCCAAACCTGCCGAGGCTCCCCAGTTTCCCGAAGCTGCGAAGCCGATGGGCCGTCTGATCCGCATTCCATTGCCGATCACCGGCGCGGCCGACACGCAAGTCAAGCGGGCCGTGCAAAAAGTGCTGGCCGAGATGCCCGCCGGTGGACCCCGCGGCGTGCTGGTGCTCGACTTCTCGGGCACCCAGAACCAGTTCGGCCAAGGCAGCGACTTTGGCCGCGCGCTGGCGCTGGCCCGGTATCTGTCGAGCCTGGAAGTCAGCCCGTTGAAAACCGTGGCCTACATTCCCAAGGCCGTCAAAGGCCACGCGGTGCTGGTGGCCATGGCCTGCGAGGAGATTATCGCGGCGCCCGACGCTCAGATCGGTCCGGCGGGCATCGATGAACCGGCCGACGAAGCCATCGGAGCCACGGTGCGCACGGGCTATCAGGAAATCGCCAACCGACGCCGCACCATTCCCGGCGAAGTGGCGCTGGCCATGCTCGACAAGAATCTGGAAGTCCTGAAAGTGGAAACCGAGGTCAGCCCGGAGTTCGTCCTCCGCGACGATCTCGACGAGCTGAAGAAGAAGCACACCATTCAGTCCGAACGGCCACTCAACCGGCCGGGCGAGCTAGCGCAGTTCTCGGGTCGCGAGGCGCGCGAGTTGGGATTCGTGAAATACCTGGCCGCCGACCGCGCGGCGCTGGCGCACGCGCTGTCGCTTGCGCCGCGCGACCTGGACGACGACCCTTCGCTCTCCGGCGATTGGCACCCGGTGTGCGTCACCCTCAAAGGGCCCATCAACGCGCAGAACGTCAACAGCCTCGAGCGCACCATCAATGACCAGGTGCAGGAGCAAGGAGCTAACTTCATCTGCCTGTGGCTCGACAGCCCCGGCGGCTCGCTGAGCGACAGCATGAATCTGGCCAACTTCCTGGCCGAGTTGGATCGCGCGAAGGTGCGCACCGTGGCCTATGTACCGGCCGAGGCACGGGCCGACGCGGCGATCGTGGCCCTGGCCTGCGATCAACTGGTCATGACGCACCGCGCCGTGTTGGGCGGGCCGGGCGCGGCCAATTTCTCGGCCGAGGATCTGCAATTGGCCAGCGAAACCCTGCGCAGCACCTTGGCGCCCAAGAAGGGCCGCTCCTGGTCTCTGATCGCGGCGCTGGTGGATCCCGAGCTCCACGTGTTTCGCTATACGCATCGCGACAACGGCCGCGTCGACTATTTCTCGGACGAAGAATTCAAAGCACGGGGCGATCAGGCCGCCTGGACACGCGGCGATGAAGTGAGCAAGCCCGGCTCGGCGTTGCGCGTCTCGGGTGATGCCGCGCACGAGTTGGGACTGGCGACCCCCGCGGTCGACGACTTCACGGCGTTCAAGCAACGTTACAACCTCGAGAACGATCTGCTAATGGCCGAGCCGGGCTGGGCGCACTACTTGATCGACGCGCTGGCCGAACCGGCCGTGGCCTGGTTGCTGCTGCTGATTGGTGGCGCGGCGTTGTATGCCGAGCTGCAAGCGCCGGGCATCGGCATCGGCGGCTTCGTGGCCGGCGTTTGCTTCCTGCTTTACTTTTGGAGCAAGCATCTCGACGGCACCGCCGGCTGGCTCGAGGTGTTGCTGTTCGCGGCCGGAGTGTGTTGCATCCTGCTCGAGCTGTTCGTCCTTCCCGGCTCGGCCATTTTTGGATTTGGCGGCGGCGCGCTGGTGATCGCTTCGTTGGTGCTGGCCAGTCAGACGTTCGTCGTGCCGCACAATGAATATCAAATGGCCCAGTTGCAAAACTCACTGCTGGGGCTGCTGGGCGTGGGCGTCGGCGTTCTGGCGGCGGCGGTGCTGATGCACCGCTATTTGCCCCATACGCCGCTGTTCAGCCACATGATGCTCGAACCGCCCAGCGACGCCGAACTCGAGGTGCTGTCGCATCGCGAGTCGATGATCGATCTCGAACACCTGCTGGGCCGTCAGGGCGTGGCCACCACGCAGTTAACTCCTTCCGGCAAAGCGCGTTTCGACGGGCAGTTGGTCGACGTGATGGCCGACGGCGAAGTGATCGAGCGCGGCGCCGAAGTCGTGGTTACGGCCGTACACGGCAACTACCTGGTGGTCCGCTCCGGGGTGGCCCGCGCGTAGTCAGCAGCGCGAAAATCGACTAAGCTGCACGTCTCCGCCGTTCCGCATCAAAGCCGCCCCATTCGTCGCATCTTATGGATCCGTTGGCTTGGTCCGCGCTGCTGCTGTTCCTGGGTTTGCTGCTGGTTGTGGTCGAAGTTTTCGTCCCCTCGGGCGGCATCCTGGGTTTGCTGTCGATCGTGCTGCTGTTGGCCGGCATCGGTTCGGCCTTTTGGTATCACGGCATCGAGACGGGCTTCGTGTTTCTGGCCATCACGGCGGTCATGGTGCCCGCCTCGCTGGGCATGGCCTTTCGCTGGTGGCCGAAGACTCCCATGGGCCGGCGGCTGCTGCTGAGCGTGCCGAACAGCGAAGAGGTGTTGCCCGACTCACCCCAGCGGCGCACCCTGCGGCAGTTGGTCGGCAAATTCGGCGTTGCCAAAACCGTCATGCTGCCCAGCGGGGCCGTGCTGATCGAAGGCCAGGTCTTCGACGCCCTCAGCGACGGAATGCCGATCGAGGAGGGGCAGCGCGTGCGGGTGATTGAAGTCCGCGGCAACCGGGTGCTGGTCCGCCCCGACGACTCGGTGCCGGCCAAAACCGACGATATCCTGTCCCAGCCGATCGAATCGCTGGGGCTCGACGGCCTGGACGAACCGCTGGCTTGACGCCCCGGCGGCTGGCTTGACACTCCGCTGTCGGCCCCCGGACAATACCACCGTTGCATCACCTGGGCCCCCAATCCACGCCAAGCCGGCGCGCGACCGCCGGGCCCGCTGGCAAAAAGCCGGAGAACGCCCCGTGTTCCCACTCCTCGCTCAGGCCAATCCCTATCCCTTCATCCTCCTGCTCGCCGTGGGCTTGGGGGTGGTGGTGATGCTGATTGTCTTCGCCGTGTTTGCTCGTTACTTCCGGCTGTGGATCCAATCGAAGATGACCGGCGCCCGCATCGGCATCTTCGACCTGCTGGGCATGACCTTTCGCAAGGTGAACCCGTCGGTCATCGTGCGCAGCAAGATCATGGCCGTGCAGGCGGGCCTGACCGACGAAACCGGAATCACGAGCAAGAGCCTCGAGGCCCATTATCTGGCTGGCGGCAACGTGCCGTTGGTGATTCGCTCGATCATCGCCGCCAAGAAGGCCAAGACGATCGATCTCGACTTCAAGTTGGCCACGGCCATCGACCTGGCCGGCCGCAACGTGCTGGAAGCCGTGCAGACGAGCGTCTATCCGAAGGTGATCGACTGCCCGGCCCGCGGCGCGGCCCGCGAGTCGCTCGACGCCGTGGCCAAAAACGGCATCCAACTCAAGGTCAAAGCACGCGTCACGGTGCGGGCTAACCTGAACGGGCTGATCGGCGGAGCGACGGAAGAAACGATCATCGCCCGGGTGGGTGAAGGCATCGTCAGCGCCATCGGCTCGTCGGATTCGCACACGCAAGTGCTGCAAAACCCCGATCGCATTTCCAAGACCGTGCTGGCTCGCCGGCTCGATTCGCAAACGGCGTTCGAGATCGTGTCGATCGACATCGCCGACATCGACGTGGGCGACAACATCGGCGCCCGGCTGCAAGCCGATCAGGCCGAGGCCGACACCCGCGTGGCCCGGGCCAACGCCGAGGGGCGCCGTGCGATGGCCGTCTCGCAGGAACAGGAGATGATCGCCCAGATCGAAGAAAGCCGTTCACAGGTGGTGGCTGCCGAGGCCGAGATTCCCAAAGCCATCGCCGCGGCCTTTCGCGGCGGTCAATTGAGCGTGATGGACTATTACAAGCTGCGTAACGTGCAGGCCGACACCGACATGCGAAGGTCGATCGCCGGCGTGCCCGCCAACAAAGCGACCACGTAAGCCCCGCCTCGTTTGCGGTAAAATCGAGGACTGCCCTCATGGTTCCCTTGCTGCTTGCCGCCAACGACTGGCTGAGCGCGATCGGTCTCATCCTGTTCTTTGCTTTCTGGTTGATCAGCAAAATGATTTCCGGCTCGAAGGCCATTAATCAGCAAGCCCGCAAAGTGCCCCGCCGGCCCGGCGAACCGGTGGCACCCGCCGCGCAGCCCAAGCAGGCTGGCCCGGCCCCGCCCAAGCAATCGCAATTGAACGCCGAGATCGAGCGCTTTCTCAAGCGTGCCAGCGGCCAGCGCAGCGAGCGCGCCCGGCGCGAAGCCGCCCCGCCGCAGCAGGCTCAACGCCGATCGGTCAGCCCGCCCGCCCGCAAGCCGTTGTCCGAACAAGGGCCAGCCGGTCGCCGCGGATTCGATAGCGTGGCCGATTCGGTCGATAAGCATCTGGCCGATCGCGGCTTTGAGAATCGGGCCGAACACCTGGCCGATGATATCGTGAAGGCCGACCAGCAGATGGAGGAACATCTGCAAAAATCGTTCAACCGCCGCGTCGGCACGTTGGGCGACAATCAGACCGAAGCGGCTCGGCCCGTCACCGACGTCACCACCACGCCCGAGCTGCCCACGTCCTCGTCGGCCGCCGCCAGTCTGTCTGCCTTGCTCTCGAATCCGCAAAGCATCAAGCAAGCCATCATCCTCAACGAGATCCTCGCCCGCCCCAAGCACCGTTGGTAAGATCGCCGCCAGAGCGCAACGCACTGCTCGGTTTCACCAACCCCGAATCCCTAGCCCCCAACCCCCTTTCCCCAATGTCCATCAAAAAAATAGCTCCTGGCGAAACACGCATTGGCTGGATCGGCACCGGCGTCATGGGCAGCAGCATGTGCGGCCATTTGATCGCCGCCGGCTTTGCCGCCACGGTCTATAACCGCAGCCGCGAAAAGGCGCAAGGACTGTTGGATCGCGGCGCCCAGTGGGCCGACTCGCCCAAGGCCGTGGCCGCCACCTCGGACGTGGTGTTCTCGATCGTGGGCTTTCCCTCCGACGTGCGGTCCGTGCTGCTGGGCAATGACGGCGCCTTGGCCGGCAGCCGCGCGGGCACGATCCTGGTCGACATGACCACCAGCGAGCCCTCGCTGGCCGTCGAAATCGCCGAGCGCGCCGCCAAGGCTAACGTGTACAGCGTCGACGCCCCGGTCTCGGGCGGCGACGTCGGCGCCCGCGAGGCGCGGCTGTCGATCATGATCGGCGGCGACAAGCAAGTGGTCGACGCCTTGAATCCCTGCTGGCAAGCGATGGGCAAGACGATCGTACACCAGGGCGGACCCGGCGCCGGCCAGCACACCAAAATGGTCAATCAAATCCTGATCGCCACCAACATGATCGGCGTCTGCGAAGCTTTGCTCTATGGCTATCGCGCGGGGCTCGATCTGAACGTGGTCCTGCAATCCGTGGCTTCGGGCGCGGCGGGCAGTTGGTCGCTGTCGAACCTGGGGCCGCGAATCATCGCCGGCAATTTCGCGCCCGGCTTTTTGGTCGAGCACTTCATCAAGGACATGGGCATCGCGCTGGCCGAATCGAAACGCCTGTCGCTCTCTATGCCCGGGCTGGCACTGGCACATCAGCTCTATCTGTCACTACAGGCCCAAGGCCATGGGCGCGACGGCACGCACGCCCTGGAGTTGGCATTGGCCTCGATGGCCGGATTCGACTGGAGCAAGCGCTAAGCGTGTACGCGTCATCTTTCGCCGCGCCTGGCGACGCCCTGCCCCGCAGCCTGGCGGTCATCGACAACGGCGTGCAAGTCGGCCTGCACGTGGGCGCGCAGGTTTTCGCGGCAGTCGACGGACGCACGATTGCGGACTTTGGCGTCGGCGAAGCCCGAGCGGGCGTGCCCATGACCGCCGACACCGTCATGCTCTGGCTCTCATCGGGCAAACCGGTGGGCACCGTGGCCGTGTTGCAACTGCGCGAGCGAGGCCGCCTCGAGCTGGACGAGCCGGTGGCCAGCTATCTGCCCGAGTTCGGCCAGCACGGCAAGGACTCGATCACACTCTGGCACATTCTGACGCACACCGGCGGCTTCCGCTGGGTCGATATCGACTGGCCGCACTCGTCGTGGGATGAGATTATCGCCCGCATCTGCGCGGCCCCGCCCGAGCAGGGCTGGGTGCCGGGCAACAAGGCCGGTTACCACCCTTACACGAGCTGGTACATCCTGGGCGAGATCGTGCGCCGCGTCGACGGCCGGCCCTACTCGCAGTATGTCCGCGAAGAGATCTTTCTGCCGCTGGGCATGATCGATTCCTGGATCGGAGTGCCGCTGCAGCAATACGCGGCCTACGGCAACCGTTTCGGCATCATGCTGCACACCGAAAAGCGCGAGCCGTACACCCATCGCTACGATTCGCCCGAGGGAGCCGCCACGTGTGTGCCAGGTGGCAATGGTCACGGCCCGATGCACGACCTGGGCCGCTTCTATCAGATGCTGCTGGGCGGCGGATCGCTCGACGGGCGGCACATCCTGTCAGACGACAGCGTCGAGCTGATGACGACTCCCCAGCGCGTCGGCATGTTCGATGACACCTTCAAGCACATCATCGACTGGGGCGCCGGCACGATCCTCGAATCCAACCGCTACGGCATCGACACCGTGCCCTACGGCTATGGCCCGCACAGCTCGCCGCGCACCTTCGGCCACGGCGGCAGCCAATCGTCGGTCGCCTTCGCCGACCCCCGGTCGAACCTGGTCGCCGCCATCGTCTTCAACGGCATGCCCGGCGAGCGCAAACACGACCTCCGCATGCGCGCGTTTCTCAAGGCGCTTTATGAAGACTTGGGATTGGCCTAAGCGAAGCGATTCGGCATGTGGTATAACTAGACTATGAACCCGATCACCGGCCATGGTCCTACCCTCCGCGAAGCCTCACCTTATCTGCGCAATGACGCGGAGTGCATCGCCCGAATCTTGGATGTTGTCGAGCGCAACAGTGTGATCGAAGGCTTGCCGCCGTTCGACGATGCCTTACTACAATCGCTTCGTCAAGAACTTCAAGCGATCTTCACCGGCTCCTCGCAAGCGGCTCATGGTTGCGCCGAAACGCTCTTTTTGTGGCCTCGATATAGTCATCGACCCCGCTTGCGGACTCGTCGTAGGCTAGCAAGGGCCTCCCGCTCTGCACTGCCAAAAGATCGGTCAGCAGCTTAATGGTCCTCGCGTTTCCCTCACGAAACGGGTGGATCGTCAGAAATTCGCCCTGAATCTCCGCCGCGGCTCGGCAAAAATCTACGTCATCGTTGACCACGTTCACGGGCCAGCGCGACAATGTCTCGCGCTCAAACTCAATCATCAGCCGATCCAAAAAATCAGGCGGCGGCCACGTGATCCCCGGCTTGCGAATCCAGACGGTCCGCCAATGGCCAGCCCATTCATACAGGTCGCCAAAGACAATCGCATGAATGTGCCGCACCAAACCACATGTGAGCGGCGTGTCCGTGCGAATTTCGCCCAAGAGCCTGGCGTAGGCACGTGCCAGCCCCTGTTCCTCGGCCGACTGAAGCACCGACAGCTCGGCAATACCCAGTTTGTTGACCAGCACGGTTTGTGCATCGTCAACGTACTGGGCCTCCCGTCGTAGCGATCACGGTGCTTGCGAGGCTTCTTGGCCATCCGAGTTCGGCCCGTGCTTTTCGAGGTTGTTAGAACATTCTCGCGCCGTGGACAGAACCTCGTTGCATCCCTCTCTTGTTACCCCAGCGGCTTCTCAATCACCGTGGCCTTGGTGATCGTCACCGGCTTGACCGGGCGATCCTGGCCGCCGGTCTGCACGGCGCCGATGGCTTTGACGACATTCAGGCTGGCGGCGTCGGCTGTTTTTCCGAAGGCGGTGTACTGGCGGTCGAGGTGAGGCACTTTTTCCAGGCAGATGAAAAACTGCGAGCCCGCTGAATTCGGATCGGCGGTGCGGGCCATCGACAGCACGCCGGGCTCGTGCTTCGTGGCGTTGAACTCGGCGGGAATCGTGTAGCCGGGACCACCCGTGCCGGTGCCTTCGGGGCAGCCGCCTTGAATCATGAAGCCGCTGATCACGCGGTGGAAAACAGCGCCGTCATAGAAGCCGAGCTTTGCCAGGCCGAGCATATTGTTGACGTGCCCCGGCGCGACGTTGGGCAGCATGTCGAGCGTGATCTTGCCCATGTTCGTGTCGAGCTCGACCTGATACTTGTGCTTGGAAAAGTCGATCTTCTTGATTTCGGCGTCGACTTCGGGCTTGCGATTCTTGGCCATTTTCTTTCCTCGCCGGGGAAGCTGGTTGTTTTCGTGTGGTTTGCCAGCCATTAGACTAGCAACCGACTCGGCCGCTCGATAGCGCCATTTTGGCGCCGGCGGGCACGGGGCGCAGCAGTGCCGAACGCAAAAGGGTGACGGGCCGGATGGACTGGGTACAAGTTTACGATCCGCTCCACGCGCCCTGGCTGTCGACGTTGCTCGCCGCGGCGCCCATCGTCGTGCTGCTCGGGCTGTTGATCGTCGGCCAGTCAGCTCCGCGCGCGGCCGTCGCCGGGCTTGCCGTGGCGCTGGCCGTGGCGGTGTTCGGTTTCGGCATGCCCAGCTCGGCCGCGCTGGCCGCCGCGGTCTATGGCGCTTGCTTCGGCCTGCTTCCGATCGGCTGGATCGTGCTCTCGGCCGTGTTCTTGTTTCATCTCACCGTTCACTCCGGACAGTTCGAGGTCGTCAAGCACTCGGTGGCCGCCATTTCGCCCGACCGGCGGATGCAGGCGCTGCTGATCGCCTTTTCGTTCGGCACGTTTGTCGAAGGCGCCGCCGGCTTCGGTACGCCCGTGGCCATCTCGGCGGCGCTGATGATCGGCTTGGGCTTTTCGCCGCTCTATGCCGCCGGGTTGGCGCTGTTGGCCAACACCTCGCCCGTGGCCTTCGGCTCGCTGGGCACGCCGATTATCACGCTGGCCAAGATCTCGGGCATCGACGAGATGGCGCTCAGCCAGATGGCCGGCCGGCAGTTGCCGTTGTTCTCCTTGATCGTGCCGGCCTGGCTCGTGGCCACGATGGCGGGTTGGCGCGGCGTGCTCGGCTGCTGGCCGGCGATCCTGGTTTGCGGGGGCAGTTTTGCTACCATTCAATTTCTGGCGGCCAACTATCATGGCCCGTCGTTGGTCGACGTGGTTGGCGGATTGGGCTCGCTGTTGTCGCTGATTGTCTTGCTGCGCTTTTGGCAGCCCAAAGAGGTCTGGCGCTTCCCCGACGAGCCACCGCACTCCGAAGCGCCCGCGCTCGAAACCCTGACGCGCCGACAAGTCGCCTATGCCTGGGTTCCCTGGCTGCTGCTGTCGATCTTCGTGTTCCTGTGG
Source organism: Planctomycetaceae bacterium (assembly GCA_003153375.1). Lineage (GTDB taxonomy): Bacteria > Planctomycetota > Planctomycetia > Pirellulales > PALSA-1355 > PALSA-1355. The sequence goes on from PLYM01000202.1 coordinate 106,963, forward strand.
GGCGGACCAGATTTTCGCAAGGCGCTCAACGGCGGCGATGCCGAACATCCCAACGCCTTGGCCGGCATTTCCAAATTGACCTGGGACGTGCCCTCGCTGCACGGCAAGGTCTATCGCACGGCGCCGGTCGTCGCACTGCCCGCCGGCGCCGATCGCGCCGCCGAGCCCGAGAAGGCCACCTATGACTTCAACTGGTTGTCGGCAACAGGCACGGGCATTTTTCTGGCCGCGATTCTGTCGGCCTGCTGGCTGCGGATTGCGCCGGCCCGATTTGCCGCCGAGTTTCTGGATACCTTGGCCCGCATGCGTTGGGCACTGCTCACGATCGCTTGTATGTTGGCGCTGGCCTTCATCACCAAGTACAGCGGTAGCGACGCCACGCTGGGCCTGGCCTTCACCAAGACGGGCTGGTTCTATCCGTTCTTCGCGCCGCTGTTGGGCTGGCTCGGCGTCGCGCTCACGGGCAGCGACACGTCATCGAACGCCCTGTTCGGCAGCTTGCAGCGGATTACGGCCGAGCAATTGCACCTCAACCCGGTGTTGATCGTGGCCTCGAACAGCACGGGCGGCGTGATGGGCAAGATGATCGACGCCCAGAGCATCGTCGTGGCCGCCGTGGCCACCGAGCAGAGCGGCGGCGAGGGCAAGATCCTGCGCTTCGTCCTGCTGCACAGCATCGTGCTGGCCTGCCTGGTCGGCTTGCTCACCCTGTTGCAAGCCTATGCCATGCCCTGGATGATTCCGGTGGCCGGGCCATGAATCAGGCAGCCAGCCACCGCGTGTACCGCGACTGGCTCAACGACCAGGCCAGCGACGTGCTGCCGACGACGGCCACCAGGAAGACCGCGACGTCGACCGATGCACTGGGGCCCGCGCCCAATTTGGCCAGCACCGATTCGGCAGTCTTGATGAACAGCAAGTGCGACAGATAAATGCCATAGGCAAGCGGTCCGAAGCGACCGACCGCTTGCAACAAGCGGTTGCTCCAGGGCGCCAAGGCCACGACCGTGCAGCCGATTCCCGCCGTGGTCTCGGCCATCGTGTTGCGGCCGAAATGCCACAACCAGGCCAGCCCCGCGGCCATCGTCAGCAGCCCCAGCACGCCGGCCTCGGTCGTCTCGAGCAGTTTGGCCGGACAGCGATGCACGACCACGCTCAAGGCCACGCCCCAAAACACGGCCGGCATCGCCTGGTAAATGAGCGACAACTGCGGACCCTGAAACCAGGGACCCTGCGGCCACAGCGCGATGCCTTCGCCCAGCACCAGGCAGCCAAATCCCACCAGCCACTCGAGCACGGGCCGCTCAATGACTGCTTGCCCCAACTTGAACACGCCCAGGCTGACGACCAGGATGAAGGGCATGAACCACAAGTGATAGAACGAGCCGGTCCAGAGAAATTCCCAGCCCGGAAAATCGTTCGGCTGATCGGGCAGGGCCACGCCCTTGGCCGCCTTGAACGCCAGGTAAATCGCGCTCCACGCCAAAAACGGCAAATAGATGCGCGTGAATCGCGACCAGGCATAGCTGCCGAAATCGCGATCCGGTTTAGCGATCAGCCCCTGCCAGACGAAGAACACCGTGGCGGCCACGAAGAACGGCACCGCGAAACGGCCCAAGACCGTCGAGCCCGCCAATTCGGCCGATCGAGGCGTGTGCAGCCAGATGATGCTATAGGCCGCCAGCAAACGAGTGACGTCGAACATCGTGCGCCGCGAAGCGGTTGCGCGCGGCGCCCGCACTTCGGGCATGGCATCCATCGGTCCGGGCAAAACGGCTGTGCTCATGATCGATTCGCTCGCATTGTTTAATGTGCACTGCTTAGTGCGCTGCCAACGCCAATTCGCCTTCGGGCTCCCAAACCCGCAATGGCCGCGGCGCGTCGGCCGCAGCCAGCCAGGGGGTGAGACTGAACACTGCGCCGGCCAGAAAAAACAAAATCATGTTGACCATGGGAATGATCGACATGTCCTGGAACATCGCGTTGGGCAGATAGACGCCCTCGCAGGCCAGGAACAGCAGACCCATCTGCCGCACCCAATCGGGCGCCCGGGGGCTGGTCCAAAGCTGCCAGGCGATCCGCGTCCACGAGAACATCAATGCCGTGAACAGTCCCATGCCGATCAAGCCGGTTTCCGTGAGCAGCGACAGCCAGACGTTGTGCTGCCGATAGGGCCGCGCCTTTTCCAGCGGCAGGTCGCTGGTGCGATCGTCCAGATAGGCCGGGCTCTCTTCGATGTACTGTCCATAGCCGCAGCCCAGCAGCGGCCGATCCAAAAACATGTTCCAGGCAACCACCAACAGAATGGGCCGCAGCCTGGCCGACTCGGCGGTGTCTTCCACGCTGACATACTTGTCGCGCTTGAAGGCCACGAGGTGTTCCCAGCCGCCCGCCACGATCGCCAGCGAGACCAGCATCGCGCCGCCGACGACCGGCAACCGCCAGCCGCGCGGAGTCGTTAGCGCCACCACGACCAGCAGGCCCAAACCCGCGCCCAGCCAGGCGCTGCGAGTGAATGTGCTGTAGACGCCATAGGCAAAGACAGGCAGGCTCGCCAGCAATAGCAGCTTGCCGCGGCGACGCAACTGGGGCCACCACATCAAGGCAGCGCACATGCCCAGGCCCAACACCATGCCGTTGGCTGCAGGATTCAAAAACGGTCCGCGGCCCCGGCCCAAAAACTCAGAATACTCCGGCGAGGCAATGTACTTGGGATAAACGAGCGACCAGACTTGGTGCGTCTCGGCCATGGCCGTGATGCTCAAGTAGACGGCGAACAAGCCCAGCGACGCAAACAGGCAGCCGGCGCCCTGGGCGGTCCACCGCGTCTGCCGCATCACCCAATACATCGCGGCCGGCAGGAAATAGAAGAAGATCAACTGCGACGCCGGCAGCCAATTGCGATAGCGATAGTCGTGCGTCAGCGTGCTCACGGTCAACACGATCAGAAACGCCACCAGCAGATAATCCGTCTTGGTCGCCGGCTTGGGATCGGTCAGTCCCCAGCGACGATAGACGACGCACTGCGCCAGGAGCACCACCAGCAACATCCGATCGAGTGTCAGCGGCACGGGCCCCGCCGGCAGGTTAAAAAACGGATGCCCCAGGCAACTGCCCGCCAACAACACCAGCAGCGCCGTCGCCACCAATCCGCCGCGCACACAAATCACGGTGGCCCAGCACAGCCCTGCCAACGCGCCGATCGCCAGCAAGAATTCCACGGGCTTGATCTCTCGGAAGGCGGGGCTTGTTATGGGGTGGGAGTCGACGAGCGCACGCAGCGGCGTTCACTGCAAACATAGGCCACCGGGCCGCTTAGTGGGTGCCACTGCTGACTTGTCCAGCAGTGCGCGTGGCATCCTGCTGTGGCGTCTATCACTGCTGGACAAGCCAGCAGCGGCACACAGGATGGTAGCGCCGACTTTGACGATTATCCGGCATTCGGCCCAGCAACTTGCGGTGGAGCGCAGCCGGGCACACAATATCGTCGCATCTGGCTAGCACCCTGAACCGTCGTGAGGCGATCCATGAAATTAAAGCGGCTCTTGATTGTTTTGCTCGCGATGGCGGTTGGAGCTGACGCAGGCGCGGCCGAACCAGCGGTGATCGGCAACTTTCGTCCGACGGCGCAGGACAAGATCGTTCCCGCCGACGCCAAGATCGAGATGCTGTGGAACGAGGGCGAGTTCACTGAAGGCCCGGTGGCCGCGGCCGATGGCGCGATCCTGTTTTCCGACATCGGCAATCGCATCCTGCGGTTCGATCCGCGCACCGACAAGACCACGGTGTTTCGTTCGCCGAGCGGAAAGTCCAACGGGCTCAAGTTCGACCCGCAGGGCAACCTCGTGGCTTGCGAAGGCGCGGCGCCGGGGGGCAATCGACGCATCTCGATCACCGACAGCAAGGGCAACACGCGCACGCTGGCCGATCGCTTTGAAGGCCACCGCTTCAACAGCCCTAACGATCTGGCGATCAATGGCGGTGGCAGTATCTATTTCACCGACCCTCGCTACGTCGGCGACGAGCCGCGCGAGTTGGATTTCGAAGGCGTGTTTCTCGTCGAGCCCGACGGCTCGGTGCGCGTGGCCACGCGCGACGTGCAAAAGCCCAACGGCATCATCGTCACGCCCGACGAAGGGACCGTGTATGTCGCCGATAACAACAACAAGTCCGACGGCAACCATCACCTGCTAGCCTTCACCGTGCAAAACGACGGCACCCTGGGCCAGAAGCGGTTACTCTTCGATTTCGGTTCCGGCCATCGCGGCATCGACGGCATGACGCTCGACACCAAGGGCAACATCTATGCCACGGCCGGCGGCGGCGCCGAGGGGGGCATCTATGTCTTCGGCCCCCGCGGCGAAAACCTGGCCTTCATCGCCACGCCGGGCGATCCGAGCAATTGCGTCTTCGGCATCGGCTCGGAAGCGTCGACCCTCTACATCACCGCCGCGGGCCCAAAAACCGCCGAGGCCGAGAAACCGCGCTACGCGCTCTATCGCATCCGCCTCAAGACGCCCGGCTATCACGTCTTTCCGCCGACAGGCAAGTAACGCCTGGCTCATTTCGCGTCGCTGGGCATCAACCGCACCTGGCGCAAATCCATCACGGCCGCGCCGGGCTTGCTGCGCGGCTTGACGCTGAGCGTATGCCGCCCGGCCTGCGCCAGTTTGACCGTGCCGATCCGGCGAGCGATGAAATCCTGAAAGCCGCCGGTCTCCTGCACCCTCGCGGTCGCGGTCTGGTCGCCGATGCTGAACTCGACCTGGCTGCCGCCGCTGCCGGGACCGCAGCCTTGCAGGATCTCGATCTCAAACGTGCCCGGCCGGCTGACGTCGAAATCCCAGCTCGCCCAATCGTCCTGGCGAACCCAAAAGCCGAGCGTGTTCTTGTGCGGCAGCGGTTCGTAGCGCAGCATCACGCCGTGAACGTCGGCCGTGCGGGCCGGCAATGTGATCGTGCCGTTGTCGTCCTGGGCGTCCGGTCGAAAATCGGGATTCACCGCCGGCATGTGGGCATCGACCGCTTTCCGCCAGGCGGCCAGCTTCGCGGCCAATTCCTCGGCCCGCTGGGGCTCGCGATCGATGAGGTTCGTGCTCTCGCCCGTATCTCGGGTGATGTTGTACAACTCGCGGCGGCCTTGTTCGTAAAACTCGATGAGCTTGAAATCGCCTTGGCGAATCGCTCCGCCGGGCTTGCCGCCTTGGGGCGAATAGTGCGGATAGTGCCAATAGAGCGCATCGCGCTGGAACGCGCCCGGCAGCTGCAAGAGGGGCACCACGCTGACGCCGTCGACCTTTTGCGTGAGCGGAAGCTCGCAGATTTCGGCCAGGGTCGGCAGCAGATCGACGCTGCTGACCGGCGTGGCGCACGTCGACCCCGATACGATGGTGCTCGGCCAGCGCACCAAGAGCGGGATGCGAATACCCCCTTCGTACAACCAGCCTTTTCCTTCGCGCAGCGGGCCGTTGTACGTGGCCGGCGTGTTGGGGCTCTCGGCCGTGGCCAATCCGCCGTTGTCGGAGCTGAAAACGACGATTGTGTTGTCCGCCAATCCCAGCTTGTCGAGCTGCGCGAGCACCCGGCCCACACTTTCGTCCAAGTTTTCGATCATCGCCGCATAGATCGGATTGCGCTGCAAGCCCGAGGGCTTCTCGGCCGAGGTGTATTTGGCCACCAGATCGGGCTTGCCCATGATCGGCGTGTGGACGGCGTAGTGCGGCAGATACAGGAAGAACGGCTGCTCGCGATGCGCGGCGATGAATCGTTCGGCCTCGCTCGTCAGTCGATCGGCCAGATACTCGCCCGGCGGCGCCTCTTCGAGCCCCGGCAGTTTGCGCCCCTCGAGCAGGTAGGGCGCGAAATGGCTCGACACCGAGCCGGCGGCGATGCCCCCTTTCGCCACATCAAATCCTTGCCGCGTCGGCTCAAACCGCTCGCCGCCGAGATGCCACTTGCCAATCGCGGCCGTGGCATAGCCGGCCGAACGGAGCATCTCGGCCACGGTCGTCTGCTCGAGCGGCAACTGCTGCAAGAATTCGAGCCGCAACATTTTGTGCTCGGGCGAGCTCTTCTGACCGGGGATGTAGTCGGTCAGGTGCAGCCGCGCCGGATACTGCCCCGTCAACAGCGCGGCGCGCGTCGGCGAACAGACCGGGCAGGCCGCATAAGCTTGCGTGAATCGCATGCCCTCGGCGGCCAGCTTGTCGAGGTTCGGCGTGCGATAGAACTTGCTGCCATAGCACCCCAAGTCGGCCCAGCCCAGGTCGTCGATCAGGATCACGACGATATTCGGTCGCGTCGCCGTCGCGGCGGCGTCGACCTGCCCAACGACACCGAACACGATCAGCAAGCCGGCACTTGCCCCGGCCGCCAGCATGACAATTCGTCGAGATTCTCGTTGCGCAAAGTCCATGACTGGCACCTGTGTTCGCGAACAAAACGGCCCGCTGACAGCGTCAGTCTAACCCAAGCTCCACGGAGTTTGCAGCGAATATTTTCTCCCTCGCAGATGTCGCACCGTCACTCCGTTCCCGCGGAATCTGCTAGATTGACAGAGCACGGAGGTCGGAACTTGGGAGGCACCAATATGGCTGGCTGGCGCGCGACCGACTTGCCGCACCCATCGTGGCGACTGAGCTATTGGGCAGCCGCGATTCTTCTGATCGCCTGCCCACTGTCGCTGCTCGCCGAAGAAGCGGCTGCCCCTTCCCCCGCAAAGCCGCTCGGTCCGCTGGTACGCGATCAGGCTGCCATTCCCTCCGATACGACGCTGGCAATTTTCGTGCGCCCTGCCGAACTGGCCCAAGCCAAGATCGCCCAACCCATCGTGGCCGCGTTTGAGCAGGTGCTCGAGCCGGCCGCCTTGGGCCTGAAAGTCAGCGAACTGGAGCAAGTCAAAATCGTCGTGGTCGGCGGGTTCAATGAACCCGGCAACGACACGATCAGCCTCTACATCCTCCTGCGCAGCCGCCAGCCGCACGACTGGAAGAAAGTTTGCGCCAAACTGCTCGACGCCAACGAGCAAGCCGAGATGGATGGACACGCGTATTTCAAGGCGCCCAACGCCGACGACGGTCTCACCAATTTCTGGTGTCCCGACGCCCGCACCGTCATCCTGGGCACTCCCTCGGGCATCGCGCTGACCTTCACCACGCCCGATCCCAACGATCGACCCGCCTGGGCCGATCGCTGGAAGCTCGCGGTCGAAAGCCCGTTGGCCGTGATGATGGGCATGCAATTCTTCAAGGCCTTCGACTCGATCACGATCACGGGCGATTTCGAACAGCGGCTCGAAGACGAGTACGCCGCGTTGACTGACGATGGTGAGTATGCCGTGGCTCAAGGCGACGTCACCGAACATGGCTTTGCCCTCACGGCCGACGCCGTCTGCCGTTCGGCCGAAGGAGCCAAGCGCGTCGCGGCCGCGTTGCAAAAACTGCTCGACCAGTTCGTCGGTCGCATCGCCCCGCCTCGAGCGCTCGACGAACCCGCGGACGACCATGGACTGAGCGAACAAATGCCCAAGCTGGTCGAGGCCACCACGATCTCCCACCAAGGGTCGCTAGTCCACGTCGAATCGATGCTCTCGGGTGAGCTGCTGGCCGTCATCGGCGAGTCGATCGAAGCGGCCGTGGCCACCGGCGCGCAGCAGCGCGCGACCCAAAAGAAAATGGAGCAACTGGCCGCCGCGCTCAACAAGTATCACGAGGCCCACGGCCATTATCCGGCGCCGTCGATCATGGGGACCGACGGCCGCACGCCGCACAGTTGGCGCGTCTCGATCCTGCCTTATCTCGAAGGGGGCGCCGAGCTGTCGGGCCGCTATCGCATGGACGAGCCCTGGGATAGCGATCACAACCGGCAAGTCATGCTCGATGGGGCCAGCCTGTTTGCCGTGCCCTCGGAGACGGCCGATGACGATCCGCCCACCTGCGGATACTTTCTCATCGTCGGCAAGGGCACGCTGTTCGACGGCGACAGCGAGGCCACGCGCGCCAGCGTCACCGATCCGGCCGCCGCGACGATCCTGCTGGTCGAAGCTCGCCGGCCGACGCCCTGGAGCAAGCCCGAGGATATCGAGTACGACCCCCAATCTCCGCTCCCCACCCTGGGCGGAAATTTCCCCTCGCAGTTTGCCGCGGCGTTTGTCGATGGCACCGTGCGGATGCTGCCCGCCGAAGGCGATGAAGCCGAGCTGCGGGCCATGTTCTCCAAAGCCGCCGGCGACGGAGCCGCTCAGCCGGCCGCCGCCGAAGCCGTTCCGGACGCGGAGTAGACGCTCTCGGCGATCGAGCCTTAGGACGGCAAGGCTCAGGCCGACAGATGCGGAATGTGGTGCCGCGTCAGTGTCGAGCGGTCACCAATCCACTGCGTGGGCGGACTGGCGAAAAATGTCGCCAGCATGTTCAGCCGCGCGGCATAGACGCTGCGCCGATCGGCAAAAGCCAGCCACGATGCCTCGCTGCAATCGGTCGCGAAGCCGGCGTCGTTCAATCGCTGGCAGGCGGTTTCGAACTCCGACCGCTCGATGCCCGGTTGTCCGCGCTGGGCCTCAAACACGACCCGCGGCATGCGCAACTGCGTCAGATCGATCAGCGCATGGCAGCCGACCGAGTACATCATCGCGGCGGCGGCCCTGGCCTGACGCATGGGTCCCTGATCGCCGGCTGGCTCGCGCACGCTGGCGGTGCCCAGCAGCGTGGCCGCATCGAGCACCGCCCCCAGGGCACTGACCCACGATTGGCCGTCGTGAGACGAGCGGAAGAACGGCAGCAGCGGAAAGGCCAGGTGGCTGTCGAGCATTTCGGCGGTCCAGATTTCGTAGCGGGCGAACAGCGGCGCTAACTCGTCGAGGACGTCATGCCGGGCAAAGGTTTCCAACAGCATCACGCCCGACGGCGGCACGCCAGCCCGCGCATCGAGCAGCAGCACCAGCACCTCGCGACGTGCGAATGACGCGTACAAATTGAACACCAGCGAGATCACCAGTGCCACCACGGCCAGTCCCGAGGCTCCGGCCACGAGCGCCACGATGCGGGCCGATGGCCCCACCGGAATGACGTCGGCAAAACCGAGGGTGAACAGCGACGTGCCGGCCAGGTAGAAAGACGTCTGATAGCCGATCGAGCGGGGCGCAATTTGCTCTTCCAAGGCGTGCAACATCAGGCCGAAGCCGAAGATCAGCGCCAAGACCCAAGTCACGAGCAGCACCACGATGGTCATGGGCGCGAACGTGGCCAAAAAGTCCTCGCGCCGCCAGGCCGGTTGCAGCCGCAGCCCAATCCGCCGCCAGACCGGCCAGGCGAGAATCGTCACCAATGGGGCCATGCGAAAGCGGCGGCCGGTCTTGCGCGGCACGACCACCGTCTCGAAGACGTCATACAAGACAATCGCAACCAGCACGATCCCGCACAGCAGCTCGAAGACGAAAATGGCGCGTTCTCCTCATGGAAGTCCCCACCGAGCCGCGCTCGGCAACGCCGCCGTTTTACCACGAATGGGCCGGGACGTGCAGCCGCCCGGTCAAGCCCGCGTTAGCGGCCCACGGCCACGGGAGTCTTGGCCGGCAGGATGCGCTCGAGCGCGTCGACGGCGCCGGCCAAGGAAGTGACGACCTGGCTGGCGCCCCGCTTCTCGAGTCCCGCGGTCATTTTGGCCGAGTCTTCGGGATATCCCCAGCGGCCGACCAGAATGCGCAAGTCGGCATAGCGCTGCCGAATGCGTTTGCAGAGATAGCGAGTCTGGCCGATGCCGCCGGGCCCCAGCGCCGAAACGCAGATCACTTGCGCCGGCGAGTCGGCCAGTAGATCCACCAGCTCCGAGGCCAGCGTGACCGTGGGCACCTGTTTGATCACGGTCCGCGGCGGGGTGAGCCGGACGAGCATGTTGAGCGCCAATTCGTCGCCTCGATCCTTGGCCGGCACGCCGACCACGACCAGGGTGCGCTCGCCGGTCGTGTCGTCGGACTCGGGATCGGCCGCCTTGGCTTCGACGAATTCGTCGATCATGTGTTCGATCGTGGTCCACACGAATTGTTGTTCCGACTCGGTCAACTCGCCGCGGCTGCGATCGCGCTGGGCTCGAACCATGGCCGGTATCAGCAGGTCGTCGCAAATCTGCAACGGCGTGTGATCGCCGGCAAAGTCATCGACGATCTCGGCCGCCTCGTCGGCGTCGCCGGCCAGCAGCCGCTGGTACAACAGCGCATCGGGTTTGAGCGGCGGGGCATCGCCCAGCAGAATCCACAAGGGCTCCAACGGCGGCACATACTTGCCCAACACCGCCAACACCACGGTCAGCGGCACCGACAGGATCAGCCCGATCGGTCCCCAAATCCAGCTCCAAAAAATCGCCGCCACCAACAACGCCACGGCCGACACGCCGCTGCTCTTGCCATACGTCAGCGGCTCGACGACATAATTGGTGATCAACTCGACGACGATGAACAGCCCCATCGCCAGCAGCGGCTCGGTCCAGTTGGGCGATTGGATGATGGCCATGCCGATCGGCAGCGCCGAACCGAGGACGCCGCCGATGTAAGGCAGAAAGCGAAACATCGCCGCCAGAAAGCCCCACAACACGGCATACTGCACCCCAATGGCATAAAGCCCCAATCCGACCACGACGCCAAAGCCGCCGTTCACGATCGCGTTGGTCATCAGGTAGCGGCTCACCCGCGTGCCCAGCTCATCAAGCGTTCGGGTGGTGAGTGTCAGTCGCCCGGTGCCGGCCAGGCGCATCATGCGATTGCGGATGTCTTCGCGCGCACAGAGCATGAAGATCACCAGCACCAGCACCAGCCCGCCTTCGAGAACCGGGCCCGCCAGCGCTGACAGGGTCGATTGCACGGCCGCCAGCGGATTCAGCGGCTCGGGCATGACGCGCACCGCCACCGGCGGCTGGGGGTCGGCATCGGGCTTTTCAGTTTTCTCCACCGCCTGCCGGGCGTTCTTCGCACTGGTTTGCAGATCGCTCGAGACATCCGAGACGACCTGCTCGAGGCCTCGCAGCACGCCGGAGTCGGAACCGGCTTTCAATTGGCCGACCTTCTCGCGCAAATTCTGTCGATAGGTGGGCAGATTGATGAGCAGATCGGAAAACTCGTCGACCGTCTTCCAGACCACCAGCCCCAGGGTGGTAAACAGTAGCAGAACGACCACGCCCACCGACGCCACGCGATGCAACCCGCGTCGCTGCAAGGCACTGACGGCCGGCGTGAGTGCAAAGGATATCAACACGGCCAGAGCGACCGGCATCAGGATCGGGCGTGCAAAGTACAACACGCCGACGACCAATACGGTCCCTTCGAGCCCCCGCAGCCAGCGGCTCGCTTGCAGCGATGGGGCATTTGCCATGGCCATACGTTCCGCCTACTTCCTTGATCTCGAGCCTTGCAGTGCGGAGCCTATCACCAGGGCTTGAGCTTCCAGCCCAGGACGAAACCGACGCCAATGCAGCCCAGCGCGGCATAGCCGGGATTCTCTTTGGCATATTCGATCAAGTAATTCACCACGTCCTCGGTGATCTTCCGCGGATCTTCCACTTCCTGCTTCCGCGGCGCGCGGCTTTGGTTCTGGCGATTGGCGGTTGTAGTCGGCATGATCGGCTCCTTTCAAAGTTGCGTTGATGACGATCGGTAATTCTCGTCGCCCGCGGGCGAACGAGCAGCATGTCGTTCCAGAATTTGTTTCAGTGTGTTGAGGTTTTGGCGCAGCTCGCGGCGCGAGCGCTGGAGGCCGGCCACCTGCTCGCGCAGATGCCACCAGCCGGCGCCGAGCAAACCGCAGGTCACGATGAGCGCGGCCAGCACAACCCACAGCATGCCCGCCGCGGGACTGAGTCCCGTCGCGTCGGCCAACAGCAGGCCCAATGCCGCCAGCATCACGGGCAACGCGGCCACGGCAAGCAGGAGTGCCACGATCGTGGCTCCCACGGCCACGACCGCGCCGCTCCACACGCCGCGCAGGTCGGCCATCAGCAATTGCCATTGCAGCTCGGCGAGGCTCACCAGGTCATAGGCCATGGCCGCGGCATTGGATGCCAGAGTCCGACTGGGAGACGCGCGCTCGGCGCCGTTTTGACGGCCTTCTAGCGTCGTTTCATCAACCATCCCAACAACACCCCGGCGACCAAGGCGGCCGCTAAACTGGTTTTTGGATTCTTGGCAATCACCTCGTGGAACCGGCCACCCATTCCCAGCGCGAACTCCTTGGCTGCTCGCGGCTCGGCCGTTTCAGCGGCTGCTTGCGGACGTGCGGCATGAACGCCGTTGCTCAGGCGATTGATCATGACACTTCCCTCGGTTCGTTCGACGGTTCGACCTCGGCCGCCGTTTCCCGCGAGCGTTGGCTCGCGCGGGCAGCCAGAAAACTCTCCACGAACTCTCTGCCACGCGCGGCCACGATGGCCGTGGCCTGCCGCGCCACCACGTTCGCCGCCATTCCCAGCGCCACCGCCATCAACGATTTCCGCTCCGCTGCCTGCACCCGCGACTCGCCGGTTGAGTCCACCGGCGGCGCGCTTGCCGGCGGCGCGGGTTTCGCGCCTCGCGGCACGAGCACAAATCCGATCGTCGCGGCCACCGCGCAAAAAAGCCCCGGATGCGCGCGAAAATGGTAGCGCCAATCGCTCAGCGTCTGCGCGCTGCTGACGACGCCCTGGGCTTCCTGCTCCAAGGCACCGCGCAGCTTCGCCATCTGACGTTGGATTTCCTCGGCGCTGGGCTCAGCGTGGCTCATGAACGGATACCGATCTATTAGCCACGACGTTTTTCGGGCAACAGGTTCGACAGAGCGTCGAGCATTTGTCGTCCGAATTGCTCGGCCGCGCCACGCCCATGGGCATAGGTCGATTCGGGCGTTCGCTCGCGCAGCAACAAGGTCACGCCGACTCCGGCCAGCAGGCCGATGCCAAACGCCACAGCCAACGATTGGCCCGGACGCGCTTGAACCATCTTGCCGGCCTCGGCATAACCCTCGCGTAGACCTTGATAGCCTTGCCGCACTTCGTCAGTCACCTGGCCGGCCGCTTCTTGCACGCGTTCGCGAGCCGCCTCCAGGAATTCGGAGCCTTCGCCGGCCACCTGGCAGAGAAAATGTTCGATTGCTTCCCGGCTTTCGCCGGTCTTGCGCTGAATGCGGCCGATCAACTGATCGACGTTGCCATCGAAATTGCGCAACTCGTCGTCGGTCAGCTTGCCCCACTTCTCCTTAAGCTTGCCACGGAGCTCATTCCAGTGGCCGGCTAGCACTTGTTGATTGACCATGATTCGATTCTCCCGCTCGCGAAAGGAAAGTTTCCCACATCAGGACGCTCATTTCAGCAATCAGCCAATTGCAAATCGTATGCCGCCCCAGGAACCAAGTCGAATCGCGCGGGGACACGGGCCCGACTGAACCACGGGTGACTGTCCGCATGAGAAGGGGCGCATGAAAAGGGGCATAAGAGTTTAGCCCGGGTTGGGGCCCCTGCGCCCCAGCGCAAGAACAATGGGTTGTGGAACGGCACTTGCTTAGGAGTTTCCATGGGTCGAAAAGACTCTCAAACACGCTGGAAAGGCCACTTCTGATTGCCCGCCGCTGAGCTGGATTAGACCACCCTGAGGGTCTGACAACCGGATTGGCTTGTCCTCGCCCCGATAGCGGGGTAAAGAATAGACGGTCGCTTTAAATTATTGCGGATTAAAACTTTATCGATCGGCACCCTGCTATCTTTTGCTCCGAATACCGGCAAATTCCCCCCTGCAAATGCATTCGCAGGCTCGATCACACGATTACGAGGCAGCTACCATTGAGTGCCTACTGGCGGGGCTGAGTTGCCCACGCGCTAGTCGGTGTCCCCTTTTGATTTCGAGTCGCGCATGCATTTGAGTCTCCGCTATGTTTGTCTCGTGCCGGCCCGCTGCCGACAGCGGACACAGCACGTGGCTAGGCGTCCCATCGGCCAGGGTGTGCTGGGCGCGCTGACCTGCCTGGGGTTGCCGCGCGCTTTGCCCTTGGACGTCGCGGACGTCGACGCCTCATCGGCCGCCATCTGGTCCGTGACCGGCTGGGCCCTCTGCGGTTTTCTGATCGTGCTGTTGGGCGTGGCGATCTACAAATTGACGCAATCGCATGGCAAGCATGCCGACTGTTTGCAGCAACTCGACACCCACAAACTGCGGATCGAAGCCAGCGCGATCGATCATCGCCGCGGCGAGAATCGATTTCGCACCCTGATCGAGGCCACGGGCAGTGTTGTGTGGGCCACCGACGCCGCGGGACGCGTCATCGAAGCGCAGCCTTCATGGGAGCGGTACACCGGCTCTCGCTGGCCCAAGTATCAAGGCGAAAGCTGGCTCGAAGCGGTCCACCCGGAAGATCGCCCTCGCATTCAGGCCGAGTGGCGCGCAGCCCTGGCCGCGCGCACGATCTGCCAGGTTTCGGGCCGCTTGTGGCACGGGCCTTCGAACGACTACCGGCACGTTACCTCGCGTGGCTTGCCGCTGCTCGAGGCCGACGGCCAACTCATCGGCTGGATCTGTACCGTGGCCGACGCCGATCTCGCAACCCGCGCGGCCGAGCGGGTGCGCGCGGCGCAGATCGCGGCCGAAGTTGCCAACCGGGCCAAGGGCGAGTTCCTGGCCAACGTGAGTCATGAGTTGCGCACGCCAATGCACGCGATCGTGGGCATGACCGAGTTGGCGCTCGACGAGGAGCTGTCGCCGCTGGTGCGCGACTATCTGGAGACGGCCAAGGGGTCGGCCGAGGTCCTGCTGAAGCTGGTCAACGAGATCCTCGACTTCTCCAAGCTGGAATCGGGCAAATTCACGCTCGACACCGCCCCCTTCCGCCTGCCGCAATTGCTCGACGAATCGATCAAGGCGATCTGCCTGCCGGCGGCCGAAAAGGGTCTGGAACTGGTGTGCGAAGTGGCCCCCGACGTCCCCGATGCCGTGGTCGGCGATAGCCTGCGGCTGCGGCAAATCCTGGTGAATCTGCTGAATAACGCCGTCAAATTCAGCAGCGAGGGAGACGTCTTGCTGCGAGCCATGGTCGAACATCGCGACCGGCACGACGTCACTTTGCGCTTCGAGGTTTGCGACACCGGCATCGGCATTCCACAAGCCGATCAGGATCGCATTTTCGACCCGTTCACGCAGGTCGACGCCACGACCACGCGGCAGCACGGCGGCACGGGCTTGGGGCTGGCCATCGCCACCGAACTCGTGCGGCTGATGGGAGGCCGCATCGGCGTTCACAGCACGCTCGGCCGAGGGAGCACGTTCTATTTCACCGTCACGCTGCCCGAAACACCCGCGGTTGTGGGAGATGGAGCTCACCGAGCCCGGCCGCTCACCCAGCTGGCCGGCTTGCGCGTACTGATCGTCGACGACAATGCGACGAACCGTCGCATCCTGGAGAATACGCTGCGCCACGGGCATCTGAACCCGGTGCTGGCGACCAACGGACCCGCTTGCCTTGCTGCGCTGCGCCAAGCGGTTGCCGAGGAGAATCCCTTTCAGGTGTTGATCGCCGACGCCTTGATGCCGGGCATGGACGGATTCACGCTCGTTGAGCAGGTCAAGGCTGAGCCGCAGTTGGTCAAAGCCGTGATCATGATGATTTCCTCGGCCGACCGTCACACGTTTCGCCAGCGCTGCGACGAACTGGGCATTGATCTCTATCTGGAGAAGCCGGTCTCGCAGGCAGCCATGTGGGAGGCGATCGCCACGGCCACCGGCGGCAAGCGCCACGAGTCGACGACCGCGCCCGCGGCGTCGCAGGCCTGGGGGCCGACGCAGTCGTTGCGCGTGCTGGTGGCCGAAGACACACTGGCCAATCAGAAGATCGTGAAGAGCATTCTCAGCAAGCGCGGCCACGCCGTGGAGATCGCCCGCAACGGCCGCGAAGTGGTGGAAATGATTCGTCATGAGCCCTTCGATATCATTCTGATGGACGTGCAGATGCCGATCATGGACGGCTTTCAGGCCACGAGCACGATCCGCTCACTCGAGGCCCACTTGGGTCGCCGCGTGCCCATCATCGCGCTGACGGCCCACGCTCGACAAGGCGACCGCGAACGCTGTCTGGCCGCGGGCATGGACGATTACCTGGTCAAGCCGGTGAGCGCGGCCGTGTTGGTCGAACGGGTCGAGCACTTCCGCCCGGCCAGCGAGGCGACGAGCCAAACGCTTCGCGGTCGAACCGACCAGACGATCAGCGAGTCACGGCCGGCGGAACCGTCGGAGGCCAATCCCGAGCGCCGCGCGGCTTTTGACCTGGAGGCGGCACTGGCGCGACTCGGCAACGATCGGGCCTTTTTCGCGAATCTGGTTGAATTCTTCGTCGAGGATTATCCCCAACTGCTCGGCCAGATTCGCTCCGCCCTGCAGGCCCAGGACGCTCCGGCCGTGGCCCATGCCGCGCACAGCCTGAAGGGACTCGTCGCCAACTTCGACGCGCACCCCACGGTGCGGGTGGTCAGTCGCATGGAAAAGGCGGGCTTCGACAACGACCTGACCACGGTCGCGGTGTTGATGGAGTCGCTTGAACACGAGCTCGTGCGGCTGCTCAACGCCTTGCTGCCCTATCGCGGCAAGCTTTCAGCCTCGGGAGGCTGCGGCGAACCTCGCGAGGGCTGAGAGCCAAACCCTAAACGCGGGCCGCTTCGTCGGGCTCGTCTTCTCCGATGTTGACCGTGTGTTCCATCGAGATGTGCAAGGCTCGCAGCTTGTGCCGCAAGCTGGCGCGGGTGATGCCTAAAATCTTCGAAGCCTTCGACTGATTGCCGTCGGTCAACGTCAGAATGCGCCGCAGCAGATTCCGCTCCATCAACTCCAACGACTCGGCATACACCTGGTTGGAGCCGGACGCGATACGGCTTTCGATGAAGCTGCCCAGCTCATCGGCCAACGGCTTCGACGGCTTCGTGGCTTCGCTCTCGGTGTGGAACCGCACCGACTTGGTGAGAAACTCAGGCAGCACCACCGGTCCGGTGGTTTGCAAGACAGCCTGCTTGATGACACTCTGCAATTCGCGCACGTTGCCGGGCCAGCCGTAGCTCAAGAGCAGATCGAGTGCGTCGGGCGCGATCGTGCGCACGTCCTTGCCCATCTTGCGACTGCAAATCGGCAGAAAATGTTCGATCAGCAGCTGCACGTCGCCTTGGCGCTTCCGCAGCGGCGGCAACTCGATCGTGAACCCGTTGAGCCGATAGAAAAGATCTTCGCGGAATGTGCCCTCGGCGACCATCTCGGCCAGATCGCGATTCGTGGCCGCCAGCACGCGGGTATCGATTTCGATCGACGTATTGCCGCCGACACGTTCGAATTTCTGTTCCTGCAAAATGCGCAGCAATTTGCTTTGCACCATCAACGACATGTCGCCGACTTCGTCGAGAAACAGCGTTCCGCCCGAGCAATGCTCGAACTTGCCGATGCGCCGCTGATCGGCGCCGGTGAACGATCCCTTTTCGTGACCGAATAATTCGCTTTCGAGCAGCGTTTCGTGAATCGCCGCGCAATTGACGGCCAAAAAGGGCGCCCGTGCCCGTTGGCTGTGTTGATAAATGGCGCGAGCGATCAGCTCCTTGCCGGTGCCGCTCTCGCCGCAAATCAGCACGGTCACGTCTTGCGGAGCAACCCGGCCAATGGCCTTGTAGACTTCCAGCATCTGCGGGCTGCAACCCACCAGGTTGTCGGGCCCCGTCGCTGAGTCACTGCCCGTGGGCATGATCACCGGCACGTTCATCAGCCGGCGCATCTCCAGGGCTTTGGCCACGCACTGCCGCACCTTGAAAACGTCGAGCGGCTTGTAGAGATAGTCATACGCCCCGCCCTTCATGGCCTCGATCGCCGTTTCGCTGTCGCCCGAGGCGGTGATGAAGATCACCGGCAGCTTGGCGTCGAACTTGCGAATCTGCTCGAACACCTCAAGCCCGGAAGTCGTGGGCAGCATGACGTCCAACAGCACGACGTCCGGGTGGTCGCGCTCGAGGGCGGCCAGCCCTTCCTCGGCCGACATCGCCGCCGAAACCTGCACGTCGCTCGCTTTGAACGTTTCCTGGATGAAATAGCGAACGCCTCGGTCGTCGTCGATCGCCAGCACGGTCGGCATCGTAGAATCCCCCGAAAAAGCTGAGAAAGTGGGCGGAATGGATCCTCCCACGAGCCATTATTGACGTCTGCTTGCGGAATTGACAGCTTGCCCCGACAGGCCGCCGACGGCAGCAGTCCCGCCGTGTCTCCATTTAAGCACAACGCGTGCCGGGCGGGGCGATTTCGCCGAAAGTGCGGTTTAGCAGGCACTTCTGTCCGCAGAGACTGGAGAATTCCGCGGCGAAATCCGTTTCACCTGGCTGCCAGGCTATCACCCTGGGCGATGGCCGCCCAGGGTGGATCGGAGAGTTAGCTCCAGGTGGAACGCCAGCCGCGGGCGACACTCGGAAAGCGCAATAAAAAGGCCGGTTGAGACCTCGTCCCCATCGCTGAGATGAGGCTGTCTCAACCGGCCCGAGGCAATCTCGAGGTGACCTAGTCCTTCTTCGACGTGGTCACGGTCGTTGTCGTCGTCGTCTTGCCGGTTGGCTGGTAATAGTTGTCGACTTCCTGAGCCCAATTGGGATTGGCGAAGTCGGGCCAGTGACTCTTATCGAAGCCCGGCGCTGCCTTGAGCTTTTCCTTGGACACGTTGACCACGAAGTAGCTGTCATTATTCGTGTCGTGGGCGACCTTCATTTGATTGAAGGGAACGGCAAACAACTTTTCGCCGATGCCTAGCACGCCGCCGTAACCCAGCGCCGCATAGGCGATCTGTCCGGTCTGCATATTGATCACGAAGTCTTCGACGGTGCCGACCCTTTCGCCCTGGTCGTTGTGCACGGCCATGCCGATCAACTTGCTAGCGCGATGGGTGTTGTGCGGAGCGGCTTTGTCTGCCTGCGTATCCGCTGCTCCCGCCATCGTGCTCCATCCGATAATCGCTGCAAAGGCCGCGAGGCCCAGTGTGGTGTGAATTGCTCTGTTCATGACTTGGCTCCTTGAATTGAAATCTCGAAAGGTGCGTTTCACGGTCAGGACATCGGCCCGCGCCGCAAACCTCCAAACAATAAGCTCACGACAAACAGCACCAAAAATACCACGAACAAGATCTGTGCGATCTGAGCGGCGCCGGATGCGAGGCCGCCAAAGCCCAACAACGCGGCCACTAGCGCGATCACCAGAAATACGGCAGCCCAATGCAACATGACTCGGTCCTCCCCTGAAACTCGAAAACTGAAATTCGTGTGGGTGTGTGTGATTTGCCCCTGGGCGATTTTCCTATCACGCAACACGCGTGCCATTGGAACGTCGTCGTGACGCTGGACGGCGAAATCGCTGGTCAAATGGCCGGGAAATAAGCGGATTCTTTTTCTTGGCCGCGCCCGCGGCTCATGATTTTGACCCGACATTGACCAATCTGACTCGGCGACGGCCGCTCGGCCAACGATCCATGACGCCCCCTCACTCGCCCTTGGAAACGAAGGAGCAGCGCCCGCCAGTTGTCTCAGAAATCGTTTGAGCAGGATTCAAAAGCGGTGCCTGCCGCCTAAATAGCAGCGTCGTGCCATCATCGGTATCGAGAATGACATGCCCTTGGCACGTCGTTTGCTTAAAAGAGGCGGGGTTCGATCAGGAATCCAAACGCCTTCAGAGGGGAGTTCATTCCATGAGCGCAGTTCACCAACAGCACGCACTTCCTACACGCACGAACGAACGTCAAATCGACGCCCGGCGGGCCAGGATTCGCGCCCAATGGAGTGCCAGTGAACGACGGCTCCGTTCCTTGCAAGCGGCCACCGCCTTGCAGACCCTGTGGTCGCTAATTTCGAGAAACGGCGTCGAGGGGCACTAAGACCATTCAACGCCCAAATCGCAACCAGCAGGACTGCTCTATGGCTGCCTATCAACTCACATTCGTCGCCGATCCGCGGGCGAATCCGCGGTGTGCCCCCACGCAGAGCGCTCGTGCGCTGCGGCGCACGACGTGCTGCTGCGCGCGTGCGACGGTGCCGTGGTGTCGCTGTACATCGTCTTACGGCACGCTTGGACGGGGGGTAGACCCCCCACCAGGTTTCCGCCATGATGAACGGTTGATTCTCTCGCTTTCACTGGTTTTCAACCGACCCGAGCCCATGGCCATGTCGTATCCCCCGGCTGGCGAACCCCTGCGCGTGCTGGTCGTCGACGACCGCCGCGACAATATCTTGCTGCTGAAGACATTGTTAGCGCGCGCCGGGCACAGCGTCATTACGGCCGACGACGGCCAAGCCGGGCTCGACGCCATTCGCCAGCACGGCCCCCAGGTGGTCATTTCCGACATCGGCATGGCCGGTCCGATCAACGGCTATGCGCTCGTGCAAGCGGTGCGCGCCGATCCGAGTCTGGCTTCGCCCCATTTTGTCGCCATGACCGGTTATGATGATGATGAACATCGACGACTGGCGCGCGAAGCGGGCTTTCATGATTACCTGGTCAAGCCGGTTCCTGTCAAAGAGTTGTTGTCCATGCTCGCTGGTATCAGCGCGGCTCAAGCCGATCGGCCTGCGGGGGACGACTAGCAACGGCTCCTGCGGTCTCCTCGACTCGCGGCCGCCGCGCTAGCGCGACATACCGCGGTTCACGGGGCATCGAAGGGGCGCGATCGCACCTGATTGCTCATATTCAAGGGATTTGAACCGATGATCGATGCCACACCCAGCAAAATCCGCGTGCTCGTGATCGAAGATCGCCCGGTGCAAGCCAAACTGATTTCCAAGATGCTGGAACTGTTGGGCTACGAGGCGCAAAGCGCCTTGAGCGCACGCGAAGCGCTGACCGCGATGCGCGGCTTCAAGCCCCAGGTGGTGCTGCTCGATATCGGCCTGCCCGACGCCGATGGCTATCAACTCGCCGACCTGATCCACAAGGATCTGGAGTTCAAATCGGTGCCGATCATCGCCGTCACGGGCTACGACAACGACGAGGACAAGTCGAAACTCGTGGGCATTGACCTGCACCTGGTCAAACCGATCACGGCCGACGACCTGCGCTCGGCGTTTTCTCGGCTGGGCTTGGGTCGGTAGGCGGCGGGGCCGCGACCGGATCGGGCGAGTGGCCGGCGGCGGGGTCATGGGAGCCCATTTCGCTTGTTTTCGTCGTCGGGCGGATAGATAATCAGCGGCGCGTGCCTCGCGCTCCACGCTTCCCGCCAAGGGTCTCAGGCCATGTTGCACCGCCGCGACGCCATGATCCGCTTGGGTCAGGCCGGTTTGGGTTCGCTCACGTTGAGCAGTCTGCTCCACGCCGAGCAGCAGAGCCCTGTGGCGCGCGCGAAGGCCAAGAGTTGCATCCTGGTCTATCTGTGGGGTGGGCCGCCTCAACAAGATATGTGGGACCTGAAGCCCAATGCGCCCGAGGGCATTCGCAGCGAGTTCAAGCCGATCAACACGGTCGTGCCGGGCATTCAAATCTGCGATCAGATGCCGCTGATCGCCGCCCACACCGACAAGCTGGCGATCATTCGCTCCTATACGCACCCCAGCAACGCGCACGAAGTGGGCGTCTATCACACGCTCACCGGCAAGATCAACAACACGCTGGCCGTGCCGCGCAACATGCGCAATCGCAACGATTTTCCCAACACCGGCGCCGTGGTCTCCTATTTCAGCCCGCCCTCGACGATGCCGGCCAGCGTGACCATTCCCCGTCCCATCGGCCACGATGGCGTCATCTACACCGGCACCTACGCCGGCTTTCTGGGCGCGCAGCACGACCCGATGGAACTGAAGGCGCCGGCCGAAGTCAACGCTCCGCCGCCCCACAGCCTGGAGCTACTCGAAGGGATGGACGCTTCGCGACTGCAAGGCCGCTTCGGATTGCTGAAGGCCCTCGAACAATACGACCGCCTGGCGCAAAAACAAGGACCGGGCCGCGCGCCTCAGGGTCTCGACCAGTTTCGCGACCAGGCCTTTCGCATGCTCATGTCCAGCGAGGCTCGCGGCGCCTTTGAATTGTCTCGCGAGCACGAATCGCTCCGCGATCGTTACGGCCGCAACGAATATGGCGAGGGCTTTCTGCTGGCTCGTCGGCTCGTCGAGTCGGGCGTCCGGCTGGTCACGATCGTCTGGTACTACGTTTGCCCGGATGGCAACGTGGCCAACGTCTGGGACAACCACGGCGGCACCGGCTCGTTGGGCGGCGTCACGGGTTATCAGATGCTCAAAGAAAAGTATTGCCTGCCTCCGCTCGATCGCGCCTACTCGGCTCTGTTGGCGGATCTGCAAGATCGCGGACTGCTCGACGAAACGCTGGTCGTGATGCTCGGCGAATTTGGCCGCACGCCCAAGATCAACAAGGCGGCCGGCCGCGACCACTGGGGTGCCTGCCAGAGCGTGGTGCTGGCCGGCGGCGGCGTTCGCGGAGGGCAAGTCTATGGCTCGAGCGATCAGCACGCCGCCTATCCCAAGACCAACCCCGTGGCGCCCGAAGATGTGATCGCCACGATGTACCACGCCCTGGGCATTCCCTCCGACAGCCTGATCCACGACCGCGAACACCGGCCCCACCGCATTAGCGAAGGCCGCCCACTGGCCGAGCTGTTCTGAATCCGCGGCGCGCAAACCCCCTCGACCTGACGGGCCACTCGCCACCCCTCGCTAGCCATCACTCCCCGCTATCAACTGCGCAGGTTCTCACAGCCCCGTGGTCCAACAAGGACAATCCGTAAATTCCGCACAAGCGGCGGGGTGGCGATTGCCGATAAACCCGAGGAAGACCGGCGGATTGTCGTCGGCAACGATTCGACGTTTGGCCTTCTTGCTATCAAAGGAGTGAGGCATGGCTCGCCCCGCGACATGGGTTTCATCGCTCACAATCGGCCTGACTCTGGCCTGCAACGGATTGCCGTCAGGAGCCGAGGAAGTCAAACCTGAGAACAAACCGGCGCGGCTTGAGCCCGCCGAGCCCAGCGACACGCTCGTCAGCAAGGGCCTGGTCGATAGTGCGGTGATTCCGGCCCATTCGGTCAACACCACGGCCACCGCCGAAGAATCGTCGAGCGACGGCTTTACGGTTGGTCGCAACCGGTTGGCCAGCGACACGTCGGATCTGCCGGTGTCGGAACTGATCAAGGAGCGCTTTCCCAACGGCTCGGCCAAAGTCGAGCGCCGCGTGACCCAGGACGCGCAGGGCAATTACCTGAACCACGGCACCTGGAAAATGTGGGACCAGCGCGGCGGACCCGTGGCGCAGGGCACCTACGACTTTGCCAATCGCACCGGCACCTGGACGCGCTGGTATCGCACGGCCGCGGACACCGACCTGCTGACCAAGCTGCCCTACAACCAATTCAACGAGCCGTTCATTTCGCAGGCCACGTTCAAGCACGATCAGCTCGACGGTCTGTGGACCATCTACGACGGCAAGATGCGCAAGATCAGCCAATTGCACTTCGCCGATGGCAAGCGTCAGGGTCTGGCCACCTGGTGGTACGCGACCGGCCGCAAGATGCGCGAAGTGGAGTACAAGGACGGCGAGATGGAAGGCCAATTGCTCGAATGGAGCCCGGAAGGCAAGCTGCTGGTCAAGGACACCTATGAAGGTGGTCGCAAGCTGGCCACAAAGTTGGCCAACCATCCTGGCGGCGGCAAGAAGTCGGAAGGCACCTACCTGTTCCCCAAAGAAATCGAGCAAACGCCCGACGACTGGTGGAACTGCAAACTCGCCACTACGACCAAAAATGGCAAGGAAGAAAAACACGGCCCGTGGACCAGTTGGTATAGCAACGGTCAGGCCCAGCTCGAAGGCACCTACGAGCATGACGTGCAAGTCGGCAAGTTCGTCTGGTGGCACGCCAACGGCCAGAAAGCCCAGGAAGGCCATTTTGATCACGGCAAGCAGGACGGTTTCTGGACCTGGTGGTTTCCGTCCGGTCAGAAATCGATTCGCGGCGAATACGCCAAGGGAACTCCCACCGGCAAATGGACGTGGTGGAAGGAAGACGGTCACGTGGTGCAGGCGGCCGACCTCTCCAACGCCGAAGGTGTCGTGATCGACATGCCGGCGGACTCCGACGGCCAAATGCTGCCCCGCATCAATACCGCCAGCCCCACGATGGGCAAACCGACCAAGCGCTAGAGATCACGACCCGAGCCAAGCTCTCCGGCCATTCGGTCAATCGGAAACCCTGCCCCGCGAATCATCGTGGCGCAGGGTTTCTTGTTGCGCCCCGCGCGATCCGCGTCCGCGGCGCAATTGCAAAGAGTTCTTAGCCACCGAGCACACAGAGAGTAAGCTACGGTGGACCATTGAACCTGGATCCGAATTCTTGATTGACCGTCGTCCTCTTCGTTCTCTCTGTGTCCTCTGAGGCCTCGGTGGCAAAAGATCCGCAGACCCTGCGCCCTTCTCAAAAACGCTGCTAGCTGCGAAAAACCACGGCAAAATCGGGCTTAATTGCGGCTAAAAATCGCCCTTGACCGGTTATGGCGATTCTCATATTCTCCCGCCTCACGCCAAGGGAATGGCACTCACGGTTTTCACGGCGTGGCCGCTTCGAGGCGGCAGAATTCGAAACAAACCAAACGATCCATGTGGATGGGTCCGCACTGGGAGGGTGGCTGCAAAGCGCCCGCCTGCGGACCACGAAGCGCTTTCCGTTGGCAAGGATGCCGGCGGCACGCTTCGATACAACCGGTCGCAGCGCCGTGCATTGCGGAGCCAATGCACTCCCAAAGAGCGCCAGTCGTCCAATCGCTCCCGGACAAGGTTGCCGTCCTCTGCCCCCCTGGGACGCGGCCTTTCCGGGAGCCTTTTTTTGCGCCCGCGCGAACTTCAAGCGGGAAGAATGTTCGCGCGTCAAAGAGCCCTCGCTCGCGCGTCGGGTTAGTTGAGGCAGCGGAAGAAATGCGCTGGGCGCCTCAGCGCTCCAGCGCCCCGGCCTGCAGAAAATGGTCGACCCCGTCGGCCTTGGCGATCACGACCACGCCCCCTTCGCTTACCGTAAAACCACGGGCCCGGTCGTGCTCTTCGTCGAAGCCGATCTCGGTGCCCTGCGGAATGTGTACGCCCTTGTCGATGATCGCGCGGCGCACCTTGGCGTGACGCCAGATGTCGACGCCGTCCAACTGTTGTGACGGCACACTGCAGCCAACACGTAGACGGTTCAAATGGGCTATTGACGCCCGGCGAAGCCAAGGCGGCTTTTTCATCCACAGACCGAGAACTGGCGGTTGATGAGGTCGGCATTGCGGAGCGGGGGCAGAATCTCGCTTAATGCGAGCTAACACGATCGTGGTTTGGGTCGATCAGCCTCTCGACCAGTGCCCCCCGACCACGAGCACAACAAGAAAGGCGACTAAGACGACAAAGCACCCAATCCATTGACGCTTCGTGGGCCTGTTTTCATCGCCTGCGCTCAATGAACCGCCTCATCGAAGTGATACGCGGATACCCGTGCATGGTCGCCATCCGTCTGGCCAAGCAACGACGAGGGCCGCGTTTGCGGTTCTGAAAGACGATCTATTACACCGGGCAAATTGTAGACCTTGCCTTTTCCAGTCGCAACGAACTCCACATCGACTTTTTGGCGCCAAAAGCGCCATTTTGGTCGCTCAATAAAAAATTGTCAAGAAAAGCCAAATCCATACTGGACACGGCCGAGCGGGACGAGTTATCTAAAAGGTGCCCATCGCGAGGCCCTGATCGGCAACAGTCTCTATTCCCATGCGGAATGTCGACAAGCCCTTTTTATCGCATGCCAATGTCGACCCAAGCGATTGCCGCCAGACGCTTTCCCCTGATTGATTCGATTCGCGGCATCGCGGCATTGGCCGTCGCAGGTTTTCATTTCTACGGTCAACTCGATTCGGGCAATGAGGAATCGGCGCCGCTGTGGGGGCGGCCTCTCCATACGCTCTTGATCCACGGCGACCTAGGGGTTTATGTATTCTTCGCGCTCAGTGGATTCGTGATCGCCTGTAGCTTGCACGCGGTGCGAATAAACGCCGGCGTGGTCGGGCGGTTTGCCCTGAAGCGATCGTTGCGGCTCGATCCGGCCTATTGGATCACGATCGCGATCACGCTCCTGGCCTTCACGGTCGCCAGTGATTTTGGGAGGTTGAGTTCCAAGGGGCTTTTCTCCATCGGCGACGTGCTGGCGAACATGTTCTATATGAACAGATTGTTGCACTGCCGCGCCGTCGTGAGCGTCGGCTGGACGCTCTGTTTGGAAATTCAATTGTATCTGGTATTTATTCTCCTTGAATGGGCGGCTTGCGCCGTCAGCGGTCGCGCCGTACGTCCGTCAGTACGCTTGCTGTTTTTTGGGGTTCCGACTATTTGGTCGCTGCTGGTTTTCGCCGAGATTGGGCCGCTCGGGTGGACTGGCGTCTTTGTGCCGTACTGGTTCATGTACTTTCTCGGCGTCGTGACATGGTGGACGTTGAGCGGCGTCGTATCTGCGCGCTGGCTATGGTGTACGGTCGCGGCAAGCGCAATGTCGGCAGTGTATATGGCGAGCATTGAGGCCGGGACGGCAATCGCCACGGTGCTGGCGATCTATGCCGCGGCTCGCTTGAATCGCCTGGACAACCTGCTGAGTGGGCCCGTCTTTCAATATTTCGGACGCATCTCCTACTCCTTCTATCTCATCCACGCGCTCGTCGGCAATAACCTTGTACGGTTGCTGCAGCGCGTGGTTTTGCACTGGCAAGGTGGCGAGTTCAACTTCGGGAGAGGCTTTACCACCGACCACATTTCCGTAAATGGACTGTGGTCGCTGCTGATTTTTATGGTCGCGATGGCAGCCAGCGTCGCCGCGGCGCACATGCTCTACAAGATCGTGGAATCGCCCTCCCATCGCCTCAGCCGTCGCATTCGGCTCGTGCCCGACCCGGCGCCCGCCAAACTTCCGGCGCCACTTGAGACCGCCGTGATCTGAGGCTCCGCCCGTGACCTTATCGCGCGGGGATCAAGATCCATCGATTCCGAGTTGGAAGGCCGCGCAGCGGACGCCAACCCGACGCACCAGCGACGCGGACAAAACAGCGACGTTGGCCGTCGGGGCAACGACAATCGCTCGCGTTTTGGGCGGAGCCAGGCGGTGGGGAATGCCCGCGGAGCCTCAGCGCTCGAGCGCCCCGGCCTGCAGAAAATGGTCGACCCCGTCGGCCTTGGCGATCACGACCACGCCCCCTTCGCTTACCGTAAAACCGCGGGCCCGGTCGTGCTCCTCGTCGAAGCCGATCTCGGTGCCTTGGGGAATGTGTACGCCCTTATCGATGATCGCGCGGCGCACTTTGGCGTGGCGCCCGATGTCGACGCCGTCCAGCAGAATCGAATCCTGAACATGCGCGAAACTGTTGACCCGGGTATTGTTGCCCAGAATCGACCGCTCGACCGTGCCGCCCGAGACGATCGAACCCTGGCAAACGATGCTGTCGAGCGCCTGGCCGCGGCGGGCGTTGAAGCCTTCCTCGGCAAACACGAATTTCGGCGGCGGGTAATTCGGCAGATAGGTGCGAATGGGCCACCGCTCGTCATACATGTTCAACAGCGGATCGACCGAGATCAGGTCCATGTTGGCCGCAAAATAGGCGTCCAACGTCCCCACGTCGCGCCAATAGGCATCACTCTTGCGATTCTCGTCGCGGAACGGGAAGGCAAAGATGCGATGCGTGTCGATGATCGGCGGAATGATGCTGCGGCCAAAGTCGTGTACGCTGCCGGTGCGCGTGGCGTCGAGACACAACTGCTCGAACAGGAATCGGGCCGTGAACACATAAACGCCCATCGAGGCAAAGATGTGCTGTTCGTCGCCGGGAATCGTCGCCGGCACCGCGGGCTTTTCCTCGAAGCCCCGGATGCGGTTGTTCGCGTCGGCCTCGATGACACCAAAGTGGCGCGATTCGCTGGCCGAGGCCCGCAAGGCGCTGACGGTCAGATCGGCCCGATTCTCCTTGTGAAAATCGACCAGGCTGCCGTAATCCATCTTATAGATGTGATCGCCGGCCAGGATCACGACATACTCGGGCCGCTCCTTCTCCAGCGTATAGATATTCTGATAGACGGCATCGGCCGTGCCTTGATACCAGTGCTCGTCGATGCGTTGCTGCGGCGGCACGACGTCGATGAACTCGCCCAACTCGCGGCACAACAGCCGCCGCCAGCCGAGGTTGATATGCCGGTCGAGGCTCATCGCCTTGTATTGCGTGAGCACCAGCATCTTGCGCAAGCCGCTGTTCAGACAGTTGGAGAGCGTGAAATCGATGATCCGATAGCCCCCGCCGAAGGGCACGGCCGGCTTGGCCCGGTCTCGCGTCAGAGGCTCCAACCGCTCGCCCTTACCTCCGGCCAAGACCACTGCCAAGACATTCTTCATTCCGTCGCTCCTGTGTAGCTTACCCGACTCCCCTTGGGCACCTGTGCATCTTATCCGTTCGGCAAAGCGAGCCAAGAGGAGTTGGGGGCAAACCACGAGCGTCAGATGGCCGATGGGGCCGAGGTCGCGGCCACCGCAGTCGCTCGATCGACCCACTGGCGGTGCCACTGCTCGAAGAACAGCAGCCCCCACAGCCGATATCCGTGGTCGAACGCGCCGCTCTGATGCTCGCTCCACAACCGCTCGACCGCGCCGGGCCGAAAGTAGGTCGGGCCCGCCGCAGGACTGTCGAGCAACATCTGCCGTGCATAGTCTTTCAATTCGCCGCGGAACCACTGGGCCAGCGGCACGCCAAAACCCATCTTCGGCCGTCGCGCCACCCGCGGCGGCAGCAGATCGCCAAAAGCCTCGCGGAGAATTCGCTTGGCTCGTCCGCCCCGCAGCTTGCGGCCGATCGGCATCCGGCAGGCCAGTTCCACCACCCGATGATCCAAAAACGGCGCCCGGCACTCGAGGCTGTTGGCCATCGAAGCGATGTCGACCTTGGTCAACAAATCGCACGGCAAGTAGGTGAGCAAATCCGTGATGCACGCCGAAGTCACCGGATCGCGCCGTGCCGAGCGCGCTTGAGCCGCCGCCAGAAACCGATACGGGTCCGCGTCGCTCAAGCGAGCCAGGAATTCTTCGCTGTACAAATCGGCCCGACGGCCCTCGTTGAACAGTGCCATCCACTCCAGATACCGCCGCTGGGGGCTGAAGCTCAGGGCCTCGCCGAGCCGGCCCGCGCGGCGCAACCACGATCGCTGCGGACACCCGCCGGTTGCCATGCCGGCTGATAACTTTGCCAGAGCTCCGCGCACCGCCGGCGGCAAATGATCGAACCAACCCGCCATCCGCACGGCCCGATAACGCAAGTAACCGGCGAACAGTTCGTCGCCGCCGTCGCCCGTCAGCGCCACGGTCACATGCTGCCGCGACAGTTTGGCCACGTAATAGGTCGGAATCGCCGAGCTGTCGGCAAACGGCTCGTCATAGTGCCAGGCCAGCTTCTCGAGCACGTCGATGCAACGCGGCTCGACCCGAAACTCGTGGTGCTCGGTCCCCCATCGCTCGGCCACCTCGCGGGCATAAGCCGTCTCGTCGAATTCCTTCTGCGGGAAACCAATCGAGAACGTCTTGATCGGCGATGTCGACAAGCGTTGCATCAATCCCACGACGAGCGACGAATCGACGCCACCCGACAGGAACGCGCCCAGTGGAACGTCGGACTCGAGCCGCAGTTGCACCGACGAGGTCAGCAGCTCGACCAATTCGGCCGCATCGTCGGCCGCGGGCCGCACGACTTCCCGGTTGAAATCGGGGCTCCAATAGCAGTGCGTCGAGAGCCGGCCATCCTGGTAGACGGCATACTGGGCCGGCGGCAATTTCGCAAAGCCGCGAAAGATCGTCCGCGGGTGCGGCACGTATTGATAGGTGAAGTAATCATCGACCGCTTGCGGATCGACCTGCCGCTCGATGTTCGGCACTTGCAGCAAACTCTTCAGTTCGCTGGCGAACAGCAAACGTTCGGGTTCGTGCCGATAATAGAGCGGCTTTTCGCCCAGCCGATCGCGGGCCAGCACCAGCCGGCGCGCGCGCGCGTCCCAGATGGCCAGCGCGAACATGCCGTTGAGATGCTCGAGAAAGTCGAGCCCCTCATCTTCATACAGGTGGACAATCGCCTCGGTGTCGCTGTGCGTGCGAAACTGATGGCCGGCCCCTTCCAGGCGCCGGCGGAGTTGACGATGGTTGTAGATCTCGCCGTTGAAAACGATCCATACCGAGCCGTCTTCATTCGACAGCGGCTGGTGCCCGCCGGCCACGTCGATGATCGACAGCCGGCGATGTCCCAACGCCACGCCGGGCATCGCGCCATAGCCGGGCCGCAGTTGGAAATCACTCTGGTAGCTGCCCGCGTCGTCCGGCCCGCGGTGCCAGAGCACGTCCGTCATCTGCCGCAGCACCTCGGGCGTCAGAGCCCGTTGCGGCGCGGTCCAAATGGCTCCCGTGATTCCACACATGCGCGTTTTCCGCAGGAAGTTCTGGCGTCGGCCGACAGCAGGGCAACGGTTCGGCTCCGCAGTTTCGCGGTCGACAGTCCGCGCTTCAGGCCAGTAATTCACGGTACAGCGCCGCGTGCCGCTCGACCATGGCCGCGACGGTGAATTCGGCCGCGATACGCTCGCGTCCGGCAGCGCCCAGCCGCTGGGCCAAGGCCGGATCGTCGAGGATTTTATTCGCAAACCGGGCCAGCCCCGCCCGATCGCCCAACCTCACGAGAAAGCCCGTCTGCTCGTGTACCACCAGTTCGCGATTGCCCCAGATATCGCTGGCCACGACCGGCACGCCGCAGGCCATGGCCTCCATGACCACGTTCGGCAATCCCTCATAACCGCTGGCCAGCCACAACAGGTCGAAGTGCGGCATCAGCCGGGGCACGTCGCCGCGCTCGCCCAAAAAGTGAACCCGATCGGCAATGTGGCAAAGCCGCGCATAGCGTTCGAGGGCCTGCCGCTGCGGCCCATCGCCAATCACCAGCAGATGCGCATCGTCGCGGATCACGCGCAATAGATCCGTGGCCCAGATCAGATCCTTGAGGCGCTTTTGCGGCCACAGCCGCCCCACGGCCCCGATGATCCGCGCGCCGGGGGGCAACTGCAGCTCGGCCAGCAGCGCCTCGCGCGTCGTGCCGCTGGGGACGGCCGGGCCGATACCGTTGTAGATCACGCGCATTTTCACGGCCGGCAATCCATGCTCGGTGTAAAACTCCTCGACGCCGCGGCTGTTGACGATGATGGCCGCGCTGCGCCGGGCCAGGTAGCGATCGAGCGCCAATTCGTGCCAATTCTTCCAGAGGTCGACGCAACGTTCGCTGGCCACCAGCGTGCGAACGCCCGCCGACGAGGCCGCCGTGCGACCGTAGGCATTGGCCGTGAACATCCAGGTCTGCACCAGGTCGGGCCGCAGCCGCGCGATGTGCCCACGCAGCCGCCACCAGGCCGGCGGATCGAACTTGAGCTGCTTGCCGATGATCGTGAGCGAAATGCCGGCCCGCTCCAAGTCGGCGGCCAAGGGCCCGCCGCGCGTCAGCGCCACGACGTGTACGTCGAACTCATCGCGGGGCAATCCGGCGGCCAACATTGCCAACTGCTTTTCCGCCCCGCCGCGGTCGAGAGTGGCGATGATGTGCAAGATGCGGCGCGTCATGCCAAGGGCCCCGCGGCCAGATCGTCGTCATCCAACGCGGCCACATACGGAAGATGCCGATAGGCGTCTTGATAGTCGAGGCCGTAGCCGACGACGAACACGTCGGGAATGTTGAACGCCACGTAATCGGGCTCGATCGACACCTGCTGACGGCCCAGCTTGCGCAGCAGCACCGCCGAGCGCAGCGAACTGGGACCCAGCTCGTGCATTTGCTCGATCAATCGGGCCAGCGTGTGGCCCGTGTCAAAAATATCGTCGACCAGCAGCACGTCGCGCCCACGGATGTCGGGCAGCATCGAGTCGTTGATCTCCAGCGGCCCCGGCGTCGTGGCCGCGCCGCGATAGCTGCGCACCTGGATCACGCCGACGCGCAGCGGCAGGTCGAGCTGGCGAATCAAATCGGCGACCAGCACCATGCTGCCGGTGAGCACGCCGATCACGGTCAAAGGCCGGTCCCTGTAGCGCTCGGTCAGCTGGGCGGCCAGGCGATGAATGCCGCCGCGAATCTCGTCTTCGCTGAGCAACTGCTTCAAGTGTCGTGGTTTCCGTCGAGAGAGGGTGCGACCGAACGGCCCGCTGGGCTGCTATTGTAAGAACCACGGCCATGGCCGAACAGGCGGCCCACGCTCGCGCCGCCACGGCACGTTGGCGTCCGATGAAGCCGCTCTCGGCGGTGAAATCTACCGGGAATTTGCGGAGTTATTCGCGGTCGATTCGCATCGCCCAGGGCGATCGGCTGTTGGCGGGCCGCACTTTTTCCAGGTACAATAAGTGCTAAGGGCACCGCTGACTCGTGAGTCAGGGTCACAATGCGGAGTGCGAAGTGGACGCGAAAATTGTGATCGTGGGCGACACCTCTCAGTCTCGCCACTTCGAGCTTCATCTGCCCGCCGTGATCGGTCGCAGCCGCAGCACCGACGTGCGATTGGGCAATCCGCTGGTCAGTCGCCAACACTGCGAAGTGTTCGAGGCCGACGGCATGCTGATGGTGCGCGACTTGGGTTCGCTGAACGGCACCTTTGTCGGCCAGACGCGCATCGCCGGGCAAGCCATGCCGCTCAACCCGGGCGATCAGTTTTCGGTCGGTCCCGTGACATTCCGCGCCGAGTATGGCCGCGGCGACTATAGTGGCCCCGAGCCCCCGCAGGGCTCCGCGACCTGGTGCGGCAGCAGCCCCACGTTTGACGCCCCCCTCGACGCCAAGCCGGAAGACGTGAAGAATAATCCCGACCGGCCGAAGCGGCGCTTTTCTGGTCCTGACGACCCGACGCTGCGCTCCTGACGCTCGCTAGCTCGTCTCGCCGTGGTCGCTCCGGGCGTTTTTGAATTGTCTGTCGCGTGTTCCCCGGCGACAATAATCTTCCCGACCGCGCCTTCCCCCGCGCCGCTTGCTCCCGCACCAATTCCTCCAGGAACGAACCTGATGCCACGCTTCACCCCGCTGCTCGCCGCGGCGATCGTGTTGACCCTTGCCATGCCGGGAACCTGGCTCGTTGCCCAGCAGCCAACCGCCAAGCCGGGTCCGGCCAACCGGCTGGCCAAGGAGACAAGCCCCTATCTGCTGCTGCACGCGCACAACCCGGTCGATTGGTATCCCTGGGGGGACGAAGCGCTGGCCAAGGCCAAGGCCGAGAAGAAGCTGATCTTTCTCTCGGTGGGCTATTCGAGCTGCTACTGGTGCCACGTGATGGAGCGCGAGTCGTTCATGGATCCCGAGATTGCCGCGCTGCTTAACAAGCACTTCGTGTGCATCAAGGTCGATCGCGAGGAGCGGCCCGATATCGACGAAATCTACATGCAGGCCCTGCGCATCTACATGCAGCTGGTCGGCTCGAAACAGGGGGGCGGCTGGCCGCTGTCCATGTTCCTCACTCCCGACGCTAAGCCGCTGATGGGCGGCACCTACTTTCCGCCACGCGACCAGGACGGCCGGATGGGCCTTTTGGCCGTGCTCGGCCGCGTGCAAGAGGCCTGGTCGGGCGATCCGGAGAAATGGCAAAAGACCGGCGAATCGCTGGCCTCCTATGTCGCCGAAAGCCTGCAGCAGCGCCCCCTGCTGAAGGTCGTCAAACTCGAGCCGGCACTGGTCGACTCGGTTGTGGCCGCGCTGGCCGGACAATTTGACGCAAGCTACGGCGGCTGGGGCTATAGCGCCGAGGAACCGCGCCGTCCCAAGTTTCCCGACCCGCCGAACCTGACCTTTCTGCTCGACTACAATCGGCGCCGCTCCAGCAGCGCGGCCACGACGATGCTCGTCACGACGCTGGAAAAGATGTCTCAAGGCGGCATTCGCGACCACGTCGGCGGCGGCTTTCATCGCTATAGCACCGATCGCTTCTGGCGTGTGCCCCATTTCGAAAAGATGCTCTATGACAACGCGCAACTGACGACCGTCTTCGCCGCTGCCTACGAAGCCGCGCCCCGCCCCGATTTCAAACGGGTCGTCGACGAGATCATCGCCTTCGTGCTCCGCGAGTTGACGGATGCGGACGGCGGGTTCTATTCGGCCCTGGATGCCGAAACCGATTCCCACGAGGGCATCTACTACGTCTGGCAGCGCGGCGAAGTCGAAGCGGCGCTCACGCCCGAGGAATATGCCCTCTGGTCCGGCGTCTATGGCCTCAGCGGCGAACCGAACTTCGAAGGCCGCTATATTCCGCTGCTCGAGCGCCCGCTGGCCGCCGTGGCCGAAGAACGGAAGCTCACGCTCGAAGCGCTCGAGACCCAACTGACCGCGATCAACGCCAAGCTGCTGGCCGTTCGATCGCTGCGCAAGCGGCCATTGACCGACACCAAGATTCTCACCGCCTGGAACGGGCTGATGATTCGCGCCCTGGCCGACGCCGGCCGGGTCTTCGAGAATCCGCAGTACACTGCCGCCGCCGCCCGGGCCGCCGATTTCATCCTGACCAAGTCCCGCGACGCCGCGGGCCATTTGCAACGCACCGTCACCGACAAGCAGGCCAAGGTGCCGGCCTATCTGGACGACTACGCCTTTCTGATCGATGGACTGATCGCCCTGCACCGCGCCACCGGCGAAGCCCGCTGGCTGCAAGCGGCCGGCGAATTGATGGAAGCCCAACTGCCCCTGTTTTCCGACGACCGCGTGGGCGGGTTCTTCAATACCTCGACGCTGCACGAGCAGCTGATCGCCCGCAGCAAGGTGCCCACCGACACCGTCATTCCCTCGGGCAACTCCATGTCGGCCATCAATCTGCTGCACCTGGCGCAGGCGCTCAACCGGCCAGAGTACGTGGCCCGCGCGGAGAAGTGCATTCAATCGGCCACGCCGATCCTGGTCGAGCAGCCCGCTGCCGTGGTGCAACTGGCCACGGCGGTCTCGTCCTGGCTCGATGCCACGGCCGCCGCGAAAGCGCCGGAAGCCAAGCAATAACTCCTGGGTAGCCGAGTACCGTTCGCACCGACGAGGATGTTAGCCACAGAGATCACCGAGGACACAGAGAGAAAAACGAGGAGTACGAACGAGGTCAATCGGGCGCGATCAAGGTCCAGGCGCGTATCCTTCGTTTCTGTGTGCTCGGTGGCAAACTTCTTCCCGTCGTCGTTTCACAGCGTGTACACTTCCGGGCCCACGTGGGCCGTGACGATGCTGCCGAAGAGGGTGAAGGCGTTGGCGTCGTAGACGGTCACGTCGAGCAATTGGCCGACTTGGCGGCGGTTGCCGTCGAACACGACGATGCGGTCGCAGGGCGTGCGGCCGACGAGTTGCAATTGTTCCGAGCCATCGTCGTGTCGCTGCGCCGCCTTGCTCGGCCCTTCGACCAGCACTTCCACGCGGCGGCCGATGAACGGCTGATTGTCTTCCTCGCTGATCGCGTTCTGCACGGCCAGCAGATCGTTGTTGCGGCGGCGCTTGACCTCTTCGCTGACGTCGTCGGCATGCAATTGCACGCTCTTGGTGCCGGGCCGCTCGGAATACTTGAAGATGAAGCTGTTCTTGAATCGCGACTCACGCACCAGCTCGACCGTCTGGTCAAAGTCTTCGTCCGTCTCGCCGCAAAAGCCGACGATGAAGTCGCTGGTGACCGAGGAATCGGGCACCGTCTCGCGAATCCGGGCCATCATCTCGCGATAGTCCTCGACCGTGTAACCCCGCTTCATTCGCTGCAAGATGCGGTTCGAACCGCTTTGGGCCGGCACGTGCAGGTAGGTCGAAACCTTGGGCAAGTCGCGCACCGCGGCCAGCAGGTCGTCGGTCATGTCCTTCGGATAGTTCGTCACGAACTTCAACCGCGCCAGCCCCTCGATGTCGTGTAACTGGGCGAGCAGATCGGACAGCCGCGAGGTGTGGCCGGCGGCGGTGTGTCGATAGCTGTTCACCGTCTGGCCCAGCAGCGTGATCTCGCGGCAGCCTTCGTCGGCCAGTTGCCGCGCCTCGGCCACGATCTGGGCCGCCGGCCGGCTTTGCTCGGGCCCCCGCACGCTGGGCACGATGCAGTAGGTGCAAAACTTGTCGCAGCCGATCATGATCCGCACGAAGGCTTGAAACGGCGTGGGCCGCATCTGCGGATCGCGCAGCGGATCGTAACTCTCAAAGCTCTGCTCGATCTCCTCGCGGCTGCCCGCCTTGCGATCCAGACTCACTTCCAACTGCTGCCCGGCTCCCTGGCCGATCTTCTCGATCAGCTCTGGAATCTGGTGCAATTGCCCCGGCCCCACAACGAGGTCGACATAGGGGGCCCGCTCAAAAATCAGCTTCTGGTCCTTCTGGGCCATGCAGCCCAGCACGCCGATGATTTTGTTCGGGTTGTACTTCTTGGCGTGCTTCAGCCGCCCCAGCGCACTATAGATCTTGTCCTCGGCATGTTGCCGCACGCTGCACGTGTTGAACAGAATCGTGTCCGCCTTGGCCGGCGTGTCGACTACCACATAGCCCGCCTTGCGCAAACTGGCCACCACCAGCTCACTATCGAGCATGTTCATCTGACAGCCGACGGTCTCAATATAAAGCTGCTTGGCCATAGTTCCCCCATCTTAACCGGGAACAAGGCCCGGCGACCAGGACGGTTTTGGGCGAGAGGGAAGCGCTGGCTCACGATTACGCGCCAAAAATCTCACCAGGCCGCACGCCATAGCCGCGCAGAAACTCGCCGGTCGAGAGCACGCGCTTGCCGGCGGGTTGGATGGCGTCGATGGCTAGCACGCCATCGCCGGTGGCGATGTGCAATTGGTCGCCGTGGGCTGACAGCACGGTGCCGGGCGATGGCGGTGCTCCGCCCGCGCTCGGTCCGACGCGCACCTTTTCCAGGATCAGACGCAGTGGCTCGCCGGCTGGGCGATGCCAGAAGGTGTAGGTCTTGGGCCAGGGATTGAGGGCGCGGACCTGGTTTTTGATCGCGGCGGCCGAGCGGGACCAATCGACCAGGCCCTGCTCTTTTTTCAGCCGCGAAGCGCGCGTCGCCTGGGCGGGATCCTGCTCGATTGCTTGAGCGGTGCCCGTCTCGACCTGGTCAATGCAGCGCAGCACCAGAGGCGCGCCCATCGCGGCCAGGCGCGGCTCCAGCTCGGCGGCAGTGTCCTCGGGGCCAATCGGCATCGCGGCTTGCGCGATGGCGGGCCCGGCATCGATGCGCGGGGTCATGTGAATGACGGTCACGCCGGTCTCAGTCTCGCCGTGATAGATGGCCCAATTGATCGGCGCGGCGCCGCGATACTTGGGCAGCAGCGAGGCGTGCAGGTTGATGCCGCCGAAGCGGGCGATCTCCAGCGTCTCGGGCGAAAGAATCTGCCCATAGTCGCAAACCACGAACAGGTCGGGCCGGTAACTGGCCAGCAGGCAACGGGCCGCCGGCTCATTGATGCTCTCGGGCTCGTGCGTGCGCGTGCCGCGCTCGGCGGCCACCTCGCACATCGGATTCACGTCAGCTTGCCGCTTGCCGTGAATCTCGCGCGGCGGGCGCGTGACCAACGCCAGCACCTCGTGCCGCGAGTCGTACAACTTCAAGAACGTTGGCACCGCGAACGGGCCGGTGCCCATCATGATCACGCGCATGGGGCTTAGGTCCGCAGCTTTTCGAGTTCGGCCAGTCGCTTGGCAACGGCCTCGTCATCCGGAAGTTCGCCCCGCTCGCGCTGACCGGCGAATTGAAGTTCGAAATCCACCAGCGCGTCCTTGACCGACATCTCGACCGTGGGGCTCAACCGATCGATGAACAGGATGCCATCCAGGTGGTCGATCTCGTGCTGCACCGCGCGGGCGAACAGTCCGTCGAGCTCCAGAGTGATCTCCTGGCCGGCCAGGTCAAAGGCATTCAATGTCACCCGCTCGGGCCGTTTGACGTCGGCATACAAGCCCGGCAAGCTCAGGCAGCCTTCCTCGGCCTCGGCCGTGCCCTTGCGGCTGACCAGCACCGGGTTCAGGAACACCATTTCCTTTTCCGGGGCCGCGGGATCCGATTCCAGGTTGATGATGAACAGCCGATAAGGCAGATCGACCTGATTGGCGGCGAGCCCCACGCCCTTGGCCGCGTACATCAGGTCGAACATGTGCCGCACGATGGCGTGCAACTCCTTGTCGACGCGCTTGAGCGGCTTCGAAACATGGCGGAGCGTGGGATGAGGATATTGGACAATCTGCAAAACGATCGGCTCCCCTGAGGCAAAAAGACCAGCGAATGCGACGGCCCAGAAGGGTTCCAAACGGCCGGCGCGGTCCCTGGTAATGGTAACAAAGGGCCGGCACAGGGGGAGGGGGCAAGTTCATGCCCGGCACGCACGCTGAGCGCTCGAGGGTGTCAACGCGGCGCGTGACCCGGGCTAGTTGTTGATGCCCACCTGGCTCATCAGCCAGGCGTATTCGAAGGCCTGCTCGCGCAAATGGTCATACCGGCCCGAAGCTCCGCCATGGCCGGCGCCCATGTTGGTCTTGAGCAGCAGCTCGGTGTCGTTGGTCTTCAGGGCGCGCATGCGAGCCACGTACTTGGCGGGCTCCCAGTACATCACCTGGCTATCGTTCAGACTGCCGGTGACCAGCATCGCCGGATAGGGCCCGGCCCGCAGATTGTCGTAGGGACTGTAGCTCTTCATGTACTCATAAGCATCCCGCTGGTGGGGATCGCCCCAGACGAGATACTCGCTCGTGGTCAGCGGCAAATCGGCGTCCATCATCGTGTTGATCACGTCGACAAACGGCACGGCACAGTGGATGGCGCGGAACAAGTCGGGCCGCATGTTGACGACGGCGCCCATCAGCAGCCCGCCGGCGCTATAGCCCTGAGCCACGAGCCGTTGGGACGAGGTCCACTTCTCCTTGATCAAGTACTCAGCCGAATCGACAAAGTCGTTGAACGTGTTCTTCTTCTGCATCAACAACCCAGCCGAGCGCCACGCTTCGCCCAGCTCGTTGCCGCCACGAATGTGGGCCATACAAAAGATCATGCCCCGATCCAACAGGCAGAGGCGGTCTTCGGCGAACGAGGCCGTCAAACCCGCGCCATAGGAACCGTAGCCATAGAGGAACAAGGGCGCCGTGCCGTCGCGCTCCACCCCCTTCTTATAGACGATCGACAGCGGCACCTTCGTGCCGTCGCGCGCCGTGGCCCACAACCGCTCCGAGACATACTCGCTGGGGTCGTAGCCGCCCAGCACTTCCTGCTGCTTGAGCAGCGTCGACTCGTGCGTCTCGGTGTCGAAATCATAGACCGTCGAGGGCGTCACCAGGCTCTGGTAGTTGTAGCGATAGGCCCGCGTGTCGTACTCGGGGTTGCTGTAGGGATAGGCCGCATAGACCGGCTCGGGAAAGGGAATCTGTGTCCACTCGCCGTTGTGAAAGTCGAGCACGCGCATCGAATTGATGGCCTGCGACTTCTCGACCACCACGGCAAAGTTCTTGAACAGGTCGATGCCCGTCAGCAGCACGCCTTCCTGGTGCGGCACGAAGACTTGCCAATTCTCGGGCCGGGGGTCGTTGTCGGGCGCCGTGACGATCTGGAAGTTCGTCGCCCCCTTGTTGGTGCGAATGTAGAACTGTCCCTCGCGGTGGCCGACGTAATAGCGATGGTGCTTTTCGCGCGGCAGGAAGACCTGGAATTCGCCCCCCGCGTCCTCGGCTCGCAGGTGGTGTACTTCGGTCGTGTCGCTGCTGATGACCGTTAGCAGGATGTACTTCTTGTCGCGGGTGCGCTCGACGTGCACACGATACAGCACGTCGCGCTCCTCGTAGATCGGCTCGAACGATTCCTCGCCCAGGCGGTGGCGCCAGACGTGGTCCGATCGCTTGTTCACCGGATCTTCGGTCGACAGGAACAAGGTCTCGCCATCGGCGGCCCACTGCACCGAGGTGACCCGCTCGGTCGTATCGGGCAGCAGCTTGCCGGTTCGCAGGTCCTTGACGTAGAGCGTGTATTGGCGGAAGCCGGTGGTGTCGACCGTGTAGGCCAGCAGGTTTTCATCGTCGCTGACGGTGAAGGCGCCCAGCGAGAGATACGTGTGCCCCTCGGCCAGCTCGTTTTCGTCGAGCAGGACTTCTTCCGGCGCTTCCATGCTGCCCTTGCGGCGGCATTGGATCGGATACTGCTTGCCCTCGTCGGTGCGCGAATAGTAGAAGTAGCCGCCGCGGCGCGTGGGCACCGACAGGTCGGTCTGCTTGATGCGGCCCAGCATCTCGTCGTACAGGACCTCTTCGAATTCCTTGAGGTCCGTGGTCTGGGCGTCGGCGTAGGCGTTCTCGGCTTCGAG
Source organism: Planctomycetaceae bacterium (assembly GCA_003153375.1). GTDB lineage: Bacteria > Planctomycetota > Planctomycetia > Pirellulales > PALSA-1355 > PALSA-1355. The sequence goes on from PLYM01000202.1 coordinate 147,285, forward strand.
ATACGCGATCACCTCGGGATTTGATTTCTCGCGCAGCCAGTGATACTCGTCGGTGACCGTCTCACCGTGCCGCGTTTCGCGATGCTCGACGCGCTTGGCGACGGGCGGCTTCAGCGGTGTGTCGGCCAAGGTCGTCAGACCCAGGCTCCACACGACCATTCCGGCGATTGCCCAGCGAATGCGTGACATGCGTTCCCTCCCCATTTCTCAATATAGTCCGACTCACGCGTTTGTGCCGTTCTTAGCACGCACGCTCCTCGAGACGACAGCCGCGACAAACCAACCAAACCTGGACCCTACCAGTCCCCATTCGCGGCCGCCGGTCAGCTTCCCTGCCGGCGTCGGCGCCTCTGCCCACCCCATTCCGGACAAAAGCGGCGGTAGTGTTGTGAATTCCGCCGGACAGGTAAATAGCAATCTCCGCGCCACGATTTTGTCTGGTAAAAAACTTTGCGCGCAGCAGGCGCCGATTGCACCGACAACGACCGTCCGATCAGTCGATCGCCCGTGCCCGAGGATCGAAAAACGTAGCTTGCAATCGCCGTAAAGCAAGCCAAATTGCTAGGCAAGCCCCGCCGCGCTGCTAGGCCGCGTGCGACAGGCCCTGCTCGTCGAGGGCCACCACCACGAGCTTGTTTTGATTGGCGAACGCGACCACTTCGGGCTCGTCGATGATGATCGTGCGGCCAGCCTCGACGGCCAGCACCCGGCCGCCAGCCTCGACCATGGCTTCCAACGTGCCCAGGCCGATCGTCGGCACGTCAAAGCGCATGTCTTGTTGCGGTTTCGCCACCTTGACGAGCGTAAATCCACCGGCCTTGCACAACGTGCCCGCTCGGCGAATGCACTGATCGGTCCCCTCGATGGCTTCAATGGCCAGCGGCGAGCGATCCTTGATCGCCACGCTTTGCCCCACGTCGAGCCGGCCCATCTCCTTGGCCAGGTGCCAGCCGAATTCAATGTCCTTGCGCTCGGCGGCCGAGGGCTTTCGATCGGTCAAACAAGCCAATTTCACAAGTAGCTCCGGTACATAGTCGGTGGCCGGCTTCATCGTGATGCCGCCGGTTTGAAAGGCGCTGGTGATCGCCCCCAGCAGGCTGTCATCCTGCAAGTTCTTTCGCCGGGCGATGAAGTGGGGATAGAACGTCATCAGGCCGCGCCAATCGGGCAGGTGGTGCAGCCAGTACCAATCGCGATACAACAACACTTTGTGTACTTTGCCCGCCATCGTCGCCTGGTGTACGCCGTGGTGACGAAAGAAACGAATCACGCGGCCGATCTTGGCGAGCCCGATCCAAGCAAACTCGTTGCAGATCTCCTCGAGCGCCGGGTCGGCATGTCCCTTGATGCCCAGGCAATAGACTTCGGTCCCCTGCGCCCGCAATGCGCGGGCCACGACCAGCGGATAGCGTCCCCAGCCGGCGATCAGACCCACCTTGTCCGCGCGCGCCGGCGCGCTGGCTGGCGCCGACGAAGGCCTCGCATCCTGGAGCGCAGGATTCACGGTTCGATGTCCCTTGGGTGGCTTCAGGCGTGCTGGCCGTTGGTTGACTGCTCGCGCGTCAGGGCGTCGACCGCTTGCTGCAACGCTTTGAGTTGCCGCCGCATGTCGGGCAACTTCGAGATCGCGGCCAATTGAATTTTTTGATCGCGTTCGGCGATCGCCGGCGCGCCGAAGACGTGGGCCCCCGCCTGAATGTCGGCGCTCACACCGGCCTTGGCGCCGACCACGGCTCGGTCGCCGATGCGCACGTGATCGCGCACGCCCACCTGGCCCGCCAGGACGACATAATCGCCGGTGGTCGTGCTGCCGGCCACGCCGACTTGCGAGCAGAGCATGTTGTGTTTGCCGATCCGGCAGTTGTGGGCGATCATCACCATGTTGTCGATCTTGGTTCCGTCGCCGATCAGCGTGGGACCATAGGTGCCGCGATCGATCGTCGAGCCGGCGCCTATCTCGCAATCGCAGCCCACCCGCACGTTGCCCAACTGGGCACTGGGCTGATGACTGCCCTCGAAGTAGCGATAGCCGAAGCCGTGGCACCCCAACACGGCGTTGGCGTGTACGATCGAACGCGGTCCGACTTCGGTGTTTTCATAGAGCACGGCGTTCGGATAGATCGTGACGTTCTCGCCCAGCTTGCAGCCGGCCATGATCCGCGCGCCGGAGTGAATCGTCGAGCCGGCGCCGATCACGACGTCGACCCCGATCGTGGCGCCCGGATGCACGTCGACGTCACGACCCAGGCGCACGCCCTCGGCAATAAAGGCCGCCGTGCTGACGCCCATGCGTAGGCTGGGGCGCGGCGGACGGAAATAAGTGACGATCGCGGTGAAGGCCCGGTGGACGTCGTCGACCTCGATGGCCGGCATCGTCAGCGCGTCGACGGGAAAGCCGCGTGGCACCACCGCGGCCTGCGCGGTCGAAGCGGCCAGGCGGTCGGCCTTTTCACTTTTGTCGACCAGCGTGATATCGCCGGCCGTGGCATCCAGCAACGAGGCCGCGCCCAGAATTTCCGACGTCCCGTCGCCGAGCACGTCGCCATCGACCAGTCGCGCCAGCGCAGCCAGACTCGTCGACATGTCAGGAGTCCTTTCCCCTTAGGCCCGAGGTCCTCGGCGCGCCCCGGCGCCCAACCCTTCAAGGGACGGAAATGTACCGCCCCCGACCGATGTGAGCAAGACCGGTGATGCTAGCAGAAGAGAAGGATGAATGCGGAAGGATGAAGGATGAAAACGCAGTAGAGGAGTCGGCCCAAAGCCGACTTTTCGTTCTTATTTCATCCTTCCGCATTCATCCTTCAGCCTTTTCCTCAGTGTGGTCTCGGGATCACGCCGAAGTCGAGACCCAACACGAACAACATCAAGCTGATGATGAAGACGAAGCCGAGATAGTGGAACGCCACGATCACGCGCTCGCTGACGGGACGGCGGAAAATGCCTTCCAACAGCAGAAACACCATGTGGCCGCCATCCAACAGGGGGATGGGCAGGAAGTTGATCACGGCCAGATTGGCGCTGAGCATGGTGAGGAAAATCAATAGTTGGGCGACGCCGTCGTAAGCAGCCGAGCCGGCGGCCATGGCGATCGACTTGGGTCCGCCCAGGCTGTAGAGCGAAACCTGTGAACCGATCTTTCGCAGGAACAAGTAAACTTGCAACACCGTATCTTTCGTTTCGCGCGCGCCCAGCGACAGGGCCTCGCCCACACTGTGCGCTTTGGTGGTCGAGGTTTCGACCGTCAGGACCAGCCCCCGGTCGTAATAGAACCAGTCGGTTGCCGACACCGGCGAGAGCGTGCCCGTGCGGCCATCCTTGGTTGTCAGCTTGACCTCCACGCCGTCGGGCGTGTGTTGCAAGATAAACATCAAGTAGGCCCAACTCGGCCTTTCGTCGCTTAGCGCCAGCGGTTTCTCGGGAACGCCGAGCGGCACGATCTCGCTGTCGTCGTCTTCGGCCGCCTTCTGTTGAGCGTCGGGTTTCTTCGGCGCAATGAACTCGGCGCTGACGATCTCGTCGCCCACGGCCAATCCCGCCGCGTCGACGGCCTTGCCCTGTTCTTCCTTCGTGAACTTCGCGGCCGCCGCCGGACCTTGCGGGTCGAGCGCGTCGACCACGGCCATCACTTTGTAGGTGATGCCCAAGGAAGGCACCGAAACCGGCGCGCCCGACTGCTCCGAGTCCTCGGGCCAGGGGCGCTCGCGCAACGTGATCTTCTTCTCCTCGCCCGCCGAGGTGCCCCCGCGCACGATCGTGAGCGTCACGGTTTCGCCAGCACGACGGCGCAGCTCGTCAGGCAGCCGCAGCGGATCGCCCGGCGGCTTGCCGTCGATCGCCTGCAATTGATCGCCGACTCGAATGCCCGCGGCCTCGGCCGGCGAACCGTTTTGCACCGCCGTGATCGGCCCCATTTTCATGCTCAAGCCCAACGTGCGCATCGGCCGCGGCGCGACCGTGATCTCGGCGCGCTCGGGCGGCGGAGCATCGTGGCTATCCTTATCATCGGCCTTATCATCAGCCTTACCATCGGCGCCTCGCTCTTTGGCGTCTTTTGCCGCCCGTTCGACGGTGAAACTCAGCGGATGATCCGCATGCGCGGTGAGCTGCGCTACGACTTCGGGATAGGTGGCCACGGGCACGCCGCCAACGGCCACGATCTTGTCGCCCTTGTGAAACTCGCCGGTGGCCGCCGCCGGCGTGTCGGCGTAAACGGCTTTCTCTGGCGATAGCGAACTGATCCGCGGCGGCAATACGCCGATGGTCGGCCGCATCCGATTCTTGTCGGGATCCGGCTTGACATTGACCCTGAACGGCTCCGCGACGCCGGCGCGGCGGATCGTGAAGTCGATCCCCTTCTGCAAGTCGCACAGGGCGACGGCCGTCAACAGGTCGCGATAGCGAAGCTGCTGATCGCCCGAGTCGCCAATCGCCAGAATCTGATCCCCCGGTTGCAGATTGGCCGTCCAGGCGGCCTCGCCCGGCAGCACCTCCGAAATGCCGCACGCTACTTCCTGCACGCCCAGCCCATAGGCCACGGCGGCGATCAGCACAGCGAAGATCAAGTTCATGATCACGCCGGCCGAGATGATCGCCATGCGTTGCGGCACGCTTTTGGCCATGTAGCTGCGGGGATCGAGCTGTTCGGGCGCCATGCTAGCGGCCTCGGCCTCGCCGGGGTTGAGCCGCGACCGCTCGCGCTCCTCGGCCGCTTTGCCAGGGTTGTCGTCCTGGCCGAGCATCTTCACATAGCCGCCCAGCGGCAGGATGCCGATGCCGTACTCGGTTTCGCCCCATTGATAGTGGAACAGCTTCAGACCGTAGATGTCGAAGCCGAGATAGAACTTCTCGCATTTGACGCCGCACAGCTTGGCCACGGCAAAGTGACCCAGCTCGTGGACGAAAATGACCATGCCCAAGCCAAGGGCGACTTCGAGAATCACCAGCAGCAATTGCCAATTCAACGTGATGGCTAAGAGAGACAGGCCCAACGCAGTACCTCCTGGCGAGCCCACACGTCGAGTTCGAGCAATTGCGCGAGCGACGGAGCAGGGTCGAAATGATGGTTTTCCAGCACCGAGCGGCAGCTCGGAACGATGTCAGTAAAATGTAGCTTGCCGCCGAGAAACGCGGCGACCGCCCCCTCATTGGCTGCATTCAATACGGCACCCGCGGTGCCACCGGTTCGAGCCACTTCCAATCCCAGGGCCAAAGCCGGAAAACGCTCGGGATCCGGCGGCTCAAAATCCAGCCGCATCGTCCGCGTAAAATCCAACGGCCGGGCCACCCCCTCGGTGCGATGCGGATAGGTCAGGGCATATTGAATCGGCAATTTCATGTCCGGCGAACCCAACTGGGCAATCACCGAACCGTCGATGAACTCGACCAGCGAGTGCACGATCGATTGCGGGTGTACCACCACGTCAATCTGATCCGCACGCAAGTCGAACAGCCAGCGAGCCTCGATGATCTCCAGCGCCTTGTTCATCATCGTGGCCGAGTCAATCGTTATTTTAGGGCCCATGGTCCAGGTCGGATGCCGCAGCGCGTCGGCAATCGTCACCGAAGCCAGCTGTTCGGGCGTGTGATTGCGAAACGGACCGCCGCTGGCCGTCAGGATGATTCGCTTCACTTCCTCGCGCCGGCCGGCCTGCAATGCCTGAAACACGGCGCTGTGCTCGCTGTCGACCGGCACGATTCGCGCCTGGGTTTTTTGGGCGAGCTGGGTAACCAGCGGGCCGGCCACGACCATGGTTTCCTTGTTGGCCAAGGCCACGGTCTTGCCAGCCTCGAGCGCGGCCCACGTGCCGCGCAGCCCGGCACTGCCCACGATCGCGGCCACGACAATCTGCACTTCCGGGCGGCGGGCGAGCGATTCGACTCCTTCGGGTCCCACCAGCAGTTCGGTCCCCACCGGCAGGCGCGACCAATCCTGAGCCGCGGCCAGCCGTGGGCAGGCGGCCACAATCCATTGAGGGTGCAGTTCTTGCGCTTGCTCGACCAGCAAGTCGAGCCGGGCATGAGCTGACAGCCCGATGCTGCGCAACGTGCCATGCGACCCCGCGATCACTTCGAGCGTGTTGCGGCCGATGCTGCCGGTCGAGCCCAGCACCGCCACGTTGGCAACTTCCTGGCTCATAAAGCCCGACCGTCAAGGGTGAAGGGCGCCGCGATGCCGCGGCGGCCAGCCCACCGTCGCAGAGCTGGCAAGGGCCCGCGGTCGGGCGCTAGGGGATCGAGGGATCAACGGTCGCACGCGGGAAATCTCGGCCGTTGCTAGGAGCGCATTCTACGGCCAAAGGGGCTTACGCTACAACCCGATCCGCTCGCACGGCCGCACCACCCGCGGTGCCTGACAGCTGCCCAATGGCCCCGTTCGGACGGTTCCCAGTATGATGGAAGTGCGGGCTAGAGTATTATTGGGAATTGGCAACAGAGACGCGTAGGAACGAGAGCCCCTTGAGGCACACGTCCGATTCTTCCGGCCGACTTGCCGCGGGATGCCGAAGAGTTTCGGTCTCGCGACCAGCAACCCCAGCCTCGCGGCGCCCTGTGCCGGCCGCCCGTCGCTCCCCCGCCGTGGATTCACTTCCGCCCGTTTGATCGAAGAACCGAGACCCGTTCGATGAAAAACGACAAAGACCCCTTCCGTCGCGCGAGTGAGAAGAAGATCTCGCCGCTCAACAACAACAACCTGTTGTGGATTCTGCTGGTCGTGGGCGCCGCGATGCTGCTGGCCGTGGCGCTGTTCTCGAACACCGCCGAGGAGCGAATCGGCTATAGCGAGCTGCTGGACCTGATCAAAATGAGCGACAGCAAGGACGGCTCTCATTCGATCGAAGTGCATCGTGGCACCACCGAAAAACCGCAATTGGTGCAATACTCCAAACCGACCGACATCAAGGTTGGCAGCTATGAGGCGACCGGCAGGATCATGAAAAAGGGGCCCGAGGACGCGGCCCCGCGCGAGGTGCAGTTTCAGAGCAACCTCAAACCGATGGACAACAGGCTCTCGCAACTGCTGGAAGAGAAGCACATCGAATTCGACAACTCCGACGGCCCCAGCGCCTGGAAGTCGTACGTGCCGATGCTGGTGCTCACCGGCTTGTGCGTGGTGTTCTTCCTCTACCTGATGCGCCGCCTGGGCGGGGCCGGCTCGCCAATGGCTTTTGGCCGCAGCCGGGGCAAGATGTATGCCCAGGAAGATTTGGGCGTGACCTTCGACGACGTGGCCGGCATCGACGAGGCCGTCGAAGAGCTGCGCGAAGTGGTCGAGTTCCTCCGCACTCCCGAAAAATATCAACTGCTCGGCGGACGCATTCCCAAGGGTCTGCTGCTGGTCGGCCCTCCGGGCACCGGCAAAACGCTGCTGGCCAAGGCGATCGCCGGCGAGGCGGGCGTGCCCTTCTTCAGCCTCTCGGGCTCCGACTTCGTCGAGATGTTCGTCGGCGTCGGCGCCGCGCGGGTCCGCGACATGTTCCAACAGGCCGAGGCCAAGGCCCCCTGCATCATCTTCATCGATGAGCTCGACGCGCTGGGCAAGACCCGCGGCTCGAGCATTGTCGGCGGGCACGACGAGCGCGAGCAAACGCTCAACGCCCTGCTGGTCGAGATGGACGGCTTCGACTCGAACAGCGGCGTGATCGTGTTGGCCGCCTCGAATCGCCCGGAAACGCTCGATCCGGCCCTGTTGCGTCCCGGCCGTTTCGATCGCCACGTGCTGGTCGATCGTCCCGACGTTCGCGGCCGCGAGGCGATTCTGAAAGTCCACGTGCAAAACGTGAAGCTCGACGAAAACGTCAACCTCAAGGAAGTGGCCGCCATCACCTCGGGTTTCGTGGGCGCCGATCTGGCGAACCTGGTGAACGAAGCGGCCCTGCTGGCCGCCCGCAAAGGCAAGTCGGCCGTCGGCATGACCGAATTCAACGAGGGCGTCGAGCGCGTCACGACCGGTTTGGAAAAGAAGCAGCGGGTCATTCACGTAGACGAAAAGCTGCGCGTGGCCTATCACGAAAGCGGCCACGCCCTGGTGGCCTACAGCCTGCCCAACACCGATCCGGTACACAAGGTCTCGATCATTCCGCGTGGGCTGGCCGCGCTGGGTTATACCTTGCAGCGTCCCGAAGGCGATCGCTATCTGCTCACGCAGGGCGAATTGGAAAGCCGCATTCAGGTGCTGCTGGCCGGCACCTGCGCCGAGGAGTTGGTGTTCGAGGACGTTTCGACCGGCGCGCAAAACGATCTGGAACGCGCCAGCGCCATCGCCCGCAGCATGATCATGGACTATGGCATGAGCCGGCTGGGGCGGGTCAACTATCGCGAAAGCTCGCGCAGCCCGTTTCTGTCGACCGGCAACGAACTGCAACGCGAGCACAGCCACAGCGAGCAAACGGCCCGCGAAATCGACCAGGAGGTCAAGCGGATCATCGATGAGTCGATGGAAAAAGTGCGCCGCATCGTCGAATCGCGGATGGCTTCGCTCAAGGCTCTCAGCGCCCGGCTGATCGAAAAGGAAGTCATCGATTCGGACGAGCTGAAGTCGATCATCGAGGCCAATTCGCCCAGCCCGTTGATCGTGCCCGGCACTCAGGCCGAGCGCAAACGCACCGCCCCGGCCGATGCCCCCGAGCGCGGCGAGGGGGAGCCCCAGGCCGAAATCGTGTAAGATACTTCCCTGGCGTCGGGGTCGAGCGCGGGAGCCTGGCGAGGAGCACAACTACCGGGTGTTAAGGGAGAGATTGCCACCATGGTCAAACCGATTCCCGACGGTTATCACACGCTGACCCCCTACCTGACCGTGCGCGACGCGGCCGGCTTGATCGAGTATCTGGCCGAGGCTTTCGGCGCCAAGGAGCTGGCCCGCATGAACAGCCCCGACGGCGACGTGCGGCACGCCGAGATTCAGATCGGCGACTCCCGCGTCATGCTCGGCGAGGCCAGCGACCAGTGGAAGCCGATGCCGGCCATGCTCTACGTCTACGTCGAAGACACCGACGCCGTCTATCGCCGCGCGATCGCCGCCGGCGGTCAATCCCTGCGCGAACCGACCACGGAGTTCTATGGCGATCGCAGTGCCGGCGTGCAAGACCCAGCCGGAAACTTGTGGTGGATCGCCACGCACGTCGAAGACGTCTCGCCCGAAGAGTTGACCAGGCGGGCCGAAGCCAACGCCAGGAAATAGCTACTCGCCGGTTTTGGGACGAGTCTCGGTTTCCCAGTTGTAGATGCGCCGCATGGCCGCATCGACGGTGCTGGTGAGCTGTTGCCGAGTGATGGGCTTCGAGAGCACCGAAAATGCTTGAGCCAGCTGCGCCTGGCGAATCAGGCTATCGTCCAACCCGGCCGAGAGCAGGATGCAGGGCAGCCGCGACTTGAACTGCTTGACCCGGCGCAGCGTTTCCAGACCGGTCAGCCGCGGCATGTGCTGATCCAACAGCACCAAGTGCACTTCCTCGTGGCTGACGATCTCCAGCGCCTCTTCACCGTCGCGCGCCATCAACGTACGAAAACGCGACTCGAACACGACCCGCAACGTTTCGCGGAAATCGCGGTCGTCGTCCGTGATTAGCAGGGATGGAAGCTCCAATCGCATGGTTTCGCCGGTTCCAACTTGCTCGCCCAGATCACTTCGCGTCCAGGCAGGCGGTTTCTCGTGCAAGTTCGTAAATGCAACTGTAATACCGCTTTTGCTAGATGCCGCCGGTTGTTGGCTGAGCGTTCGATTAAACCCTTGAACGCGTGACACTTATATAATAATTGACGAGCTGGCCATAGATAAACTGCGGGAACTGCGGAAGGCAGAAATTCACGGCAACGCCTGCCAAATAGGCAGACCCAGGCCGCGCGAACCGGCGAGCGACGTTCATGCCCCTTCGACGACGAACTTCGAAGTTCGTCGTCGGAATGCGGCCAGCGAGCCTTCTAAAGCAGATACCAGTCGCCGCTGGCCAGCACATAGACGCCCAGCCCCAGATTCGTCACCCCGTGGGCAAGAACGCAGTCCCAAATATTGCGGGTCTTGAACATTAGCCAGGTGATCAGCGTAAACCAGGCAGCAGCGGCCAAGGTCTCGGTCGGCGGGTGCATGATCACCGGCACCAGTGTGCCGATGATGGCGGCCTTTGACGTCAACGTGCCAAAGGGGACGTTCCACCAGTCGGGGGCGATGAAGTAGCGCATCACCAGTCCACGCAGAAAGAACTCTTCGATGATCGGCACGATGACGACCAGGCCCCAAAAACGCAGGGCCAGGTAGCCCTCGGCCCAATGCGGCGCCTGGGGCCAATGGGTCCAAGGGTCGAAGCCGCTGCGAGCGCCGTAGTCGGCGAGCCAACCCAGGCCGACGTGCGGCAAGATCATGCCTTCAAACTCCAGCTTGCAAAGGCCCACGTAGACCACGGCGCCGACGAGCCCGACCGCCACGGCCAGCGGCGAGATACGGCATGGAAACTGCTTATACCCCGGCCAGGCCACGGCCATGGCTGCCATCGTCAGCGCGATCTTGATCGCATAGACGACCGGATAAGCGTCGTAGGGAATGGCTAAACCAAGAAACTCAATATCATGATCCGCCGTCGGCTCGAAGCTACCAACACCCAGAAAAACCACGATCGGCAACAGGTACGTCAACCAGGGGTAACTGATCAGCAACCGGCCGCCGCCCTCGGTGGGCGGACCGGAGGAATGGGGCGCGTGGTCGCCAGGGGCGACGGACGACTCGGGTTCTCCGGCAGGGTTGACCATGAGCGGCAACGTAAGTGCCAGCAGGACAATAGTCAAACCCGGCGGACCGAACAGGCCGGTGGACAGCCGAGCAGGCCGGTGGACAGTGATGAGCGAGCGAGGCGGGAGGAAAGAAACCAAGCAGTCTGACGGACCCTGGGGATCAAGACTGCAGACTTAAAAAACCCGGGAAAAACGGCCTCGCGAGCAGCCAAAGGGCTGAATTTGGCCTTTGCCGACAACCGATCTGTACGTAAGATGGGAATCTATAGCAATCAGCAAAGCCATTCCCCTGGCGACGCTTAGGCGGTTTGGGACTGTCTGAGCGGGCGGCGTCCCACGATTTTGGGTCCCCACGATTTTTTGGACGTATCCGGTGCGCAATTGCGCCGGAGTGTCTGTAACCCCTTTTTCAGAGCGAAGTTCGAGGTTCCCCCATGGATCTGGCGAAAATCAGAAATATCGGCATTTCGGCCCATATCGACTCGGGCAAGACAACCCTGAGCGAACGGATCCTGTTTTACGCGGGGCGCATCCACCGAATCAACGAAGTCAAAGGCGGCGGCGACGGCGCCACGATGGACTACATGGACCTGGAGCGCGAGCGCGGGATTACGATCACCAGCGCCGCCACCACGGTCGAATGGGAAGGCCACACGATCAACCTCATCGACACCCCGGGCCACGTCGACTTTACCGTCGAGGTCGAGCGCAGCTTGCGCGTGCTGGACGGCGCCATCCTGGTGCTGTGCGGCGTGGGCGGCGTGCAATCGCAATCGTTGACCGTCGACCGGCAAATGAAGCGCTATCACGTGCCGCGCCTGGCGTTCATCAACAAGATGGACCGCATTGGCGCCGACGCCGAGAAGGTCGTCGCTCAGGTGCGCGAAAAGATGGGCTGCGACGCCGTGTTGATGCAATGGCCGATCGGCAAGGAAGACAACTTCGCCGGCGTCATCGATCTGCTCACGATGAAAGCCAATTATTTCGACGGCGCGAATGGCGAAAATCTGCGCGTCGAGGAGATTCCCGAGGAGCTGAAGGCCGCGGCCACCAAGGCCCGACAACACATGCTCGAAGGACTCTCGATGTACTCCGACGAACTGATGGAAAAGCTGCTCTCCGAGGAGCAAGTCTCCGAGGATTTGATTCACAACCTGCTGCGCGAAGCCGTGCAGACGCAGGACCTGACGCCGGTCTACATGGGCACGGCCTATCGCAACAAGGGCGTGCAACTGCTGCTCGACGCCATCGTTCGCTACCTGCCCTCGCCGCTCGATCACGCGGTGACGGCCAAGAAGCACGACGACCCGACGCAGACCATCCCCCTGGCGGTCGATCCCACGAAGCCGTTCGTCGGCATGGCGTTCAAGCTGGTCGAGGACTCGTTCGGCCAGTTGACGTTCATTCGCATTTATCAGGGCACGATCAACAAGGGCGAGTTGCACTACAACCAGCGCACCGACCAGAAGCAACGCTTCAGCCGCATCGTCAAGATGCATGCCGACAAGCGCGAGGAAATCGACTCGGCCGGTCCCGGCGACATCGTGGCCGTGTTGGGGCTCGACTGCGCCAGCGGCGATACGTTCTGCTCGGAGCGCAAGTACTGCACGCTCGAGAGCATGTTCGTGGCCGAGCCGGTGATCAAGATGGCCATCAATCCCCAGTCGCGCGAGGGCTCCGACAAGCTCGGCAAGGCGCTCAACCGCTTCCGCCGCGAAGATCCCACGTTCCGCGTGGCCACCGACGAAGAGACGGGCGAGACCGTGATTGCCGGCATGGGTGAATTACACTTGGAAATCTACGTCGAACGCATTCGCCGCGAGTATGGCGTCGAAGTCGAAGTCGGTGCGCCCAAGGTCAGCTACCGCGAAGCGCCCACCAAGACGGCCGAATACAACTTCAAGCACAAGAAGCAAACCGGCGGTTCGGGTCAGTATGCCCACATCGTCGGCAAGCTCGAGTGCCTGCCCGAGGACGCCGAAGATGTCTTCGAGTTCGAGGAGAATGTCGTCGGCGGACGCATTCCCAAGGAATACATCCCCAGCGTCGAGAAGGGCTTCCGCGATTCGATTCACAAGGGCCCGTTGGCCGAGTTTCCGATCGTGGGTGTCAAAGCCATTTTGGAAGACGGCTCCTACCACGACGTCGATAGCTCGGACATGGCGTTCCAAACCTGCGCCCGCAACTGCTTCCGCGAGACGTTCCTCAAGACCAAGCCCGTGCTGCTGGAGCCGGTGATGAAGGTCGAGATCGAGGTGCCCTCGCAGTATCAAGGTTCGGTCGCCGGCGAATTGACCAGCCGCCGCGGCATGATCGTATCGACCGAAGTCAAAGGCGCGTTCGCCACGATCGAAGGCGAAGTGCCCTTGGCCGAAACGTTCGGATACTCGACCGACCTGCGCAGCATGACGCAGGGCCAGGGCACCTTCACGATGGAATTCTCCAAGTATCGACGCGTGCCGTCGAGCATCCAGGAGGAGATCATTGCCGAAAAGAAGAAGCGGCAACTCGTCGGGGCGAAATAACGCCGAGCGTTGTTCTCGTGTGAAAATCTTAAAAGGCCGCCGGACTCAACACCCGGCGGCCTTTTTTTGTGCCCCACCGCCGCGCATGCCCGCGCGCCTACTAGCCCGCAGCGCCAGCAAGGGCGCGCAACGTTTGGGCCAGGCCTCCCTCGCTGGCGCTTCGGGCTAGTCGATGGGCGTCATCCCCGCGCCGCCAGCGCCGTCCGCAGCTCCGCCAGCTCTTTGACGATCTGATCGAGCCGCGCGGTCAGCTCACCGTGGCGGATCAGGTCGGGACCGGGCTTTTTGCCGACGAACGAGATCACCCCGCCGGTCTCGAGCACGGCCTTGTCGACGTCTTCCAACGATGCGAAGCCCTGCTTATGGGCCGCGATCTCCAACTCCGAGAGGGTGATCAACTCCCGTTCCAGCCGCTCGGTGCACACCTTGCCGTCTTCCACCAGCACGTCGGGCTCGCCTTCGACCAGCCGATCGATCGCCTCGTGGCTGTACAAAAAGCGCACCGCGAAATAATTGACCGCCAACAACGTGGCCGCGCCAATCAGCCCCCCCGAAACCGAATTGTCGCTGCCGATGATCGCGTTCTGCACCGTGTTCGACAGCGTCAACAGCACGATCAGATCCATCGCATTCAGTTGTACCAGCTCGCGCTTGCCCGCCAATCGCAAACCGACCAGCAGGAACAGATACACGACCACGGGCCGCAGCATCTTCTCCACGATTGGCAGCTCGGACCAAAACATACTGTGTACGATGTCGGTCATGACCGGGTTCCCCGTCGGATTGGTTGGTTCGTTGGCGGCGTCGCCGCGTTAAATATCCAGAATCTCGGCCACTTCGACAGCCCGATGCTCGGCGGCCGAGCGATAGGCGGCATCCACCAGCGCCATCGTGGCCAGGTTATCACGCCCTGAGAGCGATGGCTCGCGGCCCTCTTCCAGCGCCACGAGCAATTCGGCCATCGGCCCCAAGAACGCATCGGGAAACCAGACCTCATCCCAGCGGGGTTTGATCCATTGGGCGCCACGGCCGCGCGTCGTGAAGTCGAGCGTGCTCGGCGCGCGCTCGGGATAGCGCGGCCAGCCGATCGTGCCGCGGGCCAGCCCCTCGGTCCCCTCGACGCGCCAGTGAATTCCCAGATCGTCGGCCGCGCCCTCGCGCGCCGGACCGGCCCAGACGTCGTCCCACGCCGAGGCCCGCAGCCCGTCGTCGTATTCCAGAATGTACAGGCAGATGCCGTCCTGGTGCGCGAACTGCCGTGCCGTGCGCGGGTCGGGCCGCACGCTGGCAAACACTCGACGCGGGTTGCCGAACCAGAAACGGAACGTGTCGAGATGGTGAATGCTCATGATCCGCAGCGTCACCCAGCCCAACCGCTGTTGCCAGGGCATCCAATGCGGAATGGCGCGCATGTCGATCGTGGCCAGCACGGGCGTGCCCAGCTCCCCCCGAGCGAGCAGCGTCTTGCAGGCCCGAACCGATTGGTCGTAGCGCATGTTCTGATTGACCGCCAACGCGATGCCGGCTGCCTCGCACATCTCGACGATCTCGCGAGCCTGGCGATAATCGACCCCCAGTGGCTTTTGCGCCAGCACCCCGCGAACATGGTCGGCGTGCCGCACCACCTCGCGCATGACCTCGAGCAGCAAATCGGGCGGCACGGCTACGTCGACCACCTCGACCCGCGGATCGGCCAGCAACTCGCGATACGTGTCGTAATGGGTGCCAATCCCATGACGCTCGGCCACCTCCCGCGCGCGCTCGGGCCGCCGCGAGGCGACCGCCAGGGGGTTCAGCCCGGCCGCTCGATAGGCCACCAGGTGGCAGTCGGCCATAATGAAGCCCGCGCCGACGCAGCCAATGCCAACGCCCAACCCACGCGGCAAGCGCGGCCGGTAATCGAGATCGAGATCCGCTGAGCCGCTGGACAGAGTCATGGGCCGCTGAGGGGGTCATGGGCCGTTAAGGGGGAATGGCACACGGTTAAGGAATTCGAAGCCACGTCACACCTCCAATTGAGGCGCGACGCACCAAAATTGACCAAGGTTCAGCCGCGAAGCAGCGAGGGGATGAAATCCTAAACACGATGGCTTTCCTTATCC
>PLYM01000162.1 GCA_003153375.1 Planctomycetaceae bacterium
GGCGTGGTGCACAGAAAGATCCGTACGTCGGAATAGTTGATCATGATTTCGGCCCCTTCCAGGGGCGTAACGCGCCCGCAGCTCGAATGACTTCTACCAGCACAGCCTGGCCGATGCCCAGCGGCAGCCGCACCACGCCTCCGTTGGGCAACTCGATCTCTACTGGAGACGCCTTCAAAGAGATCGGCACGAACGCCGTCCCTTCGGCCGACTCGGCTCTCGCTTGCGAGCCTCATTCTCCGCTACCATCGCTTCGGGGACACCTTCTCGCAGCCGATCCCGCCAGCGATAGAAGGTCGATCGCGAAACCCCTTCCTTCCGGCAAAAGACCTCGATTTCCAAGCCGCTGGCTTGGAAGCTCTCAAGCCGCTCTTGCCAATCCAAATACTCATCAAGATCGCTAGGCGGTCGCCCCATCGTGTGTCTCCAAGGAATGCTGTCTTAAGGCACCCAAGACTAGACCACCTAGCAAGTATGGATTCGGCGGACGCTTACTCAACTTGGGAACCGCCGCGGGGGCGTCGATCAAGCCGGTCACGGCGCCATGCCGTGCGCAGCGACGAAGCGCGTCGCTTCGTGATCGAGGCCGCCGACCAGCGGGGCGGCCGGGATGTTTCTTCCTTACCGCCGATCCATAATCCGAGCAACGACGCCCGACAGGATCGCCAGCGAGCCGAATACGCAGATAAGCAATACAAGCGTTCTGATGTCTGGCATCAGTGCCAACATAGCAACGCCGGAATTGAAATTCTGCAAAAATCGTCTGAGAAGCGGCGATGAAATGGAGACCGAAAACGAACCGCGCAAGAAGCTAGCCAGCGTCGAGACAGGATTGGCCAACTTGACCGAGCCCCTTGCCCGTCGCGGAGCGAAGGCCCGGGCAGGCGGGGGGCTGTTTTTACATCCCGCGATTCCGATCGGAATTCCACAATTCCGGCCAGCGGCAGAACACCAGCGCGGCGGCGACAGAGAGGCCGTTTCCGACAACGAATACGAGAATGAGCAGCCTCATCGAGCCGACGGGAAACATTGGGTTGCCCTAAAAATGAATGCCCCCTAAGCGACGGAACTTCCCAAAACCGTGCCGAAGGGATGGGGCAATGGCTACTGATCCTTTACAATAGCGCGCTTATGAACACGACCCTCAACGTGCGTGACCTGATGCAGATTCGGGTCCATGTCGTTCCTTCGAAAATGCCGCTGGTGGAACTGGAGCAAGAGTTCATCAATAAGCGTGTCAGCGGTTTTCCAGTCGTTGATGACGACCAATTGGTCGGCGTCGTGTCGCGTTCCGATATCGTGCGTCAGTTGGAAGTCGAGCGGCAACTGGCCGAGAACACGTCCGATTTCTACTGGGACGGCTCTGGGTTCCACGAGGAGCCCGCCGAATCCATGCAGCAAATCGCCAGCCGCGTCGGCCAGCGCATCGAGGATCTGCACGTCAGGGACCTGATGAGTCGGCACCTGGTCTCGGTGTCTGCCGATGACTCTCTCACAGTCTTGGCGCAAAGGTTTCTGGAACACCACATCCATCGCGTGCTCGTCGTCGAGCATGGGCGATTGGTCGGCATTGTCAGCGCCCTCGACCTGGTGAGGCTGTTTGCCGACAAGCGGGTCGCCCCCGCCTGAATTGTTAGGCGGCGGTGCGAGGTCGGTGCGAGTCGATTTTTTCGTTCAGTGGCCTACCTCACAAGCCGCGCTGCGTCGTCATCGAGATATTACGGCAGGAATGATTCTGCGGACGAATTCCGACAACAAGCAAAAATAAGGTGCGTCATGTTTGGCAATCGCTGGCAGCTCTTCCGTCTGTATGGCATCCCAGTTTCCGTGGATGCCAGTTGGCTGATCATCGTCGCGCTACTGACTCTCACCACCGCAAACACATTCCCCGACCTCATGCAGCGGTACTTCGGAGAAGCAACCCCGACCCTGCCACCGTATGAATATTGGATCATGGGCCTGGTTGCCGCCCTGGCGT
Organism: Planctomycetaceae bacterium; assembly: GCA_003153375.1. Lineage (GTDB taxonomy): Bacteria > Planctomycetota > Planctomycetia > Pirellulales > PALSA-1355 > PALSA-1355. Next base: position 1,979 of record PLYM01000162.1, read on the forward strand.
TCTTTGCGTGTATTCTGCTCCACGAGTTGGGACATGCGATCGTGGGCCGCTCCCAAGGCATGTCAATCGGCGGCATCACCCTCTTTCTTTTCGGCGGCGTTGCTCAACTTGAAAGCGAGCCGGACTCGGCGCGCAGCGAGTTTCTCATGGCCATCGCTGGGCCGGCCGTGAGCGTCGTCCTGGGACTCGTCTTTGCGCTCTTGGCTTGGGCAGGCTATGAAAGCGGCTGGTCCCCGCCGATTGTAACGATCCTCGGTTACCTTGCCTTCATTAACATGCTGGTACTGGCATTCAACCTGATCCCAGCCTTTCCGCTCGATGGCGGCCGTGTGCTCCGCTCGATTCTTTGGGGTGCCACCGGCAATTTGCAACGGGCCACCTACCGGGCATCGCGGGCCGGCCAGGTCTTTGCCTGGTTTCTGATCGCCTGGGGCGTGATGCAATTCTTCGCCGGCAATTGGCTCGGTGGCATCTGGTCCGGGCTCATTGGCTTGTTCTTGAACAATGCGGCTCAAGGCAGTTACCAACAAGTGCTGATTCGCAAGGCTCTTCTGGGCGAGCCGGTGCGACGCTTCATGACTACGCAAGCCATCGTCGTGTCCCCGTCGGTAGACTTGCGCCATTGGGTGGAGGACTATGTCTATCGTTTTCACCACAAGACATTCCCCGTGGTGTCCAACGGGCACCTGGAAGGATTCATCGGCACGCGGGCTCTTGCCCAAATACCTCGTAGCGACTGGGACCGGCGTACGGTCGGCGAAGTGATGGAGCGCGACCTCAAGGCGATCACTATTCCGCCAAACGCGGATGCCTTGGAGGCTCTCGCTAAAATGCAGCGCAGTGGGTTGAGCCGTCTTCTCGTCACCGAGCAGGATCACCTCATCGGCATCCTCAGCCTCAGGGACTTGCTGAGCTTTCTAAACTTGAAGATCGAGCTGGAGGGCTCGGAATAGGACCGGTTATCCTTGCACGAAACGAAAGCGGAGCAAAACGCTATGAATCAGCGATTCCCTAATTGGGAGGAGCAGCTTGCGGAGGTGTTTCGCGCATATCGCCGATAAGCGATTCAAGAACGTCTTCTAAAGTGACGACGCCTAGCGTCTTCGCATCGGATCGATCACGTACGATTCCCATCTGGCAGTGACCTTCCTGAAAGAGCTTTAGGATGCCGTCCTGGGGGAGATCTACGGGGAATCTGATCTGATGGCGAGATGCGCACTCGAAGGCGGCGTTGGATTCCTCACGCCGCAAAAGTGGCCAGACGTCTTTCATACTGACGATCCCGATAACGGAATCGAGTCCGGTGCGGCAAAGCGGCAATCGGGCGTGCATGTGCTTTTTCGCCACGTCGAGGTTTTCCGTCAAACTGCGCGATAGCGAAATATAGTCAACGCGCTCGGCGGGAATCATGATCTCCTCTGCCTGCTTGTCAGCAAATTCGAACGCGCGAACAATAATATTTGCTTCGCCCCGGGTGATGATCCCCTCCTCGTGGGAGTCCATAAGGACCAGCTTGAGTTCTTCTTCAGTAAGCGGCGGCTGGGAAATCGCCCCTTGACCCATGAGGTGCAAAATCCACGTCGAGAGCTTCTCGCAGAGTCCAATTACAGGCCGCAAAGCAAAATGCAAGATCTGGAGAGGTCGTGCGAAGAACAGCAGGAGATGCTCGGCCCTCCTGACGGCAAGATTCTTCGGAACGAGCTCCCCCAAAACGAGGTGCATTGCCATGATGAAAAGGAACGCGACAATGGTGGCCGCTACATGGAGCGGCACGCCCGGGACGTGATTCCCGGGAAGTAGCAAGACGAACAGGCGAGCGAACGAGTCTTCGCCAAACCAGCCCACGCCTAGGCTGGCAGCAGTGATTCCGATCTGTGTCACCGCCAAATACTCGCTAACATGGTCGACGACGAGAATGGCTTGCTTGGCCGCTTCCATTCCCTCGCCTGCGAGCTCTTCCAACCGCGTCCGGCGCACGCGGACGATTGCGAATTCCGCAGCGACAAATACTCCATTGACGAGTACCAAGAGCAGCGCGGCCAGGATAAAGGGAACCACTGTAAACGCGATTTCGAACATCTCGATCTTCCGTTCAGCATCTGGTGCGGGACATCAAACATCTAATTCCCAAATATTCGTTGCGTTATTCTCGAATCGTGCTGTCACTTGAGAACCGGACCATGCGTGCAGCGGCAAGGATCACTTGGCGCGCCCAGGCGTTCGGATCGCGACTTAACAAGTTCGTGCAGGTCCAGAAAGTGAAACATCCAGGCGCCTCAGT
>PLYM01000197.1 GCA_003153375.1 Planctomycetaceae bacterium
CCGCGGCCAGCCAAGCGCCCGGTACATCAAGTCGCACCAGCAGCCGCCAGGCGAGCACTGCCGCCATGGCATGCAGCAAAAAATTCACGATGTGGTAGCCGCGCGGATCAAGCCCCCACAAGTGATATTCGGCCCAGAAGGTGCTGAACACAATCGGATAGTACTGCAGGTTTTCGGTGATCTGGAAATTGCACCAGATGTTCCGCAGTCCCGAGACCGACCTGAGCGAGAGGTTGTGTTGCAGCGTGACAAAATCGTCGGAAATGAAGCCGTTGTTCAACGTCGGCCAATAGACGACCGTCACCAGCAGCACCAGAGCGGCGCCCCACAACCAAGTCGATCGGCCCACTGGCAGCCTCAATAGCCGCAGAGTTCGTCTTGCTCGCTGCAGTCGCTTCATGGCTTCTCGCCGCCGCGTGAACAAGCCAATTGGGTCCAGGTAGCCGGCAGTCAGGAGCGGTCGGACGCACCCAGATTGGGAAACGGCCATGAATCCATTCTAAGGGGCCCGATTATCGCGCGCCAAACTTCCTTGCAAGTGATCCATCGGCATCGATGTACTGTCGGCGGCTGGACTGCCGATCCTGGCCAGCTCGCGCTTGGCGAGCTCGACGGCACACCCAACTGCCCACGGCGGAAGGAGGCTTTTTGCTTGTGCCCCAGGTGTTTCAGGTTGATCAACCAGTTTTTGCAGAGTCTCAATTTGCTGTTTGAGCGATTCGGAGTTTGCCTGCTCGCGATAGGCCAACGCCAGCAGCATTTCCCCCAGCAGTCGTCCGACAAAAGTGCGTCCGGCATCATCGGCCGTCGACAGCGCCGTTCGGTCCAGCTGCGCAAGCGCGGTCGTCAGCAATGCAACCGCCTCCTTGCTGTGCCCCGCGCGACACTCGGCAGCTCCCACCAAAATTGGCGCAACCGGATCAGATGGATTGGCGTCCGCGGCGCGCTTTGCGAGCGCTAATACTTGATTCATGTCCTCGAGCGAATTCTTGCCTAAGACCAAGGTCAAGGCTATCGAAAACAGTGCATCAGGCGCGGTGCTGCCGCCGTACCGAGAAACTAACTCAGCGCACGTAGCCCGATAGCCGGCTTCGTTTCCTGCCGCCAATTCCACCAGCGCCCACGGCCACAGCGTTTGGCGGGAATGTTTGCTGGCCTTTGCAGCCTTGGCATACATGTCTGCACTTTCGCGCCACTGGCCCAATAGGGCCAGCGCCTCCCCGCAGGGCACGAGGTCATTTGCCAGATTCAACTGACAGACTGCGTCAGTTGGATAATCCGCGGCTAGCTTCTCATCAATCTCGATGGCCGTCTGATAGAAGCCTACCGCCTCGGCAACCTGCCCGGTCGCGCGCAGTGCATCGCCGATGTCCCGGCAGCTCATGGCGATCTCGTGCTTGTAGCCGTCGGCGGTGGGGTCGTCTTCGACCAACATCGCCCGAATATTGGTTGCCTTGCGATGAGAAGTTATCGCTTCGGCCGGTTGGCCGTCGGCCATTTGTGCCGCGCCAAGGTTGGCATAACTCCAGCCGAGTCCGACGCGGTAATCGGTCACATCGGGAAAATCGCTGACCAGTTTCTCTCGAATCGCGACTGCCTTTTGGCAGGAGATCACGGCGTCGGCCGGCCGGCCGCTTGCCAGCTGTCCGATTCCCAGGTTTGCGTAACTCCAACCGAGGCCGGCCTGGTAGTTCGGAACTTTGGGATAATCGTGGACCAGTTTCTCGCGAATCTCGGCTGCTTTCTCGCAAGTGTCCACGGCTTCGGCCGTCTGCCCCAGGTCGCGCAGCAGAATTCCCAGGTCCACGTAGATCGTGGCAACGTCGTTTTGGTAGTCGCCGTTGCCGGGGTTAGCGTCCGCCAGTTTCTGACGAATCTTGATCGCGTTGCGATACGAGACCGCCGCTTCGGTAAGCTGACCGAGCTCTCGCTGCAAAGCTGCCAGGGCCAAGTAGCTCGCGATGGCATTATTCTGGTAGTCGCCGTTCGCGGGGTTGTCGTCCGCCAGTTTCTGGCGCACCTCGGCCACCTTGCCGTACGCGACCGCTGCCTCGGCTCGCCGCCCAGTTTTCTCCTCCGCTAAGGCGCGGGCTAGATAGGTCAAGCCCAGGCTTTCCTGGTATTCGTTGGCGGCCGAATGGTCGTGGACCAACTTCTCCCGTGCTTCGATCGCATTCTGAAACGACTTTGTCGCTGCGGACGGTTGCCCCATGTCATACTGCAAGAGGGCCAAGTCGACATAGCTCGAGGCCAGATTGTTCTGGTATTTTGCGATCGCGCGGTTGTCTACTGCCAGTTTCGCTCGAACCTGGATAGCCTTGCGGTATGAGGCCGTCGCCGCGGTCGATTTTCCGGCCTTCTGCTGGACCATAGCAAGATTCACATAGCACCATCCAAGACCCTCCTGGTAATCGCTTACTGCGGGATCTTCGCGGACCAGTTGGTCTCGTGCCTCGATCGCTTTGTGAAACGAACCTATCGCCTCATCCGTTCGGCCCGCGTCGCGATATAGAAAGCCGAGGTCGACGTAACTCGCGGCGAGGCTATCCTTGTAGACGCCGATTCCAGAGTTTTTTGAGACGAGGTTCTCGTAGAGTTTGATCGCCTCACGGTGCGACGCCTCGGCCTCGGCCGCCTTTCCGCTGTGCTGCAAGGCCAAGGCAAGCTGCGAGTAGCAACCGGCGAGGCCCTTTCGGTGCGCGTTCAAGGTGGGTTCGTCGCTGACCAGCTTCGTGCGAATCTCGATGGCTTTGCGATACCACGGAATTGCTTCGTCATTCTTGCCGTGGTTCCGCAGGAAGTTTCCCAAGTCCTCCGGAATCACCCAAGCATCAGGGTTCAGTGCCAAGGTATTATTGTAGAGCGTGTCTCGATCGTGGTAGGCAAGCGTCCTTTGCTCGGCCACAGCGACCAGAAATAACAGCAGGCAGATCACGGCTAGCGAAGAAATCCAACGGATTCGCTTGGCAAGTCGCTCGCCACCTCGCGCTAATACCGCGGCAGCCAGAGCGATCAGCGCGATACTGGCGTGATACTGGAAACGATCTGCCGCGAACGAATAGCGAAACGAAAAGATGTCGAAATAGCCCAGCACCGGAGTCAGCACGCCGGCAAAGATCAGCACGGCCGCCAACGGACCACGGCCGATTCGCTGGCGGGCCAGCCACAGGCTCACCAAGACGGCCAAGGCGGCGGCGGGATACAGATATTGCCACGGATCGTACGAGTTGATCGGCCAACGGGGATAGAAGAAAATCAGCGGCTGTGGCCAAACGATCTTGTCGGCGTAGAACCACAGCGCCCGACCGCCAACCAGGAGCCGCTCCAACGGCGACAGGCTCCAATCCTGGCCGGTGGCCTCGATGTGCGTCTTCTCCAGTCCTACCGTTAGCACGGACAGCGCCAGCCCAATTGCAAAGAAGGGGGCCAAGCCGGCGATTTCACGCCCGGGCACTCGGCCTTGCTTCCACCAGTAAACCACGAGCAATACAGCCGGCACGGTGGCGGTCACCGTATTGCTGAGCAGCGCGGCGATGAAGAGTCCCAAGGCCAAGCCGTAGTATCGCCAGGCGCCCTGCTGCGGCGAAGCCTCGGACTCCGCGGGATTCGCTGCCTCGGGTGGCGAGAACCGCAGATAGGCCAAAATCGACGCCAGCGCCAGTGCGCACGACAGCATATTTTTCAGCTCGGTCACCCAGGCGACGCTTTCCACTTCGACCGGATGGACGGCAAAAATTGCCGCGGCCAACCATGCACCGGGAACCCCAAGCCGTGTCAACAGCCGCCAGGCGAGCAGCACCGTGACCGCATGAAGGAGCAAATTGACTGCGTGATAGCCCAGGGGATCAAGACCCCAGAGCCGATACTCGCTCCAAAACGTGCTTTGCGTCAATGGATAGTATTGCAGCACGTTGTTGTGATCAACCCAGATGGTGCGCAAACTCGCGGGCGAAGCGGGATCAGTGCTGGACGCAACGTGGATTTCGTCGTCCCAGACAAAGCCGTTCGCTAAGGTCGGCCAGTAGACCACCACGACCAGCAGGACGAGGGCCGCGGCCCAGGGCCATGGCCGCCGAGCGGGCGACGTCAGCTTGTCACGCCGCAGGGAAGACTTGGGCCGGTTTGCCGACCGTGACATTCGCCGACGCTGCATAAACGCGCTGCCTAGGACACGCTGAATTCGGTGCGAGCAGAGTGACTTTCAGCAGGCCTGAACGGCCGAATTTGACTAAGCGACGAGGTTGCGAGAAATCCATTATCCGTTCGGCAATTGACGGCGTCAACGCTCGCGTTGGGGCAGCCAGTCAATGTCTTGTAGTTCGCGCAGTCAACGAGGACGAATCACGAGTTTTGAAGTGACGCACCCGGTCGGAGTGACAATCTCTCAAGCAAGCCAATGCCGGTTGAAACAGCGAGTCTACAAGTCGGCGCAAAAAAAAAACCGCGGAATCAAGGCTCAGGTTAACCAAGCACTTGATTCCGCGGGCGTTAAAACCAAATTCTTCGGCTTAAGCACTACGCCGGCGACGCCGTGAAACCGACAATGCGAACACGGATCCCAACCCGATCAACACGAAGGTCGATGGTTCGGGTATGAGGTAAAGCACCTGATTGCTTGCATTACCAGTGCCCAGAGTCAGGCCTACCAAAGTCGTGTTCGAAAAACCGTTACCCAGGATCGTGGAAATACCCGCGTTGCCCGACGGGATCAACGTGGTCCACGCCTGATTGAGCGCCAAGTTGGTCGAAACCGGTCCGCCGACTCCGCCGACGCTTGTGTCGCGAGTATAGCCCAGTTGTTGCAGAGCCAGGGGCGAAGCACCGTCGACGCCTAGCATCGGATTGGTGATGGCTCCGGTCGCTAGGTTTATAGCCACCAGGAAATCGTAGCCCGTGAAGTTCAGCGCTACGCCGGCCTGAGTGTTGTAGTTGCCTGCGGCCACGGTGTGGACCCGGACTAATGCCTCAATGGCACCCGTGATTGAGTTACCATTGACATCGACAGCCGGCAGGTTGCCGCCGGGCAGCGATGCAGCAATATTGGCTTGAGTCAGCGTGTTATCGCCGAGCCCGTAGACCGCCGCGCTCAGGCCAGTGGCCGCAGCCGAATCAGCCAAGTTGGGGATATACGGAGTGCTCGGATGAATCGCGTTGACATACGGATTTGTTTGCGTAGCCCCCGCAAACGACAAGGTTGCCGACGCACCGGTCGGAACGATCGGAGAGCCACCGGCCACGTTGGTGCCGAAGAGATAATGGCCACCGCCACCGGCAGTGCCATTGCCGTCGCCGCCAGCACCACCGCTGACCTGGACAACGCCGCCGCTGGCAGCGACCACCGTGCCGCTCAGCATGACTGAGCCGCCAGCACCGCCGCCGCCGCCGCCGCCCTTACCGCCGCCGCCGCCAGTTCCACCCGTGGCACCAGCACCGCCGCTACCGCCATGGCCGCCGGCGTTTTGCACGGTACCGGGGCTACCCCCCGCGCCACCGCCGCCACCGGCACCGCCTGTACCACCACCTGCAGGAGTCGCAACCGCTCCGCCAGCTCCACCCGCAGCGAACACCGTACCGGAGCCGACGTTGACGATGCCACTGGCGGTGATCCCGATAGCTCCACCACCAGCTCCGCCCGCGCTGCCAGCCGTACCGGAGGCACCTGCCCCACCGGTTCCGCCCGCACCGGCGTTTCCGCCACCACCGCCGCCAGCACCGGCCTTACTACCGGTTCCACTACTACCAACACCACCACCACCACCACCGCCGCCACCGCCGCTGCCACCGCCGCTGCCAGATCCGCCGCCGGACCCACCAGCACCGCCGCCACCGCCGTTGCCGCCGGCCAGCACCGCACCGCCATTGTTGGCGCCACCGGCGCCACCGCCCGACTGTCCAGGTGTGCCGCCAGCGTTAGCCGTACCGCCACCGCCATTGCCACCCGCCCCGCCGTTTGCAGTACCGGCAGCGCCGAGAGCACCGCCAGAGCTCGCACCGCCACCGCCGCCCGCGCTAGCCGCTGTTCCGCCAGCGGACGTGCCGCTGGAATTCGTACCCGCACCCCCCGCAGTGCCATTGCCGCCCTGCGTTCCCGCGGCTCCCGCGGCGCCACCTAGGCCTGCCTTGCCGGCACCGCCGACACCGCCGTTGGCGCCGCCGGAGATTCCGGAACCGCCGCCACCGCCGCCACCGCCGCCAGATCCCGTACTCGAGCCAGCAGTACCGTTCGAGCCGGTATGCCCGCCACCTAAGGCGACATAAGATTGGGTACCGCCGCCGGCACCGCCGCCGCCGGTGCCGCCGCCGCCGGCGCCGCCAGCACCGCTCGTTGAATAGAGACTGCTGACGACCGTATTGTTGTTGCCGTTGTTGCCGGCCGCGCCGTTGTTGCCGGCACCGCCCGCAGCACCGCCCGCAGCACCAGCGCCCGCACCACCGACCCCGCCCGCGGCACCGCCGCCAGGGCCGGCCGTCGTATTGGAAGCCGAGAAGTTGAACGTTGCGCCGGCAATATTGGCGTTGTTGGCCACTTGCAAGTTGACCGCAGCGTTGGGGTTGTCAAGAACCACATTCACGCTGTCGCCCGGTTGCAGATTCAGGTCGCCCTGAATGAGGAACGTGGCAACACCGCCGACCGTGCCCTGATAGCTGACGGCGCCCGATGTATCGGCACCCGTGAGGCCCGTGATGAAGTTACTCCCATTGTCGCCACTCGTCGTGTTGCCGACGGTGATGTTAATAACTCCGGCCATCGCAGAAGGCGATCCGCCCAAGAATGCGGACCAGCTGCCGACCGCCAAGCATAAAGCCATGGCGCCAGCACTGAAGTTCAAGTGTCGTCTCATTAGCGGCTCCCTTGCAAAATCGAAGTTGAATAGCGTTTGAAATTGTGACGAAAATTTACGTAATTGCAGCCTAGAAGCTCACGCAGTTGATGCCCAGTGTAATCACAGATCGCGCATCGTCAAGCACAAAAAGAATATAATTTCTGATGAAATCCGGAATCGGCAGTTCTCGGGTAGTGATTTAGAGTAAGCACTTCGCGTTGCGCCGGATGTTCCAGATCTACCTCGCGACACTCCTGGATAAATTAATCCACAAAATCCGATCGTCAAGCACAAAACATACTAAAATCTTGATATTCCTAGCAATGGCCCTGGGACGGCACCTAGTGATGTTTCGCAAGTCATTTACTGGTTGGCGTTTTCGTCTGTTTCAGTCCCCTTATCGCCGGCCAGAAATTTCTGGTCTTTTTTTTCGACGTGAGCCATCATCCACTCGCTGAGCGCACAGATGGTCAGGCTGGGGTTCACGCTCAAATTCACTGGCACGATTGAGCCGTCGGCAATGAGTAAGTCATGGTATCCAAAGACCTTGCCGAATCGATCAATGACGCCACCCGAAGCGTCAGCCGCCATTGGACAGCCTCCCAGGATGTGCGCCGTCGATGTCAAATTGAACAGCACTTCACCCCAGCCGCTCGACGGGTCGCCGTCAATTTTTTCCGCCAGTCGCTCGGCCAGCGCATTGGCGATCGGAAAATACTTGGGAACTCGTTCTGACGATTGCCAGATCGAATCGACATGCGCGCGAAACGGCCAGTACCAGCGTCGCCGCAAGCGAAAACTCATGTGATTCGGCAGTGATTGCATGACGAGTAAGATGCCGGTGCGCTGCGCCCACCCGAACGGATTACACATCCGCGCAAACTTGTGCGGATGACGCACGATTGCGGCCAACCAACGCAGCCATCTCGGCCACGGCGGCCCACCGCCCACCATCATGGTCGATAGCAACGACATGAAGTCTTGTCCTTTGCCATAGCGCACCATCTCGACGTGCGTCTTCGCATTGGGGCGGAAGCCCGCGGCAATGGCGATCCCCCGTGAAAAATCCACGTCGCGGCGGCGACTCGTCGCACTGACGATGGCCTCGCTGTTGGTGCGCACGTAGGTTCCCAGTGTCGGGGAGATGCGCGGCAGCGAGCCGCGTTGGCGGCACTTCAACAGCAGCTCCACCGTGCCCAGCACGCCGCCGGCAAGCACAACGCCGCGCGCGCGAAGCGTGCGGCGGCGTTTGAAGAACCAGTCGGTGATCTTGCGAGTTTCAACCTCATAGCCACCGCCGGCCAGTTCACGAATGTCAAGCACTTCATGCTCTGCAATCACGCGCGCGCCAAGTCGTTCAGCCAGGTACAGATAATTCTTATCCAGCGTATTCTTCGCGTTGTGCCGGCAGCCCACCATGCATCCCCCACATTCGACGCAGCCGGCGCGCACGGGCCCTTGACCGTGGAAGTACGGATCCGGCACGGACTTTCCCGGCTCGCCAAAGAACACGCCGACCTGAGTCGAATGATAGGTGTCGCCGCGGCCCATTTCGTCGGCGATTTCTCGAAGCAAATGATCCGTTTCGCCGGCGCATGACGCCGTCGTGGCCCCCAGCATGCGCCGCGCCGTCGCGTAGTGCGGCGCGAGATCCGTTCGCCAGTCCCCCAGTCCGCTCCAGCGCGGGTCGGCAAACACTTCGTCCGGCGGCGCCAGCAGCGTGTTGGCATAGACCAGGCTGCCGCCACCGACGCCGCAGCCGTGCAAAACCATCACGTCGCGCAGCATGGTGATGGCCTGGATGCCAAAGCAGCGGAGGAGCGGAGCCCAGAGATACTTGCGCAGGTTCCAGTTGGTTTTGGGAAAGTCCTCGCTGCGCCAGCGGCGGCCGCGCTCGACGACGCCGACTGAATAGCCTTTTTCCGAAAGGCGCAGCGCTGAGACGCTACCGCCGAACCCGGACCCAATGATCAGGTAATCGAAGTCGAACGGTTCGGCATTGGCGGTGGACATGCGATTCATTTGCACGCAACTGCCCAATAAAAGCAAGTCCCTGGCGCCTCATCCCGCGCTGAGGGGCACGAACGCAAGATCGAAAAGTGTCGGCGCGTCATCGCGCCACGGTTTGCCGGAACAGAATTCACAAGCGACTTGAAGCACGCCGTGCAGCGTCGGTATTCGGCGGTGCAATTGACGGTCGACTACCGCTACGACTTGGCAGGAGACTACGTTGATTGGAAGCTATTGCAGAGCTCCGAGAAGAACTTGGCTGCGCGGAAAGCGTGTTAGGCAATGCGATCCGCCTCCGCAACGGGGAGTTGATCAACGATCTCCCGCTGTCAGCGAACACCAGAATGGCCATGCCCGGTGCTACCTGGCCCTCGTGCTGTATGCCGTCGGACGGGGAAGAGAGGCTGATGTGGCATGTCGCGAGGCAATCAAATTCTGCGAACGATTGGTGCAAGACGTTCTCGCTCGTGGTGACCGCAAGGGCCCGCTGGCAATCTGCCAGCAGGATCTCGCCAATTTGCACGACGGGACAAACCGCTGAGAGTTAGGGGGCTGGCCAACCGGGCCGTGAAGAGGGCGTCGGCAGATGGTGATCGCCAAAACAGGCCGTTCAATATCGAACGATACACCACAAGGCTCGAATCCCGTCGCGCCAGCCGATTTTCTTCCCCTGGGCATAGGTGCGTCCGGAGTAATTGATCGGGCGTTCGAAGATTCGCACTTGGGGAATGCGAGCGATCTTGGCCGTAATTTCCGGTTCGACGCCAAACCGCTTCTCTTGCAGTGTGGGCGCGATCTCCTGGATCAGCTCGCGGCGAAACACCTTGTAGCAAACTTCCATGTCAGAAAGGTTCAGGTTCGTGCGCATGTTCGAGAGCAGGGTCAGCACGCGGTTGCCCAAGGTGTGCCAGAAGTACTGCACGCGTCGGCTGTCGCCCGTGAAGCGGCTGCCGTAGACGACGTCAGCGTGGCCTTCGATGATCGGCTGGATGAGTTTCGAATACTCGGCCGGATCGTATTCCAAATCGGCATCTTGGACAAGCACGACATTGCCGCGCGCGCGCAAGAAGCCGGTCTTGAGCGCTGCCCCTTTGCCTTGGTTGGTTTCGTGCAGCATCAAGCTGACATCGCTTTGGTCACGGTATTTTTCCAGCACTGCGCGTGTCCCGTCCGTGCTGCCGTCGTCGACGAGGATCAGCTCGCACTGGATGCCACATGCCCGCACCCGCCGGATAATCTCTTCAATCGTGCCTACTTCGTTAAAGATGGGAATCACGACCGAGAGCAGAAAATCATCGGGTAGGAGGTAGATGCCTAAACGGCGGCAAATCGTCGGCCCCAATAATCGTTTTGCCAGCTCGAACGAATCGGACGGTTCGCCGGGTTGCGCTCCATCACGATCTGGCGATTTCGGCGAGGAATGGGTTGGATTCGAAAGTCGAAAGGCCGACGTGTCGTCAGTATTCATTCAAGGGCAACTTTCGCGAGACAGACAGCCGATCGGGCAAACATCGATCCTATTCTAGAATTTGACTGCGGTTCAAGCCCGATCACGCGCCGGATTGCCGGCATGGCAGGCATTTTGGGCATGACCGCGGACCCTCACTGGCAGGAACGGAACTTCGTTGACGAACGGAGCGCGCGAATGAGAGAATAGCTTGTACTGGGACTCGGCGCGAACTTGCTTTCGGCCAGCTCAGGCGAAAGTAGAATCAGCATTTAAGCCCCATTGAACGTGCCCCCTGACTACCTTTGGCGGCGTCGAGAAGCCATGAAGCGACTGCAGCGAGCGAGACGAACCCCGCGGCTTTGGAGTCTGCCAATGGGCCGATCGACTTGGTTGTGGGGCGCCGCTCTGATGCTGCTGGTGACGGTCGTCTATTGGCCCACGCTGAACAACGGCTTCATTTCCGACGATTTTGTCACGCTGCAAGACAACGTCTCGCTCAGGTCGGCCTCGGGACTGCGGAACATCTGGTGCAATTTTCAGATCACCGGGAAGGTGCAGTACTATCCGATTGTGTTCAGCACCTTCTGGGCCGAATATCACTTGTGGGGGCTTGATCCGCGCGGCTATCACATCGTCAATTTTTTACTGCACGCCACGGCGGCGGTGCTCGCCTGGCGGCTGCTGGTGCGACTTGACGTACCGGGCGCTTGGCTGGCCGCGG
>PLYM01000109.1 GCA_003153375.1 Planctomycetaceae bacterium
CGAATTCCACTGACGAGGCCATTTTGCCAGTGGCACTTTTCGTTTAGGTACGTCCGTTAACACCTCATCAACATTGTTTTTCAGGGCCAAGTCGATCGGACTAGCGTGATCGATTGAATAAACAATCAAATTGACCTGGCAACAAGGGTCCAAAATCACAACAGTCTTTCCAATCAAAACTGGAAAACCATCCGGCAGAGGCACATGCTTCAGCCTGTCAACCGTCGACTTTGCCAGGTCTTCCATGCGGCCTAGCTCTTCGACAACTCGCGAAGGCTCGGAAAAGTGCGCAAGCGCGAAAATTGCCGCACCTAATCCCAGTTTGCTCCCGAATGATGACTTGCCACTCTTCGGAACATCGGGGTTCTCGTGGTGCTTAACCATTTGCTCAACGTTGGACCTGTGACTTTCATACATCAAATCGCAAATTGCCTTTGCCTTGATCCGCGAATCTTCTCTCGAAAGCTCCGAAAGAATGGCCACGAGCTTATGGGTGCGCCGGCTGCTCAGAATCTGCTGAAAATCAATCTGTGCTGCGCCGCGCTCGGTGCGGTAACCCGGGACGAAGTAATCCTCGTGATTGCCGAGATTCCGGATCACGGCTTCGAGAGATTCTTTGACAATGTTTGCACGTATTATCTCTACTTGTGATTGCGAGCGATGAATACGTTCAGCGCGGGATTCGGGAATCGGTGGGGGGAATTGGGTGGCGCGGCTCAGCACCTGAAAGCCGTTTGCCACGATGAGCAACGTAACCATACCGGGCAGAATCTTGCGTCGTTCAGATCGATTAGCCAGCATAAAGCACCGTTTCGACGACTTCGGGAGTCCGGTTAACTCGGCCACACAAGCCTAGAGAAAGCCGGCAATGCACGCGAGCCTTATTGGCTGTGCGGTCCGCCGGTTATACGTGACGCCTTGCGGTTCGATGGTGCCGTTCAGCCGATCAGCATGCGCCAAGCGGCGACGATTCGTGCCAATCGCCCCCAACGATCACCGCCGTCTACGACGGAAGAGCAACGCACCGGCCCCCATCGCCAGCAGCGCCCAGGTCGAGGGCTCGGGGATGATGGCGACGGCTACTGCCCCTGCGAAACGGCTGGTCGGATTACTCAGCACGATACCGTTCACGAATGCTCCCGAAGACGTGAATTCAAGTATCTGGTCAGCATGACTGTTGCTTGAATCTATGAAGAGGTCATTTCCAGACGCTATGACTCCTTGGATGCCAATCAATCCCTCCACGAACGTGGCGTTCACGGGCACGCCGGCTGTGGTGTACTCGGCAACCTTGGCAGTAAGCAGGTCCGTTACAAATAGATTGCCGTCTAAAACTGCGATGCCGTTGGGACGATTGACGTCCGCGATCAGCGAAGAGTTCACCGTCGCCCCGGAGGTGGTATATTTCCCGATTCCACCGCCGCTCACGACGAATAGATCCGTTCCAGAGACGGCTATACATCCCTGTCCATTTAGCCCCTTAATCAAGGCGGCATTCACCGTCACCCCGGAAGTGGTGTATTCGCCAATCGTACCATTGTTAAAGATAAACAGTTTATCTCCAGAAGCGGCGATACTTTGAGGAAGAGTTAACCCTGTAATTAACGACGCATTCAGCAGTGCGCCCGATGTCGTGTATTCGGAGACTCTGCCATGCGCGTAATCGGTAACAAAGAGATTCGATCCCGATACCGCGATGAACGCCGGGTCGCTTAACCCTGTAATCAAGTGGTCATTTATCTTGGCTCCCGACGTTTCGTATTCGGCGATGGCAGATGGCCCGCCGTTACCGTCGTTGGTCACGACAAAGACTTGACCATAAGCCGTTGCCGGCATTGTCCCAATCGCCGCCACTAGCGACGTAAATAGAACGGTCTTAACGTTCATTCTGTTCCTCGATACAACCCGGGAAGTGGACTTAAAAACGCGGAAGAGAGCGCGAGAAACTAGTCGGCGCGTTAACAGGCTCTTCAAGAAATCGCTATTTGCGGCATCCGCGTGAGGTGGGAGAACCCACCGACTATATGCCCTGGCGATCCCACCGTCAACGAATCCCCAGATTTTTCCTTGCACGCCCCTTGCCGCACGACTACGATAGGGCCAATCTCTCCCCGAGCCTGGTGCCGCTAGCCAAACGATCTCAAACCGTTTGACCTTTCTTTCGCGGCTCCCGGATTGCGCCTACGGCGTGATCCTTACTTTGAGGCTCATTTGATGCGCGTTGCCGTTTTTCTGGTCATGCTCGTTGTCTGCGCGGTCGATGCACGGGCCGTCACGATTGCCTGGAGCCCGGTCGGTGATCCCGGCAATGCGGCGGACTCAACGACTATAGGGGGAGTTCCTATCAATCTTGGTGCTGTGGGCTATGCGTACCAAATCGGGACGTACGACGTGACCAATGCCCAATATGTGGAGTTTCTCAACGCAAAGGATCCCACGGGTGCGGACCCACTCTTCCTGTACAGCAGTGGCATGACCAACACATACGTCGGTGGAATCAGTTTCAACGCGAGTTCAACAGATAGTGCCCATTTCAGCGTGATTCCCGGGCGCGGCGATATGCCCGTTGTCTACGTCAACCTTATCAGCACGCTTCGCTTCGCCAATTGGCTCAACAATGGCGGCTTGCCCACCAGCGATACCGAAACCGGTTCCTACACGCTGCTCCACGCCGGCTCTCCTACGCCGACTCAAATCCCATCTAATTTTGGGGCGATCACACGACACGCCAATGCGAACGTGGTTTTGCCCAACGAGAATGAGTGGTACAAGGCGGCATACTTTAACCCCGCCACTAGTTCATATTTTCGATACCCGACCTCTAGCAACACAGCCCCGACCGCCAGCGCTCCTACCGGTGCCATCAACTCGGCGAATTACAATAACGTCGTGGCCAATCTGACCGTTGTCGGCGCTTATACGGCATCGGCGAGTCCCTACGGCACATTCGACCAAGGCGGAGATGTGGGACAGTGGACCGAACCGGGAGTCCGCGATGGATTGAGCGCGGACGGCTTTTCATACAACCTCCCGGCCCTTCCAGCCGGGGAAGCAGGTAAAGGGTTTTGGCAGGCCGTTGGCGCCGACCCCCTTTACGGCGACGAAGACATCGGCTTCCGCGTGGCGATGGTCCCCGAGCCCAGCAGCATCGCGCTCGCTGCCCTTGGCCTGATCGGCCTGGCTGCCTGGGGCTGGCGGCGGCGGCGGTCTCGCATTGCCGCGCTGGTAGTGTTGACCGTGCTTGTGGCTTTTGCCGCCGACGCGCGGGCGATCACGATTCCCACTGTTCCTGTTGGCAATGCGGGTAATGCAAATGATCCGTCCACCGGTAATCTCTACGGCGGCGTGAACTATGCCTATAACATTGGGACGACTGAAGTGACCAACGCGCAGTACGCTGCATTCCTAAACGCCAAGGCCAAGAGCGATCCATTGCAGCTCTACAACGTGTTCGGCTACATGGGCAGCGATATTTATGGCGGCATCACTCGGAGCGGTGTGAGCGGCAGCTTCACCTACACAACCAAGCCGAACATGGACGACAAGCCCGTGAACTACGTGGATTTTTTCGATGCGATCCGCTTTGCCAATTGGTTGAACAACGGCCAGGGGAATGGCGATACGGAGACCGGCGCCTATACGATTTTGGGTGGCGGGCCCTTCCCCACCAACGCAAGTATCATCGTCCGCAACACCGGCGCGACTTGGTTCCTGACCAGTGAAAGCGAATGGTACAAGGCGGCCTACTACGATCCGCGAACCACCGCGCAAGGTGGACCACCGGCAGACAGCCACTACTGGCTGTATCCAACCCAAAGCAATACGATGCCCACACAGGCCACGGCCAATCTGTTGGGCGATATTAGCAATCCTGGGGCGAACATCGTCAACTACAATAGGGGCGCGAACTGGAATGGCCAGCACGGCAACATTACGACCGTGGGCAGCGCTGGCCCTTTGAGCAACAGCTTCTACGACACCGCCGACCAAGGGGGGAACGTCGAGGAGTGGACTGAAACCTACGTCACTGGAGGGTCTCGTGTCTTGCGGGGCGGTTCGTGGGACTTCAGCTCGATCTTTCTACAGGCCTCGTACCGTGACCCCATAGCCGATACGGGCGAAAACAGCGTTATGGGGTTCCGCGTGGCGAGCATTGCAAGTATCCCCGAGCCCAGCAGCGTTGTGCTCGCCGCCTTGGGCGTCGCCAGCTTGGTCGCATACGGCTGGCGACGGAAACGCGCCTAGCTAAACAGCGCGCGCATCGACCCGGAGAATGGACTCGGAGAGCTTCGACCCCGCGGCGACGATTCCAGTACGGTAACTGGGCACCCGATCAGCGGACCAGGCACCGGCCCCATCGCCAGGAGAGCCCGGGTCGAAGGCTGGAGAACGATGTACTCACCCAGGTCCTCGCGTCGAGCGGCCATGGGCGCTATCACGCCTCTTACGCCGCGATCGGATCAGCATATGTTGAGCCCTGCTGGCGCCAGCAGTATCCACGCCTTGTCCTTGGCTTCGCCTTGATCAATGCTAGCACCGCCGACAGCTCGCAGCTGACCGCTAGCGACGCCGTTGCGGTCAGACCGGATTTGGGACGGTCCGCCCCCGTGCGGAGCTCAGGTGGATCCCGTGGAGGCCCACAGCCGGCCAGGACGCCGCCAAACGGACAGAGCTGCCGTTGCTAGCACCTGCTTGAGTAGCCTGCCGGGTCGCCAGCGGGAACTAGGGGCTTTGGGAAGGCCAAGAGGTATTTGCACACGATCTCACGCGATCCGCCACGTCGTTTTTGAAAACCAACGAGCAGGCAGAGTGGCCGGCGCTTGAGCATAACGGCAAGCGCGGCCCAGCCGGCGTCCAGCCGAGCAAAAGCGAACCCATGTGCCAGAGTCAGCGTTGGACGGTCGCCACTCCGGTGCAGCTCATTCCTTCAGCCGCGCTTTCAGATCCGCGACAAGCGCATTGAGCTCGACGCAGTTGTCGACCTTGGCGGCGGCGAGCTTGCACTTTTCGAGTGCGAGCTCGCGGTTGCCTTGCCCAGCCAGGGCTTTATCCGTGCTGGCATGTCGCTCGCTTAACCGCGTTGACGCCACGTACGTCGAGGATGTAACGGAAACGACGACGCCTCCGGCGCCACGGTTTTCGCCGTCAGCGCGGTACGTTCACCAGATATAGGTCGTGCTTGCCCTGCCGCTCGCTGACGATGACCAGGCGCTTGCCCCCCGGGTGCCAGTCGGCGTAGTCGTCCCGTTCGCTGCTTTTGGTGACGCGGCGCGGGGTTGAGCCGTCGGCCTGCATGACGTAAATCTCGGCGTTGCCGTCGCGGTAGCTCGTGAACGCGATGGAATTGCCATCGGGCGAGAAGCGCGGC
Organism: Planctomycetaceae bacterium; assembly: GCA_003153375.1. Lineage (GTDB taxonomy): Bacteria > Planctomycetota > Planctomycetia > Pirellulales > PALSA-1355 > PALSA-1355. The sequence continues at coordinate 5,369 of PLYM01000109.1, forward strand.
CGGATGTCCTGAAAAGGACTGTCGGTCAACCGCCGCACGTCGGTGCCGTTTGCGTTCATGCGGTAGATCTCGAAGTTGCCGTCCTGACTGGAGCCAAAAACGATCGACTTCCCCTCGGGCGAGTACGAAGGCCAGTTGCTGATTCCGCGCGGTTCGGTGAGGCGCTGGCGGTCTTGGCCGTTAAGCTGGGCCGAGTAGATTTGCTGCGTTCCTTTTTCCGCGAAAGAAAAAGCAACCCGAGAATGATCGGGCGCCAGAGCTGGACTTCGGTAGCCGCAGAACCCTTCGGCCGGCAAGATTTCGCCGAGATCGACGCCTTGCTTGTCGCGGATGACAATGCTGACGCTGAGCGCGCTGCGCGTTTTCAGGAACGCATAACATGCGCCATCGGCCGACCAAGCCGGCTCGAACTCGGAGGTGGGTGCATTGGCGTGCAACGGCTCGTTGGAGCCATCGGCCAACACCAGCCTGCGAATCTGGTACAGTGTGGGGCTGACCAGCTCGACGAACACTAACTCTTTGCCACCGTTTCGAAAGACGGGTGTGAACTTCAGTCGCCCGTCGCGCGTGAGCTGTTCCAGTTCGGCGGCCCGCGCGGCAGTGACGGCAATGAGCAGCGCGCACACGATCGTCAGCGAGAATCGGCTACAGCAACGCATCGATGACTTTCCCGCCGCTGAGGACGTTCATTTCGGCGCGGGCCTGGGTGTCCAGACCCGCAAGGTGCGCGATCGTCGTTCCGACCATCAGCGGCGAGATAGGTTCGTCTCGCGGGTGCTCGCCGCGCTTGTCACTAGCGCCAATCACTCGGCCCGGCTCAACGCCACCGCCAGCCCAGATCGAAAAGTAGCAACCCGGCCAATGGTCGCGCGCCGCCCGGAAGCTGATTTTCGGCGTTCGCCCGAACTCGCCCATCATCACCACCAGCGTGTCGTTGATGAGCCGTCGGTCGTAGAGATCGTCGAGCAGCGCCGTGAAGGCCCGATCGAGAATCGGACAAAGCTGATCCTGCAGCAGCTCGAAGTTGTAAATGTGCGTGTCCCAGCCAAACTCGAAGCCCGGATTGAGCGCCTCGACGTGCCGGCTATAGTTCAGTTGGACGTACGGCACGCCGGCTTCCACCAGGCGGCGTGCCAGCAGGCTGCTTTGGCCGAAGGTCGTGTAGCCATAGCGAGAGCGAGTGGCGTCGCTCTCGCGAGTCAAATCGAAGGCCTGCCGCGCGGCAGGATTGAGCAACAGGTCGTAGGCGGATTGCACCTTGCGAGTCCACATTCTCTGCCCGTCCTGCTCCACCCGATGCATGGCGGAGTCGAGCTGAGTTGAAAGGCGGCGGCGGTCTTGGATACGGAGCGGGTTGAGCCCTTCGAGCAGCTCCAGCGCTGGGAACTCGACGCCGCCGGATTCCGAGCAGCCCACCAGGAACGGATCGTAGGCGTGCGACAGCGTGCCGCCACCGTAGCCTTCGATGCGGCGGCCGCCATCCATCACCACGCCGCGAGCGATCGAGAAAAACGGCGGCAAGCCCCCTTGATCGCCACGGGCCCGGGCCACGATCGAACCGAAGTTCGGCTGCACGGGCAGGGGCGATTCCGCAAAGCCGGTCAGGGCCACCGTGCCCGCGTCGGGATGCCCCGGCGCGGTGGTAACGTGGGTGCGGACGAGCGAAAAACGGTCGCTGCGGCTGGCGATACGCGGTAGCAGTTCACTGAAGAACACGCCCGGCGTCCGTGTAGGAATGACGCCAAACGGCCCGCGGTATTCCGCGGGCGCATCGGGCTTGGGATCGCAGGTGTCAAGATGACTCGGAGCGCCCCACAGGAATACGAAGATCACGGACTTGGCCTTGATTGGCTGCGCCGCGCGTGTCGCGCCCGCCGGCAGTGCCAGCGCCAAAGGGAGCGAGCTTGCCAACTGTAAGAACGAACGACGGCTAAAGCCGCCGCACGTTCGAGTTCGAAATGCGCCGATGTCGAGCATGATGGGTTCTCGGCAAGTGCAGTCGTCGACGAATCATGCCCCAGGTCGCCTAGGGCAACGGCAAATCTTCCAGCACGAACTGTAAGGCCGAGGCGATGTGTGCCGACATCTCGGCGCTCGCCCTCTCGGCATCGCGAGCTTCCAGGGCCGCCAAGATGCGCAGGTGTTCGGTGTGGCCTTGGGCCAGCCGTTCAAGATTGAGGCCCACGCGGGAGCGCACGAAGCGTACCAAATTGGTGTTCTTGACGATTTCTTTGCAAAGCCGTCCATTGCCACACGATTCGGCAACTTTGCGATGCAGTTCCCCGTCGAACCGGCGTTCGTTGGCGCCCCATTGCCCGCCCGGTGGTGGGGCGGCCGCGTTGGCCAGCGCTCGCAATTCGAGCAATTGTTCGGCATCCAATTGTTCGGCCGCCCAACGCGCGGCCGCGGATTCGAGAATTTGCCGCACTTGGTAGGTCTCAATCACGTCAGTCCGCGACATTTCGATGACGGTGGCCTGCCGATTGACCAGGTTGACCACGAGCCCCTCGGCCTCTAGCCGTCTCAACGCCTCCCGAACCGGAGTGCGACTGACCTGAAATTGTGCCGCTAGCGCCACTTCGTTGAGATCTTCGCCGCCACGAAATTGGCCGGAAAGCAGCGCTGTGATCATTCGCTGGTGGACCAGATCACCCAATGAAACTTTCGCGATTGGGCTCTTGAATTCCATCAGAATCGGCGGGCGGGAGTGTGCGGCGAATGACTGTGTACTGTATGCAATGAATCGAGTGTGTCAACCCGTCGATGGGAAACCGAACGCCCCGGTCTGGATGCCTGTGTCGCCTGGATGTAGCCAAGCGACACGCTCGTCGTCTGACGTCTGGATCGACTCGGTCGCTCGATGCACTAGAGGGACCTAATACCAATCCCAACATTTAAC
>PLYM01000044.1 GCA_003153375.1 Planctomycetaceae bacterium
CGAATCGCCACGCTTCACGAGCGGGCCGATCCATCCAGCGGCTTGCCTCCGGATCGCCGATGATTTCTTCTCGGTCTGGATCCCACTTGAGAGGGCGGTTTAGCCAGTATGCGATGTTCGCCAGATGGGCGACGGTCGCGGTGCGGTGAGCCGCCTCCACGTTCCGGAACGGTTCCTCGCGCGTTTTCAGGCAATGCACGAAGTCGCCGAAGATGCCGCCCGTCCCCTTGTAGTTGGGGATGTAGATATCGGGCGCCTTCATGCCCGCATCGCGGTCTTTCTCCGAAATCTCCCCTTCGCTGCCGCGGAAATTGATAATTCCGCCCCAACCTCCGTCGTGATGAACGGTTTGTCCGGTGGCGAATTTGAAAACAAGGTTGGGGTGCTCAACGTTGGGCGGAATGATCTCGGTTGGACCGGTCAAATGCAAGTTCAGCGCGAACAGGCAACCGCCGAAGGTGTGACATCCCCAATCGGTCGTGCTGCCGCCCGAGTAGTCGCGGAACGGCCGAAATCCGCCGCGAATCAGACTTGGATGAAACGGACGCCAGGGCGCCGGCCCTAGCCACATGTCCCAGTCGACGTCCGGCGGTGTCTCTTGGGCTTCGAGATAACACGGTCCGGAGGGTCCGGCGACATTCGCCCAGGCGTCGGTCACTTCGCCGATCGCGCCGCCGCGAACCATCTTGTGAAACCATTCATAGTCGCCCCACACGCGCTGACTACCGCCCGAATAGACGCGCCCGGTCTGTCGGACCACCTCACGCAGTTCCCTGCCTTGGTGGATCGTGAGCGTCTCAGGTTTTTCGGAGTACACGTCCTTGCCGTGCTTCATGGCTTCGATCGCGATGGGCACGTGCCAGTGGTCCGGTGTCCCGATGAGCACCGCATCGACGTCGGGCCGCGCCAGCACTTCGCGAAAATCACTGTGCATGGCGCAGTCGTTGCTGCCATACTTGTGATCGACCATCCGCTTGGCCATCTCGCAGTGTTGGCCGACGACATCGCAAACGGCAACGACTTGTATTTGCGGGAAATTCATGAGCGCGCCGAGATCGGCCCGACCTTGCCCACCCATGCCGATGCCGGCCAGGCCAATTCGCTCGCTCGGTGCCGTCGCGCCATCGAGGCCCAGGGCCGTACTGGGAATGATTGTGGGAGCACCCGCCAGTGCGGCTAGGCTCGCAGTACGCTTCAGGAACGTGCGTCGTGAGTGCGTCGTTCTCTTCATAGAGTGAATTCCAGTGCAGTTGCTGTGCTCGAGGGAAGCTGACAGGCGAAGGACGGCGTCGGCGGGACTTATTGGATGGCCTCGACGACCACCTTCTTCGTCGGGAAGTTGTCGGGCAGCGGGGTGCGGCATTCGCCCGTGGCAAGCCACTCGACCGAGCGGATCAAGACGGTCTTGAAGCCGACGCATTCGAGTGGGGTGCTGTCGCCAACATGGCCCATCAGGTTGGTCAGGCATTTCCCCTTTCCATAAGGGACCCAAAAGACGATGGGCTCATGCTTGCCCGTGCCATTACGCTCTGGAGCAGGATCTGAATACGCCGTGAGCAGGATATGCACATCCTTCGCGGGACCGCGTTGACCGTGATACAACTCGTCCTTCGCGTGAAACCAATTCTGCGGCATATCCTTGGTGATCGGGTTTTCATGGTCGCGCGTCGTCATGACCCACGGGTACTGACCCCCGTGCCCCATGCCGCGCCCTTTGCCCGGTTCCTCTCGAACGGTCTTGCCCTGCTCGTCGACGTAGAGCGAATAGCCGAAGTCCGAACCGCGCCACAGCAAGCCGACCATTTCTTCGTATTCCGTCCAGCCGCCAAACGAATTGTTGGCCGCATGGATCAGCAAGACCGAGCCGCCGCCTTTGACGTAGTCGATAAAGCTCTTCTTCACTTCGTCGGGCCAATGCTCGCCGTTGTAGTCGAGCAGGACGACGTCGAAGCGACCGAAGTCGGGACGCCACTTATCCCATGGTTCGGGTGGGGATTTTTCAGGGGGCGTTTGGCTAATGGTCGTTTCGATGCCCCCGGCCGAATTGAGAATCTTGGCAAGCAGCGGAGTCGACTCTTTCCAGCCGTGGTTGTTTTGTCCGCTGACGATCAAGACCTTGATCGGTTCCACCGCTAGCGCCGGCGACATTTCCCCCAAGGCCGAGGCAAGTGACGTAATGAGTATCAGAAACGCGGCCGATCTGTTTGTTGAAGCTACCAACTCAATTCTCCCCCCAATAATTCGGTTGACCACCGTTTGTGAACTTCGTCAATCTAGTCCGCCGCCTAACTGGCCTTCGATCGCGACCCACGGGCGCGTCGAGTTCCATGGTTACTCCGATACACCGATCGGAACAAAATGATTCGAGCTTGTTCATTTGGCCGACAGAGTGGCCGAGTTCGCCCCGCGCGAATCTTTGTCGGGGAGACAGATATGTCGTAGCCGTCCAACCGGACGCCCCGATTGTCGCCCGGACGCCAGGCATATTCAAGGTATGCGGCCGGTCTCCTGGCCGCGTTCGGGTGGGCCATCGAATCTACGCTTGGCGCGCCGAGGGTCAGGTCGCGAGACCGAAATCACGCTCCGGCACGCTATGAGGCCTCGGCTTCGGAATCCGGATTTCTACCAAAAATGGTTCGTTTTCTCGGAGCGACAGCCAGTCGCGCTCGGGGATCAACGACGCTCGACAACTCCGGTCCGATATTCTCATCTCGTTATTCAAAGTGCCGAGAAGTCGTCAACCTAGGAACCGCCGCGAGCCCAACGGTTAAGCAAGGTCACGGCATCATGCCGAGGACAGCGACGAGGCTCGCGGCGTTATGATCTCAAGCCCCTTGCCCGTCGCGTGGCGGGCGCGGGCATTTTTGAATTGACTACGAAAAAGGCCGGCCGGAACCATCACGGTTAACAGCCGCGCGACGGAAACCCCGTTACGACTTCACCCCAGTCCCAAATCGGTCAGCAGGTGATCCAAGGCGTCGTCGTGGACGTTGAACTTATGCGCGATTTGCTCGACGGCCTGCAGGATTTGCGGGGCGTGCAAAGCGCTTTGGCTGGCGTTGGCCACCGGCGGGCTTGCCAAGTTGCTTTGCAGACGACCATCCAGCGTAGTTGGCAGATTGATCGAGCTGCTATTCAATGCGCTCAAGCCGCTCGGCACGGCGCTGCTGGCCAGCGATAAGGTTGACGATGACGGGCCGAGCGGATTGGCGATGTAGTGCAATGAGAACACGTTGTTGATCGCGGCGATGGCGTCGCTGCCGTCCACTTTGCCATCCTTGTTGTAATCCAGGGCATTTCCGACGGGCGTCGTCAGTCCAACCGTGTTTCTGAAGACGGCGTTGTAGTCGTTGCCATCCACTTTCGCGAGCGTCGCGGTGTCGCCGGCCCCTGAGTCGCCCGCCGCGCTGCCGAAGTAAAAGACATCGGGCGAGCTCAAGCCGGTATTGGCATCGGCTGCCACGGTCACTTGCAGCCACGTGTTCCTGACAGCGCCATCGGCCCAAGTAATCTCCACTCGGTCCGAACCGCCCACTCCCGCGCCCAGACGAACCGACAAGCCCAAGGGCGTGGGAGCCGCCGTCCAGGTGCTCAACTGGTTATAGGTCGAAGTGATGAACCGGGCCGGCGCTACCTTGAAGGTGATATCGCCGCTGGTGAGGCTGATGTTACTGTGGCTTCCGAAGCCGCTGGCGATATCCACCATGACACCGTTGATGCCTTTGCTGAAGCCGCTGACGTTGCTAAACGTGGCCTTTCCCACGCCGGCGAAACCAACTTTGTCCGGAGCGATCGCGCCATCGTCCGCGGCATTGATCTGGTTGTTGTTGCCGTCATAAATCGAGTTGTTATAGAACAGTTGCCGGCCCACGACCGTCGCGGTACCACCTGGGAGCGAATCTGTCAGATCGCTGACCTGGCCGGACCGGACGTCAGCGAAGCCTGTTTTTAGCAGCACCCCGGCATCGGTATACAAGCTCACCGCATACTGCCCCGGCGGGAAGCCGTCGGGATAACCGCCCAAGGCGGCCAAGGGCGTCCAAGCCGATTGCCTTTGATAAATGAACGAATCTTTCTGCGGCGTCTGACCAATCGGCGTCACGGTCCACCGCGCGATGTTGGTCATCCAGCGTTCATCGTCCGGCAGCAGCGTCACCCGAATGAAGCCCGAGGCCGGCGCGGGATGCAGCAGCTCGATTGCGTTGGGAATGGGCGTTCCTGGCAAAGCCGGATAATTCTGGAAGTTATCGCCCATATAGTCGGCGGTCTCCACTTCAGCATCGGAGTTGCCGATTTGCACGTTCGTGCTGACGAAGTGCACGATCCCCGGAGAAGTGTAGCGCGGGGCCGGATAAGCGTTTTCGAACAAAAGCGCAGCATGAATCGAGTCGTGGTCGAACGTGCCTGCCTGCTCCCAGTAAGTAGGCGTCAGTACGGTGTCGACATTGATTTGTGAATTCGACACGACGAAGGCAGAGTGATAGTGCGTGTGAACGGCCTTTACGCCCGCCAGGACTCCGCCGTTGACCGTGATGATGCCGCTATCGTTAAGGTAGAGTTGCGATCCATAGCTGGAGTCCGACGTTCCATTGAACAGGAACAAGGGATTGTTCAGCGTCGTGCCGTGCGAGTCCACATCCCAGGCCGGATCGCTGGCAAACCCAGCGCGGGAGTTGTAGACGGCGACTGGATTGTTGAACGTCACATTGGGCGTGCCGGTCCACATGCCATACAGCCCCGCTCCCAGCACCTGGGTGTCGGTAACTACCGTTGCGCTGAGTTGGGCGCCGGCTAATATGATCATGCCCACCGCATCGCCTCCGGCCGCCACGTTGCCCGAGATGGTGTTGCCCGTTCGCAGCCAGAAATGATGCGATAGTTCGGTGACGTCGCTGTCGACGTTGGCAAGCTCCTCGCCGCTGGTGACGTCCACGGACAGGTTATTGACGATCGAATTGCCAAACTCCGTCCCGTCCTCCATGAAAAACCCGTCGCCCTGGGAGCGAAACGCCACGTTGTTTGCCACCGTCAAGCCTTGCACGTTGCGCATGGCCACAAAGCGATTGCCTGGGTCGGTCACGTCTTGCCATAGCGACGATCCGGTCAATGTGCTCGCGACGGCGCCGCCTTGATCAAAGTACACCGGAAAGCGGCCGACCTTGCCGCGCGGTCCGAGATCGCGGAACTCGACGTTGACGAGGTTCGCGGTCGCTCCAGCCAGGACAATAGTTTGGGCTCGGTGGTTCGTGTCGCCAGTGTGGACGTCGGCCCCGACGATTTGGATGCGTCGCGTCAGGTTGGCGATTTTCGGGTAGACCACCGTATTGCTTCCCGTGGTGACCAGCACGTGACCAACCAGGTTGGGATCCGTCGGGTTGGCCTTCTGTTCGTGATATTGAATCGAAGAACCGTTGATGGAAACCAGATTGGCCAGCACGGACTGGCCTTGCTCGTTGACGAGCAGCAGCGTGTCTCCCGGCTGCCATCCGACCGGCACGGATTGCAATGTCGCACTCCCGGCGCTGAAGGCGACTTGTTGCGACACCCCCTTGCCGATGTCTTGCGTCGGACCAGAACCGAGCGCATTGAGCCACGACGTGACGGCCGCCCCCTGCAGATCGACCGAAGCGCCTCGGAGGACCCACAAGCCAATGTCTTCGGGATGAAAGTCCGGCATCGTGGGATCGGGGCCGGGCTTCGTATTGCCCGTAAACAGGCGATCATCTGGCACGTGAAAGTAAATGCCGCCCTGCGTGCCAACCAACCGGCTGCGCACAATCACCGAGGCGTATGCTTGCAAGTCGCCCGCCAGCGTCACGGTGCCGGCATCGATGTCCAATTGATGTACCGTCGCATGGTCGATCGTCACGTTGTTGTTGATCACGACGTCATCGGCCGCGCCCGGCACGCGCCCGCTGCTCCAAGTGGCTGAATCCGACCATAACCCGTCGCGAATGCTGGTGATCGCCGCCACGCCTGCCGTTGGAGCCGCAAGCGCGTTGCTGCTTGCCGGCGATGCCTCGATGATAGGTGCCGTCGACGAGATTAGCTGCTGACTCGACAACTCTGCCGCGACGTTTGTTGGAGCAGCAACGGAGAGCAGCGTTCGATCTTCCAATGCTTCAAGCGACAACATGATCAAGCCTCCTTGTTCCCAAGATTCGATTGGAACAAGCACTGCGGCTAGAACGGCCGAGTACGCTGCCAAGGAGTGCAATTTACGTAGAAGATTGCCCGGTCCGGCAGGAGCAACCAGCCGGCGGCATCGCAGGCCACTCGGGCACTGCGTGCTAGGGGCGTGCTACGTCAAAAGCAGACGGGGCAACGAAATGGGCGACTCAGACGCCGCGCTCCTCTGTTCCTGCCCCACGCCCCACAGTGTCGTCCGCCTCGGCTCGCGAGTCAAGAAGTTTCCCGAGGAAACCCGAAGTTTCGGTGAACTCGCGGCTCGCGTGACAACACTACATTACTCCAGACCCAGATCTGACCTGCCCCCACCAACAACACCATTCTCTAAACTAGTCATTCCTGCTTCTGTTCTTCAGCCGTGGTCTGGAGCTGGGGCGTAGCAGAAGCGGAAGACCACGGCTGAGTCGCCTCTGGCGCTGGGCGCCGATTGCCCAGCAAGGTGCGCGGCGAGACGATTACCAGAACTATTCGATTCCCAAACTCCGCTTAGCTCATCGGATTTTCCGCACGTGACGCCCATTTACTAGACCGGAGTGCAAGTCGTCGTACACGGCAGCTGTTGTGATGACGAGCGATAACGTTGTCGCCTATAATGCCAGCCAACCCATGGGATGCCCACCATGCGAGCTTTCTTATTGGCAGTTGGTGTCGCCACGAATATCTTTCTCGCAACGGCGGTGAGCTGCGCAGACGACGCCCCGAAGTCCGCGGCCAAGCGCTCCTTTGGCATCGAGCGGCGCACGGCGTGGACAACGTCCAGAATTCGCGGAGCACCCGATCCGCCGCCTCCGTATCGCACCGAGCGGGCTTTCGAAAAACTCCGCTTCGCCGAGCCCTTGGACATCACAAGTGCTCCTGGATCCGATCGCCTGTTCGTCGCCGAGCGGTATGGAAAAATCTATTCGTTTCCCAACGACCCGCGCGTCAAAGGTGCCGACTTATTTCTCGATCTCGGCAAAGTCATCTATGGCCTGGCCTTTCATCCCGAGTTTTCCAAGAACGGTTATGTCTATGTCACGTACCTCGCCGATCCCAAGAAGGAGTTGCCTGACGGCACGCACGTTTCGCGTTTTCGAGTCCACGCCGCTGACCCGTTGCAATGTGATCCGGCCACGGAACAACTTCTCTTAACTTGGCCTTCCGGGGGTCACAATGGCGGCTGTCTGAAGTTTGGTCCCGACGGATACCTTTACATCGCGACCGGCGACGGTGGTGAAATCGCCGACCCAAGAGAAACTGGCCAGGATCTCTCCGACCTGACCGGTGCGATCCTCCGCATCGACGTCGATCGTCGCGACGCGGACAAATCCTATGCCATTCCCGCCGACAATCCGTTTGTGGCTGTGGCGGGAGCACGGCCGGAGATCTGGGCTTTTGGGCTGCGGCAACCCTGGAAGATGAGCTTTGATCGCGAAACTGGTGACCTGTGGACCGGCAATGTCGGTCAGGATTTGTGGGAAGCGATCTACCGCATCGAGCGCGGCGGCAACTACGGTTGGAGCCTTACCGAAGGAAGCCACCCGTTTCGACCCGAGCGCAAGCGTGGACCGGGCCCAATCATCCCGCCTCTGATCGAGCACGATCATGCCAACTTTCGCTCGATCACCGGTGGGTTTGTTTACCGCGGCCGCCGGCTCCCCGAACTTGTCGGCGCCTATATCTACGGTGACTACGACACCGGCCGTATTTGGATGCTCCGTTACGACCGCGAAAACAACCAGGTGCTGGAGAACAAGGAACTCTTCGACTCGAACCTCCGTCTGGTGGGATTCGCCGAAGACCAAGCCGGCGAGCTGTTCCTGTTGGACCATATGAGCGGCCAGATCAGCCGGCTCATACCCAACGCGACCCAATCGACGGCCGACTTCCCGCGCACGCTGAGCGCGACCGGCCTGTTCACATCCGTCGCCGACCACGTAACGGCCCCGGGACTGATCCCCTATTCAGTAATCGCTCCCCAGTGGTGTGACGGCGCGGCGAAGGCTCGCTATCTGGCAATTCCCCGTGACGCGAAAATCGAGTTCGAAACCCTCACCTACCCGCAACCCGCCCCGGGAGCCCCGGCCGGCTGGAAGTTTCCCGACGGCACGGTGCTCGTCGAAACACTCTCGCTCGAAATGGAAACCGGCAATCCCCACAGCCGCCGACGGCTGGAGACGAGAATCCTGCACCACGAGCGTCTGAGCGGGGGCGAAGACGTCGGAGATCAGTACTGGCAAGGCTACACGTACGTCTGGAACGACCAGCAAAGCGACGCGGTCCTGCTTGAAGATCCCAAGGGACTCGACCGTACTTACACCCTGCTCGATACCGACGGGCCCAACGGCCAGCGGCAGCAGACCTGGCATTTTCCTAGCCGCACCGAATGCGCGGTCTGCCACAACATGGCGGCCAAGTACGTGCTGGGCGTGCAAACGCTGCAAATGAACAAAGACCACGACTACGGCGGCGCGATCGCCAACCAGCTCAGCACGCTAGCGCACTTGGACATTTTTACGAAACCGCTGCCCGCGCCTCCCGAGAAACTGGCGCGGCTCGTCGACTACCGCGCCGAACACGAGAACCTCGCCGGCCGGGCCCGGTCGTATCTGCACGCCAACTGCTCGCACTGTCACCGCAAGTGGGGCGGCGGCAACGCTGACTTCCAGCTCCTGGCCACGCTCGACGTGGCTGAGATGGGCACTGTCGGCGTCCGCCCAGGACAGGGCACGTTCGGCATCCCACGCGCGCGTATTCTCGCTCCCGGCGACCCCTATCGATCGGTCCTGTTTTACCGCATGGCCCAGGTTGGCCCTGGGCGGATGCCGCGCCTCGGCTCCACCATCGTCGACGAGCACGGCCTGCGCCTGGTTCAGGACTGGATCAAGCAATTGCCGATTGCGGACCCAGCGGACGCTGCTGCTGTGGCTGGGGTCCGCGCCGAAGCCGAGACAACCCTGCGGCAACTGGCCGGTAATGTCACTTCCTCAGACCAGCGCGCCAGTGCGATCGAGCGCTTGCTGGCGTCGACCAGCGCCGCCCTCCAATTGGCGGAGTCGGTGGCCGCAAAGTCGCTCTCCAAAGGGGTCCGTGAGGAAGTGATAGCCAAGGCGACGAGCAGCACGGTTCCTGAGGTCCGCGATCTGTTCGAGCGGTTTATTCCGGAAACACAGCGCACGAAACGGCTCGGCACCGTAATCGATACTGCCGGGATTCTTGCCTTGGGCGGGGACGTCGAAGCGGGCCGAAAGATCTTCTTCGAGGCCGAAGGCGTGCGATGCCGCAACTGTCACCAAGTCCGCGGCAAAGGCATTGCGATCGGCCCGGACCTGAGCGAAATCGGCAGACAGAACACTCCGGCGCAATTGCTCGAATCGATGCTCGAGCCGTCTAAAAAGATCGACCCCAAGTACCTTCTCTACGTTGTCGAGACCGACAAGGGCCGGATTTACAGCGGGCTACTTGTTGAAAAAACCGCGGATATGATCGCGCTCAAGGACGAAAAGAACGAAATGAGCCGCATCGCCGCTGGCGAAGTCACGGTGTTAGCCGCACAGCAGAAATCAATGATGCCCGATCTGTTGCTTCGTGACATGACCGCCCGCGAAGTCGCCGACTTGACCGCGTTTTTGCATTCACTTAAGTAGCGGTCGAGCGAAATGACCTAACGACACTCAAGGAACTGCAAATCGCGGCCGCGGGACAATCGTGAATTCGCTTCGCGCGTTGCCGGGGCGTCGGTACGCTACGCGGCTATCAAGTGCGGACGGTCAATGACAGTTGGCTCCTTCCCCGAAAACTGAGCCAGAAGCTAGGAAGCGCGGGGCGGTCTCGCTTTGAAGGATTTGGATGCTGACGGCAATCGGCTGTTGTGCGTCAGACGTCGAGCGCACGCACTCGTGGGTGAACCGAGCTCGGTCGCTGCTGGTCCGCTGGGAAAAGAAAGTCGCCAGCTACTTCGGCTACTTGCATCTTCAGTCTGCCATCGTCGCCCTACGAACCGCAGGTGTTCTCGGATAGGCTTTAAGCCCAATCGCAACTCCCACGTCCCGGAGGCCGCTGCAGCGGAGCCAAAACGAGCGAACCCTCCAAGGGATGCATCAGCCACGACCACAACCCGATCCACTCCCAGGTAACCAGTTTGAAATCAAATCGAGATTTCCGTTCACTTTTTAGGTTTGATCAGAATCCTGGATGCAGACCAAACGAACGTACCTCGCTTTTCTGTGACTTCCTCGGACTCTAATCCCCACCCTTCGCCAGTGGCCGTATCGATCAGGCAGAGCGTGTTTCTGAAGAGTGGCGTCTGGACCACTTGATAACGTCCCGACATCGGCAGCTCTCTGGGTTGTGCTCTTGCCCCGCTTGACCCGATGATCGTGAGAGCAAGAATGCTTCCGAACAACATCGACAGGCAACTGATCAGAAAGGTGCGCAGGTTCATTTATAATTTCCCGTATGAGGTGCAGGGAGCCGATCAAAGAGGGCATTGTAGCAAGGGGCTTCCCGAAGCGCGTTCGCAATAACGGTGACTTGTTGGCTTGCCTCACGCGCGACGAGTAAATTGGACTCTCAGCTTCTTCTCGGCGGTCTGGCACCTCCCTCCTTCGGTGTGTTGCCACGGTTGTCCCCCTGATCGATCGCTCCGAGCTCTCGCGTGTCGATCGCTGCCCCTCCCCCGGTTTGGGAACGCGTGGCGGTGGCTTCAATTGATTCATCTCAATCTGCATTGCAGGAGTTATTTAACAGTTTGCTAGGTCAGCCATTTCCCCGCCACGAGACAAACTGCGCGAAACTTGCTGCGTTGTTTTGGGGGCCAACTCCGTCGGATCATGACCAGTTCAAGGCCCACAATTCGATAACTGCCGGAGAATCCTTCCCAGGTGATTGGGCAGGCGGTTCGCAACTCTAAAGCGGGCGGCACGGGCTCAGCAATTGGCATCTTTGCGACGTCTCGAATCTGCGGGAATCAACAAAAAACGATTTGGCGGACGTGAGTTTACTCGAATGCGGAATTCCGCGGACGCGCGGCGGGGGCATCATCTCACAGCATGAAAAAGCCTGCCCCCCATGTGTTCGCAGGGAGGGACAGGCCGTGAGGGCAAGCCCTTGGAATGGTGTTTAAAAAGGGCCTGCCCCCTAGTCCGATGAGGCAGGCCCCCTAGCTACTGCAAGCCTCGCACTTGTGGTGCGAAGTTACACGGCGCAATTATTCACGATGGATCGCAAGAATGCACGTTTGTTACGAAAGTGCAAGGATCCGCACGGCCCCGAGGAGCGACCGCAGGCCCCCAATAATCGAAGACTTTTCAAGGAGGATTCGAGCGTGGTTAACGAAACCGAGCTAGGAGCACAATTCCGTCGAAGCGAGAAAGCAATCGATCACCGGTGAGGAAGCCCGCGCCACTTGGTATTTGAGGCACCGTCGTTGGCGAGCTCTACTCGATGCCCAAATCCGCCAGCAGACCATCCAACGCGTCGTCGTGAACGTTGAAGTCGCTGGCGATTTGCTCGACCGCTTGCAAGATTTGTGGATTGTGCAAGGCGGTTTGGATGGCTTTGGTTACTTGTGGGCTCGCGAGCACGTGCTGCACGGTGTTGCGGAGCGTGGATGCATTGCTCGTGCCGCTGCCCAAGATGCTCAGGCCACTCGAGATCGCGCCGGCGGCGGATGGTGACGCGGCGGAGGACACAACACTGGCGGGTGCCGCGGCGGGGGAGGCTGCCGGGGCCGCCGAACCGC
>PLYM01000200.1 GCA_003153375.1 Planctomycetaceae bacterium
CGAAGTCGCCATGACGTCGCACTCCGTTGCCGAGCGAGAGGATCGATTTCAGTCGACCGATCCTCGAATGGATGTAATCTACTCCATCTTGTCCCTCGGTAAAGGCACTTCTACGTGGTTTCACGGTTTCCCATGGTTTGATGGTCTTCCATGGTTTCAAGGTTGTAGGGCGACCATTACGTTTCCGGTCTGACGACAATTAGAATTCCCGGATGAAGGGCCTGTGACCAGCGGGCCGTTCGATGATCGCAAGTCTCCGTAGGAGGGGGACTTGTGATGGTCACGGATCGTCAGGTGAAGCGGTTGTGGCGGGCGGTGGCGGCGAGGAAGACGTTGGGACAAGCGGCGGATTTGGCGAGTATGGACGAGAAGACGGCCAGGACGTATCGGCAACTCGGGCGACTGCCCAGCGAGGTCGCTCCGCAGCGGACATGGCGTACCCGGCAAGACCGGTTTGCCGAGTTCTGGCGGAGGTTTTCCAGCAGCAGCCAGAAGCCCCGGGCTTGGAGGCCAAGACGCTTTTCGAGTGGCTGCAGCGGAAGTATCCGGGCAAGTTCGACGACTCGCAGCAGCGCAGTTTTCAGCGGGGCGTCAGGCGGTGGCGAGCGACGGCAGGTCCGGCGCAGGAAGTGTTCTGCGCTCAGGTGCATCATCCGGGGCGGTTGGCCGCGACGATGATCCGATCGCGCCCGACGAGCCATGCATCGGCTGCTGCTTGCACAAGCGTCTCTGCCAGACGAAGAATGACGCGGTCGACACGCCGGCCCGCTGACATAACTCGACAACGGTCAGGCTCGAGGATTCTCGTCGCGCAACCAATACTCGCCAAAAGGACTCTCGATCGGCATCAGGTCTTCTTGCCATGATCGGCTCAACGTGAAAGAGGAACAAAGGCCCCTTCACGCTACCACACCCGGCAATGATGCCGATTCAACAACGGTTACGGGAGGGCGATTGCCGGCATGGTGCTGCCCACGGCCTCGGAAGGTTCGCCAAGCGAGGCGGCAAGTGGGGGGCTAGCCAGCCAGCCAGTCAGCACGCACGACACCTAACCCGATATATGCTTAATTTACCGCGTCTTTTGGCCTTTGCGCCAAAGGAAATCCGCCGATTCCGCTTGTTCCTGTTCGGACCGCTCCGTAGAATTGATTGACTAGCTTAAGATGGGGCTAGGTTTGTGTTGGGCTAACGTGTGGCGAGACACGTTGCCGATGCCAAGGATGGCGAAGGGGTTTGCATGAGCGAGCCTGCAACAGGAAGCACATTGATTGTTTTAGCCGCGCTAGCAGTGCGGCTTTAATTTTGCGCCAATGACATTAGTGAAACCACTCCTTCAGGCGCTGCTGCTTGCGGACCACGTTTACACCGATGCAACGACTGGAAAAAAGATCGTCGCAGGAATTTTTCACACGATCTATCTGCGGCATGATGCACCGGAGCCAATAACCAAGGAAGACGGAACAACAGATGAAGGAAAAGTTACGATTCGGGTGCCAGCGGCTGGACTCCAAGCTGGCTCCCCGTTTTGCTATGCGAGCGTAACCGAAGTCAGAGGTGAGCAGACTTTTAAGCTCCGATTTGTTGATCTTGACGACGATTCGGTGCTCCTGGAATGCGAATTCCCAGTCACGTCGTCGAATCCATTAGAGATTCACGAACAAGTAATCCCGCTCCCCATGCTTCAGATAACTCGCCCCGGCAGCTACGCGATGGAGCTTCTGTGGAACGATGAGCAGATAGGGTCGCATCGGGTCAATGTAGTCGAGAGTTAGAGGAGACTTGCCATGTCCAGTGATTTGACTGAAGCTCGTCGCGGTGCAAATGCCACTGTTCCGCAGGACATTGAATGGTCGAAATTCGGCAATCGCACTTTCCAATGCCGAGTCCTGATTTGCCCGGAAGAAGATGGAGGCTACTCTGCGCACGCGATTCGGCTCCCCGGAGTCATCTCGCAAGGCGAAACAGTTGACGAGGCGATCGCAAATGTCCGAGATGCGTGCCAGGGTGCAATTCAGGCATACCTGGAGGCTGGGGACTCAGTACCCTGGGTGCAAGACGATTCGTTAGATCGCCCCAAGGGTTCATTGGAGAGATGGATTCTCGTGAATGCCTAAGCAACCAGTCGTTACCGGCAATGAAGCTATTGCCGCGTTCGGACGCGCTGGATTCGCGCTTGATAGAATTGCCAAATCAAGCCATCACATTCTCAAGAAACCGGGCCACCGGTTTCTGCTCACTGTTCCGGTGCATGGGGCAGAGAACCTAAAGCCGGGAACATTGCGAGGGCTAATTAAAGCCGCTGGCATCACCGTTGAGGAGTTCGTAGAGCTTCTCAATGAGTAAGGCGAACCCCTCGTCATCTGTGCTGGCGGTATCGACCGAAGGACTGGCATGGAATTCGGGATGTATTTTTCAGATTCAATCGTTCGACCGCCGACGCCTTCCGAGTTTGGAATCCGAGTTGGCCTAGGTTCGATTGCATTGATCGGAAGTATTACACTGATCGCGACGTACCGCCGGCAACAAACTAGTACGTCTTCCCAAAAGTTCATGCCGGCCGTAATGCAAGCAATTGCCGCGGTAGCACGACTCACGAGGTGGCGTAAATTTCCTGGAAGGCGTACTAGTCTCCCCTGACCGCTAACCGAGTGCCATTCGCCCCTAAACGCCGCTGGCGCGATTCTCACCCCCTCTGGTAGAATCAGAGGCATCTTGGCTATAGGGGCACAGCCGCTTCGCACCCCACGGGGTCAACTATGTCGGTCATTTTCGCCAGCGTCGTGGATATTCCGGACGATGATCTTCTCGACAATGGCGAGGGCTGCGTTGAATTCCGTTGGCCTGACGCGACCTACGGGACTGAGTGCTTGAAGATCGATCTCGACGGAACGTGTCAATGACTTTGAGACACTGGCGGGGCGAATTTAGTGTAGCGCGAGTAGCGGAGTTTCCAGGTTTTGGGCGGCAGTTGGCGGGTTGATCCAGACGGCCGCGGGCGGTTGTTGGGGCCGGGGTTCTCGATGGACGAAGCGCTGCGGATGAGCCAGGTACGCCGCCGAAAGCGTGACCTGCCTGGCGGTTAATACCTCGGTGGCACGGCCGGTGTGAACGGTCGCGGGCGTCATCAGGCCGAGTCCCCAGTGGTGATGCTCGTCGTTGTACCAGGGGAAGAACTCGCGGCAGAACGTCAGCGCATGCTCGTGCGACGCGAACCGCTGGGGGAACTCTGGCTGGTACTTGAGCGTCTTGAACTGGCTCTCCGAGAACGGATTGTCGTTGGACACCTGCGGCCGGCTGTGCGACTTGACCACGCCCAAGGTGGCCAGCAACTGGGCCACGGTTTGCGACGTCATCGACGTCCCGCGATCGGCGTGGATCGTGAGCTGCCCCTCCTCGATATTTTCCTTCGCACACGTCTCGCGGATCAACCGCTGTGCCAGTTGGCCGCTTTCCCGCTCGGCCAACGTCCAGCCGACCACGTAGCGGCTGAAGATGTCCATGATCACGTACAAGTAAAAGTACGACCACTTGGCCGGCCCCAGCAGTTTGGTGATGTCCCAGGACCAGACCTGGTTCGGCCCGGTGGCCAACAGTTCGGGCTTGTGGTAGTGCGGGTGTCGCAGTTGGTCGCGGCGCTCGCGCACTTCTTGCGAGTCGCTCAGCAAGCGGTACATCGTGCGAATCGAGCACAGATAGCGGTCTTCGTCGAGCAGCGTGGCGTAAACCTCGGCGGGCGCCTGATCGGCGAACCGCTCGGAGTGCAACTCGCCGAGCACGACCTGCCGTTCCTCAGTCGAAAGGGCTCGCGGCGGCGTGGGCCGTGGCTTTGCCGGGCGGGGAGACTCCGCAACCTGGCGATGACGATACAACGTCGCGCGCGAAACGCCGACCGCAGTGCAGGCCGGAGCCGTGCCGACTTCGCTGGCTAGGAGCGTGGCGGCAGTCATGAGTCGCGTTCTCCGGATTCGGGACTCTGCAGGGGAATGCCCAGGATCTCGGCAATTTTTTTTGGGACGTCGATAATCACTTCCGCTTGCCGTAGCCGCTCGACCAGCCGCAAATTCACACGCTGCAGGCGTCGGTTCTCCTCGATCAGCGGATCGTTGTCGCGTGGCTTGCGCCCCCGCTTTTTCGGCGTCAGAGCGTCCAGGGCACCTTTTTCGCGTTGCTGTCGCCAGGTACTCAAGTGGGATGAGTAAAGTCCTTCACGCCGCAGCAACTCGCCCAGTTGGCCGGACTCGTCGCAGGCATCGGCCTGGCGAAGGATTTGCAGCTTGTACTCGGCCGAAAACCGCCGCCGTACCGGCCGTTCGAGAACCTCCGGATCGCGACGCTCGCCGGCCAGCTCCCCCGGGAAAGTTTTTTTCCCGGCGGGCAGCGGCCCTTCACTCTCTTGTAAAATTGGCGCTCGCTCAGGGCCGCTGCCCGCCGGGAGCACGTGCTTGTTCGTAGCCTTTTCCATGACTGGTTCCTTCCTGGCCCTCTACTCTAATAAACAGGGGGGCCAGTGTCTCAGTCATGTTGGCACGGAGGGCGATGGCTTTTGCGCGAGACGAATGCCCATCCATTCCGGGAGCGGACCGCCGCAACTGATTGAACTATGCCCAGACTCCATCAAGCTCCGTTTCGGCGCGGCTTTGGCGTTGGCATTGCAGCTCGACGAGGAAATCGAAATCAGGTTTTCCATTTCTACGGAGGAATTACGCCGACTACAACGAGCCTTGGATTCTTTCCGCGCTCTCCCAAAATCAACACACTAATCACACACGACCGGACTTCAGTCCGTAGTTCACGATCTCCTCCAACCTACCGGCTTCAGCCGGTAGTAGTTCAGTGATCCCGATCGGGATTGTTCATGCCGATTACGCGGTTTGATAGGGGTCAGAAATGACAGAATCGTCGTTATAGTTCCCGATCGGTATCATTATTGTTGCGAGTCGGCTTGAAGTGGTCTAGAGTTGCGCCAGATGGCATGAATAATCCCGTTCGGGAATAATAATGGTGTAAAAGAGCAGATATGGGCCAGGAATTCGGGGAAACCATCGGGACATTCGTGCGAGACCGCCGCAAGGCGGGCCAGATGACGCAGCGCGAGCTGGGAGAACTGGCCGGTGTCGGCACCCGGTTCGTTTCCGAGCTGGAGCGCGGCAAACCGTCCGTCCGGCTGAGCGTTGTCAACAAGGTGCTCGCCGTATTTGGCAAGTCACTGGGGATCGTCGCTGCTCTCCGGCAGGATGAACAGCCATGACGGAACGTCGCGCCATCGTTCGCCTTGATGGTCAGCCTGTCGGCACGCTTGTGGAAACTGGCAAACAGGTCGCGTTTGCCTACGATGCGGAGTGGCTCGCGCGACGCGATGCCGTTCCGGTGTCGCTGACCCTTCCGCTGCGGCAAGAGCCATACGTCTCGGAGGGACTCCATCCCTTCTTCGAGAACCTGCTGCCCGAGGGATGGCTGCTGGAGCTGGCAACGAAGAAGCTCAAGGTTTCTAAGGACGATGCCTTCGGCCTTCTTGTCGCCACCTGCGCCGATTGCATCGGCGCGGTTGAAATCCTTCCGGCGGAGGAAGGCCCATGAGCCGGGTCTGCCGCATCTGTCTTGACAACGTGCGGGGCGAAGCCGACTACCATGCGCGCTGCCTGCGGGCGCTCTTTGGATCGGCCAAGGTGGCGCACCTGGACATCGAGCTAGGCAAACTCCATATCGCGGCGCTAGCGATGATCGGGCACACGTCACTGTCGGGAATCCAGAAGAAGATCTCAGTTGGGCTGTCCGCTGATCGGGAAACGTTGCAAGTCGAGGCCGAGGGCGGTCGCTATATCTTGAAGCCGCAGACTGAGACCTATCCGTTCCTGCCGGAGAACGAACACGTCACCACGCAGTTGGCAAGACTCGTTGGCATCGAAGTCGCGCCGAGCGGACTGGTAAGCCTCAAGGGAGGCTCCCTCGCCTATGTCGTCCGCCGTTTTGATCGCTTGCCCAGCGGAAAAAAACTCCGTCAGGAAGATTTCTGCCAGCTAGCGGAGAAGTCGCCCAAGGAGAAGTACGACGGCTCGGCGGAGTTCTGCGTCCGGCTGCTTCGAAAATACGCGACGGAGCCCCTGGTCGAGATACTCAAGCTCTACCGGCTGCTGCTCTTCATCTGGTGGTCAGGCAACGGGGATATGCACTTAAAGAACTTCTCGCTGTTGACTGGCGAAGACAGTGTTATCCGGCTTACGCCAGCCTATGACCTGGTCTGCACACGCATGGTGATCCCGGATGACCAGCTCGCTTTGCCTGTCGTAGGCAAAAAGGACCGGCTCGATCGTGCCGATTGGCTTCAATTCGCCAAGTACTGCAACCTTCCCGAAAAGCCGGCGACACGAATCGTCGACGAACTTGCGGCGGTGCTGCCAAAGGCCACCGCATTGATCAATCGCAGCTTCCTTCAAGACGAGCTGAAGAAGCAATTCGCACAGCTCGTGGCGGATCGCACGGCTGCAACCTCTTAGCCGCGGCTGCCATTCTCCAAGTCAAACCACCGAGCCCCGCGAATCTGATCGCGAAAAACGCAAAGCAACAAGCCTTTTTGCCGTCGTGTCAACTTTCGGTTATAGCTCACGTATTTGGGATTCGAGCCCGACATTGAGATCATCATTGCCGGTCCCCAGATTGCGTATAGCTTAAGCCGCACAGAAAAGGAGAAGGGCTTGCGGAGAGGCGTAGCATGACCAAATCATGCCAATCGTCGGCCGTTGTTTACAGATACGAGCCGCATCTCGGCGAATGACATCAGGGGACGGCCGTGAAACTTCGAAGCGGGGCCTGCCCCCATGCTAGCGAGCCGCGGACGCTCTGGACGCGCCGTCGGCATTTTGCGACACTCCGCGTCCCAATTCTTGGGCGGTCAGCCAGCTTCGATCTCGCGCGTCGACACATTTTTTCCCGATGTCGCGGCCGTAGAGGCGTTTTTTTGCCATGAACTTTCAGTTGTGCGTAATCGCAATGGCATTGCACTTTCTCTGTGCTACGGCAGCCGCCACCGAACCGGATGCCGCAAGTCCCGCGCCCCTCGGTCGCCTCGTCAAAGGTACCAAGGATTTTTTTCGCGACCCTCTGAAACGCCGCCCCTTGTCGGCGCCGCCTGCCTCGCCTGACATGCCGAGCGTGAAGGAAAGCTCCAGCGGCGTGCAACAAGCCACTTACACGACCGCCAGCCCGAATCCGAAAACGCCGACCGCCGCCAAACAATTGCCTGGTGCGAAGCAATCATCGCCCGCCAAACCGCAGTCCGCGACACGGCCAGCTTCCTCTCCGGCCCGAACCACGCGGCGGGCGCCCAGAACCTTGACTGAATAGATGGCCGAAGAGCGACCATGATCCGAACACCTTTCATTCCCTTGGCCGCTGCGGCAATCTTGCTGACCCTGCCTCGCGCGCCACTCGAGGGCGCCCCGCGCGTCGACCAAGACGCCGACGCTCCGGCCGCCAGCACGGTCCCCTCGCGCACGCAAAAGACACTCGGCTATTTGCGTGAGCGGGCCGGTTCGTTGCTGCCGCAAAGCGAATCGAGGCAACATCAAGAAGCCATCCTCCGCGAAATCGAACGGCTCGGCGGCACGCATCAGATCGAACGCGATGCCCGCGGGTCGCAATTCTTGGCCGTCACCTGCCAAGGAACCGACGCCGAACTGGAGCAACTCCGCGGTCTGGAAAAGCTGCGCTGGCTGGATGTCTCGCGTACCAACATCACCGACGAAGGCCTGGCCAAGATTCGCGACCTCAAACAGTTACAGGCGCTCAAATTGCAACAAACCCGCGTAACCGACGCGGGTCTGGCGAATTTGAGCGGGCTCACGGCGCTCGAGGGCCTGACGCTGCACGACACGAAGACTTCGGCCGCGGGACTGGATCATCTGCGGCCGCTAGTGAACTTGAAGATTCTCAACCTGTCGTGGACTAATACCGGCGACGATGGGTTGGACGTAGTTTCGCAGTTCTCCTCGCTCGAAGAGTTGTATCTGCTCGACGCGAAAGTGACCGACCAGGGTGTGCCAAGGCTGGCCCGGCTGCGGAACCTGCAGGCCCTGAAGCTTTCGTACAATCCGATCACCGTTCAAGGCCTGGCCTCGCTGAAAGGGATGCCAAAGCTCGAGGTTTTGTGGTTCGACTTCACGCAAATCAACAGCGAGGCACTTGCCTATCTGCAAACGATTCCCACGCTGCGCGGCCTCTACATCGGCGAGTCGCAGGTGACCGACGCCGGCTTGGCCCATTTGCGCAAGATTCCCCGCCTGGAGCTGCTGGACCTGGCCAATCTGCCGATCACCGACGACGGATTAAAGAAGCTCGAACGCTGCCCGCTGTTGCAACTCCTTTCGCTCGAAGGAACGAATGTGACGAGCGCCGGCATGGCCTCGCTGGGACGGCTCAGCAATTTGGCGGAGATCAATCTCGCGAACACAGCCGTGGACGACCGGGGCGTGGCGGCGCTCGTGCGGCTGGGCCATTTGACCTCGCTCAATTTGGCGCAAACTCGTGTCACGGATGTCGCGCTGGCAAACGTCTCCCGCTGGCCGCAATTGCAGGAGCTCAATGTCCGCGGCACCAAGGTGACCGACGCCGCCCTGGCAGAGATCGAACGAGTCCATCCGAACTTGAAAATCGTCCGTTAGAGTTTCGACCGAGGTGACCCATCACACTGGTGACGCAAGGATGCACACCGCTGGGCCCTGCTGCTCGTCTACTTGTGCCGATTTCTCGCTGAGGCGGCGTCGGCCGACGACTGGCCACAATTTCGCGGGCCGCACTGGCAAGGGCATGCTCTGGCCACCGGGCTGCCCACCACGTGGAGCGAAACGTTATGTGTTAGACGAGTGGTGTGAGGAGTACTCGTCGGACCGGCTGCAAACCGGCCAAGTGATCTTCGTCAATTCAAAGAGGCGGCCGCGAGGCGAAAAAACCTCGCCACCGGTACAGGCCGTCGAGATCGCGAACCCATGGCTGGCTGAGCTAGGCTGGACGATTCCGTCGTCGCAAATTAGACCACGCAAGGCCCATCACGATCAGGCTGGACCAAACAATAATGGACGCTGGCTCAGGAACGATCTGGAAACCCCACGCGACACCAAAGTTGCCGACATCGATGCTGTCCTTTGCTGCCACTGCCGGCGTGCTGCCCACTGCTGCCACTGCCGGCGTATAGACGTCCCAAGTCGGAATGGCAAGGAAGTGCAGGTACGTGCCGATACCTGAATAATAGTGCGGGAAGTCAAAGAACCCAGGCGGAGTGGATAATGGGAGCTGGGGGAGAACGGGCACGGTGGCATTGGAATCGTAGTACGGGCCATTGTTACCGTTAAGGGTTCCTGCCCCATTGTTTGTGCCATTCACCGGCTTGCCGTCCTGCTGACCATTGTCAAGTTGCCAGAAGCCCTGTTGGCCGGCGATGGCGTAACCATAGCCGTTGATTTGGGCATTGGTGTTAACATACTGCAGCCAGTGTTCGGTGACGACGGTCCCTGCGGGAGGGGGGCCAACCGGGCCGGAAAAAGTATTCGGGTTCAACGTAAAGGCCATCGTCTCGCCGAAAGCACTCCCGGCGGCGGTGCCGTCAAGGAGGCCACCACCTTGATTGATGCCCCCAGGGTTGAGCGAGAGGTTGTACTGCGTGATTGTGAAAGTCGACGGGTCAGTCAGGTTCGCCACGCCTGTGTTAAGGGTCCAGTTGTTCGCTGCCGAGAACCCCTGTGCAGTGAGCGTTGCTTGGAGAACCCCGCTGAATTGTGCCGACGTGACCAGTGTTGCCGTGTCAGCGGTCGCCGTCTCTGGAACGTTTGATGTTAAAGCTGGCGGGCTGAGGAGGTTTGCGGGGCCAAGCGTGACAGCCGCCGGCGCGGGCGCAACCAGAACAAGGAACACCGAGCTCAATGACAAAAGGATCAGCGGGAGGCGGAAACTACCGATCAGCCGTGCCTTTATGGCAACGGGGCGCACGATGGCTATTTGCTGTTTCACGGAGGTCTCCTTTTGTCCGAAAAGCGTTGATATTTCGTCTTTTTTTGGAGGTTTCCACGAATCCTCGCTCGCCCCGCACCAATCGAAAGGGTCCAGTCCGCTCGGTGCGAGCCATCAACCGGCTACCACCTTCTAAGGCTGCATCTGTTTGCTGTAGATCGCAGGAAGGCGGATCCTTACATGGAATTACTTCTACAGCATCAGTTTTTGGTCTTCCCGCAACGGGCGGGCGTGTAATAGGTTAGTCGTTTCTACGTGCTGGACAGTGCGTGTTCTAATGTTATTCGTCATCCACGCTTACTCATGGAGGAGAAAGCATGTGGCGGAACATCGTGCGCGCTGCTGCCAGGAAGTTGCCGCGGTTTATGGAGCGATTTGCAGATTGCTTCGCCAGACCTGCATCGAGAGGCCATGCCTCGACGTACGTCGCCGGCTTGTTGCAGGCCGAGGGACGCAAGAGTGTCGAGCCCATCGCGTTGCGATTTGCGCCGCAGCCGTCTGCGGAAGCCGTCGGGGCCAAGGAGGTTCTCGCCATGCAACGCTTTCTCACGGATTCGCCCTGGGACGCCCAGGATGTGCAGTGGCAGATTCAAGCGGTCGCGGCCGAGGAGCTGCTGCCGTCGGCGGCTGCTTCGCCGTTGGGCGTTGTCGGCGTGATCGACGAGTCGAGTTTTGAGAAGAGTGGCCCACACAGCGTGGGCGTAAAGCGGCAATACTGCGGCCATCTGGGCAAGACCGACAATTGCCAGGTCGGCGTGTTTCTGGTGGCGACCGTGCCGGCCGGCGAAGCGCTTTTGGATCATCAACTCTACTTGCCGAAGGAATGGATCAAAAATCGCCAGCGACGAAAGAAGACGCGTGTTCCCAAGCAGGTCCAGTTTCAAACCAAGCCTCAGCTGGCAGCGGAATTGATCCGCCGCACGGTCGCCAACGGACACGTGCGATTCGATTGGATTGTGGCGGATGATCATTACGGCGAAAACGGCGGTTTTCTGGACGCGTTGGACTCGGCGAGCCAACGTTACATGGTCGAAACGCCGGTGACTACAACTTTTTGGATCGTCAATCCGGCTACGCAGATTCCTTCCGACGTCGGATCGGGACGTCCCCATACCCAACCTTCGCGAGAATACGTTCTCTCTGCACGCGACATCATCGCCGCCCTGCCGCCCGCCGTCTGGCAACCGATCAAACTGCGTGAGGGCGCGAAAGGACCTTTGGTTTTTGAATACGCGCGGCTGCGCGTGTGGGCGGTTCGTCATCGCCGTCCCGGTCCTGCCGTGTGGCTGGTGCTGCAACGTTCGGTGGACAACGCACGGGAAGTCAAAGTCTGGGTCTCCAACGCCGACGAACAAACGCCGCTGGACCTGCTGGCCCAAGCCGGGGCAACGCGGTTCCGCGTGGAACTGTTTTTTGAGCAAGGCAAGGGCGAACTGGGCATGGGACACTACGAGGCTCGGGCGTGGACTAGTTGGCATCATCATATGGCGTTGGTGGGCATGGCCCATTTGTTCGCCACCTTGGTACGTCAAGAATGTCGAGCGGAGAAAGAGGAGCCGACGGAGCTGACCCTTTCCCAATCGTTCGAGCTGATCCGGGCTGCCATCACCCGTCCGCCGCAAACGTATGACGAATCGGTCCACCTCGCCGAGTATTACATCATGCGCAATGCCACCGCCACACGATCGCATCGTAAAACCTGGCTACAAAAACACAAACGACTCGCCGAACAACTGATGCTGTAGAATTACAAGGAATTCAAAAAAAACGCTTTGGGTTGCTCAATCCTGTCCCGGCGTGCCTGTCCCGGCGTGGCACGGTCGCTTCGATGAGACCGCCTAAGAGAACTCGCCGGCCGGCAATCGCCCGTGCTGATGCCCTTGAGGTACAGCCAGGGAATCAATTCCTCCAGGCTCTTCGTCTTGCGTAAATATGGAGGAAGAATCTTGGAGGAAAACAATTCGGCTTCGTCCTCAGACCGACGGTCGAGCACGCGTGGCTGTTCAACCTCGAGGGGGCGACGCCAGACAGAATCGTCCGTTTGGGAAGGCGACCGTTGCGGACCACTTGGCGGTGGCCGGCTTCGTCGCGAACGTCGCGATGCCTCTCGATCCACTCCGCGATTTCAGCGTCGATGGCCTGAGCCAGCATCCGTTGAGCCCCATCTCGAAGGATGTTTGTCAGGATGTCCTGGATCGTCGCCGCTGGCAATGAAACGACTTGCTTGGTACTCTCTCGGATGGTGGCGTAGTCCTGGGGAATTGGGTCGTTAAGCAACCAAATTCAAACCTAAGTACGCCGCCCTTTTCAACTCACCTCATCTCACCTCATCCACAACTTTCGGTTATAGCTCGAAATACGGGCTAGCTGCTCGCCTGCTTCCCTGACAACGTGTCCCGATTTTCTGCGTGCGGGGGTGTGTTCGTGATCCAGCCAAAAGTCTTTGACGGTGTCGCCAGCGCCGTGCAAGTCCAACGCCAGCGTTGGCCGTTGACGGCCGCGGCGGTTTGCACATGGTTGTACATTGGAGCCGTGCTGGCGCTGTGGCTGCTACTGCGGTTCGCCGGTGACCGCTGGTGGTTTGCGACTGTGATCCTATTTGGCCCGCGGTGGCTTTGTGCCCTGCCGCTGGCGGTGCTGGTGCCGGCAGCCGGGCTGTTTCGGCGCCGTTTGCTATGGGTGTTGGGTGCTGCAGCGATCATTGTTTTTGGCCCCGTGATGGGATTTTGCATCCCCTGGGCACGACTGGCGGCCAGCGACGTCTCCTCGCTCCGCGTGCTGACCTGTAACCTGAAGGGCAAATGCACCGACAACGAGGTGCTCGAAAAACTGATCGAGGAAACCATGCCGGATCTTGTCGCCTTGCAGGGCTGCTGGAGCGAAGTTCGCGTTCACTGGCCGGCGGGATGGCATGTCTGCCAGGTGGCCGATCTTTTGGTCGCGTCGCGCTACCCTGTGGTCCACCAGGGAGCGGACCATCGCTGGTTGCCGCCGGGAGGCTGGCCGTACATGGATATGCTCCGCTGCACCACCCAAGCGGCTGGGCGGGACATCGATTTCTGCAGCGTCCATTTGCTTAGTCCGCATCAAGGACTGGAAGCGGTTCTCGATCGGCGGACGTTGTTCCGGCCGTCCGATAGTCCGACGTTGGACGCCGAAATCGATCAACGCCGGTTGGAGTCGGAGGATGCCCGTCACTGGGCGCACAACTTCGCGTCGCCGACGATCCTCGCGGGGGATTTTAACATGCCCGTCGACAGTGCTATCTACCGCCGATATTGGGCCGATCTCCGCAATGCGTTCTCAGATGCCGGTTTGGGGTTCGGTTATACAGAATGGCCGCGGATCCGCGGCCAGTTTTTTGGAGTAAGAATCGACCACGTCTTGACAAGTCCCGGCTGGCGGTGCCGTCGCTGCTGGGTAGGTCCGGACGTCGGCTCCGATCACGTCCCACTGATCGCGGACTTGCAATGGACCGAGACCATCGCGGTCGAACGTCCTTCGGATAACAAGTAGCCCAGAGAGGGGTGGCCCAAGACGGCACATGAATGCCTTCTGCGCAAGCTGCTCTTTTGTCGCCGCGACGATCTGCATGGAGCCGGCAATGCTGGCCCGCCGGTCTTTTGATTCCCTTCAGGTTGGTCCTAACTCACGCGCAGCGGCGGTGTTAACATCGATGCAAAGAAGGTTGTCCAGCCCCGCGTAAAATGACCATGAGCCACAACGCCATTAAGCCGGTGACATCCGCAGCGCACAAGCCAGGAGTCGTTGGAAGGACACAATGAATCGCAGTTGCGAAGAGGCTAGGTCCGTAACACCAGCGAGATGCCGATTGACAACGCAGCCTCTTTCAGGGAAGGAACTATGCAAAATCAAATGCCAGCATCTTGACCGACGTCTACCGCTGAAGCGCGTTGTCGGAAACTGTTGTTTTTTCAACAGGCGATCTGCTAAACGCTGGTGCGCGGCGTGTTAGAATGGGCGGCAAGCGAGGCCGGATCGGCTCCGGGCTCAGTGCATATGGGAAATGTCGGATAATATCTTTGGGCCGCGCGGCTGCCCATCAATCAGTTCCACGGATCAATTTTGCGATGAATATTGCGGTAGTGGGAACGGGCTACGTGGGACTGGTGACCGGCGCCTGTATTGCCGATAGCGGCAATGACGTCACTTGTGTCGACATCGACCAGCGCAAGATCGATCAGCTCAACGCCGGCGGGATTCCGATCTACGAGCCCGGGCTGGCGGAACTGGTTGAGCACAACACGCAGGCCAAACGGCTTCATTTCACCACCGATCTGGCGGCTGCGGTTGGCGCGGCAAAACTGATTTTTCTGGCGGTGGGAACGCCCAGCTCGCAGGACGGATCGGCCGACTTGTCGAGCCTGTTCGGCGTCGTCGACGATATGGCCGAGCATCTGCCCACTGGCGCGATCGTGGTCACTAAGAGCACGGTGCCGGTGGGAACGAACTGGGAAATCGGCCAGCGGCTCGAAAAGCGCACTGGCCGGGCGTGCGACGTGGCCAGCAACCCGGAGTTTCTCAAGGAAGGGGCCGCGATCGAGGACTTCATGAAGCCCGACCGGGTCGTGGTCGGCGTTCGCCGGCCAGAGGTGGCCGAAGTCCTGCGCGAGCTCTACGCCCCTTTCCTCCGAACCGAAAAACCGATTCTGGTCATGTCTCCCGAGAGCGCGGAGATGACCAAGTACGTGGCCAACGCTCTGCTGTCGACCAAGATCAGCTTCATCAACGAAGTGGCCAACGTCTGCGAGAGGATGCGTGCCGACATCAACGACGTCCGCCGAGGCATTGGCCACGACAGCCGCATCGGCTTCGCGTTTCTCTTTCCCGGCGTGGGCTATGGGGGAAGTTGCTTTCCCAAGGACGTGCGGGCGATGGGCTCGATGGCCCGCGCCGCCGGCGTGGATCCGCGCATTCTTGACGCGGTCGACGCGGTCAACACCCGGCAGAAAAGCGTCCTGCCGGAGAAGATCGAAAAGCATTTTTCTGGCCAGTTCGCTGGCCGCACGATCGCCGTCTGGGGCTTGGCGTTCAAGCCTCGAACCGATGACATTCGCGAAGCCCCAGCCCTGGTCCTCATCGACCGCCTGTTGGCCGGCGGCGCCAAGCTGCAAGTTCACGATCCCGAAGCGATGGAAAACGTCCGCCGCATTTACGGTAACAAACTGACCTATTGCGATCATCCCTACGGCGCGCTCGAAGGGGCCGAGCTGCTGGCGATCATGACCGAGTGGAAGGAATTCCTGCAGCCAGACTTCGCCAGGATGCAGAAGCTGATGAAGTCCCCCGTCATCTTCGACGGCCGCAATCTCTACAACCCGGCCCAGATGAAAGCGGCCGGTTTCGCCTACGACTCGATCGGGCGAACCCGCGTGTAGATGCTTCCGTGCGGTTCCGCTAGACCAATCTGCGGCCCACTTGAATGTCAGTCGGCGCGCAAAGTGCG
>PLYM01000075.1 GCA_003153375.1 Planctomycetaceae bacterium
GCAAGTCAGGCGCAGGGCGCGCAAGTAATTTCGGTGGTTGGTATAAGACTCAGCCCAGCGTCTTATTTCGCTCGCCATCGAGCTGCGTGACGTCGGCCCGACTGTGGCCCAAAACGACCTGCGCCGACTCGAGCCCGAATTCCTTGCGTACCCTCGTGGCCATCGCGTGGCGTAGCTGGTTGGGATGCCAGTGGGGCAAGTGGTTTTTCCGGCCGGCAACCTTGATCGCCTTCGAATAGCTTTGGGTGGTGTATCTCACTCCCGGCCGCTTCGTTGGGCTCGGCTTCGATCGATCGACCTGGCTTGGCTGAATGGCCGACTTCCGTTCTTGGCAAGTACAAGAGCGTGGCGTGCCGGTTGAACACCACCGATGGCGGGCATTCGTACCGTACAATTCGGACGACCCCCGTTTCCTTGCTGGAGCTGTTGACGGAAGAGGAGCCTGACCGCATTGTGATCGAGATCGGAGCCCAGGCAGGGTGGATAGCGGACCTCAGCGAGTCCCTGGGCATTGAGCTTCAGGTGGCGAACCCGCAGCACGACGCCTGGCGTTGGAAAAACGTGCGTCGCAAGACCGACCGCGACGACGCGCTCCGCTTGGCTCAGATGTCAGAGATGGGCACCGCAGCCACCGGCAAACTACGTCGAGCGTCCAGGTTGGTCAAGCAAGTAGATTCGACGCTTGACAGTAAAGCCGAGCAGACTCCCCGCTGAGCGATGGAAGGTCTGCCGTCGTCGGAGCGGTCATCGTCGGGGGCACCCGGCAGGCCGTCAGGCCTCCGCCCCGACGATGATTGCGCAGACGCAAGGCAGACACGCCCCGCCGTTGTTGGAGCCGATTCCGAGGGGGCCGCGAGCGCAGCGAACTAAAACAACAGGCCGGCTTGCCGGCTCCGCTCTTCCTTTGCGCCGAGTTCGTGCGTCGACGATAATCCGTAACTGAGCCCCAGGCGTCATCACGCCCGAAGCTTCTTCACATATGCCGTTACATCTTTGTTGGTCCGATTCGGAAGGGAGCTCGTCAGCCGCCGCACAGCACCGCTTGAATTCACCTATCGTCCAGGTTCCTAGCCGGAGCGCCGCATTCTGCGATGTGTGCAGCGAATCGAAACCTCGCTGCAATCACCTTCGTTCAGTGCGTCCAACCCATTGCGCTAAGAAGCGGGCCGCGTCACGATGACTTCGAAGGCAGTGAGGGTAACGATTTGAAGGCTGGGAAAACGAGCCCGGAAATCTTGTCCCACAGGAGACCCTGGTTCCATCAGTTCCAATAAATCGAGATCGTCCGTCACGAGGTAGGACGCCTGGGCCGTAATCGCCAGGTTCAGATACTTGCTGTCCTTCGGATCGCGGGCCAGCAGGTAGTGCTCGGGCACCTCATTAATCCAAGTCGCCATCCGCAGCTGCTGGGCCAGGAAGGCATCGACTGCTTGGGGAGTTAGCGCCGGGTACTTGGCAAGCAGTTATGGACGCGTCAAAACATCGCGGATTTCCGCTAGCACGTCCGGCCCCAGGCAAAGCGTCACTTCGCCTTGGTGAACCAAATCAAAGAGAGGCCTGGCGAGACGTGGGCGGGCTGCCGCTCGAAAGAAGAGCATGCAGTCTTAGACGGCCAGCGTGGTCACGCGCTTTTGGCTTTCCGTGCCTGCCAAACCTCCGTGCGGAGTTCTTCACCGAGTGAATGCAACTCAGCATCGGTAATGCCGCTCTCTTCGACTTGCTTGCGAAACGGAGCGAGCAGTTCTTCGACCGACGGGGCGACGAGCGCGTCTTGCAGGAGACGGGCGGCGTAGGACGCAACGTCTTCGCCGTGGGCCTTGGCTCGTTCCTGCAGGAGTTCTTCGGCGACAGGAGTTAGTGGAATCTGAAGCATGCCTAAATTATAGCACGGACCGCGAAAAGTCGCACGATAGTGCCTGGACTACGCCAAAACTCGGACAGTCGCACGTCTCGCGAGCCAAACAATCCCGTGGCGGCTAACCGAGAGCTATAACCGAATGTTGACGGGCCGGCAAAAAGGCTTGCTGTTTTCGTAGTTGGCACGATCAGGTTGGCCTTCGCCTATCCGCAAGCCATGCGAGCGACCCGCGACTTGCTCCGCCGTCGGATGCAATTGATGCGCGCCCGCTCCGAAGCCATGGTCCACATTCAGAACACAGTCAGCCAGTACAATCTTCCGCCGCTGACGAAGAAGCTCAGCTTCGCCGCCAATCGTCAGGGGGTGGCCGAGCAGTTCTCCGAGGCCAGCGCTCGCCGCAGCGTCGAGGTCGATCTGGCATTGATCGACCACCTCGATGGGCAATTGCAAGCGGTCGAGCTGTACCTGGTGCGGCATGCCAGAGTCGACGATCCGCTGACCTGCCAACTGCTGCAGACGGTCCCGGGCATCGGCAAGATTCTCGCGCTGGTGCTGCTCTACGAGATTCACGAGATCCGCCGTTTTGCCGACGTCGGTAACTTCGCCTCGTACTGCCGGCTGGTCAAGTGCGCCCACGAATCGGCGGGCAAGAAGAGCGTGGGCAAGGGTAGGAAAATCGGCAATGCCAACTTGAAATGGGCCTTTTCCGAGGCAGCTTGTCGGATGCTGCACGAGTTGCCGCAGGCCGAAAGCGTGGTGGCCCGCAAAGAGAAGAAATTCGGCAAAGGAAAGGCCTTGTCGATTCTGGCGGCCAAGATCGGTCGTGGCGTTTACTGGATACTCAAACGCAGGGAGCCTTTTGATGTGAACCGATTCTTCAACCACTGATCCAAGCCGGCGGCGGGCGAGCCATAGGCACTAACTAAGCCGACCCCTGGAGCGAACGCAAACGGACGAAGGCAATTCTCTGAGAGGGAAGGCAAGCCATTTGCCGACCCAACTCGCGATGTTTCTTCCTGCGACCTATGCTTCGAGCTTCGCACGTTGATTGGACGCGCGTCTGCCGGTCTTGAAATACGAGTTACCCGAGGACCATGGTCCGCGTCTGCACGACCTGCTGCCCCCGCGGCGAGCTCAGCCTAACTGAATGCGCGCTCACTGCACGCAAGCCCGACGCTTTGATTGGCCGGATCGCGGGGAAACGGCGGAATTTCTAGGGCGTGGCGGCGACTTGAGCAAAGTGCTTGCCACCACCATCGTCACGGTCCGCGTTGCCGCACAAGCAACTGGGCACGTGAGGATTGACCCTCGATAGATGTATGGCGCCGCAGGTCTGCTACGCAGACCCCAAGCGGGATCCGTTCATGGAAAGCCTCACGCAGTACGCAACGTCGGCAAGAGCGGGCGATGGAAACCCCAACGAAGTCGGAAGGATGAAGAAATCCCTTCATTCCAACCGATCAACGCTTGGAGTGCGCGCTTCTTGACACGGAGAGCCATCTAGATGTTCGTGCGGATGCGCGTCCAGTGCTCGCGCGGGAAGGCCATGTAGGACAAGGTCTGGTCCACGCCCGTACGCACGATCGTGGCTGCCCGGGCGAGTCGCATCGTGTCGAGCTTCTCAGCCACCAGTCCGGCTTTGTCACGAGCCGCCTGGCGATCTTCCTGAGCGTGGATCGCTTTGAGCATGGCCATCACTTCTTTCACCTGGCCCCTGGGCACCACGCTCATCACGTTGCGATACCAGTGGACCAGGCAACGCTGCCAGGTCGCCTCGGGATAAAACTCGCCCCTGGCTTCCACGAGACCCAAGCACTTATCGGAGACGATCGGCCGCACGCCTTGCAGGCCACGCTGTTTCAAATGCCTGAGGAAGTTCCGCCAACTCTCGGTGTCTTCCTTCACCCCCTCGACGACGCCCAGGATCTCGCGGTAGCCGTCCTCGCGCACGCCAATCGCCACCAGCACTGCCACCACGTTCTTCACCTCGCCGCCCCACGAACGCTTGAGCCAGCTGCCATCCAGGTACACATAGGCATGCTGGCCTTCGATGGGCCGATTCCGCCAGGCTTCGATCTGCGCGTAAATCTTCTGGTTCAGCTCGCTGACCGTGCTCGGGCGGACACGCGTGCCCCACAGGGCCTCGGTGATGTCCTCCACCCGCCGCACTGACACGCCGGCCAGATACATCTCGACCAAGGCTTCCTCCACGCTACTCTCCCGACGCCGATACCGCGGGATGATCTCGCTCTCGAACGGCAGGTTCCGCAGCCGCGGCACCTGCAAGGTCACCTCGCCGGCCTGGGTGTGCAACTTGCGGTCGTAGTGCCCAGCTCGTGTGTCCCAGTTGGCTGGGCATCAGCGCGGATTTCCTTTCGCGATGCGGAAAAAAATTCGAAATTGCACGGTTACTAATTTTTTTATTTTTTGGGACGTTTGGCGTCCGTTTTATCGAGCCTCCGGTGCTTAGTGAATTAGGGACGCTGACCACCTAATCCTGGCGGCTGGCAATCACCGGGCGCAGAACGATCGTGCCGCTTCGTGCTCGGCAGTCAGCGGGTAATGAGTTTTCGAGCCCGGAGATCTCAGAAAAGTAAGTATGGCAAGTGTGCAGAAGAAAAAACGCCGGCTCACCCCCGAAGAACGAAAGGCGATTAAGCAACGAATCACGGACATCCATGCCGAGTTGGACGCCATGCCGCTGGTGGTGGCAAGCGCGGCGCAGCTTGCTCGCGAAGTTATGCTCGATGGGGAGCTGACGGTTTTGAAACTCGAACTTTCGGTAGGTAAGCGCGAATTTTGATAACTTGGTCATCCAACCCTCGCTCCCGCTCGCGTCGCGATCACAACTGCGGCTCTTCGAAGCTTGGGCGATGGCAGGCAAAAGAACGTCCTCAAGCGCCCTCATGCATCTCCGCCGCTTGCTAGGCTCGTCGCGATTGATGCGACGTTACTTGATGGCGCTAGTTCAAAGACCGATCTAAAAGGATTGTCCGAGCGCGTCGCTGCTCCTCGTCTTGTTTATCAATCAGAGCCAGCAACTCCTCCCCCAATTCTTTCAACCTGAAAGCTCGCCGGATGGGTGACGAGATATCGCTCTCGAGAGCACCAAGCTCGGCCTCGATTGCGGCTATTCGGCGGGCCCTGAGCGTGTTGAAGGATGGCTGCAATCGCATATCGTCTGAATCCTTTGCGGAGGATTGCGGGCTAAACATAACCGGGAACTGCCCGAAGGTTTCCGGTCAGCGGACAAGAGAATAGCGCCTGCAAAGCAAGTTGCCGAAACGCGCAGCGCGTCACGCCCCCGACGCTCTCAAGCAACGAAAGAATCGGCGGCAGGGAAGACCCAGCGGCCAACCGTGCTATTACAGCACCGGTGCGCACGCTCGCGATGCGGCTCCGCACGAATCGCGCAGCCGCACTCCGCCGTTGGCGAGCAAACTAACTGGTTACCGCAATCTAAATCTGCCTCTATTTGATGTAGGTCGCCGAAGGCCGGATCCTTAGTGTGCAATTACAAGAAAAACAGTGAAAACGATCTATTGATTGCTCAATCCCGTCCCAGCGTGGCACCATCGCCTTGATGTGACGGCCTTTCCCTCCGACGCGTTTCGTCGGCTGCCGGGTGAACAGTGAGTTGGTCGGGCTGGGGCCGGGCTAGTCCAGCTTTGGGCTAGTTCTTGGTCCAGAACCTCTAATGATTGAGCGACATGAGATAAAGATATCCGCGCTCGCGCTTGGCGAACGTCCAAGTATCTCCGGCTTGTCGGACGAATGTCTCGTCCAGCGATTCCGACGGGTCCCACCCGTCAACTTTTCGCCCTGAGTGCTGCCATCTCAGCCAGACATCTGCGTCGTCCGAGTATTTCCGCATGGAGGAATGCGCCGTCAGCCCGAATTGTTCAATGTACCGGCGAAACTGCTCCTCGCTTATTTTCGCCTTTAGTTTGTAGCGGTAGTCGGGGAGAAAGCCATCTTCCCGAATCGATTCATGAACGTCTTCGGCGTGCGATGGCAGCGCGCGACGAAACGCCCACTGGGTCATCCGCCCCCACGATGCCCAAACTAGCGCCACCACGACGAGCCCTATGACGAGTGCGACAAGTCGCTTCCTTGCCCACCAGCGGCGGCTAGGGGCTGTCATGGGGCGTGGCTCTGATCATGCGCCAGTCGCGCATCACGGCTCGAATTCGCCAGCACCAAATGACGGCGGCTACGGCGACGACAATTGCAAGTTCAACGGGCGTGAATCCGAGCATGGACGCCATTGTCTAGCAGGGGCGATTCCGCCTACTTTGCGCTGGCTTCCCCGATCGCGCCAAGGGAAAAGCGAAATATTGAGATTGTTTTTGTTCGGAGCGCTCCGTAGAATTGGTGGTCAGGTGTTGGGTTGAGCTAGAGTTGGGTTGCGCTAAGGTGCGGTGTGACACGTTGCCGATGCCAAGGATGGCATATCGAGATTCGCTCGCGAATCTGCAATTGGATGCACTTCTGATTATCGCTCATTCGTTGCGGTTAAGTTGTCGTAAACGACCTGCCTTGGTGCCATGTATGGCTGACCCGTACTGCTTGGCCATGCTGTTATGCGATGGAATACAT
This sequence comes from Planctomycetaceae bacterium, assembly GCA_003153375.1. Lineage (GTDB taxonomy): Bacteria > Planctomycetota > Planctomycetia > Pirellulales > PALSA-1355 > PALSA-1355. Next base: position 6,458 of record PLYM01000075.1, read on the forward strand.
CAAGATCCGGCAACAGGAAAGCACACGCTGCTTGGCACGTTCAGCACCGTAACTGCTGAAACGTTTCCGGCTCATATCCAATTTTGCATCTATTTCGCGATAACTGATGGACTCGGGAAAATACCCCTCAAACTCCGAATTGTACAGGCCGAGGCAGATCTGGCTGGCAATGCCGAGGCTGCTGCCTGGGAGTCTCCAGAGCTAGAAGTGATGTTTCCGAGTCCGCTTATGGTATGCGAATCAACGGTGCGCAATATCCCTGTGATACTGGAAAAGGTGGGCGTGTATTTCTGTGAACTATATTCCGGCGGCACGCTCTTGATGTCACGGCGGCTGCTGGCCCTAGATCCGAGCGGAGTGCAAGGCGATGAATGAATTAGCTGTGGCGGACAAGGTTCTGACCATTCCTGGCGAAAGCAAGCCGCAGCTCGCGAGCAATCAGGCCGTGAGCTTTGTCGCCGCCTTTGAGGCAATCAGAAAGATCGTCGGCAAATATCCGGCTCCCACGAGACCCAATCGCAATCGTCCCGTCATGGGGACGGGGAGAATAACGCACCACCTGTCGGTCTCTCTCGAAGAACTTGACGCCCACGCAACTGAGCCCGTCAAGGAGTGGCTAGACGATACTGCATGGACTGACGCTGACCGTAAATAAGGACTCCGGCGCGTGGAGCATTACGGTCGCCGGGAGATTTTAATAGCGCGAATCCCCAATTCAGACGGCACCCCTGCGCCGTATGTACATCCCTGTATCTATTTGGGCGAATCGAGATCAAAGCCAAATTGCGTTGTTGTTATTGGCGTTACGTCTGACCTTTCTCAGCGCATCGAATCTTCTGTGGATATGCCGTGCGGCGTCGAGACTGGCTTGGCCATACCGTCAATCGCTCAAACAACCTGGGTGATGCATGTGCCGCACGACTGCGTGCGCAATTGCATTGGGTTTACGCCCCAACAGCAGCAGCTTGAGATCAATGCGTGCATTGAGCGAACTGCTGCAAATCGAAAAGGCACGTGAACCTTTTCTGGGCCGCGCTCTCTTGAACATTCCCAGGCCATCGAAACCAGCAGACCGCTTTCCTTGATTTTTGGAGAGCGGTCCGCGTCTTGGCGGCGCAGGGGCCTTATAAGCCCCGTTAGGATGGCCATGCGCCGCTGTGCCGGTAGGTTTTCATGTGGCGTCTGGCGCCGTCCATCCCCGGGCTAATGGTCACCCGCAGGACGCTTGACGGCGACGAAGTCGGTCGATTGCAGATCTGCGATCAGTGGGAGGTGATCAGAGCCAACGTCCGGACCTACCCAGCAGCGGCAGCACCGCCAGCCGGGACTGGTCAAGACGTGGTCGATTCTTACGCCAAAAAACTGGCCGCGGATCCGCGGCCATTCTGTATAACCGAATCCCAGACCGGCATCGGAGAACGCATTGCGGAGATTGGCCCAGTATCGGCGGTAGATGGCGCTGTCGACGGGTAAATTGAAATCCCCCGCGAGGATCGTCGGCGACGCGAAGTTGTGCGCCCAGTGATAGGCGTCCTCGGACTCCAACCGGCGTTGATCGATCTCGGCGTCCAGCGTCGGACTATCGGAGGGCCGGAGCAACGTCCGCCGATCGAGAACCGCTTCCAGCCCCTGATGCGGACTGAGCAGATGGACGCTGCAGAAATCGATCTCATGCCCAGCCGCTTGAACGGTGCAGCGTAGTATATCCGTGTACGGCCAGTGTCCCCGCAGTAACCAGCGATGGTCCGCTCCCTGGTGGACTACGGGGTAGCGCGACGCGACCACGAATTCGGCCTCCTGGCAGACGTGCCATCCCGCCGGCCAATCGATGCGGACTTCTCGCCAGCAGCCTTGCAGGGCGACGATGTCCGGCATGGTTTCCTGGATCAGTTTCTCGAGCGCCTCGTTGTCGGTGCATTTGCCCTTCAGGTTACAGGTCAGCACGCGGAGCGAGGACACGTCGCTGGCCGCCAGTCGTGCCCAGGGGAGGCAAAATCCCATCACGGGTCCGAAAACTAGGATCGCTGCGGCGCCCAACACCCACAGCAAACGGCGCCGCAACAGCCCGGCTGCCGGCAGCAGCACCGCCAGGGGTAGGGCGCAAAGCCACCGCGGGCCATACAAGATCACGGTCGCTAACCACCAGCGGTCACCGGCGAACCGCAGCAGCAGCCACAGCGCTAGCACGGCTCCCATGTACGACCACGTGCAAGCCACCACGGCCGTCGATAGCCAACGCCGGCGTTGGACTTGCACGGAGTTGGCGAGACCTCCAAAGACGTTCGGCCGGATCACGAAGCCACGCCCCCGTGCAAAAAATCGAGTCACATCGTCAGAAAAGCAACCCTGGCAGGCGAGCAGCTAACCGCGCTGCGCTGAGCCATAAGAGCGCTGACGATAGGCATACTCCCATAATTTTGTATGGTCACGCTTCAATTGCTGCGACATCGCGGGCCGTCGATCCTGATGGGTTGGGCGATCGCGGCCGCGGCGTTCGGCGTAGCTCGTCGTCAGCGTCGTCGTGCTGGCAAACTGCACGGCTGACCAGGCCACGCTTGCCTGCATCGATCCCGATGGGCGGCAAGTCCCGCGTGTTCTCGTTCGCGGGAGTGGTATGCTCACCGAAACTTCGTCCATGTGTTATGACTGTCTCTAGCCATACCCAATTGAACCCTTGGTGATGATCCGCGGGAGAGTCTGAAAAACTCGAAATCCCTCGGCGTCTTCGCGATATTCTATGCGTGTCGCAGCCGAGAACGTCACGATCACGGAGAGTTTTCAAGTGAAGACCAGCATACGAGGACGCTTGGCGGCCGGCAAGCGGCGGATCAAGAGGCGGTTGGATTAGGCCAATTGCCGGGGGGGCTGATCGCGCGATGCTGCGGCCGATCGGCATTCAAGAGGAACTTGCCGAGCGAACCCATGGCAGGATCTACCGCAGCATCGGCTCAATACTCGTGCTGGTGAGCAACCTGGAGCTGACCGAGGCGATCGACCAGTGCTGGCACCTGCTGAAGATTCACCTGCCCTACCAGGAAAGCGATCACGTGTCGAACCTGGCCTGCAACGCGCTCTGCGACGCGACCTGCCTGGAAGATCTCGAACTGCGCCGCAATGACGAAGTGCGTCTGGATGCCGTCAATGCGCGGCGCATTCCCCGATCCCACCACGGCCGCCGAATTCTGCCACCGCTTTCAGGCCCACGACGTCCGCTGGCTCCTCGGAGTGGTCAACGAAATGCGGCTGACGGTCCGGGCTCGGCGACCGCTCGCGTGTGCCCACCGCTGAATTGCGCGGCGCCAGGCGCGCCGATCCAGCATGACCGCCATCCACGGCAAGCCAATGACCTCAAGTGTACCTGGGCATCCCTGATGGAGATTGTGCCTCCTTCAGCCGGTCGGAGGCTAGCTGGACCCGGTTCCAGGCTGATGGCCAGCCTGGGGAGGCTGTGGGAAAGTTGAGTGGTTCTTCTTGAGCACCAAGGTTTCGCGCCGGGTGTCGAGCAAATCGGAGGGCCGCCACACCAGGATGAGTCTTGTAGATCGCCGGCTCGACGGTGGCCGCTCGGCAGCCGCCGATCAAACCAACTGCCCAGGCCAAAGACAATGATCAATAGCGGCTCCATCGACATGCTCATGTGCAATTACCTGGGAGGTGAAGTCGAGCGGCTCTTGCCTGTCGCCCTGTTGCCGACCAGAATTGCCTGAAAAAAGGAGGCGACTGAGTTGGACCTGAGTACCCTTGCAAGCCGAACTCGCCTGGACCGACGGAGACTCCGTTATGTGCTCGACCATGAGCTCGTGCCGGCGCTGAAAATCAAGATTGTCAACGATGAATCGGGCCGGCCGCGGCATTTCGCGGACGACGTCGGTTTTGGCATTGTCTGCGCGGTGACCCTACTCGATTTGGGCTTGCCCCATGAAACCATTCGGCAATTTCTGACCGCTTTGCTCGACGCCAAGCTCCAACCGACCGACTCGCAGCGAGCCTTACCTACCATCTTAGAGAGTCCTCTCAGGCCACTTGATGCGCATGTCGATTTTGGCGGTGACGGCTGGGTTCGGCTGAGCTTCCCGGGTAAAGCTATCGGCTGGCGTAAACGAGGCGAGAAAAACCCGCCGGCGAACTTCGCGCCTCGGGTGATCGTCCGATTGGATATTGGCCAGATCCGCGACCTGGTTTTTTCGCCGCATTGAACATCAGATCTTGACGTCTGCCCAATGTTGGGCTAAGATTGACCCAGATGTGGGCAAATACTCAAGAGCTAGACTCACGTCCATTTTTTTCGACATGGAGGTCGAGGCCATGGATCCTGAAAATTCGAATCCGGCAGAAATTGTCCGGCCCTACTTTATTCCGGCCGCGGTCGATTTTAAGGCGCTGCCTGCGGAGGCGCGGGCCGCACTGACCGAGATCGTTGGTCCCGCTTATAAGACCTTGGTGACGCATGCCGATAGCACTCTTGAGCGTTTGGCTGGCGTCACGCTCGTGTTCCTTTTGACGCTCGAGGTCCTCGACCAATTCCAGTTGGGTCGGGAATTTGAGGAGGCGGTCGTTGGCGAGTTTGCGAATCCGGACAAACGCGCGAAGCAGATCGGCCGCCATTTGAGGCTCATAGCTTCGAAGCAAACCCAGCTCGACTTTTTGTTCAAATTACGCAACGCCAAAGCCAAATATGGGCGGTATTTCCCGTGAGCTCGCCGTTGTGGTGAAGGTGGGCCGGCCCGACGACAGCCCTTTAGGAGGGCACATCTTTTGGAAAAACACGCTTTTGTTGACCAACGCCGCCGGCAGGTTGAGCAGTATATCGCCGCGCACCGCGACCAACTCGCTCGGCAAGGCAGCGTTGTCGCCAGTTGGCGCCGACGCGGCCAACATCCGATTGGGCCGTACTATAGGCTCACGTGTCGCAGCGCCGACGGCAAGCAGGTGGCCGTCTATCTAGGGCCTGGCGGCGCGCTCGTCGCGGACGTGCGGGAAATCCTGGCCCAGCTGCAGGAGAGGCCGAAAGTGGACCGCACGCTGGACACGGCGCGTCGCCACATTCGACGTGAACTTGAAACCGCTAAAAAATCCCTTGCTGGCGAACTTGCCCAAGTGGGCTTGTTCCTCAAGGGGTCCGAAATCCGCGGCTGGCGGCGGCGTCAAAAACGGTCTGCGGTGCCGGCCCTGAATGCCGGTCTCGACCCGGAAACGCACGTCGCGAACGAAGCCATGAACGAATGACCTAAGCCAATCATCAGTAAAAGGATTTTCTGATG
>PLYM01000099.1 GCA_003153375.1 Planctomycetaceae bacterium
TTCGGGTTTGAAGAGGCACTAGTTCTTTACGGGGCGGACCTTGACCGTCCTCAAGTCCAATACCTCGTCACGAAGGTAATTGACCTCGGCTTGAAGGAATTTAACTTGCTTGCTGGTTGCCCCAAGGAGTCGGTCAGAATGAACTCGGTGCAGTCGCTCGACTTCGGCTTCCGGAATACTTCCGTGCTGCTTTTTGTTCGCCTCGATTGCATTTCGGTATTCCAATTCGGCGGCATCCGCTTCAGCGATCGCCATGTTTGCCGCATCCGACATATCGGCGCGTAATGTCCGGGCCGCTTCACGTGATGACTTAGGCTGGGCGGGCCGAAGCAAGGCAGGTAAGTCGTTCTGAGGTTTTGCCTCGGGAGGTATATCGCGTGAATAGCCTTTTTGAGACGGCGGGTTTGCCGACGCCATAATTGCCACGACCAAGCTCAAGCTAAATAGGCCCCAAAGGCCCACCTTGAAGACGGTTCGCTGTTTAATAACAAATGCCTCCTGCCGAGTGAAATGACTTCGCGCACACCTCGATTCTACAACAACCGACGCTTCAAATCCCAATGAGGAGCGCCGCTCACCGCCGTCTGCAACCCAAGAGCAAAGCACCGGCCCCCATCGCCAGTAGCGCCCAGGTCGAGGCCACACGGACGAATGTAGTCCCCGAGTACCTCGGCCCTGAGCGGCCATGGGTGCTATCACGCCTCTTACGCCGCGATCGGATCAGCATATGTTGAGCCCTGCTGGCGCCAGCACTATCCGCGCCCTGTCCTTGGTTTCGCCTCGATGAATGCTAGCACTGCCGACAGCTCGCAGCTGACCGCTAGCGACGCTGATGGCGTCAGACCGACTTTGGCACGGTCTGTCCCGTACGAAGCTCCGGTGGATCCCCTGGTGGTCTACAGTCGGCCAGGATGCCGCCAACGGACAGAGCTGCCGTTGCTAGCACCTGCTTGAGTCGCTTGCCGGATCGCCAGGGGGAGCTGAGGGCTTTGGGTAGGCGGGGGTTGATTGCAGCGGTTCACCTTGCCGCCACGTCGTTTTTGAAAACGAACGAGCAGGCGTGGCTCACTCTACTCGCGGCAAGTACCAGCATGCTGAAACCCAAGCACGTGCAAGCCTCGGGAAGCTTGTGCGTGACAACCCACGACAGATCGTCGCGGGACACTACAGTCGAATAAGTGACTGTGCTATCCGGTCATCAGAACCCCGCCGTCAATGTTGATGGCCTGGCCGACCATCGTGGCCGCACCGTCGCTGGCGAGATACACGGCCAGCGGGGCAATTTCGTCCGGTTCGAGACGTCGACGGAGGGGGGTGAGTTCAGCTTCAAGTTCCTCGAAGGCGATTCCTTGGCGATTGGCATCGTATTCGATGCGCCGGTCGTTCATCACCGTATGAACCGGGCCAGGACAGATCGCATTAACCGTGATCCCTTGGGCCGCGACTTCCATCGCCAGCGTGCGAGTCAATCCCAGGAGACCGTGTTTGGTTGCTGCGTAAGCTGCCCCATGCAGACTGCCAATCTTTCCGTTGATCGAGGCGACATTGATGATGCGCCCCCATCTTCGCGACAGCATGCCGGGAAGTACGGCTTTGCAGAGCAGATAAGGAGTCGTCAGGTTCACGGCCAACGTCTTGTCCCAGAAGTCGTCGTCGAAATCAACAACAGGGAGTGGCTTCGAACTGCTGCCGATACCGGCATTGTTCACAAGGATTTCGATCGAACCGACGGCCGCCTCTACGTCGACCACAATCTGGCGGGCGACTGTTCGATCGCTGAGGTCGGCGGGTAATGCCAGCGCGGTTCCACCTCGCTTACGGATCTCACCAGCCACCTCGTCCAGTTCCTCGGCCGTTCGTGCGGTCAGGACCACCCTTGCCCCTTCCTTCGCGTAGGCAAGCGCGATCGCGCGGCCGATGCCACGACCTGCTCCGGTAACTAACGCCACACGATTGACTAGCAAGCTCATCTCAATCTCCGATTCAATTGGCGACCAGAACCGATTTATTGTTGAGAAATCGAGTGCCAGAAGCAAATGAACCGTCCAAACGAGGATGCCGCATCAAGAATGGGTCGGCTTGCTGCGCCAGAGGAAGCAGGCAAACAGCACCGCAAATGCAAGATCACCGGCCGCAGCGGGCAAAACCCAAGCCGTGGCCACTTCGGCTAGCCATCGCTGTCCGAGCGTCGCTACCACCCCAAGTTTTCCAATGATGCCCAGCCATATCAGGCCGTGATTCTGGCTTGGATCAATCGCAACGATTCCGTATCCAAGCCCGAAGATCAACACGCAGGAGGCAAAGTCACGGTCCAGCATGCTCAAAAGCTGATCGTCCACGCTTGGCTCGTGGCCATACAATAGTCGCAGTGAAAACAATGGTGCAAGAAGCACCGAGAGGCCAATAACAATGTTCCACGCGGCACCGAGGGCGAATAAGCAACGTGGATTCAAAGACATGGAATTGCTCCTGTCGTTCTGGGCACAACGGTGCGAGGGTCTCCAATGACCGCAATTCTAGCGGTCCGTGCCACCACACGCATTCAGATCTCGTCACGCGCCAGTGGCACCGCAAAAGGGTGGTTTTTCGCGAGTCCGAGAAAACGCTCAGCACGATTGGACATCGCCAAACTGGGCGGCGACAATCTCTGATCGAGGTGACTGTCTGACTCGAAACCGCTAAAGAGTATTTACCGTGGTCATTTTTGGTCGCGCGCTCGGGCTCGTCCGACAATTTGCTCATCCTTTTTTACTGGTCAACTTGGCTTACTTTGGCATCGTGTGCGGAGGCATGGCTTACGGATCATGGGATCGGGAAAATCGGGATGCGTATATGGTTGAAAGCAAACGGCAGGCAGCGGAGTTTCTGCCCGCGGTTCTGGGCACCAATCCAAGCGATCACGTCGTTAGGACCGTTGGTCTGATTTTCGTAGTGAATCTGATCGGCGGCAGTTTGCTGTACATAACCTTGCCGTCACTGCTCTTGCCCTTCGTCGGCCTGCTGCTCGGAGCCGTGCGAGCGTTTATTTGGGGATTGATTTTCACGCCCAATCTCACGGCATTCAATGGAACAGTATTGGCATACGGTCTGCTCGTCGGCATACTCCTCGTCTTGGAGGGCGAAGGCTACGTCCTGGCAATGTTGGGTTCATACATTCAGGGAAAGTCACTTCTGTTTCCACAAAGCGTGGGTGCCGCCACGCGATGGCAGGGCTACAAGTCTGGCGCGACATGGACCCTCCAACTGTACACGTTGGTGGCCGGAGTGTTAGCCGTGGCCGCGGTCTACGAAGGCATGTTGGTCAGCTATGTAATGCCGCTTCTGAAGTGAGCGTGCTCTGGCATCGAAAATCGTTCCTTTTCTCGGAGCGACAGCCAGTCGCGATCGGGGGTCTACGACGCTCGACAACTCCAGTCCGAAGTACTCATTTCGGTATTCAAAGTCCCGCATTGCCGTCAATTCTGAATCAGCTTCGCTGCTATCATGGCCCCGTTGCCTCACTCGTGGCGGGATGCACGTCTTTGTCTGGCGCGCGATGCCGCGCCTACTTGTCGTTGCCGATGTCGACCGTGAGTGTCTTGCCGGATTCGATGCGAATCGGCTGCCTCTGAATGATCTTCATAGTGAATAGGCCGTCCTTCCCACTGGGAATGCGTTCACCGTAGACTTGTAACACATACTCGCCGGGCGGAAGATTGCGAATTGCATACCCGGCGTCGCCGCTCTTATTGTCGAGCCATTCAGTGAAGATGCGATTGCCACCGCTGGCAGCGACCGAGGTGATTTTCGGGAGCGCGACGCGACTAATTGTGCCTCGCACTGCGCCTGGCGTAATGATCACGACACGAAGACCCTCTCGTTCTGCGGCGGTGAGTTTTTCGAGATGCTCCTTGCGCCCTTCCGAGACTCCCTCGCCCCAGTAGGCCAACTCGACGTCCGCGTCCATGCGCACCTTGTCAAAACTGAAGGCCCCTTGCTTATCGCTCGTGGTCGTCGGGGATTGCACCACACTATCGACGTGCTCGACTTGGCCATTGCGGATCATTTCCCAATTGAACGGGAATTTGTCGCGCGAAACTGGCCGATCCTTGGCAATAATTAGCCGCAGCTCGGCGCCCGCAATCGCGCGACCGACATCATCGACAATCGTGCCCCTCACCGTCGCCAGCGCCATCGGATCGAGCGACGGCAGCTTGAACTCGACGACATTGGCGTCGGGCTCGGCCTGGGCAAGAACACGGCGCTCGGTGACGGTGCCGTATTGCTCGGCCTCGACCGAAACTTGCAGCGGCATGCCAACCACCAGGTGATCGAGCCGAAACTGACCATCGGCGGCGACGAAGCGCTCGCCATTGAAGGCGCGCGGTCCGCTTAGGCTAGCGCTAGGATCGCCTGGACGCCGGTCGGGCGAGAACGTAATCCGTACGTTGAAAGCCGCGATGGGCTCGCCGGTCGCCGCATCGACCACGTGGCCGCGGAGCACCCCCTGCGGCTGCATCGTGACGACAACCTCGTCATCGCCATCGAGCGGCAGGAACGTCTCGGGGATTTCGGAGTATCCTTTGGCGTCGAATGTGAAAGGGGGCTTTGCGGGGAGCGAATCGAAACCGAATGGGCGTAACTCGCATCCCGCTA
>PLYM01000263.1 GCA_003153375.1 Planctomycetaceae bacterium
ACATCTCTGCCGAGTACGATAGCGCAGCTGGAGTGCTCACGCTGAGTGGCGTCGACAGCGTCGCAAACTATCAGCAAGTCTTGGGCAGTGTGACCTATGACAACACGAACGGGAATCCCGGCGTGAACTTTCAGACAATTCGGGTGACCGCTAACGACGGAACCTTTGCGAGCAGCGACGCCGTGGCCTCGGTCCACGTCGTGCTTCTGCCGGTCATTGCCGTCGAGCTTGAAGACGATAGCGGAGTTGACCCCACGGATGGCATTACAAACGACGACCTGATTTCAGGCGTCGTCGGTTCGGCACTTTCAACCATCGTGTCACTGCAAGCACAAGTGGATTCAGGAACTGTCCAGGTCGTGCCGTTCGATTCGGCGACCGGTCATTTTGTCTTCGATCCGCAACTGGCCACCAACGGTTCGGCCGACGGCCACCATACGGTCAGCTTCGAGGCGATGGATGCCAATGGCGATATGGGCTTCTCGATGGTGTCGTTCACACTGGTTACGACACCGCCCGCGGTGACCGTGGCGTTGCAAAATGACACCGGCATTTACTCAGATCTGATCACGTTTGATCCGACTGTCACCGGCACGGTCCACGATCCAACGCAGCTGGTCACCTTTGTGGCGGGCATGGACGATAGCTCTGAGCAATCCTTTGTGGACGTATTGACTTTGGTTAACTCCGATGGAAGCTACACGCTCTCTGCCAGCCTGATAACTCAATTTGCCGGCGGCCAGCTTTCCGAGGGGACGCACGTATTGCACCTCGTTGCGATCGACGCGGCGGGCAATCGTACGGTACTGGATTTCTCGTTTGCCTATACCTTGTTGACCACACCGCCAATCGTTCCCGATTTTCATCTCTCGCCGGATTCGCTCAATCCGGCCATCACGGCGCCCGATACAACCGACGCCACCGAGGTAACGCTCGTTGGTGTGACGAGCCCCGATGTGATGGTCTACCTCGTGGAAGCCGGCCAGGCCGTCTCATCCGACGGCAGCGGATATTTTCAATTCTCCGGAGTGGTGCTTTCTCCTGGCGAGAATCTCTTCACGGTGATCGCGATCGATGCCGGTGGTAATTTTTCCTACACCCAGCGAACCATTACCTGCACAGCGATTTAGGATCAAAAGCCCGATCCAACGCCCCGGTAGCGAAAGTGGCCGTCGTCTGGAACATTGCGTCATAGGCCACGGCTAATCACATCGGTGTGGCTCCGACGGCGGTCGACGAGAAGTCGAACCAGCCGAGGCCCCGATTGACTGCATGCTGACAATCATCTGCGGGGAAACATCGCTAACGATTGTCACTTGCGAGCAATGCGACATCGCAGCATGACCACCCACGCGAACTGGGCACGCTTCGTCGATTCCTCGAACCTCAGCTTGGGGCAGCAAACAAAAACTTTGCCCGTCGTGGGCAATTCGGTTTGCCAACTTGATCTCCGATCGAGTGCTGCACGAGCGGAGCGTAAGGAAGGTCGCCTGAGTCGCGAGGCGACCGATCTCGCAGCGACGGTCGACGGAAGAGCGAACAGATTGAGCTGTCCGGGCGAGGGATTGTATTTTACGATTGAAAGGCGTACCATCGCCCCAGCCTTCGCGGACCGAATTGACATTTTTTCGACGTGCACGTTCTGTTTCCGTCGCCGCCAGTTACTGGAGCCTGGGCTGGCTTGGCCGTGGCTCGCAAAACATGCCTATTCCGATCGTGCTAGTGCGGACGCACCATACCCCAACATCTCCTATTCTGATTCCGCGCCACGCCAGAATCCATGACAATCCTCACCGACGCTTTTGCTGATCGAAACGTCTTGATCACCGGCGGCCTAGGTTTTATCGGCAGCAATCTGGCAATTCGGCTCGTCGATCTTGGTGCGCGCGTAACACTCCTCGACTCCCTGATCCCACAGTTTGGCGGCACCTTGGTAAACATTGCCCCGGTGCGGAGCCGGGTTATCGTCAACATTTCGGACATGCGCGACGCGAACTCCTTGGATATCCTCGTTCAAGGCCAGGATTACATATTCAATCTGGCCGGCCAAGTCAGCCACGGCGACAGCATGCGCGATCCGCAACTCGACTTGGGCGTCAATTGCGTATCGACGATGAACCTCGTGGAAGCTTGCCGAAAACATAATCCCGCAGCGCGCCTGCTGTACTCCTCGACCCGCCAAGTCTATGGCAGACCGGAAAAGTTGCCCGTCAGTGAAGACCACCCGACGCTGCCAATCGACGTCAACGGCATCAACAAACTGGCTGCCGAATACTATCACTTGTTGTACCACGGCACCTACGGCATCCGGTCAACCGTGCTGCGAATGACCAATACTTTCGGACCGCGTCAACGTTTGCGCGGCGATCGCCAGGGATTTGCTGCGATTTTTTTGCGATTGGCATTGGCCGGCGAGAAGATCAGTCTCTATGGCGGCGGCGGCCAATTGCGCGACTTCAATTATGTCGACGACGTCGTCGATGCCATGCTGTCGGCGATCACTCATGACCGTTGCTTCGGCCAGTTTTTCAATCTGGGCTCGGAGCGTGCCTACTCGTTGATCGAGTTTGTTGAGCTCCTGCGCCAAACTTGTCGCTTCGAACTCGAATCGGTCCCCTTTCCCGAGGACAAGAAAATCATCGACATCGGCGATTACTACGGCGACTATTCGAAGTTTCATGAGGTCACCGGCTGGACGCCGCGCGTTAAGCTGGCCGAAGGCCTCGAAAGGTCCCTCGCTTTTTATCGCGAACACAAGGCAGACTACTGGCCATGAGCTCGAAGTCGGCCATCCCGCTATTCGACTACGTCGGACAGTACCGCCAAATCGAGGCTGAAGTTCTGGCGGCGGTGCGCCGCGTGTTCGAATCAGGTTCGCTGATCCTGGGACCGAGCGTTCGCGCCTTCGAAGAAAATTTTGTGCAGTTCCTGCAGGTTGACGGACAGGCTATCGGCGTTGGCAATGGCACGGATGCCATCGCGATTGCCCTGCGCGCGCTCGATATCGGCCCCGGCGACGAGGTGCTCACGGTCTCGAATACGGCGATTCCGACTGTTAGCGCCATTTGCATGAGCGGAGCGCGGCCCGTCTTTTGTGAAATTGACCCGGGCACCTTGCTCATGGACCTCGCCGATGCCGAAATGCACATCACCTCGCGAACTCGAGCGATCATTCCGGTTCATTTGTTCGGCAATGCGGTCGAAATGCCACGCCTGCTGCAATTGGCCGAACTGCACGGCCTGGCAGTCGTCGAGGACTGCGCTCAAGCGTGCGGCTCAACCTGGCAGGGCCAGCTGACGGGTACCTTCGGCGACATTGGCTGTTTTTCTTTCTACCCGACCAAGAATCTTGGCGCCTATGGTGACGGTGGACTGTGTTTTACGCGGAGCCAAGAACTTGCCGATGCAATGCGGCAGATCCGGTCTTACGGCTGCGGCAAGTCGTACGACTGCCAGCGCGAGGGGGTTAACAGCCGTCTCGACGAAGTGCAGGCCGCGATTTTGGACGTCAAGCTGCGGCACCTGGCCAGCTTCCTTACCCAACGGCGAGCAGTTGCCGCGGTTTACGACGAGCATCTGCCTTCGAGCCTCACCCGGCCGCGGATCGCGCCGGAAGTTTGTCATAGCCGCCATTTATATACGGTGATTGCCGCTAATCGCGATGCGCTGACGGTTCGACTCGGCCAGGAGGGAATCGGCTTCGGCGTGCACTATCCCGTACCAATTCACCGCATGCGTGGCTACGCTTTTCTCGGCTACCCCAAAGGCTCGTTGCCCCTGACCGAACGAATCGCGGACGAGGTCCTGTCGCTGCCTTGCTATCCGGAACTGCCACACGAGGATGTGCGGCAAGTCTGCCAAATCGTCAACAATGTCATGCAGTCGAACCCGTAACACCTCGTTACGTGGTGCGACCAATGTCCGCGAAAAACCGCCGCCGCTGCCATTGACGATTCGGTGGCGCAAACCATCGGTTGCGGAGATCTCGCCGAAAATGAGTCTGCAAGACTAACCGAATCGCTATTTCGGGCCGTGAAATCCGCGATGCCGTTGTCGGTCGTATTGCTTGACGGCTGCTTCGATCACACCCTGCGTCGCCGACCAATCCTGAAACTCCTCGACTTCGACGGCTTTGTGCTCCAGGATTTTGTAGTCCTGAAAAAATCGCCGCAGCATCGTCAGCCGGTGGTCTGGCAGCTCGCGAAAATCCTCCATGCCCTGATACTCAGGGTCGTCCATGGCCACGGCCAGGATCTTGTGGTCCGGCTTGTTCGAGTCGAGCATCGTCATCAGACCAATGGCGCGCGCCCGCACCAGGGTCAACGGCGCCACGGCCTCCTGGCACAGCACCAGCACGTCCAGCGGATCGTCGTCCTCGGCCAAGGTCTGCGGAATGAAGCCGTAGTTCGCCGGGTAGTAGACGGCCGAGTAGAGCACGCGATCGAGGCGCAGCAGCCCGGTTTGCTTATCGAGCTCGTACTTGACGTTCGAGCCCATCGGAATTTCGATCACGGCCGTGAATTCGCGCGGCAAGTGCTCGCCAGGCGTAATATCGTGCCAAGGATGTATCATCGCGGTTCCTCCAGGGCCACATTCTAAGCCAGGAGCCGCGCAGCCGACGAGGGGAAACAAGCACCTCGAAGCGAGGTTATGCGTTAGAAAAAACTTGGCGGTTTGGATCGAGGAGCCGTCAGCGGCCTTCCAACCGACAGACCTGATGGCGCCGTCGACGCCCCGCAGACCGACCCAGCGCGGGCTGCTTTTCGGAACCGCGAGCCACGTTGACGGCCAATGCCACGCCCGTGGCCACGACCAGCAGGTTCGCCTCGCGGGCCTGGGCCAGCGCTTCGGCCACGGGGGCCGGCACGATCGCTAGCGCGTCGGCCAGCGGCATGCTCCAGGTTTCGCCGGCAAAGCAGGCGTCGATTGCGGCCCCCAGGGCATCGCTCGAGGGCAGCTCGAATGGGGCGCCGGCTGCCGAAATGCTCGAAAGCAGAGCCGTCGTGCCCGCCTGCATCGGCTCAACGACCGGCAGGACGCCCGTTACCTCAGGCTCTTCGTCGTCACGATCATCTGCCCCATCGGTGGCGTCGGTTTCGGCTTCCACGCGCACCCCGGTTCGGCCGCTCGACCAGCGCATGAACGCGGAAACGAGCAAAGGCGCTACGGTCGGCGGGGCCGCCGGATTTGCCTGTGCAGCGCTGGCGACCGAGTTCGCAACGGGTGCAGGCGCTGTTTGCGGAGCCGCAGAACTGCCTTGACTGGCCACGGTCGACGTAACTTGCGCGAGATTGGAGGGCACCGGCGTGGGCGGCGTCGACTCTTCCGCCGCATTGGTGATCACACGCACCAGCCACCAGTGGCCGTTCACATAAACGAGCTCGTAATAATAGTAGTAGTGCTGTTGCGGCGAGCTGGTGTTCGAGGTCGAGGTCGTGGTGGTGGTCGATCCCGTCGTTGTGGTCGTACCGGTCGTCGTCACATTCGAGACCAGGTCGTGCACCACGGCATTGGCGATCGGCGTGCCGCGTCCGGTGACGAGATCGTACCCAGTGCCGGCCGTATAGCCGTTACTGCCGCCCACCACGTCGTGAAAGTCGCCGCTGGGCAGGTTGTAAATCGTGCTCGGACTGCCCGCCACCGCACTCTGTCCCGCGGCAGCGCGACCTTGATTGGCAATCGCAAACAGCGCGGCCCACTGCGGAGCGCCGGCGCTGGTGCCGCCGATCTGGAACCAGCCGGTGCGGCCGTTGACGGCCATCGTATCGTACACGTCAAAGCCGGTATTGGGGTTGGCATCGTAACCGACGTCGGGAACGGACCGCACGCCGTTGGTCTGCACCGAGCGCTGCGCCGCGGGCTCCGCTTCGAACTGACTGAAGCCGCCGCCGCTGCCACTCCAGCCCGACTCGCTCGCATAGCTGTTGCCGGCCAGGTTCAACGACGTTCCGCCCACGGCAATCACGTTGGGTGACGCGGCCGGCCACATCGCGCCAGCCCCGCTGTCGCCCGCCGAAGCAAAGAAACTCACCGGCGTATGCCCGGCCGGCGTGGTGAAGTGAGAATCGAACTGCGTCTCGCTGGAGAATTCCGAACTTCCCCAACTCATCGAGACGACCGACACGCCGCTGGCCTGTCGCGCCACGTCGACCGCCGCCAACAGGTCCGTAAACGAACTCGAGTTGGCTTCGACCAACAGGATGTTCGCGCCCGGTGCCATCGCGTGCGCCCATTCGACGTCGAGGGCCATCTCTTCCGACCAGCCGGCATTCGCCGCGGGCAGCGCGGTGCCGCCATTCTGGTTCAGCTTGCTGAAGCTCGGCGGATCGGCCAGGCCGAATGTCTGGTCGAACGTATGCAGATCGGCGGCGATGTTCGGATCGTCATAGGCGTCGACGATCGCGATCGTCTGCCCGCTGCCGTTGCCGACCAGCGTGCCATTCTGAAACGCGATTTGGTTGACGCCGTAAGCACTCGCGACCTGCGCGGGCGTGTAGCCGCGCGGCGTGGGATTGGTGACCGAGGCCTCGAAGGCCGGCACCGCGAACAGACTGTCGAGTGCCGAGCCGGCGGTCAACATGGCTCGCGCTTCCAGGGCTTCGCCACCCGGCCATTGCCGGCGACCGCCCTGGCGTGCGGTGTTCGAGCGGCGCGCAACGGAACGCCAGGGACGTAATGGTCTCATCGTGACTCTGTCCTCGAGGCCGCGTAGAAGACGCGAACCATGGAAGTAGCTTGCCTCCGTACGCCACGATAGCTGGGACATCGAAAAAGCACAACAGTTTTAGAACGCGCGAAATAAGCTTCACAACTTTGTAATTTTGGCTCGGAGTGATAGCAGGATTTCATGCTCCAACCGGCACAATTTGTCGCCGATTTTGACCTTTACTCACCCAGCCAATGGCGGCACAATACCGCCCCCAAAGTTGTCACGGCGACCAAAGATGCATTGGCGCCAGATGCGCAAAACCTGGGGTGCCTTATTTCCCCGCCGCCTGGGCGAGCAAGGAGTGCTGACACGATGAGAATGCCGCTGGTCGCCGCCGCCATCTTGGTGGGTTTCGTGGGATTGTTGACGGTATCGCAAATTTACGCCCAGCGCCCCGCCGCGCCGCAAACACCGCGTAATGGTGTCGCCGTCCTGGACGTGTTCGCCATCGTGCAAGGTTCGACCAAGATCAAGCAAGCCAAGGATTCCCTGACGGCCGAAATCGAGGCCAAAAAAACATCGTTCCAAAAAGAAAGCGAGCGCGGCAAGGCGCTGACTGAGAAGTTTCGCACGCTACCGCCGAACAGCCCCGACCGCGAAAAGCTCGAGCGTGAAATCTTGAAGATGAAGGCCGACTTCGAACTGGAGGGCAAGAAGTTCGAACGCGAGTCGCAGGAGAAGCAAACCAAGGTTTGGTACTCGCTGTCGCGCGATATGCAAGAGGAGGTCGACAAGTTCGCAAAAGCCAACGGCATTCAACTGGTGCTGCGATCCGAGCCGCCGCAGCCGGACCTGACCGATCCCCAAGCCATCGGGCAGGAAATCCGCAAGCTGATCGTCTATCAACGTGGGATGGACGTGACGCCTGCGCTCGTCGAGGCCGTCAATCGCCGCCCGGCGGGAGTGCCCTCCACGGCCCGCGGGCCGGCGCCCCCAGCGAAGCCGGCGCAACGGTAATTCTGGGCTGGAGTCAGCGGAATCGACTGTCGGCGAATGGAGCCATGCCGATTGCCGACTTACGCCGGCCAGAGACTCCATCGAGCCTCCCTCAGCATGCGTATCGCCGATGTCTCCTCGGCCAAGCAATGGGCGCGCCAGGTCAGGATGAGACGTCTTCACGCGCTACCTCGGGAATGCCGTGTCGGCAGCGCGGGCGTCCGTGCCACAGAGGCCGGAGAGACCGCTATTTCTCTGCGAGCGGCCAGAGGAACTGGGCCATTTTAGCCTGGTTCCGATTTCGCGATGGTCATCGCCGCCTGCCTGAAGCTTTCCGACCCCATTTCGCCGGTCGACATTCGCCTTGGTCAGTTCGCGCCGCTGGTCTTGCGACCTTACCTGTTGGCCCATGCTCAAATGGCCGTGTAACTGCCCAACCACGCCGGTTGCAGAACGTGGGCCCTGCGATCGCGGGCCTGGCACCTCAC
This sequence comes from Planctomycetaceae bacterium, assembly GCA_003153375.1. Classification (GTDB taxonomy): domain Bacteria; phylum Planctomycetota; class Planctomycetia; order Pirellulales; family PALSA-1355; genus PALSA-1355. The sequence continues at coordinate 8,134 of PLYM01000263.1, forward strand.
GTCGAGCCAACGCAGTCACGTCCGTGCCCGTATCGATTCGCGCCCCGAGCGGTCGCGCGTGTCGGTCGCACTCGACAGTCGTCCTATCCGCCGCTAGCGCAGCGTGCGGTCTAAAATCCTCGTCTCCGGCTTCCCCAGCAGCCTTGGTCGGCGTCAAATAGAGTAAAAGTTATGAGCGCTGGCAGTTTTAGAATTGTATTTCCGAGGGGGCTTGAACGCGGTGTTTCCAATGAACCCCCAATTTGCAGGGATGGGTCTCAGGGACGCGGACGAGGCTAAGACCGCCTCTTCAGCGTACGCCCCCCGCCCAGAGGCCGACGACCATCATGGGGCCAGTCACTGCGGGCTACGTTGTCTGACTTACGAGAAAGCTCGTCAGCGCGAGAGTCAGAGATTCCGTAGAATCCGAGTACGGCGGATTGAAATTCAAGGCCGTCCTGGACTTCAGCGGCTTAATTATCTTGGGATGCGATCTGCCCTCGCACCTAAACTCCGCTCGTCGTTCGCGCTACGGATGCTGTTCGTCGCGGGGACCATTGGTGCGCTGGCAACCCGGAAATTTGGCGACCACAACGAAGACTCGCTCCATTGGGGGCTTCCATGCGATCGTTGAATGATCGTGAATTCTTCATTCAAACCCCTGTCTTCTTTTGTTCCGACGCAACCCGGGGGAGCAAACCGGAAACCGTTGAGCTCGGAGGCTCATTGACGGTTGACGTCGGACAGAATCGGGCATTGGCAATGTTCACGGACGCTGACTTGGCTGAGAGATTCCGCGACGAGTATGGGTTGACCTCGCTGACAATCGTCGGCTTTCATGATCTACGAAAGGTAGTCCAATATCTGAGGACGCAACAGACCTACGGCATCCGGTTCGTATGCGTCGATCCATCGTCGGTTGGTCGACGGCCGCCTTGGACTGGAGCTTTGCAGTCAGTGATCGAGGCCATCGAAACAGCGGTTGAAGATCCGTGATCCGCGGCTCAGGTAGCGCATTTTACGGTCCGCCCGCTCGCCGCCGTCTTCGCACCATCTTTCCGGATATAGTCGCCACTAGCTGTCATTAAAATCGCCAATTCACGCCGGTCGAAGCCCCGTGCACCGCGTCGGTGGCTTTGGTGGAAGTGTTGGCCGTGCTCGCGGCGACGACCGCCAGTTGACTGGCAGGCGTGGCCGCCGGGGTCACCGCTTTGGTGACGCTGAGCGAGACCAGGCCGGAGGTGCAGCCGTTGAGATTCGAGTTGCCGGCATACACGGCTCTGATCGAATGTGTGCCGATGGCCAGGTTGCTGACGGTGCACTTGGCCTGCACCACGCCCCCCAACACGCTACACGTGCCCGTGCCGATTACTTTGTTACCGTCCATGAACGTGACGACGTCGTTGGGCGAGAAACCCGAACCATTGAAACTGGCGGTGAAGGTCACGCCTTGGTTCGTCGCGCAGGTTTTGACTGACGAGGCGCAGGAGACCGTCGGCGAGGCCTTGCAAATCGCTTCGCTTAGCGTTTGCGACGTGCTGGTGAGGTAATTGGCGTTGCCGGAGTAGACAGCTTTGATCGTATGCGTGCCGACTCCCAGGCTGCTGCCCGTCCAACTGGCGCGCCCATTCACTAGCGCCATGGTGGCCACGGGCGTGGTGCCGTCGTAGAAGGTGACGCTGCCGCTCGGCGTTCCGCTCGGTGAATTGACCGTGGCCGTGAACGTGATGGGCTGTCCCCAGGCACCGCCGCCGCACGAAGCGCACAGCGTGGTACACGTGGAGGCCGCCTTGACCACCTGGTTGAGCACCGGCGATGGGCCGCTGGAGAACTTGCTGTCTCCGCTATAGACCGCCTTGATCGGGTGCGTGCCAACGATCAGGCTCGAAGTGCTAAAGGTCGCCTTGTCGACGCCGCAGACCACGTACAACGTTCCGGTGCCCAACAGAGTGGTGCCGTCGTAAAACGCCACGGTGCCGGTGGGCAGCGTTTTGCCGCTGGCCGGCGAAACGCTGGCGGTGAATGTGACGCAATCGCCGAACGTGGAGGGGTTTTTCGAGGAGCAGATCGTCACGGTCGTGGCGATCCCCGCTGGGGTGACCGTCAACTGGCCGGAGACAAAATGGATATTGTAATTCGGGCTCGTCGCGCCGGTGACGGTGATGGGATACATGCCCGGCGGGCTCGCGGTGACGGCCGTCGTGCTCAGCACCGGAGGCGTGGTGAGATTGCCCACGCCTTCGTTAGGCGCAAAGCCCGAGGTCTGGTACGTGAGCGGCGGATCGGCCGTGCCGGCCACCTTGGTCTTGTTGTCGGCGGTGATCGTCAAGTCGCGCTTCGTGACGTACAGATTGCCCGCCTGGTACTGCAGAATGTAGTTGTTCGAGCTGATCGTCACGGCGCCGGGATCGATCTGATAGGGCGAACCCAGCACACCGCTGGTTGCCGTGCCCGTGGTAATCGGCGCGGCCTGCGAGGTGATCAGAGCCGACGTATCGCCGTTGACAAACCCGCTGACCTGTTGCGTGAGCGGCGGCACGGGATCGCCGTAGACTTTGGTCTTGTCCCCGGCCTTGACCGTCAACTGTGCTTTGTTGACATGCTGGTCGACCGTGTTTTGTGAACCGGCGAACGAAGTATCCGTGCTGGTAAAGATGGCCGTGATCACGTGATCTGCGGCCGACAGGTTGGTCGTGTCGAAGCTGGCCATGTCGCTGGCATTGAGCGGCACCGTGGTGAAGAAGACGCCGTCGATGTCGAACTCCACCGAGCCGGTCAGCAGGGCGCTTGGCGTAACGGAGACCGTGGCGGTGAACGTCACGTCGTTGCCGTACGTCGAGCCGGTGGGATTGGGGTGATCCGACACGACCGAAGTCGAGGTCGGTGCTACCATCTTGAGAGTGCCCCCAGCCTGGTAAAGCCCGCTGCCAGAACTGCTGCCGGAATTTCCCGGTCCGCCGCTGCTGCCACTGCCAGATCCAGCGCCGCCTTGTCCGCCCGAGGCGCCCGCGCCGGCTGAGGACGAACCGGTGTAGGTCGAGCCGCCGACGTTGAGCTGACCGCCGCCGAGGAATATCGAACCACCGAACCCATTGCCGCCGTTGCCACCGCCGCCGCCATTGCCGCCCGCGCCGTTATCGCCTCGGGAACCCGACCCGCCAGCGTTGCCGGTGGCACCGCTGTTTCCCGGGCGTCCCGAGAGGCCAGAGGCTCCCGTGGCCCCATTGTTGTTGCCGGGACCAGTTCCGCCGGGGCCGCCGAATCCGCCCGCGCCGCCGTTGCCCGGGCTGCCTCCCGATCCGCCGCTCACGCTAGAGGCACCGCTGCCACTTGAGCCGCCGTTGCCACCCTTGCCGCCCACTCCGCCAAACGCGCCGTTGGCGGCATTGTCATGCAGGTTTCCGTTGAGCAAGGTGACCACACCACCGAGCACGGCGATTCCACCGCCTTGGCCGCTGCCGCCATTTCCGCCGGCGCCCGCCGCGCCGCCTTGACCGCCCGTGCCGCCGCCGCCGCCTTTGCCGCCATCGCCCCCGGCGCCGCCGCTGCCGCCAGTACCGCCGCTGCCGCCACGTCCGCCGTGGCCGCCTTGCCCGGCGACAACTACGCTGCTGCTGCCGCTGCCGCTGTCGCCCGAGCCACTGCTAAAGCCCGTGGCATCGCCACCGGTGCCGCCGCTGCCCCC
>PLYM01000050.1 GCA_003153375.1 Planctomycetaceae bacterium
AAAAAGTTCGGTGAGCGGCTGGACCGGTCTCTCACACGGGAGGTCGTTTCCATGATCACCATTGCCAAGCTGTTCCGCGACTACGTCAAGCTTCAAGAGAACGAGCGATTTGTCGAGATGCTGCCCGGGATTCGCCACCAGGCAAGTCGCGCTTTTACGGTTGGAATTACCGCGGCGCCGGCTGCCGGGGCGGCCGAAGCACCACCGTTGGGAGCGAACGGGGCGGTGGGATTCCCAACTCGACGACCCGCGCGATCTCCGCTTTGTCGTCATCACCGATAGTGTGCAATACCCATTTCCTCCGGACATCGTTTGTGATGTCAGCGAGGGTGTTGCGATGCTCCGAGGAACGGTTCCGACTTTCCATTTGAAGCAAGTGGCCCAGGAATTGGCCCGCCACACCCCAGGCGTCCGGCAAGTCGAGAATGCGCTGCACGTCGCAGATAGAAAGGCAGACTGAAGATGCTTGTGCGGAAGCAACGTCGCTCGTATGCTTCAAATCATGAGAAGAATTGTCCGTCTCCCGAGCAAATTCGCAAGATGACTGAGGAAATCCGTAAAACGTGGTCACCACATGAGCTTTGTCGGAGAGCAAATGTTCGCGCCCTCACCGAAGGTGTTTTCTTGATGGCACTCCACTCGCGCCGGAAAGGATTCGAATAACCAAGGACCATGACACAAACAAAGCCCGCTGCCACAAAGATCTCGGGGCACGAGCGATTAGCGGTCGAGCGAAGAATCGCCTCGATCGAAGCAGAACTCAAGGTACTTCAAAGTCGGCGCTTGACCCGTATTGAATCGGTAACGCAATGGCAACGATTACTCGACGAGCTGGTTGACCTTCAAGCGGTCGTCCGCCAGGAAACAACGTCGTGAAGGCATCAGCCTCTCGGCAAGCGGTACATCGTTCGGCCTGCGAAAACCTACCCGGGGCGGCGCGGGTTCGGCCAGACGTGATTGAGCAGCACCACAACCTTCGCGTTGGCTAGCCAACGGTCTTGGAGTTCGGCGGGGCAGTCGCTCAATAACTCCGTGAGTCGATCACGAGGGATACGGCCACTAACCAGTCCCTCGGAAAGCGTGCACAAGAACTCAGTGTGCAAGTTGTTTGGATCTGCTCGACGAATCACCTTTCATCCTCCGGCACGGATGAGACTTTCCGGTGCTCATTTGGAGGATATTAGCCAGGGCGGACGCCCTTCGTGCAATCCCGTTTGGCCGACTTTACGCAAACGCGCAACTCTTCGCCTTCCGTTACGAAAACTGTCGGAACTCCGAAAGTTCATCAACAATTTTCAGCCACAGGTCATAGAACTGATGCCGATCAAGCTTTTCAGTCGGCAGTGATCGCAGCTGTTGATGGAGTTCCTGGAGGCGGCGCTCCACGGCGGTAGCGACATCGTCGTGACTTTGAGGTGAGTCGGTTGGTTGCGTGGCCATTATTTTCTACCAAAGAGCAAGCCCGCCTAGCCCAAGGATGAACTAGGCGAGACATTTTGCCCCGCAATGCGAAGCCAGGGTCAGCTAGTGCATTGCAGCAGCCCGGCCGCCGCAAGACTGCGCAGCGCCCAGAGTCCCCCGGCCGTTACAGCTCCTCTATGGCGCGCCGGCTGATGGCCAGCCTGCTCGCCAAGACCCTGGGCCTATGGCTTGGCGGGACCTTATTGTTTCCTCAGCCCCCGTTTGGCCACCCCATCGTCTCGTTTGCCATACGTTTTTCAACATCGGTCATCTATCGACGCATTTTCGGGATTGGCTGCGCTTCGACTTCAGTGATGAGCTGAAACGCATGGGGCAGGACACACGATTCGGACGCTGCGAAATCGCGTGACGGTGAATCGGCACGGGCTCATGGGAATCGAAGTTGGCTAACTCGCCTTGCCCTGGAGTATGCTCAACATCTCAGGATCGGCACGTATCCTTTCCTCTTGAAGCCAGTCGGGCCTGACCGTTGCCCCGTGAGCCACGAGAAGCGCGGCTACCTCGCGTTGATGGCCGCGATTTGCCGGATTTTCCGTGGGTGGCTCGCAAACGCTGTGCACGGCCCAGCCCAGAGGCGTGGAATGATATTGATCGTCTTCGAGTTCGAGGTCTGCGCCTTCGATCAACCGCTGCACCAATCGAAGCTCCCCAAAAAGGGCTGCCCAGTGTAGCGCCGTCTCTCCGCCGTTGCCGCGCGCGTGGGGATCAGCGCCCGCGTCCAACAGTCTGATGCCAACATCCTCAGCGCCGAGACTGGCCACGCCAATGAGATTTGTTTCGTGTTTGTCCCCCTTCCCGAAATCAACATCCGAACCGGCTTCAAGAAGGGCCTCGACCAGGGGCATTTCCGTGCCTTTTGGCAACACGCCGTTGAATACCAGGTCGGAGATATAATGCAGCGGATGGTGCGTGAGCTTTTGACAGTTCTCGCCGTACGCGACGAGGGCATTGGCTTGTGCAGCATCGGCCGAGAGAATCCGGCGAAGCGCTGCGGCATCGCGGCTTCTGAGCGCAGTTCTTACGTCCATGGTTGTTGCGCTCCATTTGAGGAACGATGGCGTACATCGAGCGTGCAATATAGTAGCCGAATCGCCGTGCGAGCAAGCGCTCTGCTCACCTCGGCCTGCCCTTCGTGGCGTCCCAAAGCTACCACCAAACTCCATTCGGTCACATCGACCTGGACCGGGAAGAGTCGCTGTCACATGCCCTGGGCTGTCTGACGCACAGAGCCCTGCGTCGTCCCAAGAACTCGTGAGAACTGCCTTGGTTTCTGGGAATCCCGATTTAACCACCCAATTGCGGCACCGCTCGTGCGATCCGAGTACTCCGTGCATTTGACGACACGGGCAGGGTGGTCTCCCTTTCCACCTCACCCGCTCAACTCCGGAATCGGCGCGCCTTCAGAGAAGATCGGGATGGGTCCCCCCCCAGGCGCTTTCAAGCCAGCCCAAAAAACCTTGCTTGCGGCTGTCGGTCGGGGTCAAATGACGTGGCGCCCGAGAACATTCCGTCTGGGGGTGGTTTGACCTCCGTCGTCTCCCCTCTTTTTAATCTCAGGCCGAACTCAGACTGAGTCGACTGCTGAGCATGTTCAGTATTGCCGATCTGCTGCAACTTGCGGTCGCCCATCATCGCGCCGGAGAGTGGCAACAGGCCGAGCAAGCCTACCGGCAGCTCCTGGAACAGGCGCCCCACGAATCAGGGGTACGACATCAGTTGGCCTGGCTGTTGTGCGATCGGAACCGGCATACCGAGGCGATCGAACAACTCTCGGCGGCGATCGCAACAAGCCCCGAACAAAGCTTGCTCCGTAGCCACTTGGGGATAATTTTGCGTGCCGCCGGCAAACCGGAGGAGGCCGTACGCCAATTTCAAGCCGCAATCGGCCTGAACCCGGACGACTTCTTGACGCATTACAACCTCGGCAATGCTTATCAGCAATTGGGTCGATTCGAACTGGCAATCGAAAGCTACCGATCTGCTCTTTGTGGGGCGTCAGATGACCCAGATATCTACCTGAACCTGGGAGCCACACAGTGGAAATTGGGCCGACTTGGCGACGCCGCGACCTCGCTTGGCCAAGCGCTTGCAATCAAATCCGACTTTGCTCAAGCGCACTACAATCTGGCCAGAGTCCAGCGTGACCAAAACAAGCTGGACGAAGCGGCGGCTTCGCTTCGGCGCGCACTCGAGCTGCAGCCCGACTATGCCGAAGCTCACAACCAACTCGGTGTCGTGTTGGGTCGGCAAGAAGAATTTAGCGAGGCGATCGCCTGCCATCGCCGTGCGCTGCACCGAAAACCCGGCTTTGTCGAGGCCCACTTCAATCTCGGTACGCTGTTGGACATGCAAGGCCAACTGGCCGAAGCGGCTGAATGCTGGCGGCGAGGTCTCGAATTGAACCCCGATTTTGTTGAAGGGTTCGGCAACCTGGGGAGCCTCTTGACGCAACTGGGACAAATAGCCGAAGCGAAAGAATGCTATTTGAGAGCGCTCGAGCGGCACCCAAACCAAGGCGTCTGGCGATTGAATATCGCTTCACTTTGTCCGGGCGTCTTTGGCCATGCCACGGACATCGTGGATTACCGCCGCACGTTGCTGGCCGAGCTCGAGATGTTTGCCAGCGCGCAGCCTGAATTCAAGCTTCCCCCGTTAGCGACAATTGCCTGCATACCCCCGTTCAACCTCCAGTTTCACGGCCACGACGATCGCCCGATCCGGGAAGCTTACGCAAAGGTTTTCCGAAATTGCTCCGCAACTGCGACGGCAACGGGCTCGTCGGGACGGCCACGGATCGGCTTCGTAGTCACCGATCGCCACGAGGCACTTTTTCTCAGATCCCTGGGCGGGGTCCTCGAACGCATTAACACGGACCGCTTCGAGCTGGTCGTGATGGGTTCGGCCCGCGGCACGAAGACACTTCATGCCGCGCTGTGCAACCCGGCCATCAAGCTTTTGTCGCTGCCCGCTGAACTTGAGCAAGCGGTCGACTCGATCCGCGAAGAGCAGGTGGATTTGCTCTATTACTGGGAAGTGGCGACCGACATTACCAATTATTTTTTGCCGTTTCATCGGCTGGCACCGGTTCAATGCACTTCGTGGGGCATCCAGGTTACGAGCGGCATTCCGCAAATGGACTACTACCTATCGAGCGTACTGGTCGAACCGGAAGATGCCGGCGGCCATTACACGGAGCAGCTGGTTCTCGCAAATACGCTGCTGACCTATCAGCGGCGGGTCGCGCTGCCCGAAGCGCCCAAACCTCGAGAGAGTTTCGGAATCAGGCGGGAACAGCATCTGTATCTTTGCGCTCAGCAGTTGGGTAAGTTTCACCCCGACTTTGATCCGATCTTGGCCGGAATCCTTCGAGCCGATACTCAGGGAGTCATCGTCGCGACGGAAGATCGCTTCGGCAGATTTCTTGGCGATCAATTGCGGGCGCGGTGGTCTGCCGCGATGCCAGATGTCGCCGAGCGAATCCTATTCGTGCCGTATCAGCCCCATCCGGAGTATCTGGGTCTTGTTGCGGCCGCGGATGTCCTGCTCGACCCCTTGCATTTCGGCGGCGTGAACTCAAGCTACGACGGGTTTTCGCTACAGAAGCCGATCGTCACGTTGCCTTCACGATTTCACCGCGGCCGATATACATGGGCCTGCTATCGGAAGATGGGCGTGACCGACTGCGTGGCTCGCGATCGCGATCACTACGTCGAGTTGGCGGTCAAGCTCGGCACGGACGCCGAGTTTCGCGCCCAGGTCACTGAACAAATTGAGCGAGCGAGCCCCGTTCTCTTCGAAGACATGGAAGCGGTACGCGAGCATGAAAGGATCTTCAGCACGCTTGTCGAGCTGGCTCGCTCCACCCGACCAGTCCTACAAGTAGGCCGTCGTCCAAAGTAGCCCCTCGGGGCCCGCTCTGCCGTACGCGATGACTTGCCACCGGCACGCTCCGGCCAAGAAACGCAAGAAGAAGTGAGGCGGAATTATGCCGCCGCGCCTTCCCGCCCTTTACCGCCACGAAGCCGGCGACTCACTGGCCTTCCCGCGACTGGCGACCGCACCATGTTCGCGATTGCCGATGCCCGAGGTCTGGCTTTGGGCTTCCCGTGGCCCAGCATCTCCGCGAACTGCTGGTCCAGTTGTCGCCCACCACAAGGCTGTCCCCCGACGCATGATGATCGCCGCACCCGGACCTTCGGCGGTGGCGATCGCCGTGCCGCTGTTGCCATGTAATACAGAATCGAGAACCTTCGATTTGACGGCGATGCGGGACTTTGAATACCGAGATGAGTATATCGGACTGAAGTTGCCGAGCGTCGTTGATCGACTAGAGCGACTGACTATCGCTCCGAGAAAAGGAAGGATTTTCAGATCCGTGCCTTTGATGGCGAATTGTGCCAAATGGCCGATATCCCGTTGGCAGTTAAGCCCATGCGCGCCATCGTGACATCAGGAACTCAACTACCAAAACCACCACCACCGAGAGGCCCAGCGCGGGTAGAAAAATACTGGTCGCCGTGACGGTGGCGACTAGCCAGCGGGGGCGGCGGGCGTCGACGCGGCGGGGCAGGCCGAGCTTGCCCCTCGGGCGGCGCTCCCACCACATCCAGACGCCCGTCACGGGCGACGTCATGAGGATGATGCAGGTCAAGAGCCAAATGATTTTTGTCGGCAGGCCCCAGATCGTGCCGATGTGCAGCGGATAGTTCCACGTCCCCAACCACCACATGGTCTTGAGCTGACTGTTGTAGTAGTCCTCCAGGATCTCGCCCGAGGCGCGGTCGATGAACAATACCTCGTTGAACCCGGGGCCGCGTTCATTGTTCGCATAGACCATGTACGCCCCGTTGGTAACTCGCGGGAACGAAACGCGCAAGTTGTTGCCGGGCATTTTCTGCTGCGCAATCTGGACGATCCGGTCGATGGACAGGTCTTTGGCTTCGGGTGCGGACTTGGACAGCCTGGGTTTCATAATCAAGTCGTAGGCCTCGGTCTTCTGCGCTGCGTACCGAAAACCAACGCCCCAAACGTAGGTGTAGATCAGCCCGGTCAGCGAGATCACGATCGCGACGACGGCTATGTAAAAGCCAACGACGGTGTGTAGGTCGCGCAAGACCACATAAGGCTTTGCCCGCAATCGCGGCAGCCACACGCCCCACACCTGGTTCGCTTTTTGCGGCCACCACAGATAGATTCCCGTCGCCACCAGCACGATCGCCCAGCAGGTGGTGAGCTCGACGACGATCCGGCCCGTGGTGCCCAGGAACAGGTTCCGGTGCAGCGTGAGCACAATGTCGGAAAAGCCCCCCTTCTCGACGGAGCCCAGGTAGTGGCCCCGATAGGGATCGACGTAACCGAATTGGAACTTTTGGCCTCCCATCGCCAGTTCGGTGGCGCGCTTGGGGTTCATGAA
>PLYM01000179.1 GCA_003153375.1 Planctomycetaceae bacterium
TCATGATGTATCACACCGTGTCGATTACCGAGAAGACCATCCAACGACTCAAACATTGCAAAATCATCGTTCGCTGTGGCGTGGGCTACGACAACGTCGATTGGAAACTGGCTCGCGCTCACGGCATTGCCGTCGCCAATGTACCCGACTATGGCACTGAGGAAGTCGCCGATTCGGCGATTGGCATGACGCTCGCGCTGGCGCGCGGGATTGCACTATTCAATTCACGTCTGCGTGACAATCAGGGCGAATGGCTCTATAAGCAAGGTCAGCCGATCTGGCGCTTGCGCGGTCGCGTGTTCGGCATCGTCGGGCTGGGCCGGATCGGCGGCGCCGCGGCCCTGCGCGCCAAGGCGTTGGGCATGGACGTCGTGTTTTACGATCCGCTCGTCCCCGATGGCCGCGACAAGTCGCTGGGCGTGCGACGCGTCGAGACCCTCGACGCTCTCTTGGCCGACGCGCACGTGCTCAGCATGCATTGTCCATTGACCAAAGACACCCAGCACATGATCAACGCCCAGACGATCGCGAAGATGAAGCGGGGTTCTTTCCTGGTCAATACCGCACGAGGCGGCGTGGTCGACACCACGGCTATTCCCGGCGCAATCGCCTCGGGCCAATTGGCCGGAGCCGGCATCGATGTCCTCGAACAGGAGCCCCCGCCGCCGGACGACCCGCTCATTGTCGCTTGGCGCGATTGCGAGCATCCGGCCTATCATCGCCTGATCGTGAATCCCCACACGGCCTTTTATTCCGAGGAAGGCCTGCTCGACATGCGCGTCAAGGGCACCGAAGCCTGCCGTCGGGCCCTGCTGGGAATGCCGCTACGGAATATCGTCAATTAGGCAAGAAAAACGGTGTTAGGGACAATTTGGAGCCTGATGACGAGGCATCCTAAGTCCAAAAGGCTTGGGATATCAGCGGTGGTTAAATGAACCCGGATTTCCCAGATGAGTTTCCTCACATTGGCATGCGATTTGCGCTACACCCCTGAAAAACAGGGGTGTTCTGCCAATTCGTGCCAGTATGACAGGGGAACCCGATGGGTGACTGCCAAAGTAGCGACTTGCGGGTCCAATTCGACCGTAGGTTGAAGCTGAAATTTCTGGGCAGCCAAATCACGACCGACGCCGGGCTGTTGGCGTATCGAGAGCTTGACGAGGCGCTCGGCCTGACTGTGATGAGCGTAGATTGCCTGCAAGACTCTCGCCTCGGTCAGAACAAGCAACACGGTTTGTCGCCGCTGTTGCGTCAGTCGATCTACAGCCGCCTGGCCGGTTATGAAGTCGTCAACGACGCCGCGCGGTTGTGCATCGACCCCGCGATGCGCCACTGGGCGGCAGGGCCAGCCACCCGGAGAAACAAGCGGCCTCGACCAGCGAGGTCGGCCGATTCGAGACNNAGACGGAGATCCTCAGCACGAAGGAAAATCTCACGGCGCTGATGAATCTGTCCGGCCAGTGGATCGACAAGGTCCACCGGCGGCAGCCGCTCAAGCAACTGATCCTCGATATGGACAGCTCGGTCAGCGAGACCTACGGTCGGCAAGAGGGCACGGCCTACAACGGGCATTTCCTTTGTGTCTGCTATCACCCACTGTTTTTGTTCAACCAGTTTGGCGATTTGGAATGGGCTATGCTCCGTCGCGGCAATCACGCCAGCGCCAAGTTCTGGCGGCGAGTGCTGCTGCCGGTGATTGAGCGGTATCGCCACTTGAGCATCCCCAAGTTCTTTCGCGGCGACGCGGCCTTCGCCAATCCGGCGCTGTACCGACTGCTGGAGAAAGCCGGTTATCGCTACGCCATCCGCCTCAAGGCCAACGCCGTGCTGGAACGGGAAATCGAGCACCTGCTGTCCCGTCCCTTCGGACGTCCTTCGCACAAACCCAAGGTGTTCTATCACAGCTTCCAGTATCAAGCGAAGTCGTGGCATCAAGCACGCCGCGTGGTGGCGAAGATCGAGTGGCACCGGGGTGAGTTGTTCCCGCGGGTGGGCTTCATCGTGACGAACCTCTCGTGGCGCTCGAAGCGCGTGGTGCGGTTCTACAACGGTCGCGGCACGGCCGAAGAGTACCCGGCACACTACGTCGAAAGGCCCAACTTGTATCAAGGGAGCCGATCGTCCTATAGTGTGCGTTGAGGCGTTATTGAAACTGGCCTGCTGGTGGCAGCGATGCCAGCAGCGGCAGCACGAAAGCACAGGAGGTGCGTCATGTCACTCGTCAGAGAAGGCTTTGTCCCCCCCCGCGCACACAAACGCAGAATCACCGTTTAGCTCTGAACCGGCTCTGGAAAGTGCTGCCAGAGTCAGCACGGCAAGAGACGTTGCAGACGCTGACTCGGATGCTGGCTCAGCAAATCGCGCAGTTCCCGGGACGGAAGGAGGTGCCGCATGAGCCCTCCTGACGCTCTGACAGCAGACGCACCAATCGCTCCCTGCTTGGCGAGTGTTGGGCCTGCCACCAATCCCTTCGGATCGACCAAAATCCGACCCCAACACTTGGATCGTTTGGCCGTCGTCTACGTACGCCAGTCAACTCCACGCCAGGTATTGGAGAACCGTGAATCGGCAGAGATGCAGTATGCGCTGGCTCGACGAGCGGTCGCGCTAGGTTGGCCAGAGGAGCGTGTGTGGGTGATCGACGAGGACCAGGGCGTTAGTGCTCAGTCGGCCGAAGGTCGTATGGGGTTTCAGCGGCTCTTGGCCGAAGTAGGCCTGGATCATGTGGGGTTAGTACTGGGCATCGAGATGAGCCGACTGGCCCGTTCGTGTAAGGACTGGCATCAGCTTCTGGAACTGTGTGCCCTCTTCCAGGCCCTCTTGGCGGACCAGGATGGTCTTTACGATCCGGCCGACTACAACGATCGCCTCCTGTTGGGGCTCAAGGGAACGATGTCGGAAGCCGAGCTTCACATCCTCCGCAATCGGTTGAACCAAGGACGGCTGAACAAGGCGCGGCGGGGCGATCTGTTTTGTCATTGGCCGATGGGCTACGTTCGCTCGCCCTCTGGCGAATTGGCGATGGAACCGGATGAGCAGGCCCGTGCTGTAGTGCAGATCGTGTTCGACAAGTTTGAAGCGTACGGTACCGTCAACAAGGTGCTGCGTTACATGGTGCATCACCAAGTCCATCTGGGCATCCGGCTACACAGCGGCCCAAACCGAGGGCAACTCGAGTGGCATCGCCCTTGCCGAGAGACGCTGCTGAACATGCTACATCATCCGGTCTACGCCGGCGCGTACTGCTACGGCCGCCGCCCCATCGATCCTCGCCGAAAGCGTCCGGGACATCCACATTCCGGACGAATCCGCGTTTCGGCGGAAGCATGCCTGGTGCTTCTGCGCGACCGTTGTCCAGCCTACATCTCATGGGAGCGCTACCAGGCGAATCAACGGCAGATCCGAGAGAATCGCTGCCGAGCCGAATCAAGGGGTCCTGTCCGTGAAGGGGTCTCTTTGTTGGGTGGCCTGATCGAATGCGGTCATTGTGGCTGCCGGATGACGGTGCATTACGACGGGCCCGCCAAACGGCTAACCTACGTGTGTGAAAGGCGGCAGGTCGAGTACGGCGAACCTCTTTGTCAGCAACTGGCGGGACGAGGCTTGGACCAACTGGTTGGTCGGCAGATTCTCGAGGTGTTGAAGCCGGCCGCCTTGGAGTTGAGCTTGGCCGCGGCCGGACAAATCCAGGAGGAGCGGGAGCGTCTCCACTACCACTGGAAGCATCGCTTGGAGCGAGCCCGATATGAAGCCGAGCGGGCGGCTCGCCAGTATCACGCTGTCGAGCCGGAAAACCGGCTGGTGACTCGCACCCTGGAACGGCACTGGGAGGAAGCACTGCAAGCCCAGCGGCAACTCGAAGAAGACTACGGTCGCTTTCAGTCCGAGCAGCCGCAAGAGCTTTCTGGCGACAATCAGAACCGCATCCGCGCTCTCGCCTCCGACATCCCTGCACTGTGGCAACTGCCAACCACCACGGCGGCGGACCGGCAAACGACGCTGAGACATCTGATCGAGAAAGTGGTGGTGGCTGTGCAGGACAACACGGAATACGTGGACGTTACGATCCACTGGAAGGGCAGCATGACCAGTCAGCACGAACTCATCCGGCCTGTCGGGAGTTACGAGCAATTGCGTGACTACGACCGACTGATGAAACGAATCGTCACACTACGTGACCAAGGGCAAACCACCCGGGTGATGGCAGAACAATTAACGCGTGAGGGCTGGCGGACGCCCAGGCATCGAACGCACTTTCGCAGTGATACGGTGCGAAAACTACTTTCGCGACGAGGTCTCTGCGAATCACGGCCTCCTGCGTCGAAATCAGATCAACTTCTTCGCCCTCATGAGTGGTGGTTCGGCGACCTGGCCGGTTCCCTCGCAATGCCACAGCCGACGCTGTATGCTTGGCTACGCCGGGGTTGGGTTCATTCTCGACAACTGCACGGCCGCCACGGGCGCTGGATCGTCTGGGCCGATGAGGACGAAGTAGACCGTCTTCGTCGCCTCCGCGCGCGTTCGCGAAGTTGGTCGGACGATGCTCCGCCGGTCGACCTGACAACGCCCAAACCGCGTCCCGATAGTTGAAAAGGAACTCAACTCACCGTCCGGAAATCCGTTGGTCGAAACCCGTCAAAAGTTGTGACAAAGGAAACATTGTGATGGGCAGATCGAGCAGTGGATCAAGGAGGGCAAGAACGCGGTCAAGTGGACGAAGCTCTCCTGCCGCACGTTCAAGGACAACCAGACGCGGTTGCAGTTGTTCGCGTTGGCCTACAACCTGGGTAACTTCCTGCGGCGGCTCGCCTTGCCGAAACCGGTGCGGCACTGGTCGCTGATGACCCTGCGAGAAAAGCTGATCAAGATCGGGGCCAAGGTGACCCGGCACGCCAAGTACGTGACGTTTCAACTGGCCGAGGTCGCGGTCACGCGGCACTTGTTCGGGGCGATTCTCGAACGCATTGCCCGGTTGGCGCTGCCCCCGCCGCTGGTCGCGGGGCGTCCCGCTTGAGCGGCTTCGGTGGCCAGAAACCTGCCAGCCAAGGAGACGGTCTGCGCGTACTCGGCGCCGGACGCCGGAAAACGACCCGATCGGCCCGTTTCCACGGCCAAAAAGCCGCCCGCGCCGGCCGGGGGCCGAGAAAATGTCGAAATTTTCACTTCGCGTTAGACGCGGGGGGGGGGCACGTTGTTATAATCGCGGCGGTTTTACGCCTGGATCCGTTCCAAGCTCGTCCCATATGGGAAATGTCGGCTTAACGCACTATCGCCTAGCGGTACAAGGCGATTCCGTGCCGCTTGCAGAAAACTTGATATTTGACGCCGTCTCGGTCATATTGCGGTGCCTCGATCTGATGGAGCGTGATTCGCCAATAACGCGGAGGGTCGCTAATGCGGAAGTTGATCGCCATTTTTCTTCTAGCAGCGTTCGCCGTCCTACACGCCATTCAAGTTGTCGCTGAAGTAATTCCGCCCATTGGTCTAGCACTTGGATCGCCGTATCAGTTGATTTTTGTTACGGCGGACAGCACGATGGCCCTAAGCTCAGACATTTCGACCTACAATGCCTTCGTAACAGCTGAGGCAGCCCTCAATCCTTCACTTCCGCACGGTGTGACATGGGATGCCGTGGTTTCAACCGCGGCGGTCAATGCCTTCGCCAATGCACCCTCACTTGGATTGCCGATTTACAACACTGCGGGGCAGGAGGTGGCGTCGGCAGCGATGGGGCTTTATAGCGGTTCAATTCTCAACCCAGTCGCATACGATCAATATGGTACGCACGTCGTCGAGACAAACCGGGGGGACCCATCAGGGGATTATTTCGTCTGGACTGGGAGCTATGCCGGGGGGCAAGCCGGCTATCCGTTGGGCTCTACAAATGGAAATACCGGTGAGTACTTCGGAAACGCACCGTACACGGACGGAACTTGGATTACCTCGGGTTATTGGAGTCCTGCTGTTTTGGGAGCCATGCCCGTATATGCACTCAGTTCCGCCATCTTTGTTCCCGAACCCGCATCTTTCACGCTGCTCGCCTCGGCGCTCTTGTTACTAGGTGCAAACACGATTTCATCGGCTGTGACCATTCGCCTTTGGCAAGGCCAGCGTCATCGCCGTTTTTAAGGGGCCTACCACCGTCTGTGCGACGTCGGAGCGGCATTCCTGCCGTTTGTACGTTAAATCCTCTCCTCGGGTCGATGCTGTCTCGGGCTGACGACAGCATCTGGAATGAACCAGAACCATATGACGTGCTGCGAAAGCCTCGAGTCTTGTCGTCTGCCGAAGGTTCAAGCCATTGCTCTAAATTACCAGCCATGTCAAAGGCTCCGAAAGGACTGGTCGTACCCGTATACGCGCCAACATCTGTCGGAGCGCGCACGGCGGACGCAAAATTCGCCGTGTTGGGAGTCGCGCTGGGAATATCGGCCGTCGGAGCCGTGTCGCTGCTAGTTGGGTATTTGAAATAAGAATTAGTCGCCGGGTTGAAGTATGCGGCCTTATACCACTCATTTTCGCTGGCCAGCACGATCGTAGCGCCGGGGTTCCGCGTGATGGTTTCGCCGTTGATCGGTTCGCCACTTATATCCAAGGGACCAAAAGTATATGCGCCGGTTTCGGTAGCGCCAGCGACCTGGCCATTGTTGAGCCAATTGGCGAATCGCGCCCCATCATACCAGCTAACAAAATTGACTGGATGGTTGCCGTTGCCTGGAATGATGCTGTATTTGCTGCCGCTGACCGCAGCGGAATTGTAGCTGATTCCGCCGTAGTCGGGGTCGGCCATTCCAGCGCTGTGGTACAGGCCCAGCGCGTTGGCGCCTGTCGGGTCGTTGGAGTTGAGGAACTCGGCATATTGCGCGTTTGTTACGTCGTATTTGCCGATGTTGTAGTTGTACCCGATCGAGCCATAACCAGTGGTGCCGTCGGAAGTCATCACCACCGTGTCGGCCGGATTGCCGGAACTTCCGACTGAGACCCAGTTAATCGTGACCGCTCGCGCATCGGCGACAAATGCCACCAGCACGGCGAACAATGCCGGCTCAGTGCTCGATCCTGTTCTGTGGGTCGTGACCGCCCGCTTCGGCGATGAGCAAAGCGGGCTGATCGCGACCTTCGTCCAAAAGGCATCTCTGGTTCCGGCCTTGTCACGCATGATTGCGGCCATCTCAAGGCATCACTACACCACACGCAGGAACACCCCACGATGAACTTGAAACGTATCACCAGCTTGGTGCTACCGCTGCTCGTCGTTTGCAACACGGTCCGGGCACAGCAGCTCAAGTCGGACATCCCCTACGTCGAAAACGGTCAAGAGCGTCAGGTGCTCGACGTTTACACACCCGAACGAGCGGCCGATGGACGCCTGCCGGTCATGTTCTGGATTCACGGTGGCGGATGGGAAGGCGGTGACAAGAGCGAGGTTGCGCTGAAACCCAAAGCGCTGACCGAGAGGGGATTTGTCTTCGTCTCGACGAACTACCGTCTCCTGCCCGGCGTGGAAATGAGTGTGCTGATCCGCGACGTCGCCAAAGCGCTTGGTTGGGTGTCCAGGAACATCGCCAGTTATGGTGGCGATCCTCAGCGAATCTTCATCGGTGGACATTCCGCCGGCGCCCAGCTCGCGGCACTCTTGTGCACCGATGATCGTTACCTGAAGGAGGAAGGCGTCTCATTCCAGGTCCTCAAGGGTTGCGTGCCGGTCGACGGCGACACGTACGACATTCCCAAAATCATCATGACAGCCGAACTCCGGCAAGCTCTCTACGGTGGCATGATGCCTACCTTCGGTCACCGGCAGAAGTTTGGGAACGACCCGGAGAAACACGTCGACTTCTCGGCCGTGACCCACGTCGCGAAAGACAAGGCCGTCCCGCCGTTTCTTCTCCTGTACTTCTCCGGCAATCCCAACACCACGGCCCAGGCGCAGCGTCTCGAAGCGGTGTTGCACGGCGCGGATATCCCGGCCAAGGCCTTTGGTAAAGGGGACACCAACCACCGCCGCCTGAACGACGATCTTGGCACACCCGACGATCCGGCGACGCAAGAATTCAACAAGTTTCTCGACCGCTTCTCGACGGGCGGGAAAGGGGCATCAACCAACGATAAGTGATGCCTCGGCCACGCGCGGCAGAGGGTGCCGCAAGGCAACCCGGCAAAGCAGCTTTCGGAGACCGGCTGCGACGAAACGCTCCTGTCGAACCGACCGAGAGACCGTGGCCTGTCTTCCCCAGTCACGCCCTCCTGAGGGCGTCACGACTCGGCCGCTTTAGCACTTTCGTCGTGAACACCTAGGCTCGCATGTCGGTCCAGCTACACCGGTTTTCGCAAACGGCATCTTCGCTGGCGGCGCAATACCGCCGCTACGACGGTGCAAACCGTGCCAACCACCACGAGGCTTCCTGCCGCCGGTTCTGGCACCCAGGCCACCATAATCAAGGGCAGCTCCCAACTGCGGCGATCTGTTCCCATCGCTCGGGCGTGCGCCTAATGGGTTCGATTCCTCCTCCAATGTCCGACGCCGTCGGTTTACTTCTTACTTCCCGCCAGCCGCACGCTGGTTCTCTAGCCTAGCGAGCCTCGCTTCCAATTCTCGAATTCGGGCCTCAAGTGCTCGAGTCCGCGAATTGCCATGCGTTGCAGGAACAGGCTCTACATAATCCGACGGCCGCGGCTTCACGATAGCCTGAGCTGGTTGTACTGGAATTTCAACCACCGGAGCTGGCTGCATGAGAGCAGCAACTGCCACCATTGCCCGCGTCGCTTGCGCGCCACTGATAAACATGACTTCTGCCTCGCGACCGGCGGACGCACGCACGGCAGCGGCCAGGTCTTGCGGGTTATTCACCGACCGGCCATTAAATGCAACGATCACCGCGCCGTTAGGGATTCCAGCCCGAGCCGCTGGCGAGCCTGCAATGACTTCCATGATCAAGGCGCCGTTTTGGTCAGGCAGATTGTTTGTGCGACGCGAGTCGTCAGTGACGTTCGTCGCTCGCACGCCAAGCAGCTTTTCAATGTCGTTTGCGTCGGTCGCAGCGGGCCGCCGGCCAAGCATTACCTCGAACTCCTGATCAACACTTCCTCGCCTCACGCCAACTGACAACTGGGCTCCAACCGGTTCACCATCCAAAGCAGCATCAACGTCGCCAGTAGATGCGATGAGGATGCCATCGATCGACAGAAGGATATCTCCAGCCTGCAAGCCCGCCTGTGCGGCCGGACCACCGGGCACGATCCCCTTGATGCGAACGACATTCGGGGTTGATAGTCGGTCATCGACTGTCAGACCCAAGTAACCCGGCTCAACTGGCTGAGCGATACTTCTTACATTGTCGATTTGATCGCGGACGAAGTTTTCGACGCGGTTCAAGAAGGGTTGGGCGAATGCGCCAGTGCACGCCACGGCTCCCCAAATCAATATCGCCAATGCGATTGATGCACGTCTCATTGCTAGTTCCTCGAGTTGTAGGTCGTGGTGGTTAACCGCGTTTTGCGGTGATATAGGCCTGAACATTCCGGAAATCATGGCCAACGATCAACACCGCTCGCTTGATCGTCTCGCGTCCAACGCGGAACATTTGCGACCAGAAGGTGAGGTCATGACTGTCGTCGACATTGATTTGTGTGCTTGGCTCCGGCCATGCAATCGTTTTATCCATTGCTTTTGCCATGGGTCTGCCCTCGTATGAACGGCCTGACAAGGGTGTAATTCATTTCCCGTGCCATTCCGCGGCTGTTTTGGGGCGGGCCCGGCAATTTGCTCCCATCGTTGGACTGGGGCACGGACGATTGCGAGGCAATGGAGCGATTGGTGATCCGGTTCATAAAGCGTCGCCCGTGATTCCCAAGGCAAAACGCCGCGGCTACAATCCGAGCCAGGAAGGAGCCTCGGTTTGCCATGGAGTCTTGGCCAGGCAGCTCGCGAATTCACATGCTGTTTGGGAGGTTCGAATGTTAAACCTGATTCTGATCGCCGGGCTCACTGTGGCCAGCCTGCAACCGGTCGACACTTCGCCAAGGCCGATAATCAAAGCCGCGAGACAACGATCAATTGCACCACTCCAACTCTTGAATGGGCCTCGGCGCCGAAGTCAGTCCGTGTTTGAGTGGGACGGACGGTGGGATGGACGTTTTCCCAGCACGCGGCGCGACCCTCGTTGAGAGTGCCTGGCTCTCCCGCCTGCCCGATAATGGCCCGCAGCCTTCCGTACCCCTGGAGCGACGTCATGGGCGGCATGGGACCAATTGAAAGCGCGATGTTCATCATCTGCCTTCCGATCTATCTCCTCCCCCCAATTGCATCCGCCGTCTTTCTCTGGCTGTGCTACAAGGGACGATTCTCCGCGCCAAAACGTGCTCCAAGTGCGGCGCGGAGCCGCGCGAAAAGCCGATCGCCGCTCTATGATGAGTCCATGGTGCGTCCTGAAAGATTCGGCACGCGAGAGCGGGGTGAGTCGTGCTGTATCAGACTTGCGGGTGAAAGTCCCGTCGCGGTAAGCGCCGGAGCGCCGCGTCGATTCGCACCTGGCTGTCGTCCGCGTCGTTGTGAACGTCTCCTGGCCGCATCAATACCCCTAACCTCCAACGGCACTACGTGGCAGGCGGGGGCTGGTCCCACCAGCTCAGTCATTCTTACGATCGATTTCCCCGATCCATCCGCCGGTATCATTGAGGCCTGCGGCATGGTCGGTTCTTCAACGTCGTCGTTTATTGGGCATGCCGAGAGGTCGGACCAGTGTAGGATTGATTTGTGCGTATGAGAGTCAGGGGAACGTATTCCAGGACGTAGCCGGGACCTCAGGATCCCCCAGAGCGGGAAGAGCAAGCTAAGAGCTCAGTGCGCGGCGGCAATCCTTCCAAAAGAAACAGCCATCCAACGGATCGCTCATGGCACTCCTCATTGAGGATTACGCGCTGATCAGCGATTGCCATGCTGCGGCATTGGTGGGTCGCGACGGATCGATCGACTGGCTTTGCCTGCCCCGGTTTGACTCGGGCGCCTGTTTTGCAGCCCTGATGGGCTCGCCAGAGCACGGGCGATGGGAAATAGCACCTCGTGCCCCGGTGCGTAATGTACGCCGGCGGTATCGACCCGGCACGATGGTGCTGGAGACCGAATTCGAGACGTCCGAAGGCCGAGTCACGGTTGTCGACTGCATGCCGATGCGTGCGCAAAAGCCGAGCCTTCTCCGGCTAGTCATAGGCCAGGCGGGCACTGTCAGCATGGCAATGGAACTGTCTATCCGCACGGACTACGGATCAATCGTCCCATGGGTTCAGCGGACGGCCGATGGAATATCTGCCGTGGCGGGTCCAGAATCTTTGTTGTTGCAGACACCCGTGGACTTGCGAGGAGAAAACTTCAAGACAGTTTCGGAGTTTACGGTGTCGGCTGGCCAGCAGGTTCCGTTCGCACTCCAATGGTATCCGTCCCACAAAGCGGCCCCTCCACCGCTCGATGCCGCCCAATCGATTGCTGAAACAACAACTTGGTGGGAAACGTGGTCCAGGCAGTGCACGTACGAAGGCCCCTGGCGCGACGAGGTGTTGCGTTCACTGCTGACGCTCAAAGCGCTGACCTACGCGCCAACCGGCGGAATCCTGGCTGCAGCCACTACATCGCTGCCTGAGAAGATCGGCGGCGTCCGCAACTGGGACTACCGGTGTTGCTGGTTACGCGATGCGACATTCACGTTATACGCACTGTTGATTTCCGGGTTCACCGAAGAGGCTGTCGCATGGCGACAATGGTTGATCCGTGCCGTAGCTGGTAGCCCGTCACAGTTAAATGTCGTGTACGGGCTGGCCGGCGAGCGAAGATTGCCTGAGTTGGAACTGGATTGGCTTCCCGGTTACGAAAACTCGCGGCCCGTCCGAATCGGCAACGCGGCCCATCAGCAATTCCAATTGGACGTTTTCGGCGAAGTGCTCGACGCCTTGCATCTGGCGCGACGGTACGGGATTTCGGAGGATGAGAATGCGTGGCGAATCCAACAGGTACTTATTGACCATCTGGAACAAGCCTGGCGGGAACCCGACGATGGCATTTGGGAGGTGCGTGGCGAACGCCGCCACTTCACCCACTCCAAGATCATGGCCTGGGTGGCCTTCGATCGGACCGTCAAGGCGGTCGAGCGATTTGGCCTGGCGGGCCCGGTGGAGCGGTGGCGCCAGATCAGGCAACAAATTCACGACGAAGTATGCCAACGAGGCTTCGATCGCGACAAAAACTCATTCGTTCAGGCTTACAATTCACAGGAGCTGGACGCCAGCCTGTTAATGGCACCCTTGGTGGGCTTTTTGCCGGCCAACGACCCGCGAATGGTCGCGACCGTCGCCGCGATCAGCAACGAGTTGCTGACCGATGGCTTCGTGAAGCGCTATCAAACCCAATCGAATATCGACGCGCTACCTCCAGGCGAAGGTGCTTTTCTGGCGTGCACGTTTTGGCTGGCCGACAACTTGTGCCTGCAAGGCCGCCACGACGAAGCGGCTGCCATTTTCGAACGCCTGCTGAAGTTGCGCAACGATGTCGGATTATTGTCGGAGGAATTCGACCCGCATGCGCGACGATTCCTAGGAAACTTCCCGCAGGCTTTTACGCATGTTGCCTTAGTGAATACCGCGCACAACCTCGCCGGCAAACAGCGTCCAGCTGAGCAACGGTCGCGCTCATAACTGCCCAAATCGATTTATCAAGGGCAACTGAATTGACCGTCGCTGCCGACCACCCGTAGCCGCGCGCTATAGGCCTGCGCTAGCCATCGCACCCGACTGCTCCAAAACCTCATTCGCGGGTTGTTTCCTCCACTTTCGCAGGCGTGTGCTTGGGATGCCGGCATGCTCTACAAGCCAATGGTCCCAACGATCACCGCCGTCCGCGACGGAAGAGCAAGGCACCGGCCCCCGTCGCCAGCAGCGCCCAGGTCGAGGGCTCGGAGACTAAGGTTCGTATCGACAAGCTCGGCCCTGAGCGGCCGTGGCTTGTTAGTGCCCCTACACGATCAAGTTGGAGCATTGCCGTTAGCCGGCCTCGAGCGCACATCGTGGCAACTCCGAAGGCGGTGTCGTACAACGGTGGTTAATTCGGAATGTTGGAAAACGCACGGGGTGATTGGACGCTCAGGCAAGTCAATCAGCTTTCCGCGAGGAACATTCCCCGGCAGTCGACAACTATCGCTGCAACTTGCGTCGAGCCTCCCCGTCGAACCGCAGTTTGACTGTCTCACCCGCTGCAGGATTGATGGGCACCCAAGCAAGATTGTCTTGAGTGTATGATCCTGGCATCTTCTCGTTCGGGTGCAGTTTTCCGCACAAGGCAACATGGAAACTGCCGGCCTGAAGTCCGGTGATCTCGAATTCTGTCTGATCCGGATTAAGGTCGATCTGGCGAATTCGGAACGCTTTGAATCCCCCGGCGTTTTGATCGCCATGCACTGTCA
>PLYM01000238.1 GCA_003153375.1 Planctomycetaceae bacterium
CCAGTACCGGCGGCGGCCCAATCTTTGCCACCACCCCCAAATCGCATCGCAAGCCAGTTCGCTGGTATCGGCTCCGCGGGCCAGCAAGAGGAAGGCTTCGTTGTGCGCCGTGTCGAACACCCCGTACGGGGCCAGCCGCTGCTCGGAAGTGACGAAGTCGTGGTCTTGCACGTGCAGCACGCCGTCGGTGTAGGCCCGGCCGGGACGGAAGAAATCGCCCAGCAGTTCCTTTTTCTTGGTGTCCACGCTGATTACCGGCCAATGGCAACGCTCATACCCATTGCGCAACTCGGCGATGTGCCGAAACTGCGCGTCGCGCTCTTGGAAGTTGCAGGCCGCCTCGTCCTTCACCGCCGCTCGGCGCCGCAGCCCCAGTTCTTCGGTGAGAATGTTCCGCACCGTGTCAGTGCATACCGAGAAGCCTTGAGCAACCACCTCGGAGACAATCTCGGCGGGCGACCGATTCGTCCAGCGGATGCGCTCATCCACAGGGGAACCGGCGGTCCGCGTGGCGACCGCTTCTTCAATCGCTTCCTGCAATCCTGGCTGTGCTATGACAGCTTGCCTACGCCCCCCCTTTTTTTCGGACGCGGCCAGCCGCCTCGTCCACGGGAAGTTGTTCCATGTCCTGGTGGCCGTGATGAACCGTCTCGGCATCGCAGCCGAACAACTCGGCGACATATTGCACGCCACCGTGACCCAGCTTCTCCGCCTCGACTGCCGCGTAACGCCGGCGATCCTTCTCCGACAGTGAGTCATACAACAACTTCATGTGACGCTTGACGGAAACCGGGTAGGGATTCATCACACGACCTCCGAGCCGACAATGCCGTTTCACCCCTCCCAGCATACCCGTTTCAAATCTCCGAAGTTATTTCTCCGCCGATCCTTAGTCGCGCGCGATCCGGCTTTCGTTTTTCGGTTTGCTTCTTGCAAAGTGCGACCTAGACTCCAATAAAGGACGAGAGATTCGGACATTACTCAGTCTCCTGCACGCCCTTAAGTCTTACGCTGCGTATGGGCAACGGGCGTGTCATTCATCGCCTCTTAAGCGTTGAGTTGTTCACGTGCACAATGCTGGCTGTACGCTTGAGACCCGTATGAATCGACTACGCATCATCCCCGGACGTTGGCATCGACGGCTGGCCAAGTCTCTGCGCGTTACTCGATCCTCTACTATTGACGAGCTACGCATGATCCAGGTTCTTTTTTCCACGACCGGCGGCGGTGGGCCGCCTATCTTCACTCTTCAGTCTCGAACCGACTGACTTTCGGCACCGGACTTAGGCCCCGGAATCTGCAGCAGCGCCACTTGCTAAGACGGCGATGATTGCAAGCCCGGAACGATTTCAGGGTCAGTCTGTAGGGATAGCCCCGGTTTAGCGCGGTGGGCGTAACGTGCCCGCCTCGCTATTGCCGGTGGAACCACGGTATCCCGCCTCTGCCGAACGCATCTGAACGATTACCACGGCCGTGGCCGTTGGGCCTCGGCCTAACGGGCCCGGTCCATCCCATAACACGAAAAGGGGCGACGGTGCGGAATCTGCAATGATTCCGACACCCGCCCTGTCTCGCTCATATTGGAGAAGCCATGTTTAAGCAAATTCGAGATTGTCTTCGGTCGGAAGAAGGACCCACCGCGGTGGAATACGCTGTGATGTTGGCGCTGATTGTCATTGTCTGCCTGTCGGCGATCAAGACAGTCGGTACGAATGCCAAGACGACGTATACCAATGTGGCGAATTCCATCGGCAGTTGATGGAATCGGTGTATCTGCAAATCGTTATGTAAAGGACCGTCTCATGTTTGGGTTCAGCGAATCGTCAATGTGTGCCCACTGTCCAAAATGTTTCCAGGCGCTATCACCCATGAAAGTGCGCTGCCCGCAATGCGGTAACTTCGACCGCCGCCGAGCTGGCAACGCAGTTGCCGATCTGCTGCTGGGCACGACCGCCTTTATCGGCGCGCTGGGACTTGTCTCCCTGGCGGTTCTGGAGCAGATCTAGCTTGGTCTGTTTGTACTGGCCGATGCGGATGCTCCTGCTCGGGCTCTGGTCCTGGAGCTGATTGCCGTTCGCAGCGCGGCCACGCCTGCTCGTTCGTTTTCAAAAACGACGTGGCGGCAGGAGGTGTGATCCGTGCTAGCACCTTTTTCGCCTTCCCAAATACCCTAGTCTCCCTAGCGGCCTGCTAAGCGACCCAAGGTAGGTGCTAGCAGGGCCAGCACTCTCCATCGGCGGCGTCCTGGCGGCTGTAGGCCTCAGCGGCAGTCACTGGATCTCGCTCGCGCACAATGCCAGGCCCACACTGGCCCAGCCTCTTCGGTTCGCTAGCGGGACGCTCGGAGCTCTGAGGGATGCTAGCACTTATTGAGCCGAAACCAAGGACGTGTCATCCAAGCAGCTGGCGCCAGCACTGCTCAACATTTGCTGGTCCGACCAGGTAGCTCGGCGGTGCTAGCATGCCATCCAGCTTCCGAATAATCCGGAGCCAAGACCCGGCCCTAGCACTCGCGCGGAACAATGAGATCCGTCAAGCGTCTTGAGATTGGTGAGAGCTGGCCGAGCTGCGCGAAGGCTTTGTCTACGAGTTTCACGTCCGCGATCTCGGCGGAGACGGGCGCTTCTTTCCCAGCGAGGCCTACTACACGCTGCGGCACCGATTGCCGTAAGCGTTGGCGCGAGTCTAGCGCGGGGCGAGCCAGACACGGAGGTCATGGACGAGTTCGGTGGCGGCCGCCAGCGAGCCGCCGTCGGGCGAAAAGGCCAAGTAGCACACTGGCCCCTGCAACTGGTCCAAGACCATCAACTCCTCGCCGCTGGGCATGGCCCATAGTCGCACGCGCCCGTCGTCGTCGCCCGTTGCGAGCATCGGTTCATCGGGACAAAACGCGACGCTTGTCGCGGGCGCATGGTGGTTGAGCACCAGGCGGGCGGGCTCACCCGTCATGGTATCCCAGAAGCGGACTTGGCGGTCGCCGCCGGCGCTGGCCAAGGTGCGACCGTCTGGCGAGAATGCGACGCAGTGTACTGTGTTATGATGGCCGTCAAGGACCCGCAGCAGCCTCTTGGCATCGAGATCCCATAGTCGGATCGTATCGTCAGCGCTGGCGCTGGCAAGGATCTGGGCTGCTGGCGAACAAGCCAGCCAGGTGATCGATCCCTTGTGTTCCGCGAGTGCTGCAAGGTTGGCACCGGTGGCGAGATCCCAAAGGCAAACAGCATACGGAGGATGCGAGTCGCCGGTTATCAGCACGCGCTGGTCGAGAGTGATCGTGGCACAGCGGATATGTTGGCGGCCACCAACCCACAACTTGGCGGCGCCGTCGACGGTCAGATGCGCGAGATAGTCGTGGGCATCGTGGCGGACGGCCGGGCCGCTCGCACCCACCACCTTCAACTCAACGATCGGCCCCGACGTTGGCTGTGGCAAGATCAGGTCGTGACTATGCTTCGCAAAGATGTCGGCACCGCGGGCCAGTCGTTCGAACACCAGCGTGTCTCGCTCGGCACCAGAATTTCGGATGCTGGGACGGGTGAGGGCAATCGTGCCGCTCGACTTCTCCCGCTCCAAGTCCCAGATGCACACAGAGCCGTCGTGGGCGGCTGTGGCCAGGCTGTTGCCGTCGGCGGAGTAGGTCACATCCAGGATTCGTCCTTGCTGGCTGTCGAGCACGAGGCGGATGCGGTCAGGTTTCCATTCCCATTCGCGCACGATGCCAAACGCGTCGCCAAACGCCAAGGCGGCGCCGTCGGGCGAGAACGCCACGGAGTCAACCCGATCGGCTCCCGAGTCACAGCCGGCGGCCAGCTTCCAACTGGCGACGCTCCAGATCTTGACCGCGCCCTGAGTTCCCGAAGTCGCCAGGTATTGGTCGTCGCGCGAAAACCGCACGCACTTCACGTGGCCTTGTTCGGGCGCAAACCGAGCGAGTGGCTGCTCACGCGCGATGTCCCATACGCACACCGTTTCGTCCGTCGAGGCGGTGGCCAGCCAACCGCCGTCATGCGAAATAGTCAGCTCATTGATCTCGTCGCTGTGGCCCGTGGGCACAAGTCGCGCCTTGCCCGTGGCGACATTGCAGACCGCCAGCGAAGTGGCGGGGTTGCCGGAGGCAATCAGCAACCGTCCGTCGGCGCTCCAGGCGAGGCGGTCGATTGCTTGAAACTCTGGCCAGGTCCAATCCGACAGCGACTTGCCGCTGCGCGCGTCCCAAAGTCGCAAGGCGCCACCGAGTTCGGCGGCGGCAATCATGGTTCCATCTGGCGAGTAGCGTGCGCAGTTCACTTCGAGCGTTCCAGACCGCAGTTCGTGGCGGCACCGAAGCGTCTTGGCATCGCATACTCGCACCAGTCCGTCGGCGCCGGCCGAGACGATTGTCTGACCATCGGGCGCGAAGTCGACCGTGTGGGCGTGTCCGCGATGCGCCAGGGCGCGTCGTGGCAGGCCGCAGGCCCGGGTCCAAAAATGGCGCCACGAAAAGCCAGGGGGTTCGCCTGGCGCGGTTCGCTGATGTCGCTTGAGCAGGCTGCTGGCTTTTCGCGAATCCTGGTCGTCGAGGGCTTGGTGCGCCGATTGCATGTCGCGGAAGTAAATGAGCTGACGCAATTCCTTTTCGCGGTTTTCGGCGCCGGTGCGAGCCTCTTGGGCAATTCGCAGCGCATCGTCCAGTTGCTGCACGTGCCAAAAGGCGCCCAGGGAAAATACCGCCAGGGCCAGCATGCTAACGGCCAGGGCGGCGGCCGAGGCCGGTCGGCGGCGGGCCCACTTCAATCCCCGTCCCGCGATGCCCAGCGGGCGGGCTTGCGTGATCTCGCCGGCCAGAAAGCGCCGCAAGTCCACGGCCAATTCGGCCGCTGATGCATAACGATTCGCCGGCTTGCGTTGCAGGCAGCGCAGGCAGGTGGCCTCCAGGTCGCGGGGCACTTCGCGGCGCAGTTCGCGTGGCGCGCGGGGATCGCCCGCCGAAATCTGCCGCAGCACGTCGGCCGGATTCTTGCCCACGAACGGCGGACTGCCCGTGAGCGATTCATAAAGGATGGCCCCCAGGCCGTAAATGTCAGTGGCCGGTCCCACGTCGCCGAGCGTGCCGTCAACCTGCTCGGGCGCCATGTACGCCGGTGTTCCGACCATCACGCCGGTGCGCGTGCGCGGATCGACCGAATCGGTCAACTTGGCCAGGCCAAAGTCCGTAATCTTGGGAACCAGCGTTGCGTGGGGTGGAAAAATCGCCGAGGGCGAAACGAAGT
>PLYM01000052.1 GCA_003153375.1 Planctomycetaceae bacterium
CACTATTCGGGCGCCGTTCACACCCCTCGGTCAGCGATCCTGCAGAGCTAAAGCCGATGCTCCAACTGTTTTCCGGCGACGAGATGCAGACTTGGCCGGTCGGAAAAGCGGTGGGCGATGTCCGCAACCAAGGCCCGTCCCTCATCGAGCCGATTGATTTGCGGGAGCCGCTGCGGCTTGGGTGATTCGTTAGCCGCACGCGACTAGGTCCACGTCAGACAAACCAAATTGATGCACCAAGGAAAATCCAAAGGGCAAGCGCGATATACAAGAGAATCCCTGCAAGGAACAGCGCGAAAATCGAAAGCGGGTATGCGCCCCAGACCGACCGGTCCGTTATACGCACTCTGAACCACTTGATATTCTTCGTCTCGGGTTGGCCATTGGATTCGTCGCTCGCAGGGCCTTCCTCTATTGGATGTTGGTCCATTACGCCCCCCTGCTTGGCGCTAAATTAATGAGTGGGACCGCACGACGGATTGGGCACGTGATTCT
Source organism: Planctomycetaceae bacterium (assembly GCA_003153375.1). Lineage (GTDB taxonomy): Bacteria > Planctomycetota > Planctomycetia > Pirellulales > PALSA-1355 > PALSA-1355. The sequence continues at coordinate 496 of PLYM01000052.1, forward strand.
CACGGCCGGCGCTAGTCCAAGTAGTCGTAATCGGGATGCCGTTCGCCTTTTTCTGTGCGAATACCATCGACAAAGAGCGAGTAGGAATTGCGAGGGTCTAAGTAAATGAGTTCAATTCGTTTTGTATTTCATAGAGCCGACCCTCGATTGATTCACGTTCATTAGGCGAAAGCGTCACGAGTCACCCCCTTTCGAAAGCGCTGGGATGCTCGGTTCGCACTTTTGCCCACTGAAAATCTCTAGGTAAATGCTAGCCACCACCGAACGAGCGGGCAAGCTGCGCGCATACAGGCAACTTGACAATACCGGCGCTCAAATTGTACTTGTCGTGCCAATGACCGTGAGCTCAGTTTTGGATAGCCTCTAAATAGACATTCAACGCGAATGTTTGGCACGGCGCCGCTTGACAGAAGGGCCCGCTCGGAGGATGAGAAGAAGCTATGGTTCGTAAATAACTGGGAGAACCTTCGAGCGAGTTACTGGTTCGTGCCGACGCTCATGGGCACGGGGGCCATCGACTTGTCGCTGCCCATGATTCATCTCGATAGGATCATGCCCTCGACGAGTTGGCTCGCCACATTGGAGAGGCGGTTTTGGCAGACTTTGACGACCGGGCGGGGAGCTACGCCCCTACAACTAGATTACAAATGGTCAAGATTGGTCGCCCCCATGCTTAGTGTACGAAGTGACGTGGTCACGGATTCCGATAATGATGGTGATTGCCACGGGCCTGCGGCATTGAAACGTCCAAGGAAGGATGTATCGCCGGCCCGGTCATCCAAGGATGGAATCCATGGCACGTTCACGCCTCCGCAGGACCGCGCGCGTCTTGCCCCTGATACTCGCACTTCTCGGCTCGCTGACGAGAACAGCTCTAGCGGATACCCCGTTGAGTGCGCCTCCCGCGTATCCGCAAGCGACGTATCCGCAGACGGCCTATCCAACGACTTCCTACCCGCAGGCGGCCAGTCCGCAGGCGGGGTATCCAGCGAATCCGTATCCGCAAGCAGCTTACTATCCGCAGACGAACATGACGGCGGCACCGCTCGCCAACGCACCGTCGTCTCCCTATTTTCCGCAGAGCGGCATTCAGCAAGTGTCGCACATGCAGCAAGACGACGACGCACCGCCCGATGGGCTGGCCGGCGGTGCCGGAAACCTGGCGGCGATGCAAAATCAGATCGCGTCCTTGCAAGCTCGACAGAAGGCGGCCGACGAAAAGCTGCCGCTAATTCGCTTGAGCGGCTTCTTTCAATGGGATACGGGCTTATTTAGCCAGACTCCCAACAACATCGCCACGCTGGGCGATATTCAAAACGGCTCCGGCTTTCGTCGTGCTCGGCTCCAGGGTTTGGGCTATGTGACCGAGTTTACGCGCTATAGCGTGGAAATGGATTTCGGCGACGCCGGTGCGGGCCGGCCGAGCTTTCAGGACGTTTGGGGTGAGCAAGCCAATTTGCCGTTCGTCGGCGCGGTGCGCTTGGGCCAATATCGCCAGCCGATCACGATGGACTCGTGGACGAACATTCGGCACTTGGAGTTCCTCGAACGCTCAGCGCCCTTCCAGGCCTTCGACCCCTTCCGCCGCGTGGGCGCCATGGCCTGGCAAAACAGCGACAACGAAATGAGCTTGATCGCCGCTAGCGTCTACGGCACGGGCGCCACGTTCTGGAACGGCACTTCCACAACCTACAACACACTGGGCGTCGACAATCGCTTCGCCACTCAGATCGGCGACCAGGGAGGCATCTCGTTCGCTACCCGCGCCTCGCATTTGCTCTACTACGACCCCTTGGCTGAAAATCGCTATCTGCTTCACGTCGGCGGCGGTTACAACTTCAGCGAGATCGGCGGCAACGGCACCACAGGCCCCGGTGCTCGCACGTATGAAGCGCGGGCGATTCCCGAATTCTTCGTGGGCGATCCGGCTGCGGGTGGAGCGACTGCCGGCGGCACGCCCTTTGTTGTCGACACCGGACGGTTCCTGGCCAATAGCTACAACTTCTACCACGCCGAATTGGCGGGCAATTGGGGCTCGGCCCACTTTCAGGGAGAGTACATGATCACGGGCGTCAACCAGATGGGCGGCCCGGTCGTGGTCTATCAGGGTGCCTATCTGCAAGCCGGCTACTTCCTGACCGGCGAAAGCTGCGGCTACAACAAGCAGATGGGTGCGCTCGACTACAACGTTAAGCCCTTCGCCGATTTCTTTGGCGTCAAGACCGGCATGTGCGGCTGGGGTGCCTGGGAACTGGCTGGACGCTGGTCCTATCTGGACCTGAGCGCTACCAACATCAATCCGGCGAATCAAACCGGGTTGGGCTCGGCGGGCCCCCCGGTTTCACCGAATCCAGGCGTGCTCAACGAGTCGACCGTCGCCCTCAACTGGTGGTGGAACTTGTACACACGCGTGCAGTTCAACTGGATTCACGGCATGCTCGACAACAACGCAAACGGAAAGAGTCTGTTCGACGTCTTTGCCGTGCGTTTTCAGACAGAATTTTAGGTGCCTAGAGCGGACCAGTTCGGGTGGAGTGGCTCGACCGGTCTTCAGTCCGCGGATGATTCGGAACTCGACTTTGCGGAGCGAACCATCATGAAGCCCCTGGCAATGACCCTGATGTTGGCAATGTGTGGATCGGCCTTGGCGGCAGACGTTTCGCACGCTGCGGCCGCGGCACCCGTCATCGCGACGGCACAAGCGGCACCACCGATTTGTCGTCTGCCGCCGGTCGAGGGTTATTGGTGCCTTTCTCGCGAAGGAAACTGGTTCTGGATCGAAACTGGGACGGGCCGACCGAAGCCGGCGCCGCGAACCACGGCCGAGAAAATCTCGGGCGCGATGTCGAAGAATTTTCGTCCGGACTCGGTGAATGGAATTCCCTGGTTTCGCGACGGGCGGAGCTACTTCAGCGACTGAGCCTTTGGCGATTCGAAGCACGGCCTGACATGAACGGGTTATGTCTGGTCACGAGGCCCCGCAGTGCCTTCGCGTGGGCCTTTTTTATGCGCAGTTCGCCTGAGCAACGCGTCGCCGCGCCTCCAGTCGAATTGAGCTTTCGCCCTTCTGTGCCGGTTACTTGTGCGAACAGGTATTAATTCTTCCGTCTATTCGTGTAATTTCGAGAGTTAGACACCTATAATTAAATTGTCGAAAGCTTTCATTAGGTCAGCGGCCTTTAGGCGGTCGAAAAAAAGCTCGGAGGGTCATGCCATGAAAAGCCTTGCGTTAACATTGGCTTTAGGATTCTGCGCGAGCGGATTAACGGCAATTGCCGCCGACAATTCCACGACCGGTGTCGCCAGCGCGCCGCCGCAGGCGAGTGCGCGCAGCGGAGGATATTGGTGCCGAGCGAACAATGGTAGCTGGGTATGGGTTGCCCGGCCGACGGACGCTGGGAAAGCGACACCGGCGGCGAAACCCGCGGACGCAAAGACCGCGCGGCGCGTCGAGACGTACTATCGTGGCCCGACAGCCATCACAACCTATCCCGATGCCGACGTGCGCGTTATCAATGGGATCAATTGGTATCTGAACGGTCGCAGTTACTTCAGCGACTGAGCCCGCGCTCAAGGAGCGAGCGGCTCGCCGTTCAGACCGACATCGGAATAACACACCGACCGCGCCGCGATGTTGCGACGGGTAGTGTCTTAGCAATGAGTTAGTCGGGCTAGACGCCTGACTCACTTTGTCCTTGGGCCGATCGCGTGCGACCAACGTGGCGGCTGCGATGTTGCTGCCGACGGGTCGGTAGACCAGCCTTCTCCGGTCGCGCTGTCGATGAGCCATATCCGCTCAGCGTGCGATACTACTGTGTAACGTCCGGCAGTTGGATTCATCGCGTTTGCATTCTCTGGAGGCGAGCCGACTGTCACCAGGGCCAAGCCCAGGCCGAGCAACACCGAGATGCCAGCGATCAGAAATGTGCGCAAGTTCATGGCTGATGCTCCGTGAGGGTTTTTCTCGGTATGCCGGCATTGTAGCAGGGGGCGGGGGCACAAAGAAAAGGGCCGCCAGAAGGCGACCCTAAAAAACTGCCCAGGAGGGGGTTGAACCCTGCATCTTCGGCTTGATCGAAATTAGATCGGATGATTGCAGGCCGCTGTCCTTCCATTAGACGACCGGGCATTTACATGCCTTTAATGTCGTTGCGATGGGTCTAAATCCCTCGCCNNTCAGGCGAAACCTTGAGGTTCTTCGCTTTGCGAGAATTTGGAGGTGGAAAAGTACCAAACGAGTTCGCACAGTCATTGTGACCTGAAGTGCCATTTTGTGTGGATTACCGGGTGATTCAGGAAAGCATCTGCCAACAAGAGGGCACGAAGCCCGACGGTGGTGGGGACAATTTTCGAATTGCCGAATCGGGAGCGAAGGACTTCAGTCCGTAGATCACGATCTCCTCCGACCTACCGGCTTCAGCCGGTGGTAGTTCAGTTCTACAACGGCGATCCGGGGTTGTGAATCAAGTCCACACCGGACGCGACGTGACTACCGCGGCAGGGTGCTGCCCGGCGCGGAATGGCAATAAGACGGATGAGCCATGGCAACCTCGGTTTTTTTGTGGATGCCGCCCCCGGAGGTTAGGGCATCTGTTTTTGTGCTGGCGCGGTTGAGTTAAGGATTTCAACAACGCCACTCGAGTCAGGGAGGGGGGTTAGTCTTAAGAATTCTGTTCACCGACGGAATCCGTTTACTCGGAGTGCATCTTCTTCCTTCGCTTCCTTGGCTTTTTCTGTGTCGAGTTTTTGGCCATTTTGTCGTCGACGAACAAGAACGGCCCTTCGGTGACCTCGGGCGCCTGCATCATGGCGGCCACATGCTGCAAGGTCGACAGCATTTCCGATTGCTGCCATGGCGGCAGTTTGGCCAACTCGCGGCGAAAATTGTCGCGGAGCAGCGGCGGTGCTTTCGAGGCCAACTTCCTTCCCGCGTCGGTCGGAACCGCCAAGATGCTGCGACGATCCGTTCCCGATCGCTCGCGCCGCACCAGGCCACGCTGTTCGAGTCGACCAAGAATTCCCGTCACGGTCGGCTGACTGAGATGCAGCGCAGTGGCCAGCGTGCCCGGTGTAACATTTTCTCCCGCCAGGATTTCGCGAAGCGTGGCCAATTGGGGCGACGTTAGGCCATAGTCGCGCCATAAGGTGCGCGACCAAATATCGATCGCCTGGCTGACGCGGCGCAGTGCCATCACAATTTGGTCTTCAAGTGCGAACGACATCGGCAGCACCTCTCAAGCTTGACGAGCGTAAAAAACAATAGTGGCCAATCGAAGTCGCCGCAAACGCGAAGGCGGCGTCTTCGTGTAATTCTCGTGGAAACATTCCGGATCCTTCGCTATAGATTTGCCGCGATCCGCGATTGACTGCTTCTTTAAAGCATAGTACACTATGAAACGCGCCGATAGGGGGAATTGCAACATGCGCCGATTCCGCTGAACCGTCCGAACGACGCCAGCGGGGCGAAAAGTTCCCGAGGCAAGATCGTCATTAGCTGGAGCGAACGAAATAGGCGGCTGGCTGTCGCGCGACCGCGGAGGGTAAAGTAGCTCCGCGGCGCGCGACGCCTGACGCTGAGAGCGGCCAGTAGGCCAGTTCGTCGGCTCGACGCGCGCGGGTTCGGCGAGGGCTTTCCTAATTCAACGGAACACGAATCATGGCCCAGCTTGAGACGATGACCGCAGAACCCGAAGCGGATTCGAACCGGGCTCGTCTTGAGCAAGCGATCACGACGGCGGCCGCCCTGTTGCCGCTGCCGGGGCCAATCACGGCGTTCGCTTTCCTGAACACGCTCCAGGCGCTCGAACATTTGCCGTTCGACGAGGGCCTGCGGCAGGGCGCGCGGCTTTACGGCTGCCAGCCTTACCTGGCTGAGCAACGCTATCGCGAAAGTCTCGCGAAAGGGCGTATTCGCGTCGGGGATCTCGAGGCAGTTTTGCGGGAGAACCTAGGCAAAGAGGCCGAAACGCCGGTGGCCGGTCTGACCACGCGACTCGAGTTGCAGCTGGCGATGCTCCAGTATCCGCTGCGCGTCGGTCCGGCGGAAGAAATTCGCTGGTTCGTGCTCGAGGCCGAAGCTCTGACGCAGTTGCGAAGCGAGACGCCACAGGCCGTCCGCAAACGATTTATTGACGAAACGAAGCATTGGGTGATGCGCGATCTGCGTCCGGGTGATGGCGCGGGCCAGAAAAAGCATGCCGATCCGCGAGGCGCCCGCCTTATCGCAGACATCATCGAGCGTTTTGGCGAAGCCAAGATTGAAAACTGGAGCGACGCAACCTGGGACGCCTTTTCGGTGCAAGCTCTGTGGCGAGTATGCCGCGAGGGAGTGCTGACGTTACCTGCGCCGGCGCGTCCGCCCGTGTCGGCCGTACGTCATCGCGATTTGTTGCTTGAAGCGACTCGTGAAGACAGCGATGAATTGGTCGACGACATCTTGATTCGTTTTTGCGCCGCGTACACCGATCAGGGATTTGCCCATTGGTCGCTGCCCGACCGTGACAAGGGTTTCTTCAAATCGTTTTGTGAACTCTATGGCGAGCCAGGCGGACCGCCGCGCGGCTGGATGCGGGGACTCGAGGCCGAGTTGCGCATGGTCGAAGCATCGGGCATAACGCCCCTGGCCTCGATAGCTGAGTCGCTCGAACGGTTGGGCGTTGGCGCCGAGGAGGAAGAAGATTTTATCACGGCTTCGCTGTTAGGACTGCGTGGCTGGGCCGGCATGCTCTGGCACATGGAAACTCGTGGCGATCGCGTGGCCGTCCGGGTGCCGGCTGGCACGGTCAGCGAGTTTTTAGCCATTCGATTGATTCTCGAACGCTTTGCGCTGACATATGTCGCTCACGAAGCGTCCGGTTACGATGGCCCGTTGGATCGATTGCGACCAGCCCTTCGACGGTCAATCGGGCCTCCGCCAGGGGTATCGATCGATCAGCGCACGTTCTTGGTATTTCAGCTCACACAGGTGCTCGGCTGGTGTCCACCTGCCTTGTTCGCGTTGACGCGACCGCAGTGGGCGGCGTTGGTCGGCGAGATCGAGGCTTTTCAAGGTCTTGACCGCCGCGCCGTCTTTCAACAGGCCTTTGAGCGACGCTATCGCATCCAGGTGCTTGACGCCCTGAGTGTCCGCGGCCGAATCGAGCCGAAGCGGGTGCCGCAAACGCGCTTTCAGGCATCGTTTTGCCTTGATGCGCGCGAAGAATCGTTTCGCCGGCACCTGGAGGAGGTTGCCCCGGACGTCGAGACCTTCGGACTGGCTGGTTTTTATGGCGCGGCGATGTACTATCGCGGCGCCGCGGATGCCAACTATGCGGCCTTGTGTCCGGTGGTAATCAAGCCAGCGCATTGGGTCGTCGAGGACGTCGTCTATCCGCTCGAGCACACGCACCGTCGCCGTGCCAAAACGCGGCGCGCCGTGGGCACTGCCACGCGGCAGTTGCACAGTGGCAGCCGGAGTTTTGCCGGCGGCGCTCTTTTGGCAGTTTTAGGTGTGCTGGCTTCCATCCCGCTGGTCGCTCGGGTCTTGTTTCCGCGGCTGACCGCCAAGTTGCGTCGTGCCGCCGGGCGTCTGATCCAGACGCCCCCTGTCACCCGGCTGCGGCTCGAACGTCAGAGCGACTTGCCGAGCCCGACCGAGGAGGGAATTGGCTACAGCGTTCAAGAGATGGCCGAGATTGGCGAGCGCATGCTCCGCGACATGGGCCTGACTAGCGGGTTTGCCCGGCTGGTATTCTTCTTTGGGCACGGCTCGTTCTGCTTGAACAACCCGCACAAGTCGGCCTACGACTGCGGCGCTTGCTCGGGCACGCCTGGCGGGCCCAACGGCCGCGCCTTGGCGGCGATGCTCAACGATCTTCGCGTGCGCGACATCCTGGCCGACCATGGCTTGGAGATTCCCGCGACGACTCGGTTTATCGGTGGCATGCACAACACGGCGATCGATGAGTTTATGTTCTACGACCTCGATCTGCTTCCTAATCTCTACCTGGCCGAGTTCGAAGCCGCCGTGGCCACGCTCGAGGAAGTTTGTCGGCGCAATGCCCACGAGCGGTGCCGCAGGTTCGAGTCGGCGCCGCTCGATCTCACCTTCGACGAAGCCAAGCGGCACGTCGAGGACCGCAGCGAAGACCTGGCTCAAACACGGCCGGAATTTGGCAATGCCTCGAATGCCGTCTGCTTTGTCGGCCGCCGTGAGCGCACGCGCGGCCTGTATATGGACCGGCGTAGTTTCTTGGCCTCGTACGATCCGACGCACGACGACGCCAACCACACGATCCTGGCTCGCATCTTGGCGGCCGCGGTGCCGGTCTGCGAAGGGATCAACATGCAATATTATCTTTCCTATGTGGACAATCGCGGATGGGCGTGTGGCACCAAGCTGCCGCACAACGTGACGTCGCTGCTGGGCGTGATGGATGGCGCTGCCAGCGACTTGCGACCGGGGTTGCCCTGGCAGAGCGTCGAGATTCACGAGCCGCTCAGGCTGTTGTTCGTGATCGAATCGACGAAGGAAGCCATGATCTCGATCATGGATCGCAACCCGGTTATCGGCAACATTCTGCGCAATGAATGGGCCCAGTTAGCCGTGATCGATCCCGATTCGGCAAAAATCGAAGTTTTCCGCAAGGGCGAGTTCAAAGTCTACGAGCCGCAGACGACGGAATTGCCAAAGGCCGACTCGTCGACCGAGTGGTATCGCGGCTGGCGCGACCATCTGGCGTTTGCAGTGATTGAGAAGAGCGATCCGGCCGACGAGTTATCCGGCTGATCAGGTCCACCAGTTGAGTAGAGAACGAGACAGGAGCGGCGCGGATGGAATATGACGCATTGTTTCACGCGTTGGGGCTGACCGTGCTCTGCGCGCCCTTGGCTTTGGTGATGCTGTTGGGGCTGGCCTCGTTGGTTGGGCATCCTTTCGGCGAACGCACGGTTGGCCGGTTGGTGCAGTTCGCCATCGTCGCCGGCTTGCTGGCTTCGCTCGCGGTCCTGGGTTTGATGCTGTGGACAGGCACGCGGCAGGTGCCGATCGCGCTGGGCAGTTGGGTCGTGCTTCCCGACTATCAGTTCGAGGTCAAACTGGAATTCGACCGGCTCAGCGTCCCGTTCGTGATCCTCTCGTTCGTGCTATGTGGCGTCGTCGGCTCGTTTGCCAACAAATACATGCACCGCGAAAGCGGCTTTAACCGCTTCTTCGTGTTCTATGCCCTGTTTGTGCTTGGAATGGTCATCACCTCGCTGGCCGGCACGATCGAGACCCTCTTCAGCGGTTGGGAATTGGTCGGGCTGTCGTCGGCGCTATTGATCGCGTTTTATCAGGAACGTCGAGCGCCGGTCCGCAACGGGCTGCGCGTCTGGGTCGTTTATCGGGTCTCCGACGCCGCGCTGCTGATTGCCTCGATCGTGCTGCATCACATGACCGGCGGGGGCGACTTCGATCGGCTGTTAGGAAACATGGTCGACGCCGGTGGCGTCATGCACGCCTGGCCTGATGGATTGGCACACATTGCGCCACACCAGGCCCTGATCGTGGGACTGCTGCTGTTGCTGGCAGCCGCCGGCAAGTCGGCGCTGCTGCCGTTTTCGGACTGGCTGCCGCGAGCGATGGAAGGGCCCACGCCCTCGAGCGCCGTATTCTATGGCGCGCTGTCCGTCCACCTGGGCGCGTTTTTGTTGCTCCGAGTGAGCCCGATTCTCGACATCTCGCTCGCGTTGTGCGCGATCGTCGTGATCGTTGGTCTGTCGACCGCGATCTTCGCCGCGTTCACTGAGCGCGTGCAAACCGATATCAAGTGTGCCCTCTCGTTTGCTTCGCTCACCCAGGTCGGGCTGATCGTGGCCGAGATCGGGCTGGGCTTCCGCTATGTGGCATTGGTGCACATTGTCGGCCACGCCTGCTTGCGGACGATGCAGTTCGTGCGGGCCCCCACGTTGTTGCACGATTATCGCACGATGGACAACGCGATCGGTGCCATCCCGGCTAACCATGCCAATGGGGCGCCGCAGTGGATTCCCGTCGGCGCCCGCTCGTGGCTCTATCGGTTCGCGATGGAGCGGGGTTATCTCGACTCGCTGCTCAGCGAGTTCGTGGTTCGGCCCTTCGTCAGCAGCTTTCGCTGGTGCGATCGTCTCGAACGGCAATGGAATGACTGGATCGACGGTGGCCCGGCAAGCGCGCCCATCGCCGATCACGGCAGCGCGACCAGCGTCACCTTGGAAGAACTCTTATGAACGAATTGGCGCTACCTTGGCTCGAAATGGCAATTCTCTCGGCCGTCGTTGGGGCGACCGCGGTGGGACGCTTGCGCAGCACTGACCGGGTGCGCAAATGGTCCGTCTTTTTCGCGGGTTGTTCGCTGCTCTGCGTCTCGGGCGCTTGGCTCAATTTTCAGTTTCTCGACGCGAACGAAGCCGCCGATGGCTTTCAACTGGCACACCGACTGTTCGGCTTCAATGCTTTCGTGATTGACCAGCTCAACGCGCCGCTGCTGGCGCTCGTGGCACTGCTCTATTTCCTGGCGATTGTCTCGACGCTGCGGGCCACGGTCGATCACTTTTCGTTCGCATGGACCCTGGCCAGCGAGGCGATCGCACTGGCGACGTTCGGCACCCAGCAGCCGCTGTTGATCATCGGTTTGCTGGTTCTTGGCACCCTGCCGCCCTTGATCGAACTGCGAACTCGCGGAAAACCGATCCGCATGTATCTGTTGTACATGGGACTCTTCGTGTTGTTGTTGGTCGTAGGGGGGGCCATTGCTGAGAAGGAACGTGGCTTGGGCGAGCATTCGCTCTGGGCTGCCGCGCCGTTGTTGGGCGCGGTGTTGATTCGCTCGGGGATCGCCCCTTTTCACTCGTGGATGACAGCCCTTTTTGAGCACGCTTCGTTTGGGACGGCGGTGCTCTTCGTAGCGCCAATCGTGGGGGCCTATGCGGCCGTGCGGCTGGTACTGCCGATCGCTTCCGATTCGATGCTGCAGACCATGGGACTGATCTCGCTGATGACGGCCGTCTATGCCGCCGGCATGGCGATCGTGCAACGCGATGCCCGCCGGTTTTACTGTTACTTGTTTCTCAGCCATTCGGCCCTGGTGCTGGTCGGCTTGGAAATGATCACGCCGCATGGCCTGACCGGCGCGCTGTGTGTTTGGCTCTCGGTCGGTCTGGCCCTGGGCGGTTTTGGCTTGACGTTGCGGGCACTCGAAGCTCGCTGCGGCCGACTGTCGCTGGCAGATTTTCAAGGACTTTACGAGCATACGCCCAATTTGGCGATGTGCTTCATGCTCACCGGACTAGCCAGCGTCGGCTTTCCCGGCACGTTTGGTTTCGTCGGGGGTGAGTTGCTCGTCGACGGCGCCGTCGAGACGTATCCGCACGTCGGGCTGGCCGTGGTGTTGGCCGCCATGCTCAACGGCATCGCCATCGTGCAGGCCTACTTCCTGCTCTTCACGGGCCGGCAATATTTCTCGTCGGTGTCGCTGCGAATTCGCATTCGCGAGCGCTATGCGCTGCTGGCCCTCGCGGCGTTGATCTTGTTGGGCGGATTGCTGCCACAGCCGGGCGTGCTCTCCAGGCGCAACGCTGCTGACGAAATCCTCAAGAACCGAGCGCAACTTCAGCCCGAAGTCGCTAGCGAAGAATCGCCGCGCGCGGCGTATCTGTGGTCTGATTGACCACTACCGGGCCTGACGTCCGCCAAGACTTCCATGGGCCGCCTTGGTTTTGTACCGAGCGACCAGGTAGGCGATCCGTCAGAACATCCCTGGCGGCTGATGGCACCGTACGTTTTGCGATCATTGCTCTGTCGCACAGTGGGCGCGAGACAAGAGTAGCCAATTCGCGTCCGTGACGGTGTGGCCTGTCGCTCATGAACCAGACAGACCAATACGCCACCTAATGGCATTGCCACGAGCAAACGGCGTCAACAGCGAAAAACGCGGCGAGCGACGTTTAGGGGTGGCGATCATCGGAGGATCCACCACCCGGCCAGCGCAGTCGCGGCAACCAGCCAAAAGGCGATTCGTGTTAAGCGAACTGAGTATATCTGTTGGCCCAATTCGACGAAGAGGACTCCTGACTTGATGAAAAAGAAACGCTGGCTCATGGACGGCAGTGTAGCAGGGCCCGGGGCGCAAAAGGAAAGCTGCCGGGGGCAGCAGCCCCAACTGCCCCATGTGCCACTGGCACCATGCCATGCCATTCCGAAAACCCATACCGTCGGCGCGGCTACGCTGATTAGTGCCGACTATTCGACGCCCATCCGTCGGCGGCTGGTCGAGGGGCTCTGGTTATCTTGTTCTGATCGTGCCACTTTCGGTAATGAAATATTCGGCAAACCCTATTCTTCGATTATTGGCATGCTGGTTGCTCTCTCAGAAGAGCAGGAGAATTGGTTCGGTGATCGCGGATCTCAGTCAAAGAGGGCATTGAAAGGCGAGGGCACTTCAATGGCAGATGGGAACCGAAAGCGACGGCACTCCTCCAATTCCGCGAAGCGGGTGTGGTACGCCAAGTTTCGATCCCCGAGGTTCGCGCAGCGCTTTGGGAGCGATCGATCGGAAAACAATCGAGCTGACCTCTTCGTGGACAAGGTAGCGTCGTGTCGCGCTCCGGTGATGGCAACCGGACGTTGGCCCGATGGGAGCGGCGGCCCTACTCCAAAGCTCTTGCGTGCCGCAGCTTTTGCATGTTAGAAAAACATTGGCGGCTCTGCTTAAGCGATTGCCAATCAGCCGGCAACATACGCTGGATATCAATGGCGAGCTTTGCAGCCATTTCAATGCGGACACATTCAATACGGCGGCGCGGTCAAGATGCGCCTGAAAGGCTCCTAGCCTTGGCGAATAATGATTCCGCCCACGAACGGTTGGCCCTTTTTTGCTGTTGGCTTGGCGTTCATTCTTGACGCGTTACTGGTCCACGCCAGCCACCATGCTTCGCCCTCGCAGAGTCCGCGGAATTTGCTGCGATGGGAGTTATTTTCGGGACCGTTCGGCCGCCGGGCTATCGTAGCTTGCTGGAAAACCATGCCATCTCTCTCGCCACCCCCCTAGTTCTCATTCAACACTATGCGCCACCATTTCCAAGGTACTTGACGCTGCCATCGTCCTGGGGAAGTATGACGGCTTCTATCACCCGTTAAAAGTGGAATTACTATGCCGAATGAAATCGAGGCCTATCTGATCGCAAGGGAGGAATCCGACGCCGCGCAGCGGGAAGTCGAGCGATTGATTTCTGTCATCAGAAAAGCTTCCAGACTGCTTCGGAATTGGAGGGACGTACGGGTCTTGAACGTTCCAGTAGAAGACCTCGGCTACCCCGCCGAGTTGAGTTTTAACAGTACACGGTGCATTGATGCGATCGAATGGCCGTCGAGCATGCAAATCTCACAGGCACTTGTAAACTGGCATAGTGCATCGCAGAGAGTTATGTCGCTTTGGTCTGCAATCCCGCTGGAGCACCGGTCTGGCACGATGGCGCCCGATGCATAAACCTTGATCCGTGGCGCCTTCAGCGGTGCGAAAGTACCCCTTCCCAACTTCAGCACCGTTGTTTGTGAGAGATTCGGTTTGGGTTTACTCTTCCCCACATTGCCGCCGTCGACAGTGCACCGGTGCATGCCGTAGGACGGTAAATCAAAGTCATCGCGCAAGTCTCGTTAAACGAAATACTCTGCGGTGGTCCGGACGGCGGCATTCCCCACGGCCTTGGCGTGATTTGTGGACGGAAAAGGACGTGTAATCGTGCGAGGGAGTGGATGGCTCGTCGCTTGCGTCCGAGGGTTTGCCGAGGATAGCATCGAAATGCCCCATTCATCTGTCAGTTGCTCGGAAACGCTTGACTTAGCTCGGCGTGTGCGCTCATGTGGAACCCGCTCGCGAAGTTATTGGGACGATCGCACGATGGTCGCGATCGCGTTCAAGCTCATATGACGTTCGGTCAAACGTCAATTGGGCGCGGCATGTCGCGAACTCGCCTGTTGCTTAAGAAGCAACTCTGGATATGGCCGATCGTGGCGGTGGTGCTGCTGGCGATTGTCGGGTACGCGGTCAGCCGTTCGATCCAACAAACGATGGAGGACAATCTGCATTCGGAGCTAACCACGCTGCTGAACGTCGAACGGTCGATGCTCGAAAAATGGTTCAAAGTCCAAGAGTCGAGCGCGCTGACCTTGGCCAACAATCAAGGAATTCGCAAAACAGTGATCCAGCTTTTGGCGTCGGCCGATTCCAAACAGAAGTCCGATCCCGCCGCAAGCGATCGCGATCTGGCCGACTTGCGCACTCTCTTGGCGAAGGAATTGGAGCCGGGTATGTCGGCCCACGATTTCGTCGGCTTCGTGGTGGCCAACAAGCGACTGCAGATCATCGGTGCCACGATCACGGAAATGATCGGGCAGACGGCACCCCAGTACGAGAGCCTCCTGACGCGCACGCTCGAAGGCAAGCAGACCATTTGCGCGCCGTTTCCCAGCACGGTCATTCTCAAGGATCGAATCGGCCGAACGCGAACCAGCGTGCCCACGATGTTCGTTTGCGCGCCGGTGCGGGACGACGATCTGCAAGTCGTCGCCGTGCTGGCCTTGCGGATTCGTCCCGAGGAGGAATTCACCGATATTCTGCAACTGGGGAGGGTCGGTCAAACGGGCGAAACCTATGCCGTCAACAAAGATGGCCTGATGGTTTCCAACAGCCGATTCGACGAAGGCTTGATCCTGTTGGGTTTGTTGCCCGACGACGACGCGGCGGCTTCGATTTTGAACATCCAGGTCCGCGATCCGGGCGGCAATCTGACCGAAGGATTCCGGCCGAGCGCCCGGCGCCGCGACTTGCCACTCACGAAGATTTGCGCGGCTGCCGTCAGTGGCACCAGCGGCGTCACGATGGACGCTTACCGAGACTATCGAGGGTCCCCCTCGGTGGGTGCCTGGACCTGGCTTCCCGACTACCAGATTGGGATCATCACCGAGGTGGATACTGCCGAAGCCTATCACCCGCTGACCATACTGAAGCGGTCGTTCTATGTGATGCACGCACTGCTCGGCATTGGTGCCTTGGCGATTTTCGTCTTCACGCTGGTAGTCGCTCGGTTGCAGCGCCAGGCCCAGAAGGCAGCAATCGAGGCCAAACAACTCGGGCAGTATCGGCTGATGGAGAAAATCGGGGCCGGCGCCATGGGGATCGTCTACAAGGGACAGCACGCGATGCTCCGCCGGCCAACCGCGATCAAGATGCTCGATGTGGATCGCGTTAATGAAACCTCGATCCAGCGGTTCGAACGCGAAGTGCAAATCACCTGCAAGCTCAACAATCCGCACACCGTCGCGATCTACGACTACGGTCGCACGCCGGAAGACGTATTCTATTACGCCATGGAGTACCTCGACGGACTCAATCTTCAGACGCTGGTCGATCAGTACGGACCTCAGCCCGAAGGTCGCGTGGTGAGCATTCTGCGGCAGGTTTGCGCGTCGCTGTATGAAGCGCATTCGTTGGGACTGGTCCATCGCGATATCAAGCCGGCCAATATCATGCTGAATCGCCGGGGCGCCGAGCCGGACGTGGTGAAGGTGCTCGACTTCGGCCTGGTCAAAGCTATGGAAGACTCTAAGGAGTGCCGACAAACCGAGAATGATATGTCCGGCACTCTGCTTTACATGTCGCCCGAGTCAATC
>PLYM01000093.1 GCA_003153375.1 Planctomycetaceae bacterium
TGACTTCGCACACGGTGGCCCAGTTATTGGCCACGTTGGGCGTAGTCAAGTCGCACAGCCGCCCGCAGGTATCCAACGACAACCCATTCTCGGAAAGCCAGTTCAAGACGCTCAAGTACCGGCCCGAGTTCCCGCAGCGGTTTGCGTCCTACGACCACGGCCTGACCTTCTGCCGCGAATTCTTCCCCTGGTACAACGAGGAGCATCGCCATTGGGGCCTCGGGTTGCTGACTCCAGCGACCGTTCACTCGGGTCACTCGGATAAAGCCTTGGCGGCACGCCAGAAAACATTGTCGGCAGCTTATGCCGCCACGCCTGAACGCTTCGTGCAGCGAGAACCTCGTCCACTGCGATTACCCGATGCGGTCTGGATCAACCCTCCAGCCGCACCCGCCAAATCCTCAGAGAATCCACTGCCCGCGCTACACTAAATTCCCAAGGTCAGTGTCTCAAAGTCGTTGACACGTTCCGCGTCGCCCAGAAGACACACTGGCCCCGAGACCCGGGTTTTCGTCCAGGTCAGACGTGGCCTTCATCATTGGGCAGCAAGCGTTGCATTCGCTCGATTGCTCGGGCCCACATCCTGCGAGCGGCAGGGGACGAACAATCTATGCGCACACCGATTTCTGTGAACGAAAGGCCTTCCTTGTTGCGGAGTTCGATCACCGCCTTCATTTCTTCCGGCAGCCGTGACAGGACATCTTGCATGGCATGCCGTTGTTCCAGATAAGCCAGGCGCGACGACGGACTTGGGGTACTATTGTCCAGGTTTTCAATGGCGTGTGCCGCCTGATCACCGCAAATCTCCCGCGAAATACTCCGTTTCGCCGTCTGTTCAAAGTGGCGTTTGTAGTTCGACAGGTTATGCACCAAGATCTGACGCATCCAAGCCAAAAGCTCTGCGAACTGCGCTCCCTGAAAGCTGGAAATATCCCGGTGTGCCTCCAGGGCCGTATCTTGCACCAGATCGGACGGACTCAACTTGGCTTGCAAGGAACCGGGAAGTGACCGCCGCGCAACCGCACGTAGATAGTCCTGACTCGCCCTGACGAGCTTGCCAAAGGCGATCTGACTGCCATTGCGCGCCTCACGAATCAGGGCCTCGACCTGTTCTTTGGTGAAGGCATCAGTTGCCGGCCCTCGATCGTGCAAGCTTCCCTCGACAGTCACGGGCACGATTTTTATGCACGCGGTCACCACAAGTTGGAAACGCAAACTAATTCTGGACTCCGCCAGGCGAAATTGCAACTCCTCGGCGGATGCGATAGGTATCCTGCAGCTGCGTTTCCGTGCGTCAAAATCAGGCAATTGTCGGCGTCCAACGGAGGCATCGGGCAGCCATCGACGACACCGGCGGGATCAGCGGTCCCGGACAGCCGGCGAAATCATTGTCGAACGGCTGGACGAATTTGATCACGATCACGGGGAGTGGCGCGCCGCCCTAGTCGAAGATCGACGCGCCACGCCGGCGGAGATCGCGGCAGCACGGATCGACGTGGCGGCGTGGCTTCGTTCGCTGTCGTGCAGAAGCCGCCGGATTGCCATCACCTTGGCAATGGGCGCAACGACGAGTGAGGCGGCCGAGAGGTTCAAGTTGAGCTCAGCAAGAATCAGTCAGCTGCGCAATGAGCTCAAGACAAGTTGGCAAAGGTTCCACGAATGCGGTCCGCATCCTGAGGGGCAGAACGCACGGGCGATCCGCGAGACGATTGCCCGATAGCCCGAGCGGTTTACTCTGCAAGTCGGAAAGGCGGTCCGCGATGTCCGCTGGGCGTCGCGGACCGCCTACCTCTAACAAAAAAACGAGTGAGTTTCGGATGTCATTGAACTTCATGGACCTTCCGCAAGAGCAGTCGCCCTCGAACGACTAGTCGCGAACCGGAAAACGAACCAGCACGAATTTGCCGCTCGGAGCCGCCTTTCGAGTGCCTGGCGCAGACAACGTCCCCGCTGGCTGTTTCATAGAAGGCGCACGAGGCGGTCCGCGACGACTTGACTGTTTGTCGTGGCCAGAGGAGCCAGGGATCCGAATTCCGGCCGCCAAAACCTGCTCAACAACGAAACACACGTCAACGGGCTGAAGGCTCAATTGCAGGCCCTTCGCGCTGCCCTGCCTGATGCACATCGCGAAGACCCAAACATAGGCCCAGTCGATCGCGACCACGGCCGCCGATGCGATTGCGGCGAGCAAGCCTGATTGGGAGGCGGCAATGCTTGCGATTACTCATTTTCCGCCGCCTGGATCTCCGCGGGTTGCTAGACACGTCGCGATTGAAGAGCCGTTGCTTGATGGACTAGTTCGCAGACCGATCATAAAGAATCATCCGCGCGAGTTGCTGCTCCTTGGCGTGCCTCGCAAGCAATCCCAGGAGTTCCTCGCCCAATTCCTTCAGCCTGAATGCTCGTCGCAACGGTGACGCGATAGCGCTCTCGAGAGTACCCAGCTCGGCCTCGATTGCGGCAATTCGGCAGGCGGTGGGCGTGTTGAGGGACAGCAGCAATCGCATCGTTCGAATCCTTTGCGGATGACTTGCGGGCCCTTCAGGATGAGGACCTGCCCGAA
This sequence comes from Planctomycetaceae bacterium, assembly GCA_003153375.1. Taxonomy (GTDB): domain Bacteria; phylum Planctomycetota; class Planctomycetia; order Pirellulales; family PALSA-1355; genus PALSA-1355. Next base: position 2,564 of record PLYM01000093.1, read on the forward strand.
GGTACACGGTCGACGAACACGACAACAGCATACGCGGAGGAAGATTGCCGAAACGCGCAACGCAGTCTCATGCATTCGCTGACCCGTTCGCCGCCGCTGGCTACTCCTTGGTCTCCCGGCTCGCGCACGTCGCGCGGCATGCGAATGCCAATCGAGCCAATCTCACGCGGGGGGGTCACGGCTCGTCAATGCTGCTCCAAATCGTGATCACGGCTGTCCCCCTTGCGATTTCCGCGGGTTGCATGCCCCCCTCGGCCGGGCGGTCGGCAGCGTGTGATGCTTGGTCGGCCATGCCGATCGCGGCCAACCGGCGGCCATCGGCCGAAAACATGAGACTCAAGAAGCTGGTCGGCCGCGTAATCAAGCGAGCCATCTCTTGTCCCGTTGCCACGTTCCAGAGGTACACGGTTCGGTCGCCCGAGCAAACCGCCAGCGTTCTGTCGTCCGGCGAGAAGGCGACAGGGCCGCTGCGATCGTGGTGACTTAAAGTCGTCAACGACTTGCCGGTCCGCGAATCCACCAGCGCGATCGAGTGACCGGAGACAGGGCTGGCAACCACTTTGGCATCATTCGAGAGCGCTGTACCTAGTCCAACGATTTGTCTGAATTGGCGCTCTTCCGCACCCTGGAAGATCCAACTCGGCTCGTCGGACCTCCTGCTGATCAGCAGACTGGCTCCGTTCCGCGAAGCCACCAGGCCTGATACGCCTCGATCGTAAGCCGGATCGCCACGGGCCGGCCGCACGAGCTGGCGCCAGATTTGATCGGTCGAGAGGTCGGTCAGACTCGTTCGGTCGGCCTGTTCCGTGACCAGATAATGATCCCAGAAAGCAGCGCCGCGAAATGGCCCGGCCGGCAGCGGATGCACTTGGATCCGTTGCATTTCCTCGACGTCCCACTCTTCAGCCTGACTTCCCGGGAAAGCCGGAATGACGAAGAGACGGTTTTGGCGGGGATGAAATTGAATCCAGCGGAGTTCGCTGGAAATCGGCAACTCACCATGCAGCGAGCCATCTGCCAGCCGCGACACTCGCACGGAATTTCGCCCATTGGGCACCGCGAGAAACTGCAAGTCCGCTGAAGCAATCGCGAAAGGCCAGCTCGAACCACGTAGGTAACTGTATGCGACCGAGCGATCCGTTTGGTCGCTTGGTTCGCTGTTCCAGAGCTTGATCGTTCCATCGAAACTTGCGCTGGCCAACAGGCTGCCAGCCGGCGAAAACGCCAGTGCTTGCACCCACCCCGTGTGACCGGAGAGAGTTTGCGTGCAAACCTGCGTTTCCGCATCCCAAATCCGAATGGCGCGGTCAAAACCGCCCGTCGCCATTTGCTTCCCACCCGGCGAGAAGGTCACCGCGCGAACCGACCCGTCATGGCTCGGCAAGAAGCGTGGCTGCGCGCCAGCGGTTGCAGGAGCATGGACCAGCAGGTCCCGAAGCCCCCAGCCCGTGTCGCCAGTGCTCGAAACGGCCACGGCAAAGCCCAGCCAGGGAAACGTTGTCACATGGTCATCTTCGATGCGCCAGGCGAAAGAACGTGCGTCACTGGTCTTGCCACTCGCCACAAACAACTGCGCGCCGTCGGGCCGCCAGGCCAGGCCATTGACATCGCTGCCGGCGTCAAAGGTTCGTACAACCTCTCGCGTCGGCAAATCCCACACGCGCACCATCGACTCATGACCGCCGGCAGCCAAACAACGGGGATCGTTCGGACGAAAAGCCAAGCAATGCACTTCGTTGGCATGGCCCTCAAGGGTCCCCAGAAGTTGTAGTGTGGTCGCGTCCCACAGTTTGATCATGTGGTCGCAACTGCCGCTGGCCAGGATCGCTCCGTCGGGTGAAAAAACCAACACGTTCACGCAGTTCGCGTGGGCGGGCACGGACTTCAACTCGCGCCCGCCTTGCGGATCCCACACTCGGATGGTCCCGTCCTCACCGCCTGAGAGCAGCCGTCGCCCATCGGGAGAGAATGTTACGGCATAAACCTCGCCGCGGTGTCCGACGAACGTGGCTCGCTCTTGATGCAATCGCTGATTAATTTGATACCATTCGAATCCTCGCAGGCTCTCCCAGGATTTCCCTGGGCCATACTGATCCAGCAGTGTCCTGACATGCGAACTGTCGCCATGGTCCAGCGATTGGTAAGCCAACCGCATCCGCGAAGCATAGAGATGCTCGTTGGCGACGCGCTCTTGAATTCTCGATCGCGCAGCGCTGACTTCGGCCGCCGTGCGCGCTGCTTCCGCGGCCTCGTTAGCTTGTCGCAACCACCCGATGTAAATCGCGCTGAGCATGACAATGCCAGTCAGGGCCGCCGCGGCAACGCCGATCAACGATGCAGTCGCCGGTTGGCGGCGGGCCCACTTCAGCAACCGCTCGATCGATGAGGGGGGACGTGCCTGGGTCGGCCGGCCGGCCAAAAAGCGCCTCAGGTCGGCCGCCAGGGCACTCGCTCCCGCATAGCGTCTCCCCGGCAGCTTTTGCAAGCACTTCAGACAAATGGCTTCCAGGTCGGGCGGTACATGGCTCGACAGCTTGCGCGGCGCGATCGGCTCTTCGTGAGTCACGCGACGCAATGTTTCCAAATCGGTTGCACCGCTGAATGCCGGTTGATTGGCTAGCAACTCGTAGAGAATCGTGCCGAGCGCATAGACATCGGCCTGGCAGCCAACCTCGTCGGTCCGCCCTGCGACTTGTTCGGGCGCCATGTAGGCGGGAGTTCCCATGAGCAGGCCTGCGCGAGTTTCGCCACCCGCGTTATCTGCGATTCGCGCCAGTCCGAAATCGGTGATCTTGGGCGTGAACGGCAACACGACCACTCGGTCCGGCACGACGTATGGCACGGACTCGGACCGTTCGTGCATTTCCAGCACCACGTTGCCCGGTTTCAAATCGCGGTGCAGCACACCCTGGGCGTGCGCGTAAGCAATGCCATCTGCCAACTGGGCAACAATCTCGGCTGCCGCGCGCGGCGACAACGACTGCTTGCTGTTTGCCAACCACTCGGCCAGGTTCGGTCCGTTGCAATAAGCGGCGGCGATAAAGGCCACGGGACCAACGTCGCCGACTTCATAAACGGCGACCAGGTTGGGGTGAGTTAGCCGGGCAGCGGCCTGGCCCTCGCGCGCGAATCGTTGCCGCAGATCCGGAGTTAGCAGGGCCTCGGGCCGCGGAATCTTTAGCGCCACCTTGCGCTTTAAGACCGGATCGTTCGCCAGCAAGACGACACCCAGCCCGCCGCGCCCCAACTCGCGCACGATCTGAAAACGGCCAAACTGCCGGGGCAACTCCATGCCGTTTGAAATTCGCCCCCGGACACCTTCTCGGTTCGGGCACGTCGGACCCGCCGACGCAAGATCTCGACCGTCGTTGCCCGGTCGACCCGTCGGCGGCGAATCAGGCGCCACGACGTAGCCGCTCCACCCCATTGACGAGGCGACCGCGAGTGTCGGACCCGCCCAGGACAGCAGATCAATGGCCGATCGGTTCTGCGCCAATCGATCGGAACCATCCACTGCCAAAGTCGCTGCCAACGCCGGCTGGTCCTCAACATTGACAGACGAGCCCGTTAAGAGCTGCTCGTCATAGTCCCATAGCAGCTTGATCAGCCGATCGTCAACCTCGCTGTCCTCGTCTTCGATCGGCAGATCAGGGCTCACCATCTTCTTTGAGCTCCCGTTTGAATCGCTCGATGGCACGAAACCAGAGCTTTTGGATGGCATCTGGCGTGCGTTCCATTTGGCGAGCAATTTCTGTCAGACGTAGTCGTTCCCAGTAGCGAAGCCGCAAGACGAGCTGATAATCCGCCGGAAGTTTTGCCAGCACCTGCTCAACGGCCAAAAGCTGTTCAGTCAATACCGCATGCTTGCTAGGCGTAGCCGTATCCGACAAGAGCCACGCGCCGCCCACTACGACATCGGAATCGTTCAGCGAGATTTCGCGGTTGATATTTCGCGACGCAGTACCCCGATATTTACGGCGGGCGGAAAACGCGTTGTTGAGCAGGATGCGCCGCAACCAAGCGAGCAATTCCTTTTCCGAGTTGCCGACAAAGCCGGCGAAATCGCGATGAGCTTCGGCGAAGGTTTCCTGCACGACATCCGACGGACTGACCTTGGCGCGCAGATTGGCGTCGAGCTCACGGTTGGCCACGAACAACAGGTAATCGAGGCAGCCACCCAGGAGCATGCCGATCGCAGATCGAGAGCCGCCGCGGGCAGCGTCAATTCGTTGTCGCAGCTCTACAGGGCTCAGCCCCGTCTCTGTCCGACTACTCACGATCTACTCTCTTAGGCGTGAAGGACGCGAGAAGCCGATGGTTGTTCAAAAGAAAATTCTAGTTCCATGACGCATCCGTATCAACGATTTTCGCTCTTTCCCAAGTTTTTACGGTATGAGCAATCCCTTGGCACTGCCGAGCCAATTTCGACGGCACCTGATCGAGACCAGGCCGGCGAACGGAAAGGCGGGGTTGACCCTTGCGGCGTACGAAGTCCTCGTCCTGCTGCCAGTGGCTGGCGGCATGGTGGATCAGCAAGCGACCCTGACCAACTTCACCAACCAGCGCCCCCGATCGTAAAGCGGACTTTTTCAACTGGCCGCAACGGTTGACGGGACTGGCTGGCTTCAAATCCCGTCGGCGAACCCAGCCAGCTACCCCAGAACGGGTTTTGCGACTATCTGGCGAATTCTCTGGCATCGGACGGGGCTGTTCGACGGCGGGCGGCCGGCCACATCGCACTGGATTTGAGTCCGCAGATTCTCCGAGGGCCACAGCCACGCGCCGCCGTTCGATGTGATCAGCACGGAAAGTTGGCGTTGAACATCGAAACGCATGGGGCAGCAGACTTCCATGCGGCGTGAAGTCAGAGCACGTCGCCATAGCCTTCGCCGACCGATGAAACCTAGGGGAGCGAAATTGCCCGGTCGAGCTGAGCGCGTTTGTGAGGAAAGCTAGAACGGCGATGAAGTTGCCTCGAGCGCCCCTGGCGCGTCACGTGGCGGGCGGGGGCTCTTTTCATGGAAGGAAAAAAGCCTGTCCCCGGGTTAGCAGGACAGGCCTCGATGAGCAATCACTCGATGCGGGCGAGCGTGCTCGGGATCATGATAATGCAATGGCCAGCGAAATAAAAAGGGCCTGCCCTGTCATGCAACTAACCAGGACAAGCCCCCGGGGAAATTCCGCGCGGTGGCCTCGCGAGTCGCCACGCGGGAACGCCATTCCCTATATCAGTAAGCACTAAACCTCTGAAAAGTGGACGGAAAATGCACAACAACGCAGCGCGGGCCGCGGCCTTGAAGGTTCAACCCGCGGAAGTAGGACGCACGGCGAGCCCCTGCCGGTCGCGATGCCCATAGCTAAGGCGAGCTGGAGCCAGCGAAGAAGAGATTCAGCGAATGACGGGCGACGCGGACGAAGCTGCCGGCGATGAAGAATGGAAGGAAATACCCGCCGCCCAACCGGCGACCGGCGGCGCTTTAACCGCCAATTGCTCACGTCCGAGGCGCTCTTTTAAATCAAAGAATTCGGCCAGCAGTCGGTCCCAGGTCTCGGCCCACTCTTTGCGGCTGCTGCGAGTGGCGTCCAGTTGGGTCAACTCGGTTTCGATTGATTTGAGGCGGTCGCAGATTGCGGCTCGCTCAGCCGGGTAGACCTTGAGAGGTTCGGGCATGGTTGCACCAAAACAAATTTTGGTAAGCACACGCCAGAGTAAAGGGGCCCGGCTAACGGATCGAGAGACCGAACACGGGGCGCCTACCCAGGGAGTGCGTTCGTATGTCTTCCTATCAGGGAAGCACTATAGGGATTGGAATCGGACAAAGTAAATCCCAGTTGAGACGCGAATGCACAAATGCGCACGATAGAGGCAAAGTCGAACGCCAATCCCCTTGGATTTGGGTCGAGACTGCGCCAGTGCGCAACTGGCGATTGGCAACCGAGCGGACAAAAAAGGGCGTGATCCCGGGCAGGGGCACGCCCTCATGAACTTCACCCGGGAGGCTCGTAAAGAGTCGTACGGGACTCCGACAATCTGTAGGCCGCCGTTCGACATTCCTGACACGAACGGCCGGCCGCCCCCGCGGGCAACCAAGCGGAAAGCCAGGTCGAACCCGGTCTGTTGTCCGGGGGTGCTGGCGCGGCGGCGGACCACCAAACTGATCCGCCCATTATGCCGTGGCACTGCGGAGCCAAGGGCAAGCGTTCAGGCAAACCATGCCGGGCCCCCGCAATGGCGAACGGTCGCTGCCAGATGCATGGCGGCAAATCGCTCGCCGGCGTCGCATCGCCCACGTTCAAACACGGTCGATACTCTCAGAGCCTGGCTGCCTCGCTTCCGACTCCTCTCCGCGAGCGGTTCGAAGCAGCGATGTCGGACCCAGAACTTCTCTCCCTCCGCAAGTACGTCGCCTTGTTTGACGTCAGATGCGCTGAGGCCGCCGAGAAGCTAGCTGCCTTCGATCCAGGCAGCTACCGGACGACGTTGCTCAGCCTCTGGGAGGAATTCGCTCGAGCCAATACCCAGCGGATTGACCAAGACGATCCCCGCGGTGAGGAACGCCGAGCCGCCAAGGCCGCAAGGATCACCGAGTTACTGACTGACATTGGCAAGACGATTCGGGATGGAGCGGATGAAGAATCTGTCTGGCAAGAAGTCTTCGCGGCTGTCAAAGACCGGATGGCGGCGACTCGCGATGAACAGCGGCGGCTAAACGATCTCCACCCAAACCTGACCGTCGAGCAAGCTTTCGCGCTGGCCGCTCGATTAGCCGATTCCGTCAGAAGGGTGGTTCAGGACCGGGACGTATTGAGTCGGATCAGCGTTGCGCGGCAGGCGGTCTCCAGCTTGCATGCCGAGTTCATCGTCGACGACGACGCGCTGTTTTTGCGCGACCTGCAAAGCACAAACGGCACCTATGTGAACGGCGATCGGATGAAAGGCCAGGTCGAGGTGCACCCCGATGACCTGATTCAATTTGCCGACATGCCGTTTCGTCTGGGTCGACAATCGAGCGACATGGAGTCACGAACCATGCAAGAGGACGTGTGCGATAGGGCGCTTGGGTTGGTGCAGTTCGACAAGCTGATCCACGACCGGGCCATGTTGTCCCACTTCCAGCCCATCGTCGACCTGCGAAACAATCAAACAGTCGCTTACGAGATTCTGAGCCGCAGCCGTTTGGTCGGACTCGAGCATCCGCTAGCCATGTTCGAAGTGGCCACGCAACTCAACCGCGAGATCGAGCTGAGCCGCGCCATGAGGATGGTGGGTATTCGCACGTGCGCCTTGTTCCCCGAGCCGCCCCACGTGTTTATCAATACGCATCCGCTGGAACTAGCCGATGACGGGCTGCTCGATTCGATCACTGGCTTACGACGGCTTACCGCGTCGCAACCAATCACGATCGAAATTCACGAAGCCGCCGTGGGCGACGTGTCGCTCATGAAAGAGCTGCGCGCAAGGCTGCACGATTTGGACATGCGGCTGGCGTTCGACGATTTCGGCGCCGGTGTGAACGGCGCCCCAATTGTGCAG
>PLYM01000068.1 GCA_003153375.1 Planctomycetaceae bacterium
TCGGTCGATCTCGCCCGATTGATACCTCGAAGGCGTCAGACCAAACACCGCCCCGACGGCCTTGGAGTTTCGGAAGCGGGCGGCCACGTCGACGGTGGCGCGATAGGTCGATGCCTGGAGGCTGACCGGGCGAGCGTCGCTCGGCTTGCAGTGTTTCTCCAGCGGAACGAACCAGCGGATGCAGCGATCCTAGAGCGCGCAAATCATACGCTTAGCATCGCTCGGCGACACTGCCTCTACGGTTGGGATGGGCGTGCGCTGGAGGATTACGAGTGGCTGGGGCGCTGGCTGGCCGCTTCTCGCCTCGGCACCTCTGGCGCAACCTGCTGATTTCGTACGCGGCCAATGCGGTGGGCGCGTTGGCACTGGTCCTATTGATGGAAGGAACCGGTCTCCTCCAAACAGGACACGGGCACGTCGCGGCAGCCATTGCCGAAGCCAAAATGAATCTGAGCTTCGAGCAAGCGTTCTTCCGGGGCATTCTGTGTAACGCTCTGGTTTGTGTCGCCGTTTGGTTGATCCTGGCCGGACGCACGATTACTTCGAAACTCGCCGGCCTCATCCTTCCGATAAGCGCGTTCATCGCGCTCGGCTTTGAGCATTCGATCGCGAACTTTTACCTCTTGCCGGCCGGTCTGATGGCCGGTGCTGCCGGGTCGCTCGGCAGCGCATGCGCGAACTTGCTCGCTGTCACGCTCGGCAACCTCGTGGGTGGCATCGCCGTGGCGCTTGCGGTCTGGCTCGCCCATCTGCGGGACAATCCGAATACGACGGTGACAATCCGCACATCCAACCAGAGTTCAAGATGACATCGTCACAGTCGCGTGTATGCGACCAACGGAGATGAGCAATGGCCCCGCAATTCAAGCTTAAGTTTCAGACACCCGGTATAGTCGCCGACGATGATCCTGGCACGTACTTCGACAGAATCGTCGGGCGCATTCTGGCTGGGGTGGCGGCTGTCCTTCTCGTGGCGCTAGTACTGGCGGCTGAATTGCGCCTGACGCCCGAGCAGCGCATGGACCTTCTTGAAGTGACGACCTACGCTTCTCCGTGAGAGCGAACCCGATCCGCGTCAGAGTTCGTGCCTAATCGACCCGGTCCAGTGTCCGCCTGAGGGAAAGTCCAGTTCTTCTCTCCTGTCCACTCCAGCACGCCATTGCCCGTCTCGTGGCGGTCGCTCAGGCGGGCCGGTTAGGTGCGATCTTTCCCGATGTGTTCGTCGAGGTGCTTGATGATGAATGGCATGATCCTCTCGACCATTACGCTCACGCCTTTCGGGTTGACGTGTATCATGTCGTTCCACATTTCTCGCCGAACACCTGCAAGCAAGTAGGGATAGAGCGGCACATTGTGCTTCTTGGCGACTCGTGCGTGCACGCCGCGAAACTTCTTGTTGTATTGCCAGGTCGATGCATGAAAAATCGGCGGGCGCTTGCGAAGTTCAAGATAGGATTTCACTGCCGTCTTGATGAAGAGCTTCCAGCCGTTACTTAGCTGATAGCGCCACTCGAAATCACGCCTCACGCGCATGCCGGCAAGCAGCACTATGACATTCTCTGCCCGGAACTTCTCGATAAGTTGGCCGAGGTTCTCCTCGACCTGAGGCGTAGGAACACCGCTGTAGGCCTCATTGGTCCCGATTCCCGCGATGAAGACCAAGCCAGGGCGGTCTTCCATTACTCTTTCAAAACGAGAAAGACTATCTACTGTCGAATCCATTTTGTAGCAGTGCTCGGTACCCGCCTTACCTGGCGAAACATCTGCGTCAGAGTACGTGCCTAGGTTTTGCCGAGGTCTTTGTCTCGTTTCGATCGTGCGTGGGTTTTTCGTGGGCTATTTTTGACGCATGACGTTCGAAAAATGCAGCAAATATGGGCTTTTTTTGACGATCTGCGAAAGTTCAAGAATTTCCGTGTAGTCTAAGATAGGCTTCGAAGGAGCTGGCGATCCCCGTAGCGAACGTCACCATATGACAGAAGTTACGAAACAACCCTCGGGCGGCAATCAAGGCGCCAACTTCATCGCACTCGCGCCGGGCCAGACGGTCGGCCGCTACGTGATCGAATCCATATTGGGTCATGGTGGATTTGGCATCACCTATAGTGCGCGAGATACCCGGCTCAATCGTACGGTGGCGATCAAGGAATACCTGCCGACGTCGCTGGCGATCCGGCAGGATGGGGTCACGGTGTTGCCGCAGTCGACGGAGCTGGCCGAAGATTTCGTCTGGGGCCGCGATCGGTTCACTGCTGAAGGCCAGACGCTTGCGTCTCTGCACGAGGCGCCGGCGATCGTGCGGGTGTTCGACTTTCTGGAAGCCAACGGCACTTCCTACATCGTCATGGAACTCCTGAGCGGCGATACGCTCGAAAAGAAACTGGCGGGCGGGCCGCTCGACTCGACAGCCATCAACAAGATCCTTTGGCCGCTGCTCGACGGCCTCGAGCAGGTTCACAGTGCCGGGTTCCTCCATCGGGATATCAAGCCGGCAAATATCCTGCTCAATGCCGAAGGCAAGCCGACCCTGATCGACTTCGGCGCCTCACGAGCGGCGATGGCGGGGCGGACGACAGCGATGACGGCAATCTTCACACCGGGATATGCCGCGGTCGAGCAGATGACGTCGGCCAAACAGGGCCCCTTCACCGACATCTACGGGCTTTCGGCAACGCTCTATCACGCGATCACGGGCCGCGCGCCGCCGAGCGCCTTTGATCGCATGTTGAACGACACCTGCGAGCCGCTGAGAAAGGCGTCGAGAGGCCTGTCGCCTGGCGTCTTGATCGGAATCGACGCCGGCCTCGCGGTCCTGTCGCGCGACCGGCCGCAGACCATTGCAAACTGGCGGCCGATCCTGGGCATGACCGCCGCGCCGGCGAACGACGCCACGGTTGTCCTGGGCAGGGGCGAGGTATCGCCTCCAGTGGGCCCGATGCCGCTCACCCTTGCCAGCGCTGCGTCAGCACCCAAGCGCCACTTCGGCCTATGGGCCGCAGCTGCGATTCTCATCGTCGCTTTGGCTGCCGGCGGCTACTACGCTTTTGTCAGCCGCGGACCGGATCCCGCAATCGCGATGGCCAAGGCGGCTGCTGAATCGGCTGAAGTCGCGCGCCGCACCGCCGAAGCAGAGGCAGTCCGATTGCGGACCGAGAACGAGCAACGGCAAAAGGCCGCGCAGGAAGCGGCGGAAGCCGAGCAGAAGAAAAAAATCGAGGATGAAGCACAACGCCAGAGGGAAGCCGCTGTCGTCGAGCAAAAACGTTTGGAGGCCGAGCAAAAGCGTCTGGAGGAGGAAGCAAAGACCAAGGCGGCAGAATTCGTCTCGGGAAAATTCGACCATTTCGGCAAGTCATTGATGTTGATCGGCCTCAACGGTCGATCCGACGAGATTCGCCTGCAGGGCGTCGATATCGTCGACGATCCGGCGCTGCGCCAGCTCGCGGTCAATGCGCTGGCAGCTCAACCGCGTCACGTGCGCTGCCGGCACTCCGACCGCCTCACTGACGGCACGCCACTCTATCGATGCCTGATCACCCAACTCAACGCCAAGGAACCGCTCGACCAGATCCCCGATAGTGGCCGGGTTGACCTGGCCCTGGCGATGGTCAGCAATGGGCTCGTGCTGTCTTCCTGCGACGCTCCGCGGTCCTACGCCGACGCCGAGGATGACGCACGTAGCCAGGGTAAGTCCCTTTGGGGTAGAGTTAAGGTTCTCGATTACAAACGAAGGTGCACCAAATGAATGCAGTGAAAACATCGCATGCAACGTGGCGCTCCAGCAGCGTTGTCACCATCGTTGGTGCAACGGCGGCGATCGCCATGGTTGCCGGGTGCGTCACCAACGACCAGGGCGGACCATCGAACCAAACCATGGGCACGGTCCTGGGTGCAGGAGCGGGTGGCTTGATTGGTGGCTTGGCCTTCCATTCAGCGGGTGGAGCCGTCGGCGGTGCCTTGATCGGCGCCCTCGCCGGAAACTTGGTCGGTCGCGCCCTGGATCAACGCGAGCGTGCCCGACTTGCGGAAGCGACACAGCAGGCGTTCGTCGCTCAAACCAACCAGCCGACTTCGTTTACAGTCGAGCAGACTGCCAAGAGCGCGCCACCGACGGTCGTAACGGCCAAACCGGTCGGTCCGACCGCCGCCCGATCCGACGGCAGCACCTGCAGGCCCATCGAACTTACCGCGACCAAGGACGGTCGGACTTCAACCGAGACGACGACCTTCTGCCAGGCCGCGGGCTCGACCGAATTGAAGCCAGTTACGGTCTGAGTTGCGGCGGCCTAGGCCAGGTAGGTGGCCGACACGCCACCATCGACCGTGAGCGTGTGGCCGTTGACGTAGGACGCCGCGGGCGAGTCGAGAAAGAGCGCGGCGCCGGCGATTTCCGTCGGATCGGCCCAGCGCTTGGCCGGACAACGCACACGCTGTTCCTCGCCGCGCGGCGAGGCGATCAGCTGGGCATTGGTGTCGGTGGCGAAGAAGCCGGGCGCCAGGGCGTTCGAGGAGATCACCTCCGGCCGCGACGAGCTCGGCGTCCTGTCGATGGGCCACAAGAAGGGCATCTACTGGTACGGCGCGCAGCTCGACATTCACGAGACACGCAAGCTCACGCCCTACAACAATGCGACCTCCATCCAGGTCTGAGCGCCGGTGCTCTCGGGCATCATCTGGGCGCTCGAGAACCCGAACTGCGGCCTCGTTGAGGCCGACGAGATGGATTTCACGCGCAACCTCGAGATCTGCATGCCCTATCATTCGGAGTGAAGCGAACCCCACGGCGGTCCGATTTATTCCGGTCGACCTTGAAGCACCCTGAGAACTGCGCTTAGCTCGTTACTGCAAGGATGTAACTAGCTACAGACTTGCTCAATGTGGTTCCATTTTGGGAGGAGAGCTAACCATGGTGCGTACCCTTTCGCTAACTGCCTTGGTGGCCGCTGCCGCGCTCTGCGGCGCTACGGTCGCATTCACTTCAGCGATGGCGCAGACGGCGGCGCCTGGCTGTGGGCCTGTCGCGTATTCGGTTTCCGAACAGAAGTACGTTGGCGTGCCCTGCGCGGCAGCGACGCCGAAGGCCGAAGCCGGCAAA
>PLYM01000030.1 GCA_003153375.1 Planctomycetaceae bacterium
TGTCCGAGGCGATGGCGGCATCGTCCGTAGCGGCGATGTTGCCGTTGTTGCCGTCGTATTTCGAGTTGTTATAGAACAACCGGTTGCCCAACACCTGGCCGCTGCCCACGCTGATATTGATCGTGGACGTGACCGGGTTGCTGGCGTGCGTGCCGTCGTTGGCCACGAAAGTGGCAACGATGGGCGTGGCGCCCGGGCCGCCGACCGTGTTGTTGTAATTGATGAACCGCAGCGCTTGCTGGTAGTGGGCCACCGTGTCGGTGCCGCTCAGGGTGAGCGTGCCGGCCGAGTAGCTGCTGGAGAGCGACAGGGTGACGCCGCCCAACGGCGCCAAGGCGAGCACGTCGCCGGTGTGGAACGTGGTCAGCGTGACCTTCAACGAAGTCAAAGTCGGTGTGCCCGACGACGCGGTGATCGTGGCCAACACGTTGTTGGCAATTGGCACCGGGCCCTGGTTGTACCAACTTGTAGTGAAGTTCGGCGCGCCCGAACCGGCACCGGCCGTCAGGCCAAGTACCGGCGGATTGAACACGGTTTCGGTGACACTGGCCGAGTTATTGGCCGGGTTGAGATCGACGGCTTGATAGGCCGCTAGATTGAGCTGATCGGTATAGTGGCCTGGCGCGGAAACGTGCTCTTGAACTACGATCGTGGCGCTGGAACCTGCGGCCATCGAAAGAAACTGAATAGAATATCCTCCTTGTACAAATTGGGCGGCGTTGTTTGGCGTGATGGTCACGCTGTCGACGGTTACACCGATTGCGGGCGTAGCAGTTAAGATCGCATCAGCGGCGTTCCCGGGGCCTGCGTTGGTGACCGTCACCGTATAGGTGTACGACTGATTGGAACTCACCGGGTTCGGAACGACCGCGCCGATCGTCAGCTGCAGGTCGAGACCAATGGCCCGGTTGAGTTGGACGTTCTGGGAAAAATTCTGGAACGTGATCAGCGCGGCTCCAGTGCGAGTCAACGAATTGGCCGCCAGCACATACGTCGGCACTTGAACGCCGCCTCGGCCCGACTGGTCGTTGAACGCCAGCGTGTTGACGCCGGCCTGTCCGTCGAGAGACAGCGCTCCTTGAATTCCGTCGAGACTATTTGATCCGAAGCCCACGACCACATTGTCGTTCGCCGTGCCAGTTTCGATCGCGGTCGGTGTGCCGGCGGCCGTGGATTCGACGTTGAAGATATCGGAACTCGTGCCACCGAAGAGATTTAGCCCGGCGAGATTGCTGTAATTGTAATTGCTCACGGGGGTAGATTGCGTCCCGGGCGGCGTGATCGTCAGAGCGTCCGAGCGAGACACGCTTTGGTTGGTGATGTGGTATTGGGGACGGCTTTGCACCAGCTGCGACTGCCCAAGGATTGGATTGAATTGGGTGAAGTCCGCGTTGGCCTCGTCGTGCAGATTGAGCGTCGTCGTGCCGCCGGCGCCGCCATTGATAGTCATTTGCAGGTCGATCACGCCCAACGTGTTGCCCGGCGTGCCGACATTCACTGTATCGATGCCGTTGCCCGTGTTCACCGTCAAGGGCGTGCCAACTCCGCCCAGCACGTTGGTGGTGTTGCCGCCGGCGGCAGTGTTAAGCGTTACATTCGTGACAAAGCTAAACGAGATTGCCGCGGCGCCGGTGCGATTGATCGTACCCGACGTAACAGCGTAGTTTGCGATGCCCGATGCACCTTGATCGTTGACATTGACCATGGCAGTGCCGCCAGATGCGCCGCCGATGGCAATTGCACCCTGAATGGCGGACAGCCGATTTGCCGTATCGCCAACGTTGATCGTATCCGTTCCTGTACCGCCAACGTTGAGCGGACCATTCGTGGCGAGAACGTTTACCGTGTCGGTCCCGCTGCCGACGTTGAGCGTTGTGATGAGCGAAAAGAGGAAGTAAAAGGGCGTGCTATTTACGTTGTAGGTGCTGTTGCCGTGGCCGCCGTTTATGGTCATGGCCGCCAGCGCGGTTTGGTCGTACCCGATCGCGCCCGCCGAGAGTCCAGAGATGCCGGCACTGCTGATGTTCACATTGGAATGCAATGCGGTATCGGCCGAGTCATCCACGTTGAGCGCGGTGTAGCTGCCTGGATTGAAAAGGCTCAGGTTGCCAAGGATTCCTTGCAGGCTACCGTCGTCGCCGACATTGACCGTATCGGTCCCGCGACTGGTTATCGTTGTGTTGAGCGGGCCGTTGTGCGACGGAGTGCCGAGGACGTAGTACGTGCTGCCTCCTCGACTGCCTGTCAGGTTCAAGGCGTCGAGTCCAGCCTGGTCGTAACTAATTGTCGTGGGTGCAAGACCGCTGATGGCGGCATTGGTAATGGTCACGTTGGAACGAGCGGCAACATCGGCCGAGTCGTCGATGTTGACCGTGGTCGAGCCCGACGGGTTACTGACGTGCAGCGCCCCCAAAATCCTTTGCACACCCACGTTGCCATCGCCAATGTTCACGATCGCGTCCGCGTTGTTGATCAAGTTCGTGGGTACCCCGTTTTCCCAAACGTTGAAGTAGTTGCCAACGCGGTTGTCGTCGGTAATTGTCAAGTTGGTCGTGTCGGAGTAGTTGTAATTGATGACCGCCGGGGCGAGGCCGCTGATATACCCCACGTTGGCATTTCCTGGACTGGTGCCGATGGTCGCATTGCGGCCCTGGTTGTCGGCCGTCTCGTTAATGTTGATCGCTGTAAAAGCCGGCGGGTTACTGATGTTCAAAGTGCCCAGGATGCTTTGGACGCCTACGCTCCCGTCGCCAATATTTACTGAGGCATCCGCATGGCTGATGATGTTCGTGGTGACGCCATCCTCCCAGACCTCGATCACATTCCCCGGTGCGCTCCCGGTGTCGACCGACAGGGTTTCATTGCTGCCGTACTCAAAGCGGATATCGCCGGGTGCCAGATCGTGGACATATCCCTGGCCAGAATTCCCGAAGCTGGTCCCGATCACCGAAGTGTGCGCTGTTCCGTCGCTCGAGTCATCGACTGTAATGGCGCTGGCAGCGTTATTGACCGTCACGAGGGCTTGAACGCCCTGCATACTGCCAACATTGCCGAAAGAGATCTGGTCGACGACGCTGTTGTTGATCGTGACGGGCACTTGTGTGGCGTGGACTGACACGGTATTGCCGGCCAAAAACAAACCGGTATTGACCGTGATGCTGTTGATGGCGCCTTTTTCTGCGCGCCCCGGCAATGGATCGAAAGTGGCCATTTCGCCGTCAAGCGTGGTCTGCATGCTTCCGCCGGCCGTGTCGATCGCGATCGTGTCATCCGCTGTTGATGGATTCAAGGGGTTATAGTGCTGGTCGCCATTCAACGTCAGGTCATAGTCATTGCTGAAGGGTTGGTCTGATACCCAGATTGGATTGAGATTAAATTTTTGACTGGGTGTACTGTACGTAATGTTGGGAACGATGGCTGCCTTGTCCAGGTCCGACCAATAGGGTTGCACCGCGACTCCGTTCAGTCGATAGGAATAGCCCTCTTGCTCACCGTCGGCGACCTGCACGACCTTGGTCGTGTGTTGACCAGTCACGGGATCGATAATGTCGTACGGCGGTGGCAAGGCGAAAAGGTCTTGATTGTCGACAGTCCGTTCGGCAAACTCGTGGGATAGCGCTTGCGTGGCGCGGTCCACATTGGTCGTCGTGGCCAAAAAGATCATGTGGATATTCGCGTTAATGAGAGGCACGACTTGATACATTCCGGGAACATTGAAGCCGCCGTCATCACCGGCCGAAGTGGCCGGATCCAGGATGGCCACATAGATCGGCGCGTGCTGAATGTCGTTGAGGCCGGGAATCGTGCCGTATGTCGAGATGGAATGCTGTAAGAAGGGTTGCAACTGCGATGTATCCGCGTTCGGATAAGCTGGCAGCGCCGTGGCGCCCTGATTCGGATCATCCCAAACCGTCCCGAATTGGGCGGTCCCACTGGTACCATACTGAGTCAGGCCGCTCAAATAGGGGCCGTTTAAGATTGACTGGGTGTCGCTGATCAGCGCGGCTTTTTCTGACTGGTAATTGGTCCAATTCCCAGCGAAAATCAAGTTCACCGTGGGGTTCTGCAGCCCGGCATTCGGCGTACCGGCGACGACGGACTCGTTCCCGAAATGCGCCAGCGAGAACGCGACGGTCAACAGTGAACGGTCTTCCAATGGCTCCAGCCCCAACCCAGCACGTCTGTAATTCACCGCATTGCATTTGCGCCACCTGCCGACCTCTTTCGTAGAAGCACTCCACAGTTGTTTGCGGTCGCTAATCATCGAATCGGTCTCCCTTTGAATTCGCGGTCGTGCCTGACGATTCGGCCAAGCAGTGAGTCCGGGTCGGGTCCGACACTTTCCCAAGGCGCTGACTCTGGATCCGCGCCGGAATCGCGCCTAGGAATGCGCCGGCCTTCCCCTTGAGTGCGGAAGTCCGTTGGACGTATTGCCGCGTCCGCCGGATGCACCAGAAGATGTAGTCCTGGGTGTTTGTGGAAAAGACTCTGTGTTTGACTGTCGGCGTCCCGTCACCGCGCCGCCGAAGTCGTCATCGGTCTAGGAGCCGCCGTCGCTGTCCGAGGTGGGGTTGCCGGACACGATGAAATGGAATGGCATTACGAGGAACGATGGATTTGGTCCGCTGGCGGCTGAGAGCGAGCCCAGGTTGAAGGCTGGGGCACTACTGCGATGGCCAACGGCTGATGCAATCCCGAGACCAGCGCCGCATTCACCGTACCGCCCGAGGTGCTGTATTCGCCAATCGTTCCGGCGAAACGGTTCGTGACAAAGACTTGTCCGCGAGCGGTCGCGGGTATGACCCACAGCGCCGTCGCACTAACAAGGAACGTCAAAAGGGCACGGGAGGCTGTGAAGTTTCGGATCGGGATTCGTGGCATGAAAACTCCTCTGAGCTGGATGTTCGCGGCGATTTCAAGCGTCACGTTGACGTTGCTTGCCTACTCCTAATGCGTGTTTCAGGCCACGGTTGCACGCAGAATCCGGAAAGTTGTCGGATTCTTCGGAAATCGAGTTTCTCGAATGTGAACTGGGCGGAGCCAAAAGCGGGGACAAGCACGCATCCGCACGTGCAGAGAAGGCCATATCGCCACGGGACTCCCTGCGTTGGCGATTCAGCGATTGGTGGAAGGTGAAAGCCGGCCTATGTTTACTCGCGAATCTCGGATTTCGCGTCCACGGCGGGTTTGCCGACCAAGAGGTCTTCGGCCTCAGCGCGGAAGCGCAGCAACTCTTCGTTCTGGGGTGCGTGCTTTTCCATCCAATCGACGGCCTGATCCAACCATTTGCGGGCTTCTTCTTTGTGTCCCAGTTGCTGGTGAGCCATGGCCAAGAAGAACCAATCGTTGCTGTCCCCGCCATTGCGAAGCTCCATCGATTTCATCAGCCACTCGATCGCGTCTTGCCAGTTTCCCTCACAGTAGTGCGCGACGCCCAGGGTGTTGGGCAGGAATATGTTCGTGGGATCCAGCTCGATCGCCTTCTTGGCCAATTCCACTGCCAGGCTCGCGTTGCGCGCGTTCAAGTCCGCAGACGTGGCGAATCCCCAGGCCAAGTTGTTGAGTGTCCCCGCGTTGGTCGGAGCAAGCTTCGCAACTTTTCGATAGGTCGCGTCGGCCTCGCGAGGTCGGTTACTCGCGGCGAGCGCATGAGCCAGATCGCTATAGACCTGCCACAGGCCCTCGTATTGGGGAAACTCCTTGATGATCTTCTCGTAGGAGTTGATGGCTTCGAGAAAGCTCTTTTCGGCCTCAAGGCCGCGTTTGCCCGCTGCCTGCAGTTGAGCCAATTGACATTGGAAGGCCGCCCGAGACCTCTGGTAATCTGGCACTCCAGGGTGAGCCGTGGCCAATTCGCCAAACTTATCGACGGCCTCTCGGATCGTCTTTTCCGCCTCCGCCTGCTTGTCTTGTGCCAGCAGGACCTCGATTAAGTTGGTGTAGCTTCGCGCCAGCCGGGCTCGATACTCGTGCTCATTCGGAAAGTCGGCTGCGAGCTTTGCATGGATAGCCAAGGCCTGGCGCATGGGCTCCTCCGCGTCTTGCGGTCGGCCCGTGTTCTTCATCAGGGAACCCAGGTGCCAATAACTGAAGCCTTGTTCCTGTCGGTAAAAGGTGACCGTGGGGACGTCGGCAGCCAGTTTTTCGAAAACGTCCAATGCCCGGCGATGTAACTTTTCCGCTTCGTCATGCTGGCCGAGAGTGGAGGACAGATTTGCCACTTGCCAGAGGCTGTGACCCATCTCGGCGCGATAGTTCGGCTCGTTGGGATGGTCGGCAGCCAGTTTTTCGAACAGGGCAACGACCTGGCGATAAATCTCTTTAGCTTCCGCCGATCGATTGCTGCTCGCGAGTAATGGAGCCAAGCTCATGTAGACTAGCCCCAGATCGTTGTATTGGGGAAACTTGGCGATGATCGTGTTGTAGGCGTCAATGGCTTGTCGGTCGGTTTCTTTCGCTTCTTTGACTTGCTTGTTTGACGTTTGCAATTGTGCCAGCCGATGGAGCGAATCGGCTCGATATCTCACTAGGCCTGGTACTGTGGGATGGGCCGCCGCCAGCTCCTCGAACATTTTTACGGCTTGGTGAAGCGTCTCTTCCGCTTCCACTGGCTTGCCTTGTTGGAGCAGAACCTCGATCAGATTGGCATAGGTGCGCTTATTGCCTGCGCAATACTCGCGATTACCTGGAGACTTTGCCATTAGTGGTCCGTAAACATCACGTGCCTTTCGAAAGCATATCTCGGCTTCGCCCATCTCGTGACGTGCCGTGAGACGTTCTCCCAATCCGTTCAGCGTGTCGGCGAGGAAAGTACGATGCGCTGCGATGGTCGGACCCTCGGCGATACAACGCTCGAAGGCCGCAATTGACTTTCGCAAGTATTCTTCCTGGTGGCCAGGGGTGTCACTTAACCAACGGCAGGTGTGCGCAAAATTATCGAAGCCGTTTGATCTCGCGTTAGCGAGCTTCTCAGAAACCTCGATGAATTCTTCCGCAACTTCCACCGCCCCGGGATATTGGAGCGACCCTCCGAGCAACGCAGCCAGACCATCCATCGGATGCGCGAAGGAACCTAATAATGCTCTAGAAGCCGTGAGCGCTGCAGGAGACTCGCTCTGCGCCTGCGCGACGTCGACGACCTGGCGACATGCTGCGAGAGCATTGCGAATGGTTTGCAATCTTCTTTGGCCGGTCTGCATTTCCGCGATGTCGCGGTACATCGGGACCAGATCTGTTAGGTAGACCAGGTCGTTAGGGTGGTCGGATTTCAGTTTTTCATTGAATTCGATGACCCGATCGATAGTTTCGGCTGCCTCTTGCTGCTTGCCAGCCTTTTTCAGGATTTTGGTCAGGGTGAGCAAGTTGCCTGTAAAATGTTGGGAATACAGCCGCACGCCTGGCGACTCGACAACCAGCGACTCGGAGATATCGATCCCACGACGAATTGCGCACTCAGCCTCCTTCGGATCACTTTCCTTCAAGCGGACGGCTAATTGATCCAGGCCTATCGCTACGTTAACGCGGTACTGCGACACCTTGGGAAAGTCTGCCGCCAGTCCCTCGCTGAGTGTGAGGCTTTGGCGAAACGCGGATTGCGACTCCGACTCACGACCCGATCGACGGAAGGCGCCCACTAAGTCCCCGCAAATTCTGGCCAGGTCGGCACGGTACTCCGGAACTCTGGGATGCTCGCGAACGAGCGGTTCCAAGACTCGCTGGGCCTTCTCAAAGAACATCACGGCTTGGCCCGGTTGCGGAAAACTCAAGAGTTCACCTAAATGGGTGTAAATAACCGACAAATCGGCCTTAAACGCAATCTCTGAGGGGTTCTCGTCGACCAGTCGTTGCCAGGTGTTGAGCAATCGTTCGAGCGTCTTCATGGCCGCTTGATCGTCGAGTGTGTTGCCTCCGCGATGGTCCCGCTGTGCGAGTCTCCAACCTTTCCAAAATCCGGCCAAACGTCGCTGGTGCTGGGAAGCGCTCGGATAATCGCGGCGAAGACGGTCGATGACGTCCAAAGCCTGGCCGACCGCTGCGATGGCGTCGTCATTTCGTTCGGTGGCATGATAGATTTCGGCGACCCGCAGGTAGGTGACAGCCAAGTCGGCCAACGTCGTGGGATCACTCGTGCGCTCGCCGGCGAACTGCTTATAAAATCGAAGCGCCGCTTCCAGCAATTCCAGACGCAGTGGTTGCAGCCCAGGCACATCCAGCAGCTTGCTCTCGCTGACTAGCGTGAAGTACTCGTCCACCGTCGCGCGTGCCTTCTGGAAGTTCGCCTCGGCCAGATGTTCCGCCCGCGTAGCACGGACGGCCTGCCAGGTGCTCACGACCGTTCCCAACACGAGCGCCGCAGAGACGAGCACGACTGTGGTCAGCGCGACCCGATTGCGGCGCGCAAACTTGCGGAAGCGGTACGTGGCCGATGGCGGACAAGCCTGCACCGTTTCGTCGGCCAGGTACCGGCTGATGTCCATCGCCAGGCCGTTGGCCGTTTCATAGCGCCGGCTGCGGTCCTTCTCCAGCGTCTTCATCACGATCCAGTCGAGCTCGCCGCGCATCAGACCGCTGAGTTGTTTAGGCTCCAGGCCGCGATTCGCGGCGATGCTCGCCACCTCGTTCGTCGTGCTCAGCCGTGTGCTGGGCTTAGGCGGCTCTTCCTCGCGGATCATCCGCAACATTTCGTCGAACGCCGCCGCACAGAGTCGCTTGCGCTCCAGTGGTGTGGTGCCGGTCAGCAGTTCGTAGAGCAGTACGCCCAGCGAGTAAATATCGCTGCGAGTGTCGACATCGAGCTGGTTCAGCTCCGCCTGCTCTGGTGACATGTATTCCAGCGTGCCCACCACCTGGCCGAATTCGGTGAACACCGTCTTGTCGGTCAACCTGGATCCGGTGGCCTTGGCCACGCCGAAATCGATGACTTTCGGGACAGGCCGACCATCGTACAGTGCTACCATGACGTTGGAGGGCTTAATGTCCCGGTGGATGATTCCTTTTTGGTGCGCGTGTTGCACCGCCTGACAAACTGGCAGCAGAAGCTCCAGACGCTGGCGGACCGTGAGGTGTTTTTCGTCGCAATACTCCGTGATGGGCACCCCTTTGACCAACTCCATCACGAAATACGGCCGCCCAGAATCCGTTGTGCCCGCGTCGAGTACCTTGGCGATATTGGGATGGTCCATCAGGGCCAACGCCTGCCGCTCGGCCTCGAAGCGGGCAATGACCTTGCGGGAGTCCATCCCCGGCTTGATGATCTTCAGCGCCACCCGCCGCTCAACCGGCTCAGTCTGCTGGGCCATGTAGACGACGCCCATACCTCCTTCGCCGATCTGCTGGAGGAGCTTATAGGGGCCAATCATCGTGCCCGGCTGTTCGGAGATCGTCTGATTGATCGTGGCCCCGAGCGCGGGCGCCGGAGATTCCAGAAAGCTACCGGCTTGATCACTCGCCGTCAGCAGTGACTCGACCTGGGCTCTTAGCCCGGCATTTCCCATGCACTCGCTGTCTAGAAAGGCCAGTCGTGCCTGGGGCGAGCAAATGTCGAGCGCTTTAAGAAAAATATCGTTCGCTTGAGGATTCCAATCGGCCATCGCGTCACCTTGGTGTCATCTGCCTACCTCTAATGCGAGAAGCAACGCAAGGTTGCACGCGTCCGAGCGAAAAAATCTTTCCCCCGCTACGATTCGCCGATCCGTCGGTGTAGCCAAGCTCGGGCTAAGGCCCATAAGCGGTCGGCGGCCCGTCGGCCAATCCCCAGAGCGTCGGCCGCTTGCTGGTGCGTGAGTCCCGCGAAATAGCGGAGTTTCACCAAATTGGCGGCCTGTGCATCGTGACATTCCAGGTTGCTAAGCGCTTCGTCAAGTGCCAGCAATTCGTCCGACCGGTCTTCCACGGCCACAGCGAGCTGCTCGAGATCGAGCCGCCGAATCCCTCCGCCACGCTTAAGAGTGCCTTTGCTGCGAGCCTTCTCGACGAGAATCCGCCGCATCGCCTCGGCCGCGGCCACGAAAAAATGCCCACGACTGTCCCAGTGTTGGGCCTGCTCGCTGCCGACGAGCCGCAGATACACCTCGTGGACAAGTGCCGTGGCCTGGAGAGTCTGGCCGGGCGCTTCTTGGGCCAACTTCTGGGCGGCTAACCGCCGCAGCGCATCGTACACCAGCGGCAGCAACTGCTCAGCCGCCTGTCGATCGCCTTGTTCAATGGCAGACAGGATCTGCGTGACTTCATGCATTCGGTCCGACCAAGCTGGGGCGGCCATCACAAAAGTGCCGCAGGACAGTAACCGTCCCGATACCAGCCTGCGTCCGAGGGGCTCTCTATTCTTGTATTTGCAACGGCCAGTTGCAACTCGCAAGTAAAAGCTTGCCCCTGCCCGCCTCAAACTAATCACCCGATTCGCAACGCGGAGGGAGCCTTGCGAACGATTCGATCGGCTCTAGACAGGCAAACGTCTGGCACTGCTTGCGTTCTGACCGGTCTTGGAACCGCATGGATTCCCATCGGAACACTCAATTCTCAAGTGAATCCGACAAAATTCTGGATTCTGCGTGCAATCGTCCCCTGAAACTCGCATTAGGTGTAGGTAAGCAAGGTCAACGTGACGCTTGAGGTCGCCGCGCACATCTAGCTCAGAGGAGTTTTCATGCCAAGATTCACAATTCAATCCGCCGCCGCGTTGTCGATCGACCGAACCGGTACGAAACCAAGTGCCCTTGTCGCGGCCGTGCTGCTATGGGCCGCCGCTGCCTCACCATCGTTGGCCATCACTTACACAACGCTGGACGATCCCCTGGCAACGCGGGGAACC
>PLYM01000057.1:0-159 GCA_003153375.1 Planctomycetaceae bacterium
GCTTGAGCATGTAGATGTATCCGACCGTCGTTTCCTGCTCGAAGGCCTCGCCGGTGCGACCGTCATACAGTTGCGCCTTGCCGTGGGTCGGCAAGCCGGCCTCGGTCAATGCCTCTTGAATCGTGGCCTCGGTCGCCCCGTCGAACACCGGCGTGATGG
>PLYM01000057.1:189-8079 GCA_003153375.1 Planctomycetaceae bacterium
CCGGCCATCTTGTCGCCGACCGAAATCACGCGCTTGGCGGCGATGTAGACCTTGACCATCTGCAACACGCCGCTGCGCAGCTCGTCGCCGCGCTTCATCGAGTTGAGCTTGCGATCGCGGTCGTCCATGGCCTGCTCGACGATCGGCCAGTGTGTCTTGTAAGCCTTCTCGACGTCGGCCTTGCGTTGCGGGCTTCGGATATCGATGGCATCGAGCTTGAACCGCTGAGCCTGTTCGGTGATGAACTTGGGCTCCTGGTCGCGCACCAGCGGCGTGCCTTCATCGTCGGTCAGCGGCCGCGCCAAAATCTCTTCCATCTCCTGCACCATGGCCGAGAAAGCATTGGCGATTTTCGCGGCGCCTTCGGCTTCGGCTTCCTTGAGCGCTTTTTCGAACAACTTGCGTTCGTCTTCCGAGAGGCTCAGGCGGCGGGAGAATTTCTGGGTATCGATCACGATGCCTTCGACGCCCGAGGGCACGTCGAGCGAATCGTTCTTCACGTCTTCGCCAGCCCGGCCGAAAATGGCGTGCAGCAACTTCTCTTCCGGAGTCAGCTCGGTCTTCGACTTCGGCGAGACCTTGCCCACCAGAATGTCGCCCGGTCGCACGTAGGTGCCGATCCGCACGATGCCGTTTTCGTCCAGGTTGCGCAGGGCCTTTTCGCTCACGTTCGGAATGTCGCGCGTGAACTCCTCGCGGCCCAGCTTGGTCTCACGGATTTCAATGTCGAACTCCTCGATGTGAATCGAGGTGTAGGTATCGTCCTTCACCAGCTCTTCGCTAATGATGATGGCATCTTCGAAGTTGAAGCCGTCCCAGACCATGAAGCCCACCAGCACATTGCGGCCCAGGGCCAACTCGCCCTTGTAGGTGGCGGCGCCATCGGCGATGCCTTCGCCTTTCTCGACCTTCTGGCCCATCGACACGATCGGCTTCTGATTCTGGCACGTCCGCTCGTTGAGACCCACGAACTTGCGAAGGTTATAGACTTCGCTGCCGATTTCGATGCGGGTTGAGTCAACGTAGGTGACCGTTCCCTTGCGGCGGGCACGCAAGATCATGCCCGAGTTCTGGGCCACGTCGCGTTCCATGCCCGTCGCCACGATGGGGGGCTCGCTGACCAGCAGCGGCACGGCTTGGCGCTGCATGTTCGAACCCATCAACGCACGGTTGGCGTCATCGTGCTCCAAGAACGGGATCAAACCGGCCGAAACGCCCACCATCTGGCTGGGCGCCACGTCGATGTACTGCACCTTGTCGATCGGCACCATCTCGAAGTCCGAGTGGTAGCGGGCGATGATCGTGTCGCCCCGCAGCTTGCCGCTTTCGACCGGGGCATCGGCCGGGGCCAAGTAGGCTTCACTTTCCTCGTCGGCTCGCAACCAAACGACGTCGTCGCTTAGCTTGCCGTTGTGAACCTTGCGGTAAGGAGTGACCAAAAAGCCATATTCATCCACGGCCGAGTAAATCGCCAGGCTCGAAATCAAACCGATGTTCGTGCCTTCCGGCGTCTCGATCGGGCAGATACGGCCATAGTGCGAAATGTGTACGTCGCGCACTTCGAAGCCGGCCCGCTTGCGATTCAAACCGCCAGGACCCAGGGCCGAAAGGCGCCGTTCGTGCGTCAACATCGACAGCGGATTGGTCTGATCGACGACCTGCGACAGCTCGCCGCGGCCGAAGAAGTATTCGATCGCCGCCGAAATGCTCTTGGGATTGATCAGGCTCCGCGGAGTCATGTCCTCCACGTCCTTCAGGCTCATCCGCTCTTGCACCGTGCGGCGGAGCTTCAAGAAGCCCTTGCGCAACTCATCGCAGGCCAATTCGTCGATCGTGCGCAACCGGCGATTGCCCAAGTGATCGATATCGTCAATCTCGACGTCCGCGTCGCCGGCCGTCAGCCGCAGCAAGTAGTTAACGGCCGCGATCAGATCCTCGGGCCGCAGGGTCATCTCGCCTTCCGGCACGCTCAGCTTCAGCTTGCGGTTCATGCGGAAGCGACCGACCTTGCCGAGGCGGTAGCGATTGGTGTCAAAGAACTTCTCGTGGAACAGCGCCCGCGCCTTTTCCAACTGCGGCGGGTTGCCCGGTCGCAGCCGCTGGTAGATTCGCAGCAGGGCCTCTTCGTGGCTCGATGTGGTGTCCTCGGCCAGGCTATTGAAGATCAGCGGCACCTTGGCCTCCGGCATCACTTCGACCGAGGTCAGGCCCGAAGTGCAGATCACTTCGGCGACGTTCTTGGTGATCTTCTGGCCGCCTTCGAGGATGATCTCGCCCGCTCGCGGGCTGCTGGCCGGATAGACGACGTCGTCGACCGCGATCTTGTTCTCGATCTTGCCGACGCTGCGGCCGTCGACCACCTTCTCGACCGTCGTGTCGTAGAAGACGCGGATTAGGTCGGCGTTCAGGCTGTACTTGGGGTCCATCGCCCGCAACAGCGTCAGGGCCGAGAACTTGCCGCTCTGGTCGATGCGGACACTGAGCGTGTCCTTCTTGCTCGTGTTGAGCTCGATCCAACTGCCGCGTTCGGGAATGATGCGGCAGCTGTGCAAGCGGCGATCGCCGGCTTCCAATTCACTGACGAAGTCGACGCCGGGGCTGCGGTGCAGCTGGCTCACCACGACGCGCTCGGCACCGTTGATGATGAACTCGCCGCCGCCGAGCATGATCGGCATGTCGCCCAGGTAGACCTCTTCCTCGATCGGCTGCTCCTTGGTCAGTCGCAACCAGACGCGAAACGGCCGGCCATAGGTGAGCCGCAGCTGGCGGCACTCGTGCGGCTCATAGCGCGGCTTGCCCAGCTCATAGCGGATGTACTCCAAGCGCAACGTCTTGTCATAGCTCTCGATCGGAAAGATCTCACGCAGTACGCCCTCGATACCCTGATCGCTCCGCTTCTGGGGCGGCACGTCATATTGCAAAAAGGCTTCGTAGCTGCGCGTTTGAATTTCCGTGAGATCAGGAATGGCGTGGGGGGCCCGCAGGCTGCCGAAGCGACGGACTTCGTTCGTGCGGAGGCGCCGTTCTGCTGATGTCGCCATGAATTGCTCCTAAGTCTACCGATAGATTGCGGACAAAGACGTGCGACTGGCCGCCGGGTACGGCACGCATTGCTAGCGCGAGACCACCGGCCATCCACGCTGTCGAGAAACGAATCGGGTCAAGCGGGTTTCTGTCTGCGCGGGCCACCGGTGTTGGCGCCCGCGCTTGAAAAAAGCGAAACAGCAGTTCACTACTTGATCGATACCGTGGCGCCAGCTTCCTCAAGTTCCTTCTTGATCTTGTCGGCTTCTTCCTTCGAGACGCCTTCCTTGACCTTGGAGGGAACGCCTTCGACCAGATCCTTGGCTTCCTTCAAGCCCAGGTTCGTGATCGTGCGAACCACCTTGATGACGCCGATCTTCTTGTCGCCAAAGCCTTCGAGAACGACATCGAATTCGGTCTTCTCTTCCTTGGCCGCGGCGCCACCACCTTCGCCCGATGGAGCCGCCATCATCACCGCGCCGCCGGCGGCCGGCTTGATGCCGTGTACCTCTTCGAGGTAATCGCTCAGCTCCTTGGCCTGCTTGAGCGTGAGGCCCACGATCTTGTCGCCGAGTTCCTTCGAGGCAGCGGAAAACTCTCGTTCTTGCACGTCAGTCGCCATCGCACTGGATCCTTTCTCACTGGGCCGGTCGGACGAGCTTGGCACTCGACGCGTCCGACAACTGGGTCAAACTTTATCCTATAGCCGGAGACAACCCCCGGCGCACCTGATGAATCCGCATTCCGTTCGTGTCACAAACTCCGGCGATTACTCCGCGGCCGGCGCCGCACCTTCGGCCGCAGCAGCCGCCTCGCCATCGGGGGCCGTTTCAGCAGCCCCATCTTCGCCTTCGCCATGTTGCTTGATCTGGCTGGCCAGGGCACCGCCGGCACTCAACAACTGGCTCACCAGTCGCGCGCCCGGAGCGAGAATCTGACCAACCAACAGGCTGAGCTGCTCCTCGCGGCTCGGCCACTTGCTGATTTGCTTGACTTCCTCGGCCTTCAAGGTCGCGCCGCCCATCACGCCGCCGCGAGCCTCGAACTTGGCCAGCTCCTTGGCGCCAGTCAGCCGCACGACTTCCTTGGCCAGGGCCACGATGTCCGAAGCGCCCCAGACCATGGCCAGCGTGCCATGCGAACCCTCGAACGCCGCCGCCAGCTGCGTGCCCTCGGTCGCGCGGCGAGCCAGGCTGTTCTTGATCACCATCAATTTGATGTTCTTCTGCCGCAGCTCCTTGCGCAGGGCGCTGGTGCGATTGGCCGTCAGGCCCACGACATTGACCAGCAGCATGTCCTGCACGCCGTCGAGCTCGCGCTTCAACTGGTCGGTCACTAATTCCTTGACGAATTTGCTCATGATTGACTGTCCGCCGCGCTCGTGGCTTGGCCGTTCAAGTTCAAGAAGTTTGTGGCTTGGTTTTTTAGTTGCTGCCCGTGTCGTTTACTTTTCGCGTCGTTTAGCTCTCGTGCCGTTTGCCTCAAGGGCCTTAACCCGCGATGCGCACCCCGGGGCTCATCGTGGCGCTGACGCTCATGCCTTTGACGTAGTGACCCTTGACCGAGTGCGGCTTGAGATGCTGAATGTGGTTGATGAAGGCCTGAATGTTCTCGGCCAACTTCGCCGGCTCAAAGCTGAGCTTGCCAACCACGGCGTGCACGTTGCCGCCGGCGTCGGTGCGAAACTCGACCTTGCCGGCCTTGTATTCGCGAACCGTCTTGCCCACTTCGGGCGTCACGGTGCCGGCACGGGGCGACGGCATCAAGCCGCGCGGACCGAGCACGCGCCCCAACGGGCCCACGATGCCCATCATGTCAGGCGCCGCGATGCACGCGTCGAAATCGGTCCAGCCGTCCTTGATCTTCTTGGCCAGTTCCTCGCCGCCCACTTCGTCGGCTCCGGCCTGCTTGGCTGCTTCGGCAAGGTCGCCCTTGGCGAACACGATCACTCGCAAGGTCTTGCCAATGCCGTTGGGCAGCACGATCGAGCCGCGCACGATCTGGTCGGCCTGCTTCGGGTCGACGCCCAGGTGGATGGCGATGTCGACCGATTGGTCGAACTTCGTGGTGTTATAGCGATTCAGAACCTCGACGGCCTGCTCGACGGTCACCGGGGTCATGCCCGGATGCTTGTCGGCGTGGGGTCGGACTCGCTTCGAGAGTTTGACTGTCATGATACGTGGGGCCAGAAGGATTTCGCGGGTAGGTTTTTACTTGGTGACGTCGAGACCCATGCTGCGGGCCGTTCCCTCGACCATGCGCTTGGCGTGCTCGACGTCGCGGGCGTTGAGGTCCGCCATCTTGAGCTTCACGATGTTTTCGATCTGGGCCGAAGTGACCGTGCCGACCTTGTCCTTGTTGGGCACGCCCGAACCCTTGGCGATTCCCGCGGCCTGCTTCAGCAGCGCGGCCGCCGGGGGACTCTTGGTGATGAAGTCGAAAGTGCGGTCGTTGTAGACGTTGACGACCACCGGGATCGGCATTCCACCGGCCTCGCGCGTCCGCTCGTTGAATTGGGAGACGAACTGACCCAGGTTGATGCCATAGCGGCCCAACGAGGTGCCCACCGGCGGAGCGGGAGTCGCCTGGCCACCAGGTACCTGAAATTTTGCTTGTCCGACGAGTTGCTTGGCCATGGGAATCTAGTGGTTGGTGGTTAGTGATTGGTGGTTAGAAACAGGGGTCGCGGTCGGCTGGCGGAGTGGACCCGCCTCACTAACCACCAACCACTAGCCACTAACCACTATCCTCAAATGGATTCGATCTGCCAGTATTCCAGTTCGACGGGCGTGGAGCGGCCGAAGATGTTGATCATCACCGTGACGCGGCCGCTGGCCTCGTCGATGGTGTCGACCTCACCTTCGAAATTCTCGAACGTCCCTTCGTTAATTTTCACGCGGTCGCCGACATTGAAATTGATCTTGAGCTTCGGCGCTTCGGCGGTCTTTTCTTCTTGCTTGGAAACAATCTTCGACACTTCGTGAGCCAACATGGGGGTCGGCTTGCCCGCCGAGCCGGTGAAGTCGCCGATGCCTGGCGTTTCGCGCACCAGGAACCAGGTCTCCTCGTTGATCTCCATGTGTACGACCAGATAGCCGGGATAAAGCTTGCGCTTCACGATCCGCTTCTTGCCGCCCTTGAACTCCGAGACCATTTCCGTCGGCACGATAATGTCGCCGAAATAGCGATCGAGCCCGGCCACGGCCACGCGGCGCTGCAATCCCTCGCGAATCGACTCCTCGCGGTTGCTTTGCACCTTGAGGATGTACCAATTCATCTTGGGCGGCTCATCGACGACCGGGGTCTCCTCGATCGGACCGCGGTCTTCCTCTTCGATTGGCTCCGGCACATGCTCTTCAGCCAATTCCTCGGCCTCGGCGGGGGCGTCGCCTGCAGACGCCGGGATGCTGGCCGCTTCGTGCTCGGCAGCAGGCTCGTGCGGCGCAGCGTGCGGCTCGTGTTGCGCAGCCGGGGGCTCATGGTGCGATGCACCCTCGGCGGCAGGCGGGACCACGGAAGCCGGGGTCGACACTGCGGTCTCGTCGCTCAAGTTGTGCGGATTGTCGATCACGCTTCGTTCCCTGCACTCGCTTCGGGCTATCACGCGAGGCTCGTCGCCTCGACCCATTGCCTGCCCTAAAACACCGCCTGCCCTAACCACCACCGGCCGGCCATCGCTAGCTCGCGACGTCGATCACTCGCAACAACGACAACAACGACCGCCAAAACAAGTCATAGCCAAACAGAATCGCCGCCAAGAAGAAGATGCAAAAAATCACCACCAGCGAGCTCCGCACCAACTCGGTGCGAGTCGGCCAGGAGACCTTGTTCATCTCCGCTTCGACCGCGATCAAAAAGTCCGCAAAGCTCGGAATGTTCACCAGGCGGAACGAGAACCAGGCGCCCAACACCGCCAGCAAGGTCGGCAAACCCAATTGAATGGGCCGACCGGCATTGATCTCAAACACGCTCAATCTCCAAGCACCCAACAGGAAACCGAGCAGCAGCGTGGCAAACGTGATCTGCCGCGCGATCCGCCCCTGACTTCGCTTGTAGATGCCGAACTGAAACAACTCCCGAAACATCGGGTTCACTGTTGCATTCTTCTCTTTGGCCATGGTTTCGTTCTGCTCACATCGGACACCCCGACACCGCGGGGCTGCGGGCTATGCCAGGCAAGGCGTCCACGCCTTGCGGATCGTCTGGGGGGACGCAAGCCCACTGTCTCGCGACCCCGGACCTTAGCGTCCGTCTCTTCCTCTCACTCCAAGCGACCCATCGATCTCAAGCGAGCAGGCGTCAACCGTGACACCTGTTCCGCACACCTCAAACCGCGCACTTCAAACTGGCAGGGGCGGCGGGAATTGAACTCGCAACCTCTGGTTTTGGAGACCAGCGCTCTGCCAATTGAGCTACACCCCTGTAACCGAGCCGAGTTGCCAGCCACGACTCGCGTCGCCGCCGATCAGCACGACTCAGTCCGCTGCATTCCCACTCCAGACCACGATTACCTTGCACTGCGTCGCGTGCGACCGGTGCCAGGCCCATCTCGTAGCCACCGGAATTCGACAGCCCTCGTTGTTGCCGAGGGCCGCCGATCCGGTTGTTTTCTTAACGCGAGCTTACTCGAGAATCTTCGTCACGACGCCCGAGCCCACGGTGCGGCCGCCTTCGCGAATGGCGAAGCGAACGCCGTCGTCCATGGCGATTGGCGTGATCAGCTCGACGCTCAACTTGGCATTGTCGCCCGGCATGCACATTTCGGCATCGCCCACCAGGTTGGCCGAGCCGGTCACGTCGGTCGTGCGGAAGTAGCACTGCGGACGATAACCGCTGCAGAACGGCGTATGCCGGCCGCCTTCTTCC
>PLYM01000084.1 GCA_003153375.1 Planctomycetaceae bacterium
TCGTTCGTTTTCGAAAACGACATGGCGGAACGAGGCGAGATCCGCTGGAAGCACATTCTGGCCTATCCAAAGTCCCCAGTTCCCGCCGGCGAGCCGGCCAGCGACCCAAGCAGGTGCTAGCAGGGCCAGCACTCTCCACCGGCGACGTCCTAGCCGGCTGTGGGCCTCCACGGGATCCACCTGAGCTTCGCACGGGGGCGGACCGTCCAAATCCGGTCTGACGCCACCGGCGTCGCTAGCGGTAAGCTGCGAGCTGTCGGCAGTGCTAGCATCAATCGAGGCGAAACCAAGGACAAGGCGCGGATAGTGCTGGCGCCAGCATGGCTCAATATGCTGATCCGATCGGGGCGTGAGAGGCGTGATAGCACCCATGGCCGCTCGACGCGAGGACCTGGGTGAGTACATCGTTCTCCCAGCCCTCGACCTGGCGCTGCTCGCGGTCCTGGCCAGTACCTGCTCCGCTGATCGGGTGCCCAGTTACCGTGCTGGAATCGTCGCCGCGTGGTCGAAGCTCACCGAGTCCATTCGCCGTGCGATGCTGGCGCTAATCGGCTAGGGCACTAAACTCCACACGGTGAAGATCGCCTCCTTGCACACCAAAAGTCTGTTAGCCCTTCTCTAGGTCTGACCAAGCAGAACGGGCGATCGCGGCAAAATGCTCGCGAGCGGCTCCCCGCAACTGTTCGACAATTATTACCGCGTTGTGACCGGAAACGCACTCTCTCAGTTCCTCTGCTTCATTATCAAGTGACAGTTCGTCTGCCATGCGGCGTGCTTGGTCGAGGAACTCAGCCAATGAGCTTACTACGCCGTGCTCGTTAGACAGCGCCTCTCCGTAACAAAACTTGCCTGAGCCGTCCGGCTCGATCTCAAATGAGATTTCGACGAAATGCGTTTCAACCCAAGCGTCATCAACTTTTACCTCCGGCTGACGTTGTGAGTCGAGGGAATGAAGTCGGCGCGTTACGGGGTCATAGGCAAAACACGGCCATTTTTAGGAAATCCAGACCGGCCGCTCGAATCTACTTATGCCAACTTCATTCCCGCAAAAAAAAGCGCAATGCGCGCATTGAATCGCTGGTTTGTGTGCGAAACGTGAGTTCCGGCGCCGCCGAAGAGGAGTGGCGGTCCACAGAGTCATTCGATCGCGGCGTAAAACGGGACGCAAACGAGTTGATGGTTCTGGGCTCCCGCGAACCAGCCTGGCGATGGTCCTTGTGGCACAACCGGCAAACTCAACCTTTGGCGATGCGCGAAGCGGCCCGCATGGTGTCTTCGAGATGAGCCTCGTGCCACGACGCTATCGAACTGAGGGGTCGTAGCGGTCGGGTTTGCTGGGAGACGGCAGGGGGCCGCTGATGCGCGGCGGCGGACCAGCACCCTTGGCATGCATTCGCACCCGATAGAGCTGTATGTGTGCCTGCGGGCAGCTGGCACTAACCAGCGTCCAACGACTTACCGCGCGGCGCCCATGAGGTTTCGATCGTCGTCAATACGAATCGCGGCCGTTTGCCTCGCGCTGGCGTTGGTTGCGGCGCGCTCGTACGCCGACCCAACCACGGCCGACGATATCGCCGCAGATCCCGGGAGGCCTTTGTTCACGCCGTGGACGGCCAGCGAATTGGCGACCGCGGAGCACGCGTGGTCGGCTCGCTTTAGCACGATCTTCCTGCAGCGCGACCGGCCGGCGGCCACTTCGTTTCTCATTAACACGAACAACGGCGAGCCGATCGTCAATCCGCACAATTTCCTCTTTGCATTCGCGCCCGGCGCCGACATCGGCCTGGTTCGATCGGCCGAAGCCTACGATCTGGACCTTCGCTACTTCGGGGTCTATCAGGGCAACGCCTTGCAGGGCCCCTTCAACGCTGGGCCGGGAACGGGATTCGCAGGCGCCGGCGGCGGATCGCCCGATTCGGCGACCATTACCTCCAGTGACGTGTTTTCGCTCAATAGCGCCGAGGCGAACCTGCGCCGCGATCTCACTGCAAGCTGCTCGTTGCTGGCCGGGTTTCGCTACGTTTCATTCCGCGATCGAATGTCGGCCATTGGCGTCGACACCGTCACCCCCGACGTCACTCACGTGCGCATCGACGGGAATAACAACCTCTACGGGCTGCAAGTCGGCATCCAAACGCTGATGTGGAGCGATGGCAAGAGTTGCCGCGTTGAGGGGACGTTCAAGGTTGGGATTTTCGCCGACGCGGCCACGAGCGGCTTCCATCTTGACGACAGCTCCGGCAACATCATCGCGGCGACGGCCAGCCGCACGCGCGAAGCCTTTGTCGGGGACGTCAATTTCACCGCCATCAATCAGCTCAACGATCACTGGGCGATTCGGGCCGGCTATCAACTCCTCTGGCTCTCGGGCGTGGCCACCGCCTCCGAGCAGGTCTCGCAATTCAACTTCAATAGCGGCGAGCTAACCACCAATCTTTCGCACAGCCTGTTCCTCTACGGCGCCACGCTTGGGCTGGAATTCGCCTGGTAGGCCGACGTCCGGCGATGGGTGAATCGACCAGCGGTGTAGCGCGGCAGTTCAACTTGAGCTCGGCCAGGATAAGCCAGCTCCGCGACGAGCTGAGGACGAGCTGGGAACGGTTCCATGAGCGGCGTCAGCAACCCGCGGGGCGAGCCTTACCGCGACGGCCAGTAGTCATCGTCTGATAGCCCAAGAAGTCTTCGACTGCAACTCAGATCGGCGGTCCGCGATGCCTGGTCGGTGTCGCGGGCCGCCTTCTTTCACTCAAACATTCTGGAGAAACGACCATGCCACTGAAACTCAACGTGGGAACGTGCAAGAAAATTGGGCAGCCTGATTACGGCTCGCTCGGCGTTTCATGCAATGTCGAAATCGAATTGGATCAATCCCTCCTCTTCGATGACGTGGACACCTTTCAAGAGCGAGTCATGCATGCCTATACCGCCTGCCGAGAGGCGGTCGCCGAGGAACTCGCCCGGCAGCAGCAAGGCACGACCAGCGAGCACGCTGCCAACCATCGAGCGGCATCACCCGCACCGCCAAACCGGCCCGCGAACGGGCAATCGAACGGGCACAGCAGCCATCTGGCCAGCCAAAAGCAGATCGACTATGCCCGGCAACTGGCCGGCCAGATTCCCGGGCTGGGTGTTCGCCGGTTGGAGACCCTGGCCAACAAGATGTTTGGCAAGCCGCTGGGCGAGTTGTCGAGCCTGGACGCGTCCGGATTGATCGACTCGCTCAAGGACATCAAGGCCGGCAAAATTGACCTGGCCGCCGCGTTAGGCGGAGCCGCCACATGAGCACCCAAAGGGAGGTCAGGGTGCAACGTGATGAATTCTAAATTCTTCAAGCGTTCCGTGCCGAATCCGCACCTCCAGCACATCCAAGATGGCCAACCAAGTTGGAAGTGTGCCGGGACCAATGCCAGGGTTCTCTCGTCCAGCAAATTCGCATGCCACACTCATTGGAACTTGGTGTGAAACTTGAAATCTCGGGGGCAGCTCAACCCATTCATTGAGCTGCCCGCTGGCAACTTCTGTCGGCTGCTCTTCGTCGCCAGTGAATGTGTGAAGGACCCAGGTGGGCATCCGGCAACTCAAGTGAAACCAAGCAGGTTGCCCATTGCCATCTGTTAACCGAAGAAGACTGAGAATCGGTCGGATTACCATTTACTTGGTCTCCCGAAGAAGAGGAGGGCTGAAACCCCGAACCCCTCCCTGAGCCCAACCGCGGTTGTACAGAACGGCCCTGAGCCTGACGATCTCTCTTGGGAGCGTGGGCCAAGCACCGTCTCTGATCGGGACCAGCCGGGAACGATGATAAAATGATCGTTCATGCCGCGGCGACTGACAAGGGCCGTCTGGATCGGCTCGCGTACCCGGCCTGGTCCGATGAGCCCATGCTTATCAGATCACTGGGATACCTGACGATAGTTGGCCGCCATTTGCTGCTGCTGAGGACCTCCAGCGTTAGGGCCGCCATAAGGACCACCTGCATAGGCTGGTCCCCCGTAGGCCGGACCGGCCGCCATGCCACCGCCGCCGCAACCGCAGCCACTGCCCCCACAGCAACACCCTGCCCCACAGGCCAGGAGCATCGCCGATAAGAGCACAAAACATGTGCGTTTCATAAAACGTCCTCTTTCTCGCGATCCTTCGCGATGCTTTTATGCAGACCCCCTGGGACGCAGCCTCACACTTGGGCTAATCGTCTGCTCAATCCTCAAAGTTCAACAAATCCCGCGCGGCGCGGTGCCGCTAGCAGGCTTTGAACCAGCGCCGAGCCGTGGTTGAACAGTTGGCGAGCAAAGTGCTCCGGAATCCGGAACCTGAAGTAGTGCGAGCATCTGTCCGGCGCATGCAATGCATTTGCCAGCGAGCGAAAAGTACTTAGCTCTGCCACACCAAAGAGCCTGGCTGGCGCCGCTGAAGCAATGCGACCGCACACGGTTGTATCGCCGAGCCGTCGATGGTGCGCAACGATCATGCCGGTAAACGGCGGCGGGGCATTTTGACGTCTCCCTTGACGGGAGCGTCGGTCGAACTTTTCGATGGCGATTTGGCCGTGAGGCCTGTTAGAATCGACCGCACTGCCGAAGCGGTGCCGCCGGTTCATTTCTCCCGTAGCTATTGGCCGAAAAGGTGTCGCATGACTGGTCATCTGCGTGCGCAATTCGTATCGGCGATGTTCGGGCTGCTTTTCTTCTCCGCGGGAATTACCGCGGACTCGGCGCGGTCGGAAGAGCCGCCGGCCCAAGGGACGCTCTCGGGGACGATTGTCGATGCCGATGGTAAGCCGGTTGCCGGCGCTCGCGTCAAGCTGATGCATTTTGACGCCAGCAAATCGGAAACCTTCGAGCTCACGGTGCAGACCGAGACGACGAGTGGCGCGGCCGGGCGATTTCAACTCGGGCCGTTGGACGCCGAATATCGGTGTCTCTACGATCTGCGCATCGAGGCCGACGGGTTTGCCGCCGCCTACGTCAACGGCGATTCGGTATCCATCGTCCCGGGCATCGACAACTCGCTGGGCACGATTCATCTCGAACCCGGCTACGTGCTGCGCGGGGTGGTGTTGGATGAAGATGACGGCCCACGAGTGGGCGCGGTGGTGCATTGCCGCGCTTATCGTCACGAATTGGGACACACGGTCAGCGATATCACGCCTGAGTACACGTTGACGACCGACAGCCAGGGGCGCTACGAGACGCCGCGGCTGCCGACCGGACAGTACTCGGTGTCGACGCAGCCGCCCGAGCGGCAGATCGCGTTTCTCATCGGCGCGCTGGGGCCTGACACGCCGACGACGCTGGAACCGATGCGACTCAAGAAGGACGTGCCGGTGCGCGGCACACTCGTCGACGAACTGGGACGACCGCTGGGCGGCGTGCGCGTCACGGCCAACTCAGTGCACACCGACGTGACCGACCTGGAAGGCCGTTTCGTGTTGCGCGGATTTGGCGAGACGGGTCACTGTCAGATGCAGATCCGCAAGGACGGCTATGTGTTCATCAACTGGGCCGTAGATATCAAGCCCGAGGGAATGCGATGGAGCGAAGTGGGGCCCGAGGACCGGAAGTCGTCGGAGCTGGTCAAGGAATTGACGGTCGTGATGAAGCGGCAAGCGTGGATTGAAGGACGCATCGTCGATGACGCCACCGGCGAGCCGGTGAAGATCGATCGCGTCGTGCTCTGCTTTTTCGAGAGGAAGCCCAATGGCGAGATCGTGCTCGGCGGCTGCCGCGCCTCGAAGTTCGAACAGCCAAAGACTGGCACCTTTCGCGTCGCTTACAGTGTGGCCGACGAATATCACCTGACGATTTCGGCCGAGGGGTATCACGACGGCGAGGCATTCACGCGGAATGTGAGCCTACTCGAGCCGATCGATGGCATCGAGGTGCGGCTGAAATCGAAATCGGTCGACGCTAAGCCGCAGATCGCCACGCGGCGCATCTCGGGCACGGTCACGCGGAACGGCGTGCCGGTGAAAAACGGCTGGGTGGCCTTGCGCGGTATGCGGCGTCAGACCGACATCGTCAACGCCTACATCCTGCGCGGACGCACCACAACTGGCGACACCTGGGCGGCCGACAGCGCACCGATTCGCGATGGTCAGTATTCGCTCGAAGCGCCGTATCAGAATCCGTTTTGGGTCGTGACGGTCGAAGAACCCGGCCAGCCGCCGACATTGATCTGGCCGGTACCAATCGGCGCCAACGAAGACAAGCATCTCGACATTGCGTGCGTGGCCGGCGGCGGCATTCGCGGCCGCGTGACGAACGTTCCGCCGCAGTGGCGCGGGAAACTGTGGGTGGTCGCGTTCTCGAGCAACGGCATTCGACAGGATGTGCGGGTCGCGGACGACGGCAGCTTCGCGGTCCAGCAATTGCCGCCGGGCCGCTATGGGCTCAAGGTTGGCAGCGACGCGCTGCTCGATTCCGAAGTGCCGCGCCCCAAGGATTGGAAAGATATAGCGGCCGATGCGTGGAAGACGAAGTCCGATCCGTGGCCGCGCGCCAAGATCGCGACGTTCAAAGCAGGCGAGACGGTCGAAGGGGTGGAGTTGGAATACGTCGAGAAGTGAGCGACGAGTTCCGTCATTCCGGAGTATCCTTGTGAGTCCGCACCGCGAATTCGTTACGTCCCCCTGTGGCTTAGAGGAATGAACTGCACAGGACTCGCGACCATCCAACGCTGAGTCTGGCACATGTGTTCGCTTTTGCGCGGCTGGCTGGGCGGCGCTGCTTGCCGTTATATTCAAGCGCCAGCCACTCTGACCACTCGTTCGTTTTCGAAAACGACATGGGCGGAACGAGCTGAAATCGGCATGCAAGCATCTTCTTGCCGATCCCCAGCCCCCAGTTCCCCAGGCGACCCGGTCAGCAACCTTAATACGTGCTAGCAACGCCAGCTCTACCCGTTGGCGGCATCTTGGCCGGCTGTGGGCCTCCACGGGATCCACCTGAGCTTCGCACGGGGGCGAACCGTCCCAAAACCGGTCTGACGCCACCGGCGTCGCTAGCGGTCAGCTGCGAGCTGTCAGCAGTGCTAGCAATGCCACGCCGATGCAGAGGGGCCGTCGCTGAGTGCTAGCATTTTGTCGTGCCGGTCCGATGAATGACCCGCGGACCTGCGACATGTTTAACTCAGCCGAAGCCTCCGAACGCCGGCCGGTTGCTAGCACCGCGCAGAGAACCTGGGACCTCGGGCAACGAACAGCGCCCGCTGCGAGAACGGCGCCGGGTTGAGGCTGGTTGGGCACGCTGATGTTCCTGGCGTTTTGGTGGGAGCAGCAGGCTGTTCCCAGATGGACTGGGAAGGTTCCCAGCGAACGGGAACCTGTAACCTCTTGCGACAACCCTGGTTAGGCATGAGTTTCCCGATTTCCCGGTGTTGTTCT
>PLYM01000115.1 GCA_003153375.1 Planctomycetaceae bacterium
TTCCGGCAACCTTGGCAGCTTTCGGCCCTTCCAGTGGCTCGGCTGTCGTGTCCGGCAAGATGAACGTCGTGCCAGAACCCTCAACGATTCTGCTGGCCGGCACGGGCGCCTTGCTGGTCCTCCACCGAGCGTGGAAGCGACGCCGCGACTCGCAAGTCTGCCATCGATTTGCCAGTAGCGGCAAGATCATAAAAAGTCGGCCGATTAACTGATCTGGCCTCTCTTGCTCGGGTTCGCCGACGCCGGTGATCGTGGGGCGAACGGGCTTCTACAACGTGCCTACTTCCCAAGTACGCGCCTGCGAAAGCCGAGGAAAGGACCCGCGACTGCGGTTTCGGCAGATGTCTACCGGGTCGCTGCATCAATCGATCTGGATGCGAACCAGCCGGCGACTCGCTGGCCTTCACGTGCCTGACGACCGCACCATGTCCGCGATTGCCCATGCCCGAGGTCTGACTTTGGGTTTCCCGTGGCCCAGCATCTCCGCGAACTGCTGGCCTAGTTGTCTCCCACCACAAGGCTGTCCTCCGCCGCATGATGATCGCCGCGCCCAGAGGCTCGGCGGTGCTGATCGCCGTGCCGCTGCTGCCCTGCGCCAAAGAAGCGAAAACCGCCGATTTGACGGCGATGCGGGACTTTGAATAGCGAGATGAGAATATCGGACTGGAGTTGCCGAGCGTTGTTGATCGTCCACAGTGACGGATTATCGCTCCGAGAAAAGGAACGATTTCTGAGACGGATTGCACGATCTCGTCTGCTAGAACCGCCGTCCCATCGCCAAATTGATGCAGCGCGGCTCAGTCGGCCCCGGCCGTAGCCGTTGGCTTGACCGATCATGCGTGGTGGATGCTAGAATTGCTCGAAAAGGTGGCAACACACTAACCACCCAGTACCGAATATCTGTTGGGCCGCTCGACCACGCCATGCTCTTCATCAATCCAATGTGGGACAATGAGGCCGAACGCATCGGTAAGCAGAGATGCTCGCGGCTGGGTTACGCGCTGCATACGATTTCCGACCTCATTGGCTTCGTCGCGCTGTTCCTCCTCTTGGGCACTGCTGCCTACCTCGGCTACCGGGGCATCGTCGGCACTTTCAGCACGAGCTTGCTTTGGCTGCTCCCGATTCCATTTGGACTCGCGATTGTCGGCTCGATTTTGTATCGGCTCTCGTGGGTGGTGGCTCACCGCAGGGGGTTTCACTACGATTACGATTCGCGCGAAGCGAGCTGGCTGGAGGACGGGCAGCGACGCACCTACAAATACAATGACGCGGCCTAACCATGCGCTGCAGCGAACGGCTGGCCGTCGCGGTTGCAGTCGCTGAGCTTG
Source organism: Planctomycetaceae bacterium (assembly GCA_003153375.1). Taxonomy (GTDB): domain Bacteria; phylum Planctomycetota; class Planctomycetia; order Pirellulales; family PALSA-1355; genus PALSA-1355. The sequence goes on from PLYM01000115.1 coordinate 1,332, forward strand.
GGTCGTTAGGCATTTCATGAACGCGTCCATACAACAAGCAGTCGAGAAGGCCATCGCGGTGCTTCCCAAGCGGAACGCATTCAAGACCGGCAGCGATGAGTTCGGGGTTCGCACCCTTTTTCTCGTTCAGTCATGGAGACCGCACACCGAGCCTTGCCGCCACGCCGGTTCACTGATTCTTGGCGAGGACGGGTGTGGCAATTTCTTTCTCTACGCACCGGACGGTACAGTTTCGTTTTGGGATCACGAGACTGATGAGGAGACTGTGCTTGCCGCCAGCGTTGAGGAGTTCTGCGATTCTCTAGTCGAGCCCACGCCCGTTGTTCTCCGACCAGAGCAGGTTAAGAGCGCCTGGATTGACCCTCCAGCCGCACCCGCCAAATCCTCAGAGAATCCACTGCCCGAGCTACACTAAATTCCAAAGGTCAGTGTCTCAAAGTCGTTGACACGTTCCGTTCGATGCCGGCATGTCCCCGCTACCTATTGCTCCCAAGGCAATTGTGGGCGGCCGAAGTGGCCATAATTGGTGGTTTCGCGGTAGATCGGGCGGCGCAGATCGAGACGCTCGATGATTGCCGCCGGTCGAAAATCAAACTTCCTTACAAATTCAAGTGCCATGGTGTCGTCGCCCGTAGCAAACGTATCGACGTTGATAGACACGGGCTGAGCGACACCGATTGAATATGCGACCTGAAGCTCGGCTCTTCGGGCAATTCCGGCTTGAAGCAGCTTGCGTGCCACATAGCGACAGAAGTACGCAGCGCTGCGGTCCACCTTCGTGGGGTCCTTGCCGCTGAACGCGCCGCCACCGTGGTGTGCTGCTCCACCATAAGTATCGACGATAATCTTGCGGCCGGTAACTCCCGCATCGGCAGACGGGCCGCCCTGCACAAAGCTACCCGTCGGATTGACCAGAAACCGCGTTTCTGGTCGAAACCAAGCCCCGAGTGCACGAGGGGCAAGTTGTTGGGTGACATAATCTCGAATCATTTCCGATTCGACGTCGCGGCGATGCTGAGTGGAGACTACCACGTCAGTGACCTCTCGCGGTGCCCCCTCGTCGTAAAGCACAGAGACTTGAGTCTTGGCGTCTGGTCGCAGCCAAGCGAATTTGCCGCTTTTCCGATCCTCGGCCAGCGTACGACTCAAGCGGTGGGCCAACAAAATCGGCAGTGGCATCAGTTCCGGTGTTTCAGTGGTCGCATAGCCGAACATGATGCCTTGATCTCCGGCTCCCAAGGCATCAACGCCAACGGAGATTTCTTCCGCTTGCTTGCTAAACCACTGAATGATGCCCGCAGTTTCGTCGCAAAAGGCGTCAGCAGGATCAGTGTAGCCGATCTCACGAATTGCACGGCGCACTACTGCCGCATGATCCACCGTACCGCGAGAGCTGATTTCGCCAGCAAGGGCCACGTGCTGGTCCTTGCAGAGGACCTCGCAAGCAACACGACTGTTCGGGTCGGTCGCCAGATAGGCATCAAGAATTGAATCGGCGATATAATCACAAACCTTGTCCGGATGACCCTCGGAAACGGACTCGCTGGTAAAAAGAAAGCTCATTTTTTGCCTGTCGGCCTAAGAGACTGTTTAAACCCGATCGAGGCCGTTAAGTGTCGAACATCTTTGTGCCGAAATCAAGGCGGCTACTGCCTGGACGTTTGCGTTCGCCCCGATCGCGTCGGACACGAACACCAACCCGTCTGACGGGTCAATCAAAGGTGATACTCTACGTTGATCAGCTAGTGGGAAGACACGCTGGCAGTGGACTCTCGGCACGTCAGTATTGCACGGATCGAGGCGTTTCGAAGCCGTCGTTTTTCGCGTGGCGTAGAGAATTCGCCCTTCTGAAGTAAGCCGGAGCGCATTGCGAGATCGGCCAGGCATAGCGTGCATTCACCACGATCAAGCTTTGTTATGAGCCACCACTCTAGCCACTCGCGGTCAGCCGGCTAGCCGTCGAAGATGAACTGGGAAGAAACCTGAAGGCCGGCGGGCAGCCCCGTAATCGGACCGTGACTCGACGCGGTTCACTTCAAGGTTGCGTTGCAGCACTGAGTTCCTGCCGGGTCGTCCGTTTTCAAAAACGACGTGGCGGCACGAGGTAAAATCCGTGCTAGCACTTTCTCGCCTGTCCAAAGCCCCCGTCTTCCCCGGCGAGCCGGCCAGTGACTCAAGCGGGTGCTAGCAACTGCAGCTCTAGCCGAGCCGATTCAACACACTGCGTAGCGTGCGCTCGGCAGGCAGCGGTAGAGCCGTTCCCNNAGTTGTCGCAACACCGAATGCCGCTGCGCACTTCGTGCAGCCCCGTGTCCACGGTGTCGCGCCCCCAACCAAACGCCCGTTCGGCACGCCGCGGACTCCCGCCACAATACTGGTTGGCAACCTCTGCCTGAAACTGCCGCCGTCGATAACCCGACAACTTCCGCCCCGCCTGCTTGATCGTCTCGATCGCCGAATCCGAGAGTTCCGCTAGCATGGTCCCGTCCCTGAGACTTGATTACTTTCCCCCTGTGCTCGGCTTCACCTATCAAAAAAAATGCTCGTCGGGTAGGTCAATTCAAGCCGGCTGCCTAAGCCCTAACCGATGGACCAGTTTTCGGGGAACAGGTAAAACCGCGTTCCTGGTCACTCACGTCGACGGTCACGGATTCGGCAATCGTTCGATTACTGGCTGGGTGGGCCTCGGTTGCGTCGATAGGTTGTCGTTGAACCCTGCTTGCTGAACGCCGTCGGACGGTGTAACCGAGGGCGACTCGCCGCCATGGAGTTCCTTATCGCGGCGCGCGATCATGTTGCGACCCGCGACGTGGCCAATTGCCGCACCACTCACATGCAAGGCGGGTCCAACCAGTAACGGGACGATTGGCCCGGCGACCATGGTCGTCACAAGTGGACTCGCCGCCCCCATACTCTCTGCTCCCATCCGCGGATAGAGAACCCGGTATGTTTGTCGTTCGACCTCCCAGTCATTCTCAATTCGGGCATAGCCCAATATGTCGTTGACGGCGCGAATCTCGTGCCATAGTGAGAGCACTGGCAAATCATTGATGGCCACGTAGCTGCCCGGCAGTTTCCGCGAGTGAACATCTTTCGCGAACGCTGCCTCGTGCAGGGCCACGGCCGGCACATCGGAATTGAGATACAGGGCGTTCGTGTAGGGATTGTATCGATCGCCTCCAAAGACTCGGTTGGGAAGCAGCGCATATCCCGCCATGCTTAATACACCGAATGAGTAGCGCCACACCGGGGAAATCATCCGATTCTCGCGCAGTCTTTTCCATTGGCTGCGCGGGCCATAGTGATTGACATAGACGTAAACGTCAGTGAGTTCGTTCCTCTCAAGATAGACTTTTAGCTGCTCGGCGGTTTCGGGTGAAATCTCGTGTTTGTTGATCTTTTTGCTCAGCGGCAGGATTCTCGCGGGCGTTCCGATGATCCAGGCAATCCGGTCCAGGGTTTTGTGGGGCGTGCCATACTCAATCGTCACGTAGGGCGGCGCGGCGTCCGGCGGACGCGAGCGTGCGAACCGGCCATACTGGTAGGGCGTCTTTGCGCACCCCACGAGCACCGCTAGGCAAAATACGGCGATCCCTGCTGCGCGGACAAAATGCGGCATCGGTAACTGTGTGCTTCTGGAAAACTCAGATGGCATTGAGTCGGAACCGACGCCGCCAAGCAGCAAGACTCGCAAACGTGAGATGGGAGGGAAGTGGTAGCAGATTCCTCGACCGGCGGCAACGACAATCCGAGGGACTGAGGCGCTGCCAGCAGTTTTTTACGCAGGGAAACGGCGATCGAAAATGATTGTCCGGAATCGCTGGCTTCTCTGGGACTTTTCGCCAGGTTCACGTATCATTCGCTCGTTCTAACAGGCGTTTGAATCCTGCGGGCGAACGAATTGAGTATGAACGAGTCCAACGACATCACGGAACGGCCGCTCGAAGGCGCCGGACGGTTCGGCTGCTAGCGGCACCGCGTGCTACGACCATTACTGCGTTGCTTTATTTGAATCATCTTGCCGCTCCACGTTGGTCGTCATTGCGGCCTTCGTCCCGCAAGCGATGGGTGGCTACCGCGATGCCGTCGAGGTCCGCAGAAAGGCTTCTGAGGAGCGGAACGCTTCGGCGAGCGAGGCACGCGCGTCATGCCTAGACTACTTTGGATCGCAGTTTATTGGGCACGGCTATGCGCCGACACCAGCCATCACCTGATCCATGAACGGGCCAGACAAACAGATGACGGCTCTCGCCTCAGCAGCGTGCTGCCGTGAATTGAATCGGGCTCGCAGGAAGCGATTGCTTAAGAACGGCCAAATTCGTGGAATATCTGGTGACGGCCCCTCTAGCATTTAGCGGATGCCCGTCGCTCGAAAGGCCCTCAGGTCAGGCACTGACTTGAGGGCCTTTTCGTTGCGCTCATGACGCCCTTGTGACGGGCGTCTCTGTTCGCCCAGGCGTGGTGCCGGGGCGGTTGTGTTTCTCCACACGACCGCCC
>PLYM01000236.1 GCA_003153375.1 Planctomycetaceae bacterium
CGCGATGGTTGCGGTCCGCGATGCCTGCTTTGGTGTCGCGGGCCGCCTCCCTTTATCAACGCAAGGAGCGGAGCCACATATGTCTTTGAAATTCATCGGAGGCGTGAGCAAGAAACTCGGCTCGATCGATCATGGCTTGGTCGAAGTCTCATGCCAGATCGAAATCGAGTTCGACGAGACCTTCAGCGATGACGCGGACGACATTCAGCGCCGAGTCGCGAAGGCTTATGGGGCGTGCCGTCGAGCGGACGAAGAAGAACTGAGCCGGAAAGTGTAGGAGGATTTCCGTTTTTGAAAACGGACCAAAAGTCAGAGTCGCCGGGGATAGCACGTGCCCTGTTGCCTACCGACCTAACGGCAAGCCCTCGCTGCCTGAGGCCATCCGCGGTGCGATTCTCGCGCTGAGCGGCGTCTCGCATTCGCGGCGGTTCCCAAGTTGACGACTTCTCGGGACTTTGAATAGCGAGATGAGAATATCGGACTGGAGTTGCCGAGCGCGTTGATCCCCGCGCGGGACTGGCTATCGCTCCGAGAAAAGGAAGGTTTTCGAGACTACTCGGCAGCCTGTTGCAACGACTAACGCGCATCAGTGCCTTGACGTTAGAATTACGGCTTTCGCTGGCAGCGGGGGGGAGAAAACGATAGACGACCTCGGTATCGGACGACGATCCAAGCGGCTCGCCTGCATTGATTGGCGACGGAGGCACTGGTCGCATGCCCCGGCAGCCTGCTATGACCTGGAAATGAACGACGGCCTCGGCTCAAGAAAACAATTGACCGCCGTCTTGGGGCATGTTAATCTCACAGACTGCCTCGGTTTCCGTCACGGTGGTATCGCCGGCAACAAGCCTCGCCACACTTGCCCTCCTTCTCGCAAGTGACTCCCTGCATCTCTCGGCCCATTGTCGCGTAGATTTCTTTCGTGCGCCGCCGTTTGTGTGCTTGGTTTCCGCATTGCGTAGGGCGCGAACGGTCGTTCAATCCCTTGAACTCGATACACGGAGAACCCAATGCACAAATGGCTTGCCATTCCTGCGCTGCTGCAAGTATCGCTAGTATTCGCCCTCGCGGCCTCTGAGGTCAGCGCGGGCGTCATCGCGCCGAACTTGCCACCTGGCACTCCGTATCAGTTGCTGTTCGTCACTTCGGGCGTTCGCGGTGCGACGAGCTCCAACATCTCGGACTACAACTCCTTCGTAACGGCCCAAGCCGCACTGAGCCCGTCATTGCCATCCGGGGTTAGTTGGAATGCAGTTGCATCCACCGCCTCAATCGACGCAAGCGTAAATGCGCGGAATAACTTTCCCGTCTATACGACAGACGGTCTCTTGGTCACTAACGCACTCTATCATGCGACTATATTGCAAAGGCCGTTCGACCAATTCGGAAACGGGCCAAGCGCAGCTCAAGCTGTGTGGACGGGCAGCGCCTTCGATGGACAGGTTGACCGCGGCCTAGGCGCCATTCAACCGACCACGGGCAATGCAACTGATATTAGCAGCGACGGCCACTTTCTGCAGGACACGCTGAACTTTCAAACTAGTCTCCTGCCGCTTTACGCCTTGAGCAGCCCGATTGGACTCACACCTAAATTTACGGCGCCCAATTTGCCCCCAGGATCACAGTATCAGTTAATGTTCGTCACTTCGGGTGTTCGGGACGCGACCAGTTCCAACATCGCCGATTACAACGCATTTGTGACAGCTCAGGCGGCCCTAAACCCGCTATTGCCGTCAGGCGTTACGTGGCATGCGGCGGCATCGACCGCGTCCGTGGCCGCGTTCACCAATGCGCCTAACACACTTCCAGTCTACAACGTCAATGGCGTTTTGGTCACCAACTCTCTCTATAGTTTCAACATATCGCACGCGCCCACTGATCAGTTCGGAAATAAGAGCACCGAGCGAGCCGTCTGGACTGGCAGCGACGACAACGGATACTCGGATCGCCCTCTAGGTTTGAGCAACCCGTTTACCGGCAATGCAACGGATGTCAGCAGCAGTGGCCATTTTCTGGAGGACACGACGAATTCGCAAACCATTCCTTTCCCGTTTTACGCTTTGAGTAGCCCAATCACAGTTCCTGTGCCCGAGCCTGCAACCTGGGCGCTGCTGGTGACAGGCAGCGCCGGGCTGTTCGTGTTCCGCCGTCGCAAGCACAAAACCGCGCGGACGAATAACACCGCCGCAGGGGCGTTCTAGATAGGGACAATCGGCGACCAAATGCTGCCGCTGTCGCATCAACCCGACGTTTTTTCGGACTCCGAGAAAACCAGTACGCCGTGAAAAGTCGGCGATTTCCAGCGGGTGCGAATCCCGCCCGGCCAAGCGGTCGCCCGGCCGGAAGCGAAGTCGGTCCGAAATCGAAAGAATCTCATCTACCCGTGCGTATAGTGGGACGTTCCGTAATACCACCGTTTTTTGGGCACCGGCGGTCCCCCTTCGTCTTCAGTGATGACCGGAAACAGATGCGGCGATTAGGGCGTCGTAGCTGAAACGCTGACCCCAGTCCAAGAACGAGAAGGGACTTGACGCTTAGCGGATCTCCCCTCAACCAAATACCGCGTGGCAAGCAAGCATTGGCACCCCAGCCGAACTTAACGGATCTTGTCGAGCGCTTCGCGGCCGCGCATGCCCACTTCGATGCCCAGCTCTTTCGCTTTGGTCGTGACGGCGGTGACTTTCGAGTCGAGCATGCCGGCGATGTCCACGGCCGGAATGATTGCGCAGGCTTCGCCGAACTTTTCAAACGAGTCGACGTTCAAGTAAGGGCAGCCGATCACGCCTTTGGAACCTTTGACCACCAGCAGTTTCTGATCGAGCTGAATCTCGTGCCGTTCGAGGCCGCGCCAAGCGTCGTCTTCGGCGGGCGGGGTGGTCCTTTGTTTAACCGCGATTTCGGCCGCTGGCGAGCCGTTGGGAGTCGCGCGCGATGCTTCGCCAGCGGGCCGCTCGCAGCCGGCGGCGATCATGGCCAAGAGTAAGATAAATACGCCGAACAAGTTGAATTGTGACATCGAGGTCCTTTCGGATTTGCCTTTGAGTTCGTGTCTGGCCTCTGTTCGGCAAAGACGGCATCATCTCATAAAGTCATACGTTTTTTGAGGTTCCCAGCATAGGACTCATTTCTGGGAGATTTGACCGGATGGCTCGCTGAACCGTCGGCCACTTCCAAGGTAGTCGGCAGTCCATCCGGCCCCGCTCTGCCGGACGCGAGGATGTAGGGCGTCGGCCCCTTGCAGCACGCATAGTGGATGGCCATCCTCAGGTCTCGAATGGCGTTGCGGGCCTCGACCATAGCAGGCAAAGAAAATCGCTTGAATTCGCCTTAGCTAGGTGTTAGGGTTGGCAAATCACCGTTTGAGCCTTGGCGAAGTCAGGTAAGAAGGAACGCTAATGCGGACAGCAATTCAGAGTCTCTCTCACAACGCCGCGCTGGCGTTGTTGGCCTTGCTCTTGGCGATTGCTGCCGATGCGAGGGCCGTCACAATCAATTGGGTGCCGGTGGGCAATCCAGGGAATGCACCCGACCAGCTTTTTCCCGATCGGAGCAACCCTGACAATTTGCAATTCGGCGCCGTGGCTTATAACTACAACATTGACAAATACGACGTCACGGTCAGCCAATATGCGGAGTTGCTCAACGCCAAAGACCCGACCGGCGCGAACGTTCTTTCGATGTACAACAGCAACATGGCTCCGGGTCTGCAGCGCGGAGGAATTACCTATAGCCCCGGCGCGGCCAACGGCCAGAAGTACAGCGTCCCGGTGGGCGGCGGGAATCGGCCGGTTAATTACGTCACTTGGTATGACGCGATTCGATTTGCCAATTGGTTGAACAATGGCCAGGGCAATGGCGCCACCGAGACCGGCGCGTATACGATTGGTGCCGTGGACGCAAGCGGCATACCCATCAACGATGTAATCACGCGGAATTCTGGAGCGACCGTGTTTCTCCCCAGCGAGAATGAGTGGTACAAGGCCGCCTACTACAATCCGACTACGCAATCGTATTACAAATATGGGACTTCCAGCAACACGGCGCCAACGGCGGGACCGCCCACGGGAGCAATCAATTCCGCGAACTACCAATTCATCACCCAGGACATCACCAACGTGGGCGCGTATTCGGGAACAACGAGCCCGTATGGCGCGTACGACATGTCAGGGAATGTCTACCAGTGGAACGAATCATTGATTGGCAGTGAGCGCGGCAAACGTGGAGGGGGTTACTTTGGTTCCGATTCCGATTTGAGTTCGTCCGTTAGAACTTTCGGTGAGGACCCAAACACTGGCCAGTCTTTTATTGGATTTCGCGTGGCAAGTCTTGTCCCCGAGCCCAGCAGCGTGTTGCTTGCCGCATTCGGCTTTGCCGGCCTGGCAGCGTGGGGATTGCGACGGCGGAAATGATCGCGCAACTGAACGCCCCGTCGTGAAGAATCTACCGATTCAAGCCCCGTCTGACCCTCTGGCCTGACGGTGCTTTTAGTTTCGCAGCCCCTTTGCCCCTTGGCTGTGTCATCAAGTCATACCTTTGACGGGACTCCGACAAACCACCGAATAACGAAACGACTTGGCGCTCACGCGCGACCAGCTGGGCATGCCGTCAGCGGATGATCTGCTCAATATTGACCAGCGGTCACTGACACCGGCGCGATCAACGATACCGGAAATTCGTCATTCGTGACACAGACCACGTCGCTTGCGGTACGTCAGGCATCTCGCCTCAGGCAGTGCCATTTGAGGAATCCATTTTGAGACCGCGTCGGCATAGTTTGACGCATTGGTGGCCAGCCGCGAAAATCTGATAACGGCCGACCGGGCGTTAGAGGCTAGAGTTATGGCGATGTCGTGGGGCATGGGGACCTTCCCTGGGCTCCCGTGATCCGTCGGCAGATGAGCTTGAGTCATTGGGCTAAGGCGGACAGCAGTGAACTGCAACATCAAAGTCAGGTTGCTCCCCGGCTGGATTGATGCCTCCAAGGACAACCCACATGGACCACCAACTTTTGTGCGGGAATCCAGCAAGTGCTCTGGGGCCTTACAGGTTTCTCAGGCTGAATACGTTCGTGGGGCAGTGCCGAATCCTTCTGAGAGAGATCTGATCGAGATGTCGCGTACGTTCGGCATGAATTTCGGAGACATTGTCGAGTCGCAGAGCGGAGGCTGCAAGTTCGGCAAGTTCGGCATGACCGTGTATCGGTCCGCAGAGACTCCGCACTCGCAGGTGTGGTATCTATCCGACGGCAAGGACTTCATCATGGTCACGCATCTCTGCGGCGGCGAAGAGCCTGACCCTCAGGAGTTGATTGAGGTCAATCAGATTGTTCGGATGCTTACTTTAGGCCCGCCAAACAAGCCATGGTGGAGGTTTTGGTGAGGACCATGCGACGCTCAGACTCAACCGGAGGCGTGGCTTTCAGCTTTCGCCAATTAGGATGACTCATGACTATGACGACGTCGTTCTTGGATGAACTCACCGCACATTATGAAGTTTTGTGAGAATCGCTCACGACTGAGCGATGGCCGCCAAAACGGCTTGAAAGGCGACGCGTCAAACCAACCTTTTTCGAGCCTGCTTGACTTTGAAAACGAGCCGAAGCGCAGCCAGTCTGCCGTCCTGCCTCGTTGCTACATTGAGCGCTTGTCTGAAACAACCCAAACCGGAGGAGCGTTCCCAGTCAAGCAACGGGTGGCTATATTCAACTTGAGAAAAATGTCTGGTTGCGCGTTAGGTTGCAACTTTGCAGTCTATTGGCAAGGTACATGTCAGCCTGAAACCATCTTCGACGATGGAGGAGATCTCATATGCGTCGGCCGGTTCCGATCTTAGTGGGATTCGGTGTGATTGCCGCACTGCTGTCTCTGTCGTGCGGGGTCGCTGACGAGAAGGGCGCACCTGCAAGCCCCGAGTTCAAGGCCGTCGTCGGGGATGCCGCCAAGCTGTCCGGCGTCTGGATCAACGTCTACACCGAACAGGATGGGATCCGCGACACGCCCGACTCCCGGCACGTGTTCGTCGGAAATCGGTACTTTCTTATCGAGCGGGATAGGGTCGCCGAGGACGGCACATTCGTCATCGATGCCTCCGGCCCGGTCAAGAAGATCGACTACAAGTGCGTGCGGGGGGATTACGCAGGACTCACGTGGCACGCGGTGTACGAATTGAACGGAGATACGTTCCGGCACTTCGGCCCGTGGGGGATCGACAATTGGCAGAACAGGCCAGCCACGCTGGCCGCGAAGACCAACGCGACCACGTTCTTGCGGGTCATGAAGCGGGAGTCGCCGTGAGTGGAATGGCTCGCCGAACCAGGTGCCGCACCTGGACCAGCGGGGTGCGCCGTTGTACCCCAGTCGTTCCCGCAGTTAGCAATGTCTTACCGATTCTGTCCGCCTCAACATCTGTACTCGTCGCAGGAACTCGTGGAGACTACCTTGATTGTTGGGAATCC
>PLYM01000056.1 GCA_003153375.1 Planctomycetaceae bacterium
TTTCCTTATCCGTGTGCCATTCGCGATTAGGGGCGGTTGTCATGGCGAGTCATTTCGAGCAACAGGTCCAACCATTTCTCTCCCTTGGTCCCCTAGCTATTGCGATGTTTTCGGGAGGGGGCTCAGGGTAATCCACGCGCATATTGTGGCCTCGGGGAAAAGCCGAGAAATGCCTTCCATTTCGTCGCGTTCCTGCTGTGTCAGCCGTTTGTCGTCCGCCATGACCATCGCCCACACGCCATTAGGTTCTAACCGCTGCTGGTCGACAATGACAATTGTGATCCCGTGGTATGCGTGCTCGCCAAACAAACCTAAGAACCTTGGCGCGACCGGCGGCGGTTCCAAATAGCCATCCTCGGATGCTCGAATATCTGCCCTCGACACAATCGCCCGCCTTTGCCGAACCCAATTCAACTCATAGCCCAACCAGCAAGCGAACGCCGTCACCACGACGAACAGCGTCCGCAGCGTAAAACTCCAGCGGCGATTCGGGGTGGGGGTCATGGGGGGCTAAGGGCTACTTCTACTGAATTCCTAATGCGACATTAACCACACGATCGCGAAGAACATCGTTTCACTGATGGCAAACGATAAAGCGCATGCCCAACTTATAGTCCTGCGCCCGAGTGCGTAACCGGCGAAAACGAATGGAAGCCAAAACGGCCCCAGCCAAAACACAGTCTGGAAAAGATACTCCTGCTGAGCAGGAATGAGCAGCTTCCAGGCCGCGATATAACCGCCCATCCATATTCCAACAAAAGCCATGCTGGTCATAAGCGCGCCAGTTCCAAATTGGAATTTCATGCCCCTCATTCTACCCCCGCCCGCCGTCATTAACCCGCGTCCAAGTCTTTGGCCCAGCCAGGCAACGTGCGGGCCATTCGCCCGGGCAGCCCTCGCAGCCGGCTAGCGGGTCCGACTTCGGCGTAGCGTGACAGATCGTCCATCACGCGCCTGCGATAGTCGAGGGAGGGACCTGTGATGAGGTTTCGGTCGGCTGGGCCGGCGCGGGTGGCGTCTGATTAGTTTGGTGCTGGCGGCGGAGGCTCTTGGCGATCTGCATGCCTAGTTGCCACCGCCCTTGCTCCCTTCCATGCGAGGAACGCGGCGAGGGCTACGGCGGCCCAAACTAATCGAGGGTTGAAGCTGACCTCATAAACTGAGGTAAAGCCTGAGGTGGTCCTGCCTAGCTCTGGGACGAAGACTCCCGAGTCATAGTCAATATCGGTGACAATGAAAAAGGGTCTCGTTGCCAGTATCCAACAGAGAATCGCCAGCAGCACTAAGACGGTGCTCAGCCTGAACTTGAACCAGCGGCGATTCGGCGTATCGGTCATGGTTGCAATGAGCTGCCTATTGTTCCGTCACTTCTCCATTCGCCGAGACTTTCAGCGTCCACATGAAGTCTGGCGTTGCCGGCACATAGAAAACATAAACCGTCCATACTGTGCCATCTGGAAAGGCTTCCACGCGGAGCTGGTGTTTTCGGAATTGGGTCGTCTTTAGGAGATGGTCAACCGCCTTCGCCTCCGCTTCCTCCCGGCCGATGGGCTTGGCGGCATCTTGATGCGATTCTCTTTCAGCCGCCGGCACCGGGATATTTGCCGGAGGTTTTTGTGGGCATCCCAGCGAACATAACGCCACCGCCCCCACCACGAACAGCGTCCGTAGCGACCATTGGAACCAGCGGCGGGTACGGGCGGTCATGGCTTTCTCATGAAGTAAAAGGCCAAGAAGATCACGCCGGCGAGCACGGCCACTGCGAGAGCAATAGCCGTAGGCCCTATCCGGCCCGAACCCGATCCGAATTCTGGCAAGTCAAACGGCATGGACGCCATTCTATCAGGGGCGGGATGACGGCCAATCATGCTGGATCGTCGTCGAGCAGCTATGCTGGCCGGTAGTGTCCTAAGATCGTGTGCAGGGACCGTGAAGTGAGTTGGTCAGGGAAAGTGCCGCCTAGTGACGAATGGCTCCCGGAATCGTATTGGCGGCGACGACGATGATAAATATCGCGACAATGCCGACAAGCAGACCTCGTATCGGGTGCCCCATGAGTGTGCCGGCACCAATGAATGGGCTCAAGCCGAAAGCCGCAGCGACACTGAATGCCGTCAAGTCGTTGGGAAAGTCCTGCTGGGTTAGAGGCACCCATGCGCCCATGCAAACCGCCGCCCAAAAGGTTGCCGCGATTATTCGGCGAGTCGTGAACTGAAACCAGCGGCGTTTCGGGCCATCACTTATGGCATCACTCGACAACCACGAAACCGCGACTGATGTTACACCCAACGCCAAACAGCCAAGTGCGAACCCAAGCAACGAGGCACGCGGTCCCGAAAGAAAGTTATTCATTCGTAGCTCGCATCGGCCAGCGGCGTTGCGGGGCGCTGGTCATGGGGGGCGCGCCTAAGGGAAGCTGCTGAACAGTCCGTCGATAATCGTCCAGAACCAATCGCCAAGGGAAAACTCGCCCTTGGGAAGCTTGTGCTTTCCGTTCTGGTCCTTGGGCATATGAAGCTCGGATTCGGGTTTATCATCGAGTGCCTTGCGCCGAAAGCACAGCCGGACGAGGAATTGCCCGGCAGCCAAGACACCCACGATGATCGCAGGTATGGTCAACCACATTACGACGGCCATGGCGGCGTATAGGTTGTGTATTGCCAACGCCAGGAAAAGACAAAGAAGGGTCAGGACCACTACAAGTGCCCGAATCTTAAGCGTCCAGCGGCGTTTAGGCGTGATGGTCATGGGCGTATTTCAGGCAAACGGACGGCGGATTGCTCTATTGAGCGATGGTCCGTACTCCAATGGCAAGCAGTACCGCTCCTAAACCAAACAATGCCATTAATCGGAAATAGATTCTGTACCAGAATTCCTCGCCGTCAGGCTTGCCGTTGCATCGAACGAAAAAAATCGGGACGGGCGCAATCATTGCCACAAGCAAGGCAACCAAACCCGCGACGATGAGAACGAGTCCACTCATCTCCCAATTCTACCCGCGCCCCGCAACATTCTGCCACATACACCCCGTCCAAGTCCTTCGGGATCAGTCGCACACAGCTAGCCTGTCGTGCGTCCGTGCAGCCCTCCCAGGCAGCTAGCGGGTCCGACTTAGGCGTTGCGTGGAGGATAGCCCAGCACGCGCTTGCGAACGTCGGGGAAAGCGCCCGCGAATTGATTTCAGAGTCGTATGCGAGAGCGATTGCCAAACGCGGTCATCGCCACGCATGCGGAAGTCTCACATCTGCCTCTGGAAATTGGCTCTCAATCTTGAGCCGGTCGACTTCAGTGCGCGGATAAACGAGATAGATGGCTACAATTGGCTCGTCGCCGAGCCAACGACGAACCGCCGGGAGAGCAGGCGGACGAACCATTCTGATCGATCCACCTTTAGCCGGAAGCGCCGCAAACGGAAAGAAGGGATCACAGCGGATTATTTTGCAGCCGTCATCTTCCAGTCTCGCTAATGTCTGCTGCCGCCTCTCGATAACCATTCGACTCCACCCGAGCCAAACGCAGAACAACGTCACCACCACGAACAGCGTCCGCAATGAAAATCGCAACCAGCGGCGTGACGGGGTGGTGGTCATACTACATCTTGAACCCGTCATACGGTGACCCAGAGGGTGTCGTCAACCTGTCATTGGGTAAGCCAGAAGGTGCCGCCGGCTTCCTGGGTTCCGGGTCGGGAGGCCATCCGTACGAGCTGATGGCCGCCTCGGGAAATAGCCGCTGGGCTCGTTCGATCTCGGCTTTTTCCGCCGTAGTAAGATCATCGATCCCGTATGGCTCGGGCCGCCACGGTAGCTCCACACCAATATATGGATAGCCGGTTTCGCCAAGAAGCCAGAGAAGGCGTGGCGCTCGCACGGCGGCCGGGACAACGGACGAGTCTGGTCCGCTCTCATCAATTATGACGCGCCCCGTCGCCAACAATTCATGTCGTTGTCGAATCCAATTCAACTCATAGCCCAACCAGCAGACAAACGCCGTCACCACGACGAACAAGGTCCGCAGCGAGAAGGTCCAGCGGCGTTGCGGGGCGGTGGTCATTGGTGACGTTTCGTCGGGCTAGTCACGCTTGCGTTTGCGAAACAGCAGAAACAAGAGCACGGCCGACGCGACCAACAAACCGACCGCACCGGCGATTAGCGGACCCGGCGGACCGGAGTAAATGCTCCCGTTCTTTCCAATCTGAATCTCCGGCACGATGACGCGCTCGGTCTGCATGATTCTACCAGCGGCGTTTAGCGGTGGTGGTCATTGGGAATGTGGTTCTGTCTTAACTCAGTGTTGCTGCCAAAAGGGGTGGAGGCTCACTTCGACGTGCGCACCCGGGCTTCAGGAAATGCACTGAGTGCCTCGATGTCCTCGTTCCTAATTTCGGCGAGCCAAATCGAATCCACTTCGACATCGCCAATTAGATGTCGGATGGCCGGAAGATTGCGGGCCGCTTCGGGCTCTCGATAGTTCTTCCAGCGGATATCCTCCAATGCGTCGGTTCTCGTCTTGAAGAACATGAGCGATGGCCCCTGCACACTGACCGACCTGGAGATTAGATGCTTAAGCATCAATCGCCGGTGACGCACGAGTTGCGCTTGCTGCCCAAGCCATGCGAGACCACACGCAGCCAGCGTCACCGCCACGAACAACGTCCGCAGGGTGAATCGAGGCCAGCGGCGCTTAGGGGTGGTGGTCATGGAATGGATGTTGTTTCTAGGGCGTAGCGATTGTCATTGCCAATAGCCACCCTCGGGCTCAGCGCCGCCAGCCCCGAACACTAGTCCGACTTCGGACGCCTCTGGAAATAATCGCTCGGCTTGGCGAATTTCCAATTGGATGCGGTCTGGGATCACGGCATCCTCATCCGGCGCTTCCGTTCTGCGATAGATCGATTCATAGCCTTTCTCGCCGAGGAGCCAAAGCATGCCCGGCGCATATTGACCGGATTTCCCCCACACGGAGGCTTCATAGGCCATCCATCTTGAGTTGTCGTCTAAAAGTGCGTGGCGCTCCCGAATCCAATTCAACTCATAGCCCAGCCAACAAGCGAACGCAGTCACCGTCAGGAACAACGTCCGCAAGCTGAAGGACCAGCGGCGTTTAGCGGTGTTGGTCATGGGGGCCATTAGTGGTGCGGCCATCGGTCGATAGGAATTTCTGGAAATAGAGCGCGCAACCGCCGCAGTTCGGCATCACTTGTTTCTGGCCCCACCACCATGTTACTCGCATATATCGGCCGCTCACCAAACATTCTGAGGGGCCAAGGTGGCTGGCAAAGCCCGTCCGGAAGCCTTGTTGGATACATCTCTAACGCAATCTTGCCGCTGTCGAATACCAGCCGCCGCTCTCGAATCCAATTCAACTCGTAGCCCAACCAGTAACCAAACACCGTCACCACCACGAACAGCGTCCGCAGACTGTACGCGAACCAGCGGCGTTTAGGATTGGTGGTCATGCTACATCTTGAACCCGTCATAAGGTGAGCCTGGGGGCGTCGTCGGCCTGTCCGAGGGTGAGCCAGAGGGCGTCGTCGCCGGACCATCGGGTTCCGAGTCATAAGGCCATCCGTACGAGCTGATGGCCGCCTCGGGAAATAGCCGCTGGACTCGTTCGATATCGGCTTTTTCAGTCGCAGTAAGATCATCGATCCCGTATGGCTCGGGCCGCCACGGTAGCTCCACACCAATATATGGATAGCCGGTTTCGCCAAGAAGCCAGAGAAGGCGTGGCGCTCGCACGGCGGCCGGGACAACGGACGAGTCTGGTCCGCTCTCATCAATTATGACGCGCCCCGTCGCCAACAATTCATGTCGTTGTCGAATCCAATTCAACTCATAGCCCAACCAGCAGACAAGCACCGTCACCACGAGGAACAGTGTCCGCAGCGTGAAGCGGGGCCAGCGACGGCAAGGTGGTGGGGCTTCGCTCATTGGTAGGCTCGGCCAGGATGGTTCCGGCAGTTTAGCACGGCGCCGGTTTAGCGGACAAGAAAGTCAGGTCGCATGGTGGGCCAGTTTCAAATACCTTCGAGCTATGGTTGCAGCCAAAGTGCACTAAGGAGGGCGGCCTCGCAGAGCACGAACGTCAAGACATACTTCGCCGTGATGGCCCTTCTCCCCAGGGCATATGCCGCGAATACAAACGGTAGCCAAAATGGTCCGAGAGCAAATAGGCGGAATAAGACGTCTTCGAGGAGCCATGGTGGAATTGGCTCCAAAAGCCGCATCCAAGCGAGAATACCACCAATCCAAACTCCGGCGAATGTCGTGGTGAGCAGAAGCGTGGAGGTTCCAAATTGAAATCTCATCGGTAGACCTCAGGCGCCGTGGCGGGCCGCTCACCCGATTCTACCAACGGCCCGCGTCCAGGTCTTTCGGAATCAGCCGCACAGCTTGCGTGCCATTCGTCCGTGCGCTCTTCCGAGTCCGCTAGTGGTTCGGACCTCGGCGTGGCGTGACCGATCGTCCGGCACGCGCCTGCGAAAGTCGAGGAAAGGACCCGCGACTGAGGTTTCAGGGAGAGCGTCGGCGGGCTGAGGCAAGCGTTGCTGGTGCTGGACCGCGCCATGAGCCTATGGCTCAACGCCCGATGGGACTGTTAACAGCCGCCACTCGATTTGAGCTTCTGGAAATAGGCGACGGGCTAACTCGACCTCACGCCATTCGCTTTCGGTCGGCTTTGACTGCCCATTAGCGACGAAAAACGCGAAGTCAATATCATCGATTGCAGTCTCGCCGAGTAACCGCAGTTGCCACGTACTGCCGCTAATTGGCTGGCCGACGGCGAAACGATCCCCAGCCTGAAAATTTGACGCTATTGCAAGTCGTCGCGTGAGGTGGTCAACCATCGCGCTGTGTCTTGCCAATAGCGCATGCCGCTGCCGAATCCAATTCAACTCATAGACAACCCACCCGGCTACCAGCCCAAACAACGTCACGGCGACGAACAACGTCCGCAAGGAGAAGCGCGGCCAGCGGCGTCGAGGCGTGGTGGTCATGGGTCGGTCGGTGCTGTGCATCACTTGTCATCAGATCGCGCTCGTGCAGCGTACTCTAAGCCCACACCGACGATGACGGCCCACATCATAAATCCGAAGTCAGCCCATCCAATCCATGGCGCGTTATCTTCCCACGGAATTGTCGACGGAAAAAACACGAGTGAAGCAGCGCCGATCACTCCAAACAGGGTGTAGAAACGCCCCAGCCATCGCATTGGACGGCGGTTCTGTTCATTATCGGTTTCAGCCGCGCTTTTGAGATTCCCGACAACAAAGCCGATTATTGCGAGCGTGGTGAACAAGCCCCCGACGAGCATCATTCCCCAACGGTACGACTGATCCTCGGGATTGCGCGAAGCCACGCCGAATAAAATGAAAATCGGCCCGACCGTGACAAGCATCAGCGATAGCATCCAGTTTTGCATTGAACTACGCTGAGGCCCGCTGGGCTGGAAAAAACTCCTGGCTCATTCCTGGCACGCCTCCGATTAGGGCTTGCTGCGCTTGGGATCGTTGCTCGTAGTAATTGGTAGTCTAGACGGCGCTGGCAATTGCAATATCAACGACTCCGGCTTGAACATCTTCCAGAATTGCGGATTGGCCTGATGATCCGAATAAGTGATGGCTACTGGGGTTGATCGGGCGAGTTCTTTTGCCAGAGATGCGTGTGGAATCGTTTGGCCATCTACACGCCGCAGCATTACATCGGCGATGCGCAATCGAGAGATTTGTGTCTCGGTTATGACGGCGACTTCGACGGCGGGGGCAATGCTTCCTTTGGTGACCGCGTCGAAACTGAGCGCTGGCTGTGTGCCCGGTGTCGCTGTTCGAGTGACTGTACGCTCGATGAATCGCCGCAATTCAAGCGTCTGCGCATCGACAGCAACAGCAACGCCAAGCTCCGGCGGGCCATTTGTCGCATCATTGGGTGGCTGGGCGCTTGCACGAACAGAGACGGTAACGGTGGCGGTTAAAAAGAGAATGACGGCAACATGATTTCGAGTTCTCATTGAGAGAGCCTCCAGAAAACAGATCGTGCAATTTGGCTGGGCGTCCACAAACAGCGTCCGCAGCGTAAACCTCCATCGGCGTGTTGGGGTGGGCGGCATGGGCAGGTCGCTCTCGATTTCAGTCGCCGTCAAATACCCAATATATCAGGAACCAATTTGGTTCTAGCTGAAGCCACATCTCGCATGGTTGGCTGAGTTCAATTGCGCGCGGCACGGTTCCGTCGGGGCGAAGCTCGACCGAAACATTATCGTGCTTGCCATCAAGGTAGTTCACCTTAAATCGAAGGCTTCCGTCTTTCCCTTCTGTTATGCACGCGATGGGGTGAAGGCCGTGAGAACGAGTAAGCAGCAACTCATTCGGCTCGACAATCAAGAGGCATCGCCGTGCATTTGAAATGAGCGGATCGTATGCGTAGTGACCGGAAAAGGGCAGCGTGCCGTTGTCGGTAAACTGGTCGGCGAGCAGCAGCGCAGCATCTTCCTTAAAGCTCGGCATCATTCGGTGCATGCGTGCCCTAAATGCCAGCCAAGTCAGCTCATCGTAGCGCACAAAGAGCAATAGCCAGAGTCCTATCGCTGCTACGACGAGAAATACCGAGTGCAATGAGCGGTCCCGAGGGCTCCCGATGCAAAGAGCAACGACAATGAACAGCATCGAGCCAATCGCGCACAATGTCAAAATGCCAAACGCGATTAAGCGAACGCCGAGCAAGCTGTCAGCGGACCAGCCGTCCGACGAAAACCACCACCAATAGTTGTCATTTAGGGTGGGCAAGATGTCAGCGAATGCCGGGTCCCAATAAATCCACAATGCAAATGCTGTGGCTGTCCCGATTGAACATACGAGTGAAGCCTTCAACGGGGGATACCATCGTCGCGATGGACGATTTATTGGCTCGGTCTGCTGATGAATTCGCTGCCGTTCGGTGGCGTCACCCAAGAACGCCCGCAGCGAGTACGCGAACCAGCGGTGTTTGGGGGCGGTGGTCATGAGTAAAGTCCACGAGCCGTCCACAGGCCGATACTGGCTAGCACAAGGATCAATAGTCCAAGTATCACCGTAAGATCAGCGGATCGAGCGTAAAGCGTCGTCAGCTTTTCCCAGGTCTCTGGATTGTCCTTCGGCAAACCAAGCTCGTCGATAACGACCTCTGCAAACGCGGACCCGGCTGCCACGGGTGCAACTAGCCCCCAGCCGATGACGGCAATTCCGATGAGAACCAGGAAGCCGAGCACAAGCCGGACACGTGCCATGTCTGTTTCGGTCGGCTTGTCGCTCATTGGTAGACCTCAGACGCTGCGGCACATCGCTCGATCCCGCATTCTACCAGCGCCGCGCGGCCGTCCAAACACAGGGCACCGGCCGGGAGTGGGTCAGTCTAATCCGAGATTTTCCGGGTATAGTCGGGGCGCGCGGGGTTCACTTTGGATTCTTATCGGGAATCTTCACGGGCGGAATCCGGCGGAGGTTATGAACTGATTGAGCCGTCATAAGAAGCCCCACCAGTGCGAGGCCGCCCCCCCCAAAAAAAGCGGCGGGAGCGCGGCCAACGAGAGTCCGACAACGATCACCCCGATGCCGAGGTATGCGTCCAGCTTCCAAGACAACCTAGCTGGTCCATCTACTTTGCGTTCGCTCATTGGTAGACCTCAGGCGCGGTTGTGCCGAGCAGCGTGAACCTCCAGCGGCGTTGAGGGGCTGGGGTCATGGGGGCACCGCGTTGCGAGCCTGGGCTAGCTTATTCCAGTGGATAGCCGACGGCTTGAAGCACGTCTCTCACGATTTTAGGCTGCCTGCTCATTTGGTCATCGATTCCGAAGCCGTAGGTGGGACGGCCGTCAATTTGCGGGAAGACGCCTCCGGCTAGTTGCTTTCGTATCGCGTCCATAGCAGGGTCGGAAAGAACGCCCATCTGCGTGGATCGTAACGTCGAGATATATGTACCGTCATCGTAGACGTCGACTCTACCTATCTCTTTCCATCCCATCTGAAACACAATCGCGCGGATCACAAAGATTGGTTTTACAAGTGCCGCTCCATCCGAATCCCGGGCAAGCACAACAGGTTCAATGATGGCCTCAGGAAACAACTGCTGCGCTTTCCGAATGGCATCGCTTACGTCGACTGGATGCCCCGTGCCATCTTCGGCAAGTACAGTCAACATTGAATAACCGGGCTCTCCAAACAGCCAAAGCAATCCAGGCGCACTCGGGGGCGAAGGCAGCGAAGGGACATTGGGCGGTCGCGCCGTGCGGTGCACCGACCACTTCTGTGAGTCGGCAATCAGCGCGCGCCGTTGCCGAATCCAATTAAGTTCGTGACCAAACAAGCATACCAATACCGTTGCCACCCCCACCACCACCACGAACAGCGTCCGCAGGGTGAAGGTCCAGCGTTTTTTTGGGATGAGGGGTCGCCATGGACGCAGCGAGTCGTCTAACGTTCGGGAGGCCACGAGGACGCTTACTTGCGCAACGCAGCCAGAATTCGGCGCATCGTTTTCAGGTCGTGATCTGAAGGGCTAAATCCCAGAACCGTGCCACCAAACAAGTACTGTAGAGGCGCGATCAATGCAGCCCTCTGTTCGGGTGAGAAAAGTGTCGGGAACTCCGCAATTCTGTATTCGAGACCGGACAAGACACTGCCGTAAATGTCGGCGTCTAAGCCATCATCACGAAGACAGCAGGAAATCATTCGCGGTAGGATGAATAGATAAGCGCCGTCGTTGACGAAAAACAGCATTTCGCGATTCTTGAAAACCGCAGTGCAACTCCAATGTGAGCCATGCAGATCAAATGCGCGTTGCGCCTCCGCGTATTCTCCCCAGTTCTCGTCGACGACGGCTTGTGGGGCAGTGCTAGGAAATACCTCAAGCAGTCGTTGGCACAACAAGTCGAAACCGACTTCTCTGACCCACGGGCCACCGGAAAATCCCTCATCCATCGCATGTCCTCGGGTCGCGCAAAAGCTCATTTGGAACCCTATGCACAGTCACCACGACGAACAACGTCCGCAAGGTGAAACGCGGCCAGCGGCGTTTAAGGGCGGTCATGGGCGCGGCCGGGTTCGGAATTGTGTGGCGACCTGATCCATTCCGCGCCAAGTGCACGACGCCATGCGTGCCAGCCCGGCGGCATGTCGGCAAGCTGCCTGAGAGAAGGGTCGATCTCAACGATTTCTGACAAGCACACCACGGAGGCGTCTTCTTGCCGTGCATCTCCTGGGCCCAGGAACTGCCATCCATGATCGTCGTTGTCGTGCGTGACATGGAGAATCGGCTGGGAACCGTCAACAATCTGCCGAAGGGTTACGACTGCGCAGTTTGGCGGCTGATCGAACGGCCAGTCGTTGAGCACTTCAGCGGCTTCTCCCATGGTTGCCATTCTAGCAGGTGGCGGATTTTCGCCGAAGTTCTCAGTAGGAGAACCAGCGGCGATTTAGGGGCGAGGGTCATGACGACGCCCGGAACGGCTGAACCAGAGGGCGGCGAGCACGACCGGCGTGGCGGCCAAGAGCGTGAGCATTGCCCAATGGAATTCTAGCGCCAACGGCCCCCAATTCACGAACAGGGTGCCGGAGTGGAAAGAGATGATCGGGGCCATAGACGCGGTTATGATGGGGGCATGAAAGCAGGTCGGGTCGATTGGATGTGGGCTGCGCTGCTGCTAGCCGTTGGCTCGGCTGCGATATTTATCGCGGACAACATCCCGTCGTGGTTCTTCTCGCAACTCCCAATAGAACTCGTGCGGGGCTTTAACGTGGCAAGTGCTCTATCGGGATTTGCATCAGTCGGGGCAGCTATTGGAGCCCCATTCAAGCGCAAAATGCTGGGTTGCGTGGCCGGCGCAATCCTCTATGGGAGCCTTCTACTCATTGTCCATTTCTAAATTCAAACTGGTCAGCCCGAGATCAATACACTAACCCGCCACTACCCGCCAACCGATGCATGGTCCTCGCCGAGGATGTCGGCCATCTCTCGCTCGATCTCTTCTCGTGACCGCCGGCGGCGTTGCGTGCCTGTGTGAATCGTGATGACTCTCTTGCGGCCCCACGCCTTGGGATTGCGCCGCTCCATGCGCCAGGCCGTGGCCTTCCAGTCGGTCGCGGCTTTGATCTTTTCCAGGTCGGCCACCTCGGCCATCGCACGGGCCTGCATGACCCGCTTGTAGAACTCAGCCAGCTCTGCCGAGCGGCGATGCCGGCCCCACCGCATCCAGTTCCTCACGGTGCGGGCCGTCACGCCGGCATAGGTGGCCGCAGTCTCCAGGAAGTTCCCCTTCTGGAGCAGGTCCAGGATGATCTCAGCCGCCGCCTGATTGAACTCCAGCGGTCGGCCGCTAGGTCGTCTAAGCGAGGGCTGGGGTTTCGTGTCAGTAATCATCGTGCTGGCCCGTCAAGGTTCGATCACGCGCCATCGGCGATGGTAAGTCCGGTCCAGGATTCTTACAACAGCTGCATCGAGGAGAAGTGGGCGGCGGGGCCGGCGGCTCCTATATTGGGCAGCAGAGCCCGACTGCCATTCCCGGAGACCATCT
The DNA here is from genome assembly GCA_003153375.1 of Planctomycetaceae bacterium. Lineage (GTDB taxonomy): Bacteria > Planctomycetota > Planctomycetia > Pirellulales > PALSA-1355 > PALSA-1355. The sequence continues at coordinate 12,547 of PLYM01000056.1, forward strand.
GACAGGAGGAAATCCCGTGAAGACTGCCACCCTTATCGGCGTGCTGATCCCGGTCCTGACCGCGAACACGGTCCACGCAGGCAATCATGACCTCTACACGCAACTCCGCCAGCAGGCCCGTGTGGCCCACTACGCGCAGCAGGACCGTGACATGGTCGCACGGGAGCAGCAGAAGCTTCAGCGGGCCATGCGACAGCGGTACGAGCGTGTCGCCGAGGTTGAAGGACGTCGGAAGGCCCAGGCCCAGGAACTAGCCGACCGTGAAGCCAAGCGGAACCACCCCGCCGCAGCTTTTGGCGAGGCGCCGATTGTTCGCCACGGGCTACCGGAAGCCCAGATGAAGGCAATGGCTGACCAGTTTCGCGCCGTTCACGGCGTGAATCTCAAGCCAAGAGCCAAGAGCAGCCCTTGAATAAAAGATCACCAACACAACCGGGTTCTGCCAGATCAAATTTAACTCCCCGGCGCCGATCGTGCCCTACTTGAATGTCCCCACTGATGCATAAGGGGGCACGGGGCCGTTCGTGGATTGTGGAATCCACGGTTCCAGCATGCCACACTCGCAGCGGCCAGCAGGTCGCACCCGGACTACGTCTGGATGCAGACGACCAGCACGACGCATCGCAACCGGACTGGGCTCTCTCTATAGAGCCCAAGTCCTGTTGCGTGCGAACGCATCGGGACGGGTGCGTCCGGCTGCGGAGTCCGGTTGCATCTGGTTGCGATTTAATCGGCATCTGAAAGCCTGAATGCTTGATAGGGTCGGTTGTTGCCCTTGATGATTTCACACTCGACGAAGGCGTCCGAGTTGAGCAGATCGGCAAACGCTGGATCGAACGCCTTGGTGTTCACGCCAGAGCGGTCCTTGATGTTCGTCTTGGTGCCCTGATGCCCTGGCAGCTTGCGCATCGCGTCCAAGATGGCTCTCTTGTTGCGCTCAAGCTGTTCCTGCCGCTTTGCCTCCTTGAGCTTCTCCTTGGTGTCGTCGCCCCCCTGGCGAACTTCGTCTGGGTTCAGCACGTCGACCTCCCAACCGCGCGCATCGCCAATGCCCTCCCGAATATCGAGCGCGTGGAGCCCGCTGTGCCCAGCGCTGCCGCCCGTCACCATCCACAGAAGATGTTCTCCACTCCCGGCCGTGTAGGGCTCACGGCGGCCCAGTAGCAGCCATTGCCTGGCCCATTCCGGCGTCCCACTCCACGAGATTTGCGACAGCTCAGGCGGAGCGAACTTACTGTCGAATCCGCTTTTCTTCATGTGATGGACCACGACCAGGGTTACGCCGAGTTCTTCACAGAGCGCGCCGAGAGTTCGCAAATAGCCCCCCACGATCATCAGGTTGCCCGCGTCTTGGCCGGGCAGCATGAAGTAGAGAGGGTCGCAGATCAACACAGCAATCTCGTCGCGGACGAGGGCCTCTCGGACTGCGTCGATGTGCTCGAAGTTCCCGAGCCGAGGGAGGTTGGTCGACCAGAACAGCTTGCTGACGTCCCCGAGGCTATGCCCGTAGCTGGCGGCAATTCGGCGGCCGGTGTTTTGCAGCGTTGATAACCCCGACTCGCCCGAAATCAACAGCACATTGACGGCCTCTCGAACTCGAAACTTGCCAAGAAACTCACGTCCAAGCGCCAGCGAAATAGCCAGAGCGACCGCCAACGTCGTCTTCATGGTCTTGAGCGGGGCCGCGATGACCATCGGCTGGCCTTCGACCAACACGTCGTCAATCAGATAGCTTTGCGTGTAGTCGCCGCTGTCAAACTCAGCACTGGTCAGCCTGTTGATTTTGAACTTGTCGCCACCATCTGTGGACGCCAGCAACTTTTCAACAACTAGGTCCTCGATGAATCCATGTGGTGCCGGATTGTCGGGCGCCATCATCGCCAGGGTGAATGACAGGTCCTCTGGCAACCTATTGAATGCCACTCTGGCAAAGTTTTCGCGGTGAAAGTCGCTGTATGGATCAAACTTGTCGGTATGCACTCGCTCGGCAAGATGCGAGCAGACCACAACGCATTTCCCGCGCTGGTCAGGATCGCTCACGGTCACTTCTACTTGATCCTGGCTAATTTCCCGTCCGTTAAATCCCCTCATGGCCGCACCTCCATGCTGGCCAGGTGCTCCGCCCATTCGGCAGCGGTGGGTGGAATGAAAGAACACCACCAAGGACCCTCGGGTTGTGGCGGTCGGCGCCGACTCCCGGAGCGGTGATCGTTTTGATCGTCAGGCCGGTCGGGCAGAGAACGCGGGCGCCGCGTTTTGGGAAGCGTGACGAATTTGGTAGAGTGGTCCATAGTGATGCTCCTATTGCCGATGGCCGGACTCTTAGCGGGGTGTCGGCCGTCGGCGTTTTGAGGGAAATTAAATTCCTTCAGCCTTTAGCTTGTCGTTTGCTCGCTTAGTGTCGCGTTGTCGTTGGGCCGACGTGCGGATCGGTGGAGGATCACCACTCTGTGCACAGGTCAGTCGCTCGAAGAACCGGACCAGGGCTTCGAGTGATGTGCATCGCGTAGCCCCGATGGCGATGCTTTCTAGTCGGACACCACGGCAGCCGACGGTGGTCCAACGGTACACGCAGCTTTTATGAGTGTTTTTCCCAGCGCGTCGCGGGGGACAAACCTCGGCCGCCTTGGCGAGCGTAACGATTCGTTCGGTCAGGGGGTCAATCATTTTTGTTGTCTCCTATTTAAGCCTGTCGGCTTGTGCCAAACGTGCGAGGAATCTGGCAACCGCCTCGTGGCTCGTGCATCGCTTGCCGGCCCATTGGATGCTTTCCAAGACGACGCCACTGCAACCTTGTTTGGTCCACCGATAAGCGCAGTTGACATGAGCTTTTTTGCCACGCTGCCGAAGATCGAGTGCGACCGCCTTGGACAGTGGAATGACATGTTCTTTGAGTGGGTCAATCATGCTGTGGTCTCCCAACTGGAATATGCGGCTGCCGAGGACGCCGGCGGCCGCAGAAATGGGTGGAATGGGTTCGCGACAAAAATGCGAGCGAAATAGATGGACCGTTTTGCCACGAAAGACAGGTCGGTACGCCCCAGAAAGCAGGTGTCAAAGACTTGACATTCCGCTGGGCGTGGGAGAGACTGCTGTACGGAGCGGTCGGAAGACAAGTGACGAGCGCGTTGTCGCTTGTGGCGGCCACCTCGATAGACGACAAAATCCAATGTGGGCGCATAATCGGCGCCTATATTGTTTCCGCCCTACTGCTGGTTTAGCGGTCAAACTCAGCCAGCCGTAGGGCCTTTTTATGCGCCCACGCGGACGCTTTTTTGAGCACGTCGCGTCCGATTCCCAACGCTCGCAAGCACAGGCGAAGGCAGCCGAACTGTCGCAATCTAATGAATTTGCGACGATTTTTCAATCCTATGGCTTCGCAGCTCTCGGGAACTCAATCGTGACCTCTTCGTCCGGTCCCGAGCGCTTCGCACGCGCCGCAGCTCGCTCAATACAGTCGGCTCTGCCATCGCGTGCAAGGCCATGGGAAGTTGGTGCCAGGTCAGATTCCTTGGACCACCAGATCGCAGTGGCGGTTGCTCTGCCCATTTGCCGCCTAAATTAACCGACTTCTCGCATGATTCGTGCCGCCAATCCCAAATCGCGCTCAGCGTAAATCTGCGAAACGTCGGCGCTGGCATGACCAAGTGCAACCTGGGCGCCTTCCAGCCCGAACTTTTGGCGAATCTCCGTCGCGGCCGCATGCCGCAATTGGTTCGGGTGCCAACGGTGCTCGTCGCGCCAAATCGATCGCTCGTGTTCCCCAAGTCCGTCCGGCGCGGGGAACGCCTTATCGCAGGCGCGATGCAGCGCATGATGCAGCGAATTAGTCGTGTAGGGCCGATGCGCCCGTGGCGTCAGAAAACAATGCTCTTCAGGCGCGCGCAGCAGGTATGGCCTCAAGACATTTTGTCCCCTGGGACCAATCAGGATTCGGCGCTGTCGACCAGTGTGTTCCATTTTGTGTTCGCGCGGGACGTAAATCCAAATGTCACCGCTAATGTCCAGGTCAGCGGGACGGAGGGCACACACTTCGCCCGGCCGCATCGCACAATGCAGCTGCAACCGCAAGAGGTCAGCAAGGCACCGAGGCATGTGTGGGAGGGTGGCCTCAAAGACCTCCCTTGGCACAGGCCCGATGGGCGGGTGGTCGATGGCCGAGGTTTTTCCCTCCGCCAGCCCGGAGACGGTGAGCAGGGCTTGGTAGACCGTCACAGGAACCAGTTCAGATCGTACAGCCCATTTAAAACAGCGCTTGATCCGCGCCACTGATTCGTTGACATACTTGCGGCAATGGCCTGCCGCCACCAGACGCACCTGAATGGCGACCAGCGATCGGGGGCCAAAGTCGCAGGCCAGCGTGTCGCTGTAGCCCTCCCGCAGGCAGCGCAGGGCTACGCGGATACCTGCTTGCTCGGCAGTGGGACGCCCGTGCTTAACGTAATAGGTGCGCGCAACGTCCCAATAGCGACTCACCAATTCCACAATGGTCAGATCACACGACGCGATCGGCAGGCGACGGCCATTGGCCAGCCATTCGCCGATCAGACGATCATATTCCGCCCGCGACGCTGTCGACCGCCACGGGCCAAGGTAGAAATCGCGGCCGTTGAGGGTCACCACCGCCTGGCCCGAGGGGCGATGAAGGCGGTACTTGGGTGTCGCATGTACCAATTTCGGCATGTGCAATGCTCCTGTTGAGAGTCGCAAAACGGTATTTACCGTTTTGACTCGGACTCAACGGGCCGCACTGCCGGTTCGCCGACAGGTAATCGAAGATGCGATTTCGGCTGGACTTACGCTTGATTGCGGGAAACAGGACTTGAACCTGCACGGTATTTCTACCACTAGGCCCTCAACCTAGCGCGTCTGCCAATTCCGCCATTCCCGCGTGAATGAGGTGTCTGATGCGAGTCTAAAGCATTTGGGGTGGACGTCAAGCGGCCGGAAATTCAGCGGGCCAACGGGGCTAGCGGCGGCGCTTGATGGCGAGCAGGACGCGATCGGTGAGGTTGGGGGCTGGATCCTTGCGGAGCATCTCGGCGCAGATCGCGACCAATTCGTCGGCGGGACGGCTGGCAAACGGCTTGAGCGCGGCGAGCAGACGGCGGTCGAGCGCGGCCAGATTGTGCTGGGCGGCGATGGGCAATTGCCCGGTGCCATAGACGAGCAACAACTCGCCGGGCGTGATCGTGCGCGTGACTTGCTCGGCGCGTAGCTCTTCTTGCACGCCCAATGCGTCGCTCGGCCCGGCGACGACCGCCACGCCGGTGCCGCGTATGGAGAGCACGCGCAGCGGTCCGGCAACGGAGAGGACAATTAAATCGGAGTTGGTTTTGATCGTGGCCTGGAACAACGCGGCGCAGGCGTTGCCGGCCGAGCCGGTCCAGAGAATCGAATTGGCGCGCGAGAGTAATGTGCCGCTGGCGAGTTGCTGTTCACCCAGTGCGCGAACGGCGGCACGCAAGCTGGCGGCGGTCAGCGCGCCGCTCATGCCGCCCGAGAGGGCCTGTCCGGCCAGCAGCGCCAGGCCGCCGCTGGCTGGCGCGAACCAATCGTAGAAGGCTCCGCCCAGCGGCCCGAACTGATCAGCGCGGGCCGCGATGTCCCAGCCGTCGAGCTTCGGCGCGATGCGCGGCAGTTGTTCGTGTTGCAAGCGTTGGGCCGCTTCGACCTGGCGCAACTGATCGCGCGCCGAAACGGCTTCGTCAACCAGCACCTGGCGTTCGAGATCGGCGGCCAGGCGGCCGGCGACGACTTCCCAGATGTTGGTCTCGGCCGAAGAGAAATCGCGGGCCTGATCGCAAAAGGCCCACAACGTGCCCAGCGGCATCGAGCCGCGCGAAATCGGCACGCACACGCTCGCGCCAAAATTGTCCTCGGGCACTTTCCAATAATCGCGCAGTTGGTTGTCCGTTAAAACGACCGCGTGGCCCAACAGGGCTTCCAGGTCGGCCAGCGCGCCGCGCAGCGGCCGTGCCGGTTGGGTCAATCGATTGCGGGGCAGGCCCCAGCTCGAGCGGAGCTTGAGCTCGGTGGTGGCCGAGTCGAGCAGGTAGAGGCCCGCGGCCTGGCAGCCGATGGCTTCGGCGCCGCCGCGCAGCACGGCCTCGAGTCGTTCGGCCATGGGGGGCGATTCATCGTCGTCGTTGCGGACGATGAGGGGAACGCCGCTGGCGAGTTCGGCTTCGCGTTCACCCAACGCGTGACGCGTGGCGAGCAGCTCGCCCCACAGATCACCCAGCGCGGCGGCCAACATGCTGGCCGGTTCCAAGGGAATGCGCGGAGCAGGGCGACCAGCCTGATGCTCAGCGGAAAAGAGCCTGATGTGCCCGGGAGAGTTTCCGACGCCCGGATTGACCGGGGCGGACCACATCAGGTTCGTTTGCTCACTGGTATCGCCCGCGGTGTCGACTTCGAGCCGCCAGCCGGTGGCCTGCTCGAAAGCCCGACATACGCCCGTCAGACCGGCCAGGTCTTCGGTCACGGCCGCTGGCGTCTGATTGATAGTATCGGTAACTAGCTTGAGATAGGTCGGGATTTGTTTGTTCACGGCGCGTCACGGAATGGCGGACAAGGAACCAAGTCCATTCCATGACAAGTGTTGCGCCACGAGGAGTAAGCTCGATCCCGGGAGACGACAGGGCGGCACGCTATCGGCCGACAAGTCACCCCAACCCGCAGACTCCTCCTTGAGCGGCAAGCTTTACATCGGCAACGATCGGCCGTCGGCTGAAGCGCCAAATCGGCATTTTGTTTCCAGCCATCACAATGGTGCCATCACGACCGAACGCGGCGTAGGCGCCGTGAGGCCGCCAGGCTGATCAAGCCGAGCAGCGCCAGCGGCAGCGCACCGGGCTCGGGTACGAGCCAGATATCGGTGATCGGCGTGGCCGTGGCGGCCGCGCCGGCGTGTGTCGTGCCGTACATGTCTTCCAGCGTGCGCAGCACGTTGTAGTGGTTGATCGATTCCGAATAGCTTCCCTGCTTGACCATCGGGCCATAGAAGAACGTGGGAATTTGGTTCGAGGCGCTGCTGTCGTCCTCATCCCAGGTGACGACAAGCAGGCTGTTGTGCGCATTGGCCCACTGGCGGTAGGCGTCGAGATTCGTGCTCAGCCAGGTATCGGCCTGCGTGATCGTGCCGTCATGCATGTCGTTGTTCTGATCGGGAACAACAAACGAGACCGTGGGCAGGAAACTGTAATCGGTGCCGGGAGCGACGGGGAAATTGGCGAGATTGAAAATCTTGTTAACCGCGGCGTTGCTGCCGGCCGTGACCAGATTGGTGAATTGGGTCATCGGATTGTGCTTGCGCATGTACGCGCCCGACGAGGCCACGTCGGAACCGTTGCTGGGCAAGCCTTGCGAGTAGCCGGAAAAGGTCTTGCCGGCGGCGATCAGTTCGCTGCCGAGGTTCGCGGCGCTAGAGCGGGCGTGTACGCCGTCGTCGGTGATTCCTTGCGTCGAGCCAGAAAACAGCGCCAGATAATTCGGCTGGCTGGGATGCGTGACGGCAAACGAACTGGTCATCGTGGCGCCGGCACTTGCCCAGACGTTGATGGTCGGAGCCGCCAAGGCTTGCGACGAACCCACGGGGCCCAGGATTTCAGAAAACGCGTGATTCTCTTCGATGACCACCACGACGCGGGTGGGAATAGGAATACTGGCCGCCTGCGCCGCGCCGGCAATCGCGCCACAACCGAGGCACATCAAGAGAAAACACTTCATTGGCGTTCTCCACCACTTATTTCTAAGGCCCAAGGCGTCATTCAAGATAAATGAAAAACGATCGCTTGAACAATCAAAAATATGAGGTCGAGGACGGCGGGCTCATTTCCGACGGGAAAGGTGCGACAACCCAGGCATGAGAGCCCTGGCGCGGCGGGCCGGTCAGGAGTCAGTTCGGCCAAGTTCCGGCTGGAAAACCGGGACACCGCTCAGCGATTGGCGGTCAGGCGGAGATCAGGCAGATCCGAGGGAGAAGCCTGGGACCCGGCGACTTGGGCTCGCAGATAATTGGCCATGTCGGTCAGCGTCAGTTGACCACTTTGGGCCACGGAGCTGTCGCGGGTGCGCTGCGAGCGGGCCAGGTTCTGGCCGACGTTGTAGATCAGATAGGGCACGCGGTGCGACGTGCCATCGCGATCGGTCTGATAGCCGGGCTGAGAAATCGGCGCGGTGTGGTCGCCATAGATCACAACCGTGGTGTTGGCGGGCAGGCCCATCACGTAATCGCGCAGCGTGTTGTCGACGTGCCGCACGCAATTGAAGTAATTCTCGTTGGCATCAAGCGAGTTCGGGAAGACTTCCTTTTGCGAGTTCGCCAGCGTGTTGAACGGAGCGTGACTGCCGACGGTGACCAGGAAATGGCAGGTCTTTTTGGCCGGCTGACGCATCAGCAGCGACGAGAGCCCCATCAGCTCGGCATCGCTGACGCCGAGGTTGGCGATGCGGCCCGAGTAGCGTTCGACGATCTCTTCGGCAAACAACACCTGGGAGAATTTCATTTTCTCGAATGCCGCCCGGCGGTTGTAGACGACGCCGCGACCGCCCAGCAGCGCCGTGGTGCCGTAGTGGTAGTTCGCGAGGAACCCCGGCAGGGCGTTATCGAACGGATAGGCCGGCAAGTTGTAGTTGACCGTGGTCTTCGAGGGCTCGGCGCCGGCGAGCAGCGAGAAGTCGGCATCGGCCGAACCGTTGTAGACCGGCGCGGTGACGCGATAGAAGTAGGACTGGTCCTTGAGTTGGTTCAAGAACGGCGTCACCTCGCGGCCGTTCATCCGCGTGCCGATGACGTCGTAGCCCAGGCTTTCGACCTGGATGATGACCAGCCGGTCGCCGACGGCCAGGGGCGATTCGAGGGGCGTGAGCCGGTCGGAGGTCTGCTGGCGGTCGTCGAGCGCGGTTTGCAGCGTCTCGCGATTGCCCAGGTACTTCCACTCCATCAGCCACGGCAGGGCATAACCGCGCGAGGCGCAGAAGTAGGCCAGCTCGCGGCGGTTCAGCAGCTTGGAAAACTTGGCCGGATCGGCTTGATTGATCGTGAACATCAGCCCGCAGTAAGCCGCGACGCACAGGGCCACCAGTCCCCACTGCATCGCGAACGAAAAACGAGGCCGCGCGGCCACGGTCACCAGTTGCAGTTTGGCGACAAGCGCCACCCCGAACGCCACCATGGCCCATTTCGAGATCAGCGTCGGATCGAAGCCGGCCAACGATTGGCCGTCGTTCCATTGCGTATAGACGGTCAGCAGCGAAAACGTGCGATGGTAGTTAGCCGTGTAAGCCAGCAGGCCCAGGTCGAAGAACAGCGACAGGAAGCAGGCCAGAACCAATCCTCGGCGGCCAAGGCACAGAGCGCAGGACAGAGTGAAGCACAGATCGATGGCGAAGCGGATCTTCGGCATCCAGAACAAGTAGCGCGGTCCCCAGATGTCGAACTGGGCGCTTTCGATCGTCATCTTCTGCACAATCCACAATTCGACCGCCCACAACAGGGCGAAGGCGACCATGCACGACAGCCAGAATCCGTCTTGCGCGAACTCGCCCCAGATCTTGGCGATCGAAGTCGCCGCGCGGCCGGCGAGCGTCGGCCGGCTGGGCTGCAAGCGCGCCAGCGGCGCCGGCGATTCGACGGACGCGGAGCTGCCGACGCGGATGGTTTCCCACTGCTCGAGATCGTGCTCCAACCAACGGTTGGCAGGGCAGCGATTCCAGAGCCGTTTGGCTCCGCGTCGTCCGAGCAAGCTACTGTCGAGAGGTCTGATCATCACACTTCTTTCGTATCGTTTCGGCGAGCTATATCGTTTCGGCGATGCTGTCGCGGCCCGTGCCTTCGTCGGCGGCCACCAACAACGGATCGGCCGTTGTTTGTAGGAAAGAACTGCACTCAGCGAGAACCAGGGCCCCAAAACGCGATGCAAGGCATCGAGCGGACCGAGGGAGAGCCGAGTGCGCCCGGAAAAAAGAAAGTGCGTAAGCTTAAACCCCAGAAGGGAAGCTCGGCACTTTTACGGCATTGGCGTTTCCGGCGCGTGGGATGAACTTGCAGCGAAGCGGAGCTCCTTGGACTTGTCCGTCAAGACAATTGCCAGGAGCGAACTGCACCGCTGGGGCTGATTCTAGTGCCAGGAGCTGGCGGGAGTCAACACTTTTTTCTACGTTTCCAAGAACTGCGATCCCCAAAGGGGACCGGGGCCTCAACTGGCAAACCGTGGCCCGGGTTCGACTGTCGTCGTTCCTTCGGACCCGCGCACCCCTACTTTCCCAGCCGACTCCGCAAGCCCAGCGCCGGGCCGTATGCCCGATCGTGCTCCAGGGCCCGCGTCACGCTCTTCATAGCAGCCGTGCGGTCCTGCTGGGCCAACTGCACCAGGGCCAACTGGTAGTAGGTTTCAGCCGGGTCAGCTCCGCACTTGAGGGCCGTGCCCAGATCGTCCTCGGCCTCCGCATAGCGGTTGAGGCTGGCGAGCAGCATGCCCCGGTTCAAAGCGGCCACGGGCAGCTGGGGATCGAGTTCCATCGCGCGGGCGAAATCGGCCAAGGCACGCTCGCTTTGCCCCAGGGCCTGCTGGGCCAGGGCGCGATTGAAGAAGCACTCGGCACTTTGCGGCGAGAGGGCGACGCACACGCTGGCGGCGTTCAAGGCCGTGGCAAAATCCTCCAGGCGATAGGCGCAAATGGCCAGGTAGAAATTGGGCCAGAAAGCATTCGGCTCCAGGTCAATCGCCTGGCGGAACTCCTCGGCGGCCTGTTCCAGCTTGTCGGCGCGAAACAGCGAACGCCCGATCGCATAGTGCTCCCAAACGGTTTTGGGGGGCGACAGCGTTTCGGGGGACGACGCGGGCCGTGGATCAGCGGCACCCTCGGGCAGGGTGGCCGCGACATCGCGGCGCGCAAGTTCGACGACGGGGCTCGATCCGCACAATTGTTCCGCCTCGTTTAGCAGGGTGAGCGCGTGGTGTCGCGCGGGCTCATCCTGGCCGCGCGGGGCCAGCCGAATTTGCAAGTCGGCCCACATTACGGCCAGGTCGAGCAAGTCGATGCGCAGATTCTCTTCGATCGCGGCGTCGCCGCCCGACGTGCCGTGCTGCACGATCTGCTCGCGCGCTTCCCAGACCGTGCGGCAACCGGCTGCCAACTCGCTCAACTTTGCGGGGGCCACGACGTTCGAGCTTTCCACGAAACGCAGCCGCTCAACCAACTGGTGTAACGTTTCACCCAGCCGCGCCTGCCTGGCCAGATTCAATTGCTCCTGCAAGAGCTGTTTCAGATCGTACTCGCCGGGAAACCAGCGAATCGCCTGCAAGCCGCTGGCCAACCGCTCGATGGCCGGAGAGTAGTCGTGCGTGGCGATCTGCTGCTGGCCCTGCGACAACGCCGTGCGGGCCTCGCGCAGCCGATCGGCGCGATACAACAGCCCCACCGTGCCGGTCACGGCCAAGGCGACCAGCGCCATGGCCACCAAGCCCAGCGAGTGGGGCTTGCGGCGGCGCCACTTTTGCCAACGCTCGGCCAGGCTGCGATTGGGCACCCCCACCAGCGGCAAATCGGCCAAATGGCGGCGCAGATCCGTCGCCAATTCGCCGGCATCGGCATAGCGGGCGTCAGGATCGCGTGCCAGGCATTTGTGCACCACGTCTTCCAGACCGCGGCCGACCTGGGGATTGCCCATCCGCAAAGTGCCGCGCGACGTGGCCTCGTCGGCCGATGGCAGATGGCCGACCAACGACTCAAACAACAACGCGCCGAGCGAATAAATGTCAGACCGCTGGTCGAGGCCGATTGCCAGCGGACGTCCCTCGCGCACGGCAGTCGTGGCCAACTGTTGCTCGGGCGACATGTAGCCCTTGGTGCCCCCCAGCCGATCAGGCGCCTCAGCGCCCGCGGGTATCAAGTCGCGCGCCAGGTGAAAGTCGAGCAACATCGGCTGACCGTCGCCAGCCAGCAATACGTTCGAGGGCTTGATGTCCAGATGGACCAGTCCACGCTGGTGGGCATAGTGCAAGCCATCGGCCAGGCACGAGCCAATCCAGCAAATGGCCTGCACGTAGCTGGCGCGGTTCAGAAAGCGCAGTGCCGGCCCGGCCGGGGTGGGCAGCGTGACGGACTCGCTCTGGGCGGCCTCGAGCAACTCGACGATGTGACGGCCGGTGCGGTGTGGCGGGCGGCGGTCTTTCAGGTCTTCGAGCACGTGGGCCCAACTGTCGCCGCCGAGAAATGGCATGCACAGGGCGCGCAAATGCTCGGCCGGAAAATCCTGCACCAGATACAACGGCACGATGTGCGTGTGTTGCAAGCGGGCCAGCGACAGGTGCTCGTCGCCGCTCCGCGGGGTGAGCTTGACGACCAGCGGCCGATCGGACAACGCCGGCTGCGTGGCCAGAAAAACCCGGCCGACCGCGCCTCGGCCCAACTCGGCCAGCAATTGAAACTCGCCCAACGGCTGACCGGCCGTGGGATAGGTGGTAACCTCGGAGTGCGCTTGGAGCAGTCCGTGGCAATCGAGCAGCGGAGCCAGTTCGTTTTGCCACTGCGGAAAGCGGGCGAAGATTTCGCCGGAGTCGACGGTTTCGCCCAACTCCTCGCGCAGGCAGACTTCCTCGTAGATGATGCGCACGGCCAGCTGCGGATCAGATGCCAGCAGCGGATGACGCTTGAGCCAGGTCTCGGCTGGCGGACGCTGGCCACCATGCCAGGCGGCCGCCATCGCGGCCAGGGTCTCGGCTTTCAATTGCCGCAACGAGGGATCGGGCGGGTCGGCCCCATGCTCCACGGTGATCGTTGATTTCAAGCGCTATACCCGCAGGTTCCGCAAGGTGGGAGCGATCGTGCCTATTGATGGCCGGCCGGGCTCTGCAGCCGAGTGAACAGCCAGCTCGACGATTCTTCCTCGCTATCGCGCTGAATCGCTCGCCGGCCGCGCTGGATCCACCAATAGCGGCCTCCCAATCCACACGCGACCACGAGTGCCGTGGCAGTGCCCCAATTCGACACGGTCCAATCGTCGAACCAGGTTGCCAGTTCGCCGCCGAACCGTTCGATTTCGCTGACCATCGCGTCCAGTGCCTGGTCGACCGCCTCGATGTTGAGTTGCAAGTTGGCCAGCAGCGCCGTACGCGCCACGGGATCGCCGGCCTCGTCCAATTCAGCTGCCGCCGTGCTGTCGACTGCCGCAACCACCAAAGCCGGTGCCGTTGCGCCCCGCGACGATCGGTCGCGAACCGTCTCGCGCTCTGCCGCGTCGTCACCGTCGTCGCCGTTCGACGCCACGTCAGGCACGGTGGTGTTGGCGCCATCGGCCGAGGCCTGTGGAACCAGGATCGTTCCGCTCTGAGCGCGATTCGACCCGACGTCACCCGGCTGACTGAGCGAGGGGTTGATCGGCTGTGGCAGTATGCCCCCCGTCGTGCCGGCCGCGGTGCTGTGCCGCGTGACGTCGAGGGCGGCCTGAGGAGCCAAGATCGATGAATCCGCGGCGCTGGCCGTGGCCGGCAACGGAGCCTGGCGAGCCGCCGGATCGCTCGAGTTGGCCGATGCGGCTGCGGGAGCGTCGTGGCGAATCACCCCGCGCACATCGCTCGGCGAGGGATTTTGCGGCCCGCTGGCATCGCGGTGAATGTCAGCCGGTGGCGAGCCGTATTGCGCTGGCTGGCCGTTTTGCGGTGGCTGGCCGTCGCGCGGACCGCCCGGTTGCCCGAAGCTGGAGTCGACGGCACGGCTTTGCGCGGTTTGGCCAAGGGGCGCACTATCACGATACTGCTCGGCGTCGGGCGAAGGATCGCTGGTGTGCGTCGGTGCCGGAACGGCCGGGAAGCTGTCGGAACCGGGGCCACCCAGCACGAATTGAAATCGGTAGGCAACGAAAGTATAGCCGCCGCTATCGTTCGGTCCGTGCTGCGGCGCACCGAACTGTTGTGGCGGACCGGACAACGTGATGATGGTCGTCGGCGAGTCGCTGATCGTGGCAGTGCCGTAAGTCGTCTCGCCGGTTGGCTGGGAGTCGCTGACCGGTGGCACATTCGCTGGCGCATAAGAAGTGGCTTCGACCGGTTGCGAACCTTCAGACGTCGTGCCGTTCGGCGTGTTGCTCCAGGACGGGGTACTGTCGAGTGGAGAACCCGGCGTCTGCGGCGGTTGGTAGATGTTCGCGCCGTTCGGCGAGTCGGATGCACCGTGGAATGCGCTCTGCGACTCAGCGCCGTCGTGGAACATGCCACCCTGGGCAATGTCGTTGCCAGAATTAGCGCCGCCCGGCATGCCATCGGCCCCCATCGGCCGTTGCGGGATAGGTTGTTGCCCTGGGGCGTGCGACAAATCGCTGCCGTTGAGGTTCGAATCGGCATGACTCGGCGGCGCCATGCTGCCTGGATTCGAGGGACCGCCCGAGGCGTAACCATTCCACGCCGGGCCGGTCGCGCGCGACGAATCGCTCGGCGAACTGATCGATTGCCCATCGGCGTGACTTGCGTCATCCAGCGAGCGCGAATTCGACGGCGAGAAATTGGCTTGTTGGCCCGAGAAATTGGTTTGCGCAGGGTCGCTCGTGGTCCCGTCGCCAAGCTGACCACCGGCCGCTTGATTGTCACCGGCGTGGGCGTTGGTGACGTTCGGGCCGGAGTGCTGCGCGGGGCCGGCGGTGGAGACCACGTTCGTGTCGCCGGCGATCGGCGAGCCGTGCAGCGCCGAAATATCGAGGTAACTCGCGTCCTGGCTGCCCAGTGGAGCGGCGCCAGGGCCTGGGCCGTTGTGGCTCAAGGTGAGACGGAGCTCGAGTAATTCCAGGCGCAGGGGACAGAGAGGCCGGACGCTCGATCGCGCCTTCGATCGCGAATACGACAACGTTGACCTGCGCATGGAAGCGTCTCAGATGGGAACACGGGAACTGCTGCCCCACAGCTCCGGTGAAGCTCTAATCCTAGCTGTTTGGCAGCCCGGATGTCAAATTTGGAGGCCCCAACTTGTCGTTTATACCGTGTTAGCGTCCCGGCGTTTTTGTTGACGCACGGCAGGTTGATTGCCTTGGCACTTGGGGTTACCTAGACTGCCGGAAATGGGCCCCTTCCAGGCTTCGTCGGAGAGCTGATGATGCGACGTCGTAATTTTCTCGCCGCGGCAGCCGCCGCGCCGGCCGCTTTGACGGCTCAGTCGGCAGCCGGGCAGACGCCGGACGAGCCCGCCCGTCGCGGCGCGTCGATCGCGCGCCGTGGAGCCCTGGCGATGCACGTCGGCTGCCAGCGCGGACCGACGACCCCGCAGTTGCTCGACTTTTTCAGACGGCATGGGGTGAACCACATCTGCGGCTATCCGCCCGACCCCGGCCCCGAGGGCCATTGGTCGGTCGATGACCTGAAGCGCACCAAGGATCTCTGTCAGCAACACGGCGTAGCCCTCGACATGGTGGCGCTGCCATTCCTATCGTCGAGCCACATCGATCGCGAAACCCGCGGTGCGATCATGTTGGCGGACGATCCGCAGCGCGACCGGGACATCGAACGCATTCAAAAAATGATCGCCGCCTGTGCCGCGGCCGAGATTCCGGCCTTCAAATACAACATGAGCCTGCTGGGCGTGCTGCGCACGGGAACCACGCCGGGCCGTGGAGGCAGCCAGTACAGCACGTGGAAACTGGCCGAGGCGAAAGACGGCAACCGCCTGACACGCGCTGGCCGTGTCACGGAAGAAGCCGCCTGGCAGCGGATTCGCTATTTTCTCGAGCGGGTGATCCCGGTCTGCAACGAATATAAAATTCGTGCCGCCTGCCATCCCCACGATCCAGGCGTTCCGCCGGCGGGCTATCAGGGCGTGGTGCGCGTGCTGGGAACCGTCGAGGGGCTGAAAAAGTTCGTCGAGATCGAAGCCAGTCCCTATCACGGGTTGAACTTCTGCGTGGGCACGGTCGCCGAGATGCTCGCCGATCCGCGCCGCGAGATTTGCGACGTGGTGCGCACCTTTGGCCAGCGCGGCAAGATCTTCAATATCCACTTTCGCAACATCCAAGGGCATCGCGACGATTTTCGCGAGACCTATCCCGACGACGGCGATCTCGATATGCTCGCGGTCGCCCGCACGCTGGCCGAAGTCAACTATGCGTACATGCTGATGCCCGACCACATGCCGCATCACGCGGACGACCCCGAAAGCTTGCAGGCCTTTGCCTTCGGCTACGGGTACATCAACGGCCTGCTACAGGCGATCGCCACCCCGGCTACTTCTTGAGCTGCCGGATCCAATCGGAGATCAATTTCACGGCCTCGCGATCGACCACCGAGGTGGCCAACGGGGGCATCTGGCCCGGCCCGCGGCGGGCCATACGCTCTAGCAGCACCGATCGCTCCGGCGCTCCGGGCGCAATCAGCTTGGCGTCGGGCAACTCGAACTTGTGGTGCACTGGCGCTTCGTCGAATAGCTTGGTCTTGTCGCGCGGCGTGGAAAACTCCAATTCGATCTGCGCGTTGCCGCCGCCGGCCGACACGTGACACTGCGAACAGTTGGCGTGCAAGTACGATCGCGCGCGGGCTTCGAGATCAGCGTGCGGGTCCAGTGGATCGACCAGCTTCTCATATTGCTCCAGCGGCTTGGCCAGTTTCAGCAGTTCGAGATGCTCGAGCGTGCGCAGTTGATTGTCGACCACGCCGCCGTAGTCGTGGTCGCGGTTCATCTGCGAATCGGTCAGCCCCAACACATAGTTGGCGGCGCGGCTGTGGCAGACCATGCACTCGGCGCGGCCAGGCACGTGCCACGTGAGCGCGCGGGTGCTCGACGCGGCGGCGGGGTCGTGGATCACGAGCTCGCGATCCGTTCCGGCCGCGTCGACCAACATGGCTTCGGTCTGGGCATCGTTCCACACATAGCTGTAACCGATCCATTCGCCTTGCTGACGCGTGAGCAAGCGCGTTTCGATCCAGCGGCGCGCTGGGCCGGCGCTGGTGTCGACGTCGAGCGCGAACGATTTGACGAGCACCGTTTCGTCGGGAAACGTCCAGCCGCGCGCGCCCATGCCAATCGGATGTTTGGCGTCGGGGCGATGCGGAATTGCCAGGTAACGTTGCTTGCTGGCCCCATCGGACCACAGCGGCGCGATGACCGAATAGGGAATCAATCCCGGCTGCGGCGTCAGCGGCGCGAGGGACTCGAACAGCCCGGTCTGGCTGAGCAGCCTGGGAAACTCGGGGCGCGGTTGGGCGGTGTCCGTTGGCTCGAAGGTGTAGAACGCGCCCTGTTCCTTGCCCTGATAGTCGACGATGAGCAGCTCGCCGTGCGTGTCGGCGCCGAAGCCGACGAGTTGCAGCGTGGTGTCGGCCAGCTCGCGATGCCAGACGATGTTCGTGCCGTCGTGCTTCACGCCCCAGATCTTGCCGGTCGAGTAGTCGCCATAGATGTAGGCTCCCTGCAACTCGGGAAACCGCGTGCCACGATAGACCACGCCGCCGGTGAGTGAGCGGGCTACCGAATGGTGATGTTCGACGGTTGGCTTGGTGAACGGCGTGGGACCGGGCTGGCGATCGGGATAGAACGGATGGCTCCCCTCGAGCACGCTCCAGCCGTAGTTGTCGCCGCGCTGAACCAGGTACGCCTGCTCCCACAGGTCCTGGCCGTTGTTGCCGACCCAAATCTGCCCCGTCGGCCGGTCGACGGCCATCCGCCACGGATTGCGCAAGCCGTAGGCCCAAGTCTCCCCTCGGGCGCCAGGCGTGGCCAGGAAGGGATTATCCTTCGGCACCGAGTAGGCACGGCCCGCGTCCGGATGGTCGACGTCGATTCGCAACACCTTGGCCGTGAGCCGGGTGAGATCCTGACCCACGACGTTGGTATCGGAGTCGGAGGTGCCGTCGCCCGAGGTGACGTACAGATAGCCATCGTTGCCAAACACCAGCGCGCCGCCGTTGTGGCCGTCGGAAGGCCATTGGATGATCATGGTTTCCGACTTGGAATCGATCGCGTGCGGAGGTTCGCGATCCATCGTGTGGCGCGTCACGCGGGTCGTCTTGGCGGCCGACGGTCCGCCGCTGGGGCCGTTGCTACCGACGTAAACAAAGCCGTTGTGCGGAAAGTCGGGGTGAAACGTCAGGTCATACACCCCGGCGTCGATCTTGAGCAGCACCTCGAAATGGTCGACTTGTGGGTCGTCTGGAAAGCGAACGATGGAGGAGGGTCCCCCGGAGGTGTCGTGCGTGATCGTGATCAGTTGATCGCTGAGGGGCTGGCGTTCGACGGTGAGTGGCAGCGAAATCTTCAGGCCCGCGAAGACCCGCTTTACTTGGTAGGGCAGGGGCGGATCGGGCGAGCCCACGACGCGCGACGTGGTAAAGGGCACCAGCCGCTCGATGCCGAACGGCCGCGTGACCGCCGGCTCTTCGGCCGCGAGCAGTCGCGGGCTCGCCAGCAGGGCCAGCACGCCCCAGAGCAACAGGGCGCGCGGCCAGCGTGCGGAAATGCGCAGCAGCGCAAGCGGAAACAGATGCATGCGACGCGGTTGATTCATGCCTCACACTATACCCGAGCGGTTGCCGGCGCCGCCACAAATCCGCTCGAAGTCGCGGGGTCTGATTCGCTATAATGGGAGACCGACTCCAAAGAAAGCGCGGAATCGCAAGCGGCGGCGTTGGCTTTTCTCGTTCCGCTTCCTGGATGCGGAGGACCGTCGTGCAGCGGCAACTCCAATCGTCGATCGTGGCCTATCTCGGTGGGTCAGCGCTAGTGGGCATCGCGGCGCTAATCACCTGGCTCGCGCCCGATCTGCGCGTGGCGCCGTTGCTGTATGTCGGGCCGATCATGTTCAGTGCCTGGCTGGCTGGCATGTGGCCGGCGATGTTTGCCACGGTGCTGTCGGTCGTGGCTCTCGACTACCTGATGCTCGAGCCGCGCTACGCGTTGGGCATCGTGAGCGCGAACGACGTTTTGGACCTGACCATTTTCACCCTGATTGCGATCGTGACCAGTTGGCTGGCCAAGCAACGGCACCTGGCCGAGCAAAGCATGCAGCAGTTCGCCATGCAACTGCAAGAGGCTGACCGTCACAAGGACGAATTCCTGGCCGTCCTGGCGCACGAACTGCGCAACCCACTGGCGGCCATTCACTACTCCTCGCAATTGATCGAGTTGGATCGCGAGTGCGAGCGCAACGAGAATCTGCAGTCCTCGTGCCGTGTGATTCGCGACCACGTCGACCAACTGACCGGCTTGATCGACGAGTTGCTCGACGTCGGCCGCATTCGCAGCGGCAAGATCGAGCTGGAGCGCGAAGTGGTCGATCTGCGCGCCGTGGTCAACGAGGCCTGCACCACCTGCAACCCGGCAATCCGCCAACGAAATCACGACCTCACTGTTTCGCAGCCGAGCGAACCCATCTGGCTCGACGCCGACCCGGCCCGGCTGCGGCAGGTCCTGGTCAATCTGCTGAACAACGCGGCCAAGTACACCGACCCCGGCGGCCAGATCGAGGTGCTGGTGGATCGGGGCCGTGAGTTGGGTATCGTGCGGGTGCGCGACAACGGCGTGGGCATTACCCAGGAGATGTTGCCGCGCGTGTTCGAGCTGTTCACCCAGGTCGACGCCACGCGCAACCGCTCGCAAGGCGGCCTGGGCATCGGCCTGTCGATCGTACACCGCCTGGTCGAGATGCACGGCGGCACGATCGAAGCCCGCAGCGCTGGCCAGGGACTGGGGAGCGATTTTATCGTGCGATTGCCTGCGACCAGCGGCCCGCCGCCGGCCAAGGTCGCGCGGGCCGTGCCCAAGGAAGTCCCAGCAACGCCTTAAACGGACTCGTCAGGCGCCGGGTCGATTGGGTACAAAGCGGAATGCATGCACGACGCGCACCTGATTTTGACGCTTGCCGGCTGCCTGGCCACGGCGCTCGCCTTTGGCTATATCACCCAGCGGCTGGGACTCTCGCCGATTGTGGGCTATCTGTTGGCCGGCGTGGCCGTGGGGCCGCACACACCCGGTTTCGAGGCCAATGCCCAGCTGGCCGAGCAACTGGCCGAAGTGGGCGTGATCCTGCTGATGTTCGGCGTGGGGCTGCACTTCCACCTCAGCGAACTGCTGGCCGTGCGGCGGATTGCCATTCCCGGCGCGCTGGGTCAGAGCCTGGTGGCCACGGCCCTAGGGGCGATCGCAGGCTGGAGCTTTGGCTGGGGCTGGGAAGCGGGCATCGTCTTTGGCCTGGCCGTGGCCGTGGCCAGCACCGTCGTGCTGCTCAGAATTCTGGCCGACAACCACAATCTGCACACGCCCACCGGCCACATCGCCGTGGGTTGGCTGGTGGTCGAGGACGTCTTTACGGTCGTCGTGCTGGTGTTGTTGCCGGCCGTGTTCGGACCGCGGGCCGGTGGCCTGCTGCAACTGCCGCTGGCGGTGGGGATTGCCCTGCTGAAGATCGGCGCGCTGGTGGCGTTCACGTTGATCGGCGGCAGTCGCTTGATTCCCTGGCTGCTGCGCAAGGTGGCGGCGACGCGTTCGCAGGAACTGTTCACGCTGACGATTCTGGTCGTGGCCCTGGGCATCGCGGTGGGGGCCACCGAGTTGTTTGGCGTGTCGATGGCGCTGGGCGCGTTTCTGGCTGGGATGGTCGTGGGCCAATCGGATTTCAGTTTGCGGGCAGCGGCCGAGGCCCTGCCGATGCGCGACGCCTTCGCGGTCTTGTTCTTCGTTTCGGTCGGCATGCTGTTCGATCCGCGATACCTGATCGCCTCGCCGGGAATCCTGGCCGTGACGCTGGCGATTATCGTGCTCGGCAAATCGCTGGTGGCGCTAGTGATCGTGCTTTCGCTCGCCTACCCGTTGAAGGTCGCGCTGTCGATTGCCGTGGCCCTGGCGCAGATTGGCGAGTTCTCGTTCATCCTCGCGGGCGTGGGCAAGGACCTGGGAGTACTGAACGATGCCGCCTCGCAAACCCTGGTGGCCGCGGCGATGTGCTCGATCACGCTCAACCCGATCCTGTATCGGGTGGTCGATCCGCTGTCGCGTTGGGCCGGTGAGCGCGCCTGGCTGCGATGGTTGTTCGCGGCCGCCGTACCGGCACGCACGCGCGGTCTGGCGAGCGATCAGGACTCTGACGAAACCGAGCCACCAGGGCACGCGGTAGTGATCGGCTATGGTCCGATCGGCCGCTCGTTGGCGCGACTGCTGGGCGATCAAGGGACGCGGACGACCATCGTGGAAATGAATCTGAACACGATCGAGCAGTTGCGCGCCCAGGGCCTGGAGGCCGTCTACGGCGACGCGACGCATCGGGCGACGCTCGCTGCGGCCGGTATCGAGCACGCCCAGACGCTGGTGCTGAGCGCCAGCGGATTGTCGGCGGCCGAGGGAATCGTGCGGATGGCGCGAGAGATGAATCCCGAAGTGCGGGTCGTGGTACGGGCCAGCTACCTGCGTGAGAGCCCCAAATTGTTGCGGGCCGGCGCGGCGCAGGTTTTTACGGGCGAGGGGCAGGTGGCGGTGGCCATGGCCGATTTTCTGCTGCGCGAGCAGGGCGCGAGCGACGAGGAAATCGACCGCGAGTGCCGCCGGGTGCAGGCCGAACTGGCTGATTTGCCGCCAGGCAGTCGTTAAACTGAGTGCGGCGACGATCGCAAGCGGCGAAAACCATCCCCCGCACCGCGAGGTGTCGACATGGCTAAGAAAAAGTCGTGGCAAGAAAAGTTGCAGGACAGCAAGGACCTGCCCAAGATCGCCAAGATCACCGGCCGCATGCAAACCCGCTGGGGCCGCGGCACCTGCGTGATTCCCGCTCCGCTCGAGGGCGCCGCGTGCCCAAGGGCAAGCTGGTAACGATCAACGAAATTCGCGCCCACCTGGCCCAGCATCGGGCCACGATCGGCTGTCCGATCACGACCGGCATCTTCGCCTGGATCGCCGCCCATGCGGCCGCCGAAGCCAAGCAGCGAGGGCAAGAAACGCATCACCCCCTACTGGCGGACGCTCAAAAGCGATGGCGAACTGAACGCCAAATATCCCGGCGGCGTGGCTGACCTGAGAGCCCGGCTGGAAGCGGAAGGCCATCGGGTTGTGCAGCGTGGCAAGCGCGTGGTGGTGGTTGATTTTGAAAAGGCACTGGCACGGCTATAAATTGCGCGAGGCCGTTCGTGATCGGCAGCGCCCGAGCGGCGCGATCAGCTTGCCGGCGGTTTGACGAGCCACGAGCGCGAGCCCATCGTCAGGTAGATCGATTCTTCCTGCATGCGGCCGCACATCTCGGAGAGGAAGTTGAGAAACTCAACGGCTTTCTCGCGGCCCGAGAACGAGACTTCGTAGCGCTGGTGCAGATCGGTGAACACCTTCTGGCCATCGCCCGCGGTCCATTCGCCGCGGATGTGGCTTTCTTCGTGCGTCAGTCCGCCGAACTTGCGGAGAAAGAATTCGTCGAAGATCTGAGTCGGCGTGCGACCGTCGCGACCGTATTGCGGATCGCTCATCTTGTGTGCTGGCACGTAGAAGGTCGCGATGCGGCCCAGGGGGACGAGGAAGGGAAGGTCACGCAAGCTGTCGTATTTCATGGCAGACACGGCATCAGGAAAGGTTCTCGCGACCGCGCAACGTGGCTCCGAGCCTGCCTCAGCCGCGGCCTCCTTCGCAGCACGTTTCGCAAATCGTGTGACACACATCGCACACCAGCTTGCCGCGAATCTCGATCAGATGTCCGCCACACACCGGGCAAACGGTCCGGCAGGCCGTGCGCTGATCGGACTCGATAGGAAACGGCTGATCGTCGTGCATGGCGCGCGCTCGCAAAAGCCTGGGAATGAAGCCCCTGGCAGCTTCCTGTTGGGGGGCCTAGCCAATCCTAACGGTGACTGCCCGAGCGTCAAGGCGAATAGGCCGTGGGCGCCTTGGTGCGTGCGCTGCTGTCGCGTAAAATTCGCGAAGACTTCGCGCGTTCCTGCGCGGTCCCGCCGGGTCATTTCCGGCTTTATCGCCCCGCTCGTGGCCCGCATGTCCATTCGCCTTTCGAATCTCCGCCTGCAGATTGACGAGCCCGAGCTGGCCTTGCTAGGCCGCGCGGCGGCGGCGCTGGACGTGCGGCCGACGGACATCGAACGCTGGCGGATTTTGCGCCGCAGCCTCGACCTGCGCGACAAATCGCAGATCGCGTACGTCTACTCGCTCGAAGTGGCGCTACCGGAGGGCGAGAGCCGACTGGCCGAGCGCGCGGCGCGGCGCTCGACGGGCATCACGGCCGAGCAATACCTGGAACCGCCCTTCGAAATGCCCACGCCGGGCAACGAACCGCTCGGGGAGCGCCCGGTGGTGGTTGGGTCCGGGCCGGCCGGCGTGTTCGCGGCCTACTTTCTGGCGCAGCACGGTTATCGACCGCTGGTACTGGAACGCGGGCGCGAGGTGCGCGAGCGGATCGCCGACATGCGGGCATTCGACGACGGCGGACCGCACAACCCCGAGAGCAACTATCTGTTCGGCGAAGGGGGCGCAGGCACCTTCAGCGACGGCAAGTTGACCTGCCGCAGCTCGGGCCCCGACGTGCGCCGTGTGCTCGAAGTGTTCGCCGAGTGCAAAGGCAAGCCGTCGATTCTGTACGATCATCGCCCCCACTTGGGCAGCAACCGCTTGCCGGCCGTCGTCAAAGCCCTCCGCCAGCGGATCATCGAGATGGGCGGCGAGTTTCGCTTCGAGTGCCGGATGGAAGATTTGGACCTGGCCGACGGCGCGGTGCGCGGGCTGGTCACTTCGTCGGGTTATCTGCCGACGCGGCTGCTGGTGCTGGCCATCGGCCATAGTGCCCGCGATACCTATGAGATGCTGTTCGGCCACGGCATTTCGATGGTGGCCAAGCCATTTCAAATTGGCGTGCGCATCGAGCAGCCGCAAGAGCAGGTCAACCGCGTGCAATATGGCGCGGCGCGGCTGGAAGACAAACTGGGCGCCGCCGACTATTCGCTCGTGGCTCGCGGTCCGACCAACGTATTTACGTTCTGCATGTGCGCCGGCGGCCACGTGATGCCGAGCGTCTCGGAGCCGGGACACTTCTGCACCAACGGCATGAGCCTTTCGAAGCGCGATTCGCGGTTCGCCAACAGCGGCCTGATGATCACGCTCGAAACCGATCAGTTCGGCTCCGCGCACCCCTTGGCCGGCATGATGCTCCAACGGAAGTTCGAGCGGCGAGCGTTCGAAGCGGGGCGGGGCGAGTTTCTCTGTCCGATCCAGGGAGCCGAGGATTTCCTGCGGCAGCGGCCCACGACGAAGATTCCGCCGTCCAGCTACCCGCGCGGCGTGATCACGACCGACCTGGCCCAATTGGTGCCGGCGCCGGTGGTGGCGGCCCTGTTGCACGGCTTGCCGCTGTTGGATCGGCGCTGGCGGGGCGAGTTTCTGCGCGAGGCGACGCTGGTTGGGCCCGAAGCCCGCGGCAGCGCTCCGGTGCGGTTCCCCCGCGACGAACATTCGCTCGAGAGTCCCGGCGCCCGTGGGCTCTATCCGGTGGGAGAAGGCGCCGGCTATGCCGGGGGCATCGTCAGCGCGGCGCTCGATGGTTTGCGCGCCGCCAAGGCGATCATCCGGCGTTACGCGCCGCTGGAGCGCTGAGCGAGCCGCGCACGGGGTCGACCACTTCGATGCGGTTGATGACTTCGACGACGCCGTCGACGCGCGACACGATCGATTCGGCGAACTGCTTCAACTGACCCAGCGGCACGGGGCCGCGCACGGTCAGGATGCCGCGATCGAACTGGCAACGCAGCGATCGAAGGAAAAAGTAGGGGCTTTCTCGCAAACGCCGCTCGGCGATCTCGCCAACGTTCGACGGCGCTACCTGAGTCGAAATGGGCAGAATCTGCATGGCACTAGCTCTAGGGGGGAAGACCTGGGGTGCTGCGGCGACCGGCAACGCACGGGTCTGCGGGTTGCCGAAATCTTGCGGCCATTGCGGGCACTGCCAGCGGCCGACGTTGTCGCTCGAAGGTCCTCCTCTTATCGACCGGCCATCGGCAAAACTCCAATGATTGCCGGTCTGACTTACCGTCTGCCCAGCCCCGCATCGGGCAGAGCGTTTCTTCGTTTTCAAGGCCCCGGCGGTTACGATGAGGTTAATCCCAATGACCTGTCGAAATCGTCAGGTCGCAGGCAGCCAGCTCCAGAAATCTCCACGCATCCTCTCGCGGATAAATCAAATCTTACGCAAACGGCATGCGTCGCCCGGGCCGCGCAAGCTGTTCGTCAAGCCCCCGTGGTACTCTGGCACTGATCGCCGATTGATGGTTGCGGCGGGCCCCTGGGTGCCGGCACAATTGGCGATGCGGCTCAAGCCGCTAAAATCGCTATGCTCAGGCAAACCTTGAAGGAATGGCATGGCTCGATACGACGCGATTGTGCTCGGCTGCGGCGGCGTCGGCAGCGCGGCGCTGTTTCACTTGGCGCGGCGAGGGGCCCGCGCGCTGGGTCTCGATCGTTTTGCTCCCGGCCACGACCGCGGCAGCTCGCACGGCCAGAGCCGGCTGATTCGCCAGGCGTATTACGAGCATCCCAATTACGTCCCGCTGGTGCAGCGGGCGTTCGAGCTGTGGCACGAGCTCGAACAACGGGCCGACGAGACACTCTACAATC
This sequence comes from Planctomycetaceae bacterium, assembly GCA_003153375.1. GTDB lineage: Bacteria > Planctomycetota > Planctomycetia > Pirellulales > PALSA-1355 > PALSA-1355. The sequence continues at coordinate 38,113 of PLYM01000056.1, forward strand.
CGGTCGGCCTGCTGCAGATCGGCCCCCCCGGCTGCGAGGTCCTCAGCGGCGTGCGGGCCAGCGCCCGGTTGCACAGCCTGGAGATCGAGGAGCTTTCGGCCGCCGAGAGCCGAGCGCGATTTCCTGGTTTTCACGTGCCAGACGAATATCAGGCGATCTTCGAACGCCGTGCCGGGTATCTGTTGGTCGAAGAGTGCGTAATCGCTCATGCCGAACAAGCTCGGCGGCTGGGCGCTGAATTGCGGACCGGTGAAACGATTCGCTCCTGGCGAGCCGACGGCGACGGCTTTGTCGTCGAAACCGATCAGGGCCGTTATGCGGCCGATCGTTTGATCGTTTGCGCCGGGGCCTGGGCCGGACAATTGCTGGGCGAGCTCGGAATTCCGCTGGAAGTTCGCCGCAAACCGCTCTATTGGTGGGCGACCCGCGGCAACGGCTATTGGGCCGGCGCGGGATGTCCGGGCTTTTTGTTCGACCTGCCCGAGGGGTGCTTCTATGGCGTGCCGCAAATCGACCCCTCGGGCATCAAGGTGGCGGAGCACACCGGCGGCACGATTGTCGACGATCCGCTGGCCGTCGACCGAGGCGTCGACCTCGAAGAACGCGGACGCGTGGCGACGTTTGTCGACAGTTATTTGCCGCAAGCCACCGTCGAGTGTGTGCGACAAACCGTTTGCATGTATACGATGACTCGCGATGCCCACTTTGTTGTCGACCAGCATCCGCAACATGAACGGGTCGTGTTTGCGGCCGGACTGTCGGGACACGGCTTCAAATTCACCTGCGTGCTGGGCGAAGTGTTGGCGGAGTTGGCCATCGATGGACGGGCCCGCTTGCCGATTGAGTTTTTGTCGGCCGCGCGTCCGGGCTTGCACGTTTGCTAAGAGGAGCGGCATGCCGAGTCGAGCGGAAATTCTGGCCCAAGCTCGTGCCCGGCAGGCAGGCAACGACCTGGCCGAGGCCGAACGGCTCTATCGCCAGGCCCTCGCAGCCGATGCCAACGACGCCGAGACGCTCAACGCCCTGGGCGGATTACTCGGACCGCAAGGCCGGCTGAACGAAGCGGTTGCCTGCATCGAGCGGGCGCTCGTGATCGAGCCAAATCTGGTCGAGGCGCACTACAACATGGCCTCGGCGGCGCTGGCTCAGAACTTTCTGGCGAAAGCGATTACACACTGGCAGCGTGTCGTGCAGTTGAATCCCAGCCATGCCGACGCCTATCACAACCTGGCTACGGCGTTTTTGACAACGAACGATCTGGACCAGGCCGCGGCCTGCTGGCGGCGGGTCGTGGAACTGAAGCCCGAGTCGGCCGAGGCGCATCATGCGCTGGCCCGCGTGCTGGCCAAGCAGGGCCAGCTGGACGATGCCGCCGCGTGCTGTCGAACGGCCGTCGCACTGCGACCCGATTTTGCCGTGGCCTGGAACGACCTGGGCATTCTGTTGGCTCAACACGACCGCTATCGCGAAGCGCAGGACTGTTTCCGCAGGGCACTCGAACTGGAGCCCGCCCGCGATTTGTGGCGGCTCAATACTATTTCGCTATGCCCGAGCGAATTTGACACGAACGAGGAATTGGACGACTATCGGCGCACGCTGCTCAAGGAACTGGAATCTTTTGCCCAACGGAAGATCACGTTGCAGCCCGCGGAGCTATTGACGAGCAACTGCCGGCCGTCATTCAACCTGCAATTTCACGGGCGAGACGAGCGGCCCCTGCGTCAGGCATACTCTCGGGTGTTTGAGCCGAGCTTTCCCGCGGGCCACGCGGCGGCGGCGGGCCGTTCGCGAATCGGCATGGTGGTCACCGACTGGCACGAGTTGGGCTTCCTGCGTTCGTTGGGCGGCGTGCTCGATCGCATCGACACCGCGCGATTTGACGTCGTGATTTTCGGCTCGGCCCGAGGCCAGGAGACCTTACGCGCGGGCCTTCGCAATCCGGCCGTCCGCGTGCTGGGAATTCCGGCGCAATTCGAGCAGTTCGTGGCGGCGATTCGCGCGGCGAGCGTCGACGTGCTCTATTACTGGGAAGTGGGCACCGACAACACGAACTACTTTCTCCCCTTCCTGCGGCTGGCTCCGGTGCAATGCACGTCGTGGGGCATTCAAGTCACTTCGGGCATTCCGACGCTGGACTATTATCTGTCGAGCGCGCTGGCCGAGCCGGACGACGCGCAATCGCACTACTCGGAGCGTCTGATCCTGGCCGAAACGCTGTTGACGTTTCAGCGGCGCACGGCGCTACCCATCTCGCCGAAATCGCGCGAGCATTTCGGCTTGTCGGCCGATCAACATCTCTATCTCTGCGCTCAGCAGTTGGGGAAGTTTCAGCCCGATTTCGACCCGATCCTGGCGGGCATTCTGCGGGGCGATCCGCGGGGCGTGATTGTCGTGACGGAAGATCGCCGAGGGGCCTTCATGTCGCAAGATCTGCGGCGGCGATTGGCCGCCAGGCTGGGCGACGTTACCGACCGGATCGTGTTCGTGCCCTATCAAGCGGGCGATGACTACTTGAGTCTCGTGGCCGCGGCCGACGTGCTGCTCGATCCGCTGCACTTTGGCGGAGTCAATTCGACCTACGATGGTTTTTCGCTCGCCAGGCCGATCGTCACGCTGCCGTCGTCCTATCATCGCGGCCGCTATACTCTGGCCTGCTACCGAAAGATGGGCTTGCTCGATTGCGTCGCCCGTGATGCGGATGATTATATAGACATTGCCGTCCGGCTGGGCACCGATGCCGAGTATCGCGAGCGGATGACGGCGGCGATTGGCGCTGCAAGCACGGTGCTGTTCGAGGACCTTGAAGCGGTGCGCGAACACGAGCGGATTTTCGCGGAGCTGGCGGGGCGCGCTCGCTCGGCAACGTGATCACACCTCGCAACTCGTCGGTTCCCGGGAGAGAATTCGTGTCGCGTATCGCCGAACTTTTGGCCACGGCTCAGGCCGCTCATCGAGCGGGCGACTTCCCACAAGCCGAACGCTTGTGCCGCGAGGCGCTGCAAATCGACGCGGACGACGCAGGGGCCCATTATCAACTTGGCGAGGCCTGCCAGGCCCAGCGGAAATTTCAGGAAGCGGCCGCCGTGCTCGCGCAGGCAGTGCGGCTGCGGCCCGACCTTGCCGCGGCGCATAACACGCTCGGCGCCGCGTGGGGCAGTCTTGGCGACCTGGACGCGGCGGCAAGCTGTTTTCAACGGGCGGTCGAGATCGCGCCCAACGATGTCGCGGCGCACTTCAACCGCGCGCTGCTGGCAGCCCATCGAAACCAGCTCACGCTGGCGGCCGAATCGTGGCAGCGTGTCGTCGACCTGCAACCCCAGTCGGCGAACGCCGTCGAGCGACTGGCCGTGGCTTATTCGAAGTTGGGTCGGTTCGACGAGGCGGCCGGCTGGTTTCGCCGCGCTCTGGAGTTGCAGCCCGACTCGGCCGAAGCCACGGCCAAGCTGGGCACCCTGCTCACGCGACAAGGGCGCATCGACGAGGCCCGCGAATGTTATCGCCGGGCACTAGCACGCAATCCGGCCAGCAACGTGTGGAAGCTGAATTTGATCTCGCTCTGTCCCGTGGTGTTTCAGGATCACCAAGAGCTGACGGAGTATCGCCGGCGGTTGTTCGACGAGCTGGAGCAGTTTTCGCATACTACGCTCGGGCCCGATTTTCCCGCGCGGGCGACGGCCGGCTCGCCGCCGTCGTTTCATTTGCAGTTTCAGGGAGCCGACGAACGGCAGTTGCGCGAGGCTTACGCCCGGCTGTTTCGCAACTGCTTTGAGCACGAACGGCCCAACGGCGGCAGAGGACGCCCGCGGGTGGGTCTGGTCGTCACGAGTGGCCACGAGGGACTTTTTGTCCGCTCGCTGGGCGGAATCCTCAATCGTCTCGACACCGATCGCTTCGAGGTGACCATCTTCGGCTCCGACCCTGGACTCAGCGCCGTGCGCGCGGCGATTCGCAACCCCGCCGTGCGGCTAACCAGCGTTGCCAATCGATTGCCGGCGTTCGTGCAGGCACTTCACGACGCGCGGCTCGACGTGCTCTATTATTGGGAAGTGGCCACGGACAGCGTCAATTATTTCTTGCCGTTCCATCGGCTGGCGCCGGTGCAATGCACCTCGTGGGGCATTCAGGTCACCTCGGGCATTCCCGCCGTTGACTACTATCTGTCGAGCGAACTGGTCGAGCCCGACGACGCCGACGCTCAATACACCGAGCGGCTGGTGCGGGCCAAGACGTTATTGACCTATCAAGAGCGGGTCGCGATGCCGACGGCGCCCAAGTCGCGCGGCGAGTTCGGCTTTGCCACAGCGCAGCATTTGTACGTGTGTGCACAGCAGCTCGGCAAGTTTCACCCTGATTTCGATGCGATCCTGGCCGGCATTCTGCGCCGCGATGCCGACGCGCGGATCGTGACGACCGAGGATCGGTTCGGCCCGGCGATCGGGACCCAGCTACGTCGCCGGTTCGCCGTGACGCTGGGGGACGTGGCCGAGCGGGTGATCTTTCTGCCGTTCCTGGACTCGGCCGACTATTTGAGCCTGCTGGCGGCGGCCGACGTCTTGCTCGATCCGTTGCACTTTGGCGGCGTGAATTCGAGTTACGACGGCTTCTCGCTCAACCAGCCCATCGTGACGTTGCCTTCGCGGTTTCAACGCGGCCGCTATACGCTGGCTTGCTACCGAAAAATGGGGCTGACCGATTGTGTGGCCGCCGACGCCCAGCAGTATATTGACATCGCCGTGCGGCTGGGCACCAATGCGGTCTATCGAGAAGAGGTCGTGGCGAGGATTCGCCGCGCCAGCCCGGCGCTGTTCGAGGACCCCGCGGCGGTGCTCGAGCACGAACGAATTTTCGGCGAGCTGGCCGCCACGGCGCGCTTGAGCCGGCGGTTCGGCGACGGTTAATCACTTGCGGAGGGGATCAGGCTGGTGTCGACGCTCGCTGAACTCCTGACTGCTGCCAACGAGCGCCAACGTCAGGGCGATCCGGCCGGCGCCGAACAGCTTTTTCGCAGCGCGCTGGCGGCCGATCCGAATCATGCGCTTGCCTGGAATGCGCTGGGCTCGGCGCTGGGGCAGCAGGGCCGGCTGGACGAGGCCATCGAATGCCTGCAACGGGCCGTAACCTTGCAACCGGCTCTGGCCGAGGCGCACGCCAATCTGGCGACGGCGGCCATTCATCAACGCAACTGGGACGAGGCGCGGGCCCGTTGGCGGCGGGCCGTGGAGTTGCAGCCCGATTATGTTGACGCGCAGGTGAATTTGGCGACGCTGGCGACACGTCGGCAACAGTGGGACGAGGCCATCGACCATTGGCGGCGCGTCGCCGAATTGCAACCCGACAACGCCACGGCGCTCACCCAATTGGCGACGCTGGCCGCGCGTCAGAATCAGCTTGAGGAAGCCGCCACCTGCTGGCGGCGATTGCTCCAACGGGAGCCCAACTCGGCCGAGATCCACAACAACCTGGGTGCGGCGCTGCAAGGGCTGGGACGACTCGACGAAGCGGGCGCTTGCTGGCGTCGGGCCGTGGAGTTGAATCCGCAGCTGGCCGAGGCGCACAACAATCTGGGCGCGATCTGCGAATGGGAGGGCCGGCTCGAGGAGGCGGCCGTCTGCTACCGGCGAGCGCGAACGATCAAGACCGAGTTTTTCGAGGCCCATGGCAATTTGGGCGCCGTGCTGGAAAAACTCGGCCAGTGGGAAGAAGCCTTGGCGTGCTTCTGGCGGGCCGTCGAACTGCGGTCCAACTCGGACACGGCATGGCGGAATTTGGGGGCCGCACTAGCGAAGCAGGATCAACTGGCCGAGGCCGACATCAGCTACCAACGTGCGCTGGAGCTAGCTCCCGATTCGGCCGTGACGTTCAACGATTGGGCTGGCGTGCTGCGCAGGCAAGAACGCTGGGAGCAGGCCGCCACGTTGGTTCGGCGGGCACTGGAACTCGATCCACATCTGGCGAAGGCCCAGATGCACCTCGGATCGATTCTGGAGTTGCAAGGACAACTTAACGAAGCCGAGACCTGGTTGCGCCGAGCTGTCGAAGAACAACCCGATTTGGCCGAGGCTTACCATAATCTGGGCGCCATGCTGGTGCGGCAAGGACGACTCGACGAGGGAATCGCGGCCTTTGAAAAAGCGTTGGCGGCCAAGCCGGATCAGCCCATTTCCAGTAGCGCGATTCTCTTTGCACTTCAATATCAACAGGGCGCAACGCTGGCGAAGCTGGCCAGCGCGCATGCGGACTTCGATGCTCGATACGCAGTGCCGCTGCGTGGCACCTGGCGACCGCACGAAAACCAGGTGGACCTCGACCGGCCCTTGCGGCTGGGCTTCGTTTCGGCCGATTTCGGACCGCATCCGGTGAGCTATTTCTTGATCCGACCGCTGGAACACCTCGACCGCCGGAAGTTCGAGACGTGGTGCTATTGCGATCACGCGCGCAGCAACCCCATGCCGCGGTTGCGGGCTGCTGCCACCCAATGGCGATCGTCGGGACGCTGGAGCGATCAGCAACTGGCCGATCAGATCCGCGCCGACCGAATCGACATCCTGTTCGACCTGGCGGGGCACACGGCCCACAACCGCATGCTGCTGTTCGCGCGCAAGCCGGCGCCGATTCAGATTACGTGGATCGGCTATGAGGGGAGCACGGGGCTGAAGGCAATGGATTACCTTTTGGCCGACCGCCACGAGATTCCCGAATCGGCCGAACCGTATATCACCGAGCGCGTGCTGCGAATGCCAGACGGATGTTTTTGCTTCGATCCGCCGGCCGAAGCGCCCCCGGTTTCGCCGCTGCCGGCCCTCTCGCGCGGCACGGTGACGTTCGCCAGTTTCAACAACCCGGCCAAGTTGACGACCGACGTGATCGCGCTGTGGGCCGCGGTGCTCGACCGGGTTGCCGGATCGCGCCTGGTGCTCAAATATCGCTGGCTCGATACGCCCGAGGTCGGGGGCCGCATCGCGGGGATGTTTGCCGAGCACGGCGTGGAGCCGTCGCGGCTGGAATTCCTCGGCCGTTCGTCTTATGCCGAGATGCTGCGCGCGTATGACCGGATTGACCTGGCGCTCGATCCCTTTCCGTTCAACGGCGGCGCAACAACTTGCGACGCGCTGTGGATGGGCGTGCCGGTGATCACCTGGCCAGGCGAAACGTTTGCCAGCCGCCACTCGCTGACGCATTTGTCGAACGTCGGGCTGACCGAGACGATCGCCCGCGATCGAGAGGAGTACCTGGACATTGCCGCCCGCTTGGCCGCCGACTTACCGCGCCTGGCCACGATCCGCGCCCAACTGCGTCCGCAGATGGCCGCCTCGCCCTTATGCAACGGCCGCCGCTTCGCCGAGAACCTGATGCCCCTGCTCCGCAACGTCTGGCGCCAATGGTGTGAATAGTAAGGGGACGGGAGTCATTTCGCTGCGGTGCAAATGACTCCCGTCCCCTTATTCTACATCGAGCATGTGCTCTTGCTGGGCTTTGTGCAGGCGGGAGTAGACGCCTTCGGTGAGGATTAGATCCTGGTGCTGGCCGATCTCGGCGATGCGGCCCTGTTCGAGAACGACCAGGCGGTCGGCCTTGCGCAGGGTGCTCAGGCGGTGGGCGATGGCGATCGTCGTGCGGCCTTTCACCAGGTTGTCGAGCGCCAACTGAATTTCGCGCTCGGTTTCGGTGTCGACTGACGAGGTGGCCTCGTCGAGAATCAGGATCCGCGGATCGATCAACAGCGCTCGCGCGATCGAGATCCGCTGCCGTTCGCCGCCAGAGAGGGACTGGCCTCGCTCGCCGACCAGCGAATCGTAGCCCAGTGGCAGCCGCAAGATGAAATCGTGGGCCCGGGCGGCTTTGGCGGCGGCGATGATTTCGTCGCGCCCGGCGTCGGGACGGCCGTAGGCGATATTGTCGGCCACGGTGCCATAGAACAAAAACGGATCTTGCAGCACGACGCCGATGTGCCGCCGATATTCGTCGACCGGAAACGAACGGATGTCGACCCCATCGACCAGGATCTCGCCGTCGGCCACGTCATAGAAGCGGCAGACCAGGTTGACCAAGGTGCTCTTGCCGGCGCCGCTGGGTCCGACCAGCCCGATCATTTCCTGTGGCCGGATCGAGAGGCTCAACTCTTCGATGATCGGCCGACTGCCGTGGCGAAAGCTGACGTTGCGAATTTCGATCTGGCCGCGCAAATGGCCCGGATGAACCGGCCTGACCGGTTCGGGCACGCTGGGCAAGCGATCGAGGATTTCGAAAATGCGCTGCGCGCCGACGGCAGCGCGCTGCGTGGCCGAGAACATCCGGCTCATCGATTCCAACCGCGTATAGAAACGGCTGATGAAATTGACGAAGCCGATCAGGACGGCGAACTCCATCTGTCCGACGTAGATCAAATAGGCCCCCACTCCCCACACGATCAACAGCCCAGCCTGGTTCAGCAGCACGACCATCGGCCAGAAGAACGTCCACACCGCGTTCACGCGGTCGTTGGCGGCCACGATCTGATCATTTGCCTTGCGGAAGCGTTCGACTTCGCGTTTCTCTTGCGCAAACGCCTTGACCACGCGGATGCCGGGAATCGTGTCGGCCAGGATGCTGGTCATGTTGTCCCAAGCCCGACCGCCGCGCTGGAAGCCGCGCTGCATGTGGTTGCGGGCCGTGTAAACGAGCCAGGCGATCAGCGGAAAGGGGAGCAGCGCCGCCAGGGCCAAAGTCGGATTCAACCAGATCAAGATTGCCGAGGTGCCGATGATCATCAGCACGTCGGTGGCAAAGTCAACCAGGTTGTCGGAGAGGAAATAGCAAATGCGCTCGGTGTCGGTGCTGATGCGGGCCAGCAGGTCGCCGGTGCGCTTGCCGCCAAAATATTCGAGCGACAGCCTTTGCAAATGGGCGTACGTGTGGTTGCGCAAGTCGGCGCTGATCCGCTCGCTGGCCCAGGCCATCACGATGCCCTGCCCCCAGGTGACCAGCCAGGTGATCACGGCCGCCAACGCGATCAGGCCCAGATACCAGCCGACGGCCCCGAGACTTCCCTCGCCCGTGACGCTCAAGTGGGTGAGCTCTTGGGTCAACGGAATGGTCAGGTAGGGCGGCACCAGTCCGGCCGTCGTGGCGGCCAATGTGAGGGCGAAGCCCAGGCCCATCAGACCCGCGCGGCGGCGGCCAAAGGTGAGCAGCCGCAGCAGCGCGCCGGCCGAACGTGGAGCGAAAGCCGATTCGTCAACGTCGGCTGCGGCGGCCTCCCAAGTCTCGTCGGGCTCCGTGTCTCCCTTGGCCAAACCGCCCAGGCGCGTCGAAAGGTGATGGGCCGAAGCAGCCCGGCCAACGGTGTAGCGCCACTGGGCCAGCGGACCCGCCACTCCCGCTAACTCCAGCGTTCCCAGGCCCCAACGGTCGCGCGTGTGCAGGGCTCCGATATCAGCCAGTCGCCAGGAGCGCACGTTGGCTTCGCCCCCGGCGCCATCGGAGCTGAAGCTGAGCAGCCGCAAGTCGGTGAGCACGACAACGGTTTCGGCGTAGCGCAGCTCGTCGTCCAGGTCGCTCAAGAACCAGGCGACCACCGTCTCATCGGGCTCCAAGTGGCTGCTGATTTGCCGGTGCAGCTTGGGCGAAATGCGGCGGTCATCGTCATTCTCACGTTCCAAAACGGGCGCTCCGCCGGGCTGATGGTCTAGTCGAACCGCGAGTGCTGGCAAGGCCGGCAGTTCGGGTTGGCTGTTCTCAATATTTTAGAGCCGATATACTTTCAGGCTACCCGAGAATTGAACTCGTGCGATAGACCAGGGCCTGGGCGATCGGCTCTCTCCGCTGGTCGGCATCCTCGGCGACCTGACCGGCCACGCCGGTTTGCTCACGAGCCGCGGTGGTTGGCGATTCGAATCGACCTGGAAACAGCGTGGATATGGAATTTCGGCAGATTCTTGCGATGCGGGGCCCCAACATCTGGCACCGCCTCCCGGTGCTCGAGGCCTGGGTTGAATTGGGCGACTTGAAGGACTGCGCGTCGAACGAGATGCCCGGCTTCAACGATCGCGTGATGGGCTGGCTGCCCCAAATGATCGAGCACCGCTGCAGCATCGGCGAGCGCGGCGGCTTCTTCGAACGCTTGCGCCGCGGCACCTATCTGGCCCACATCCTGGAGCATGTGACGCTCGAGCTGCAAACGCGCGCCGGCGCGGCGGTAGGTTTCGGCCGGGCGCGCGAGACTCTGAAGGAGGGGCTGTTTCGCGTAGCGATGCGCTTTGAGGAAGAGGCCGTGGGCCGCGCGGCGCTCGAAGCCGGGCGGCAACTGTGCCTGGCAGCGGTACACGACGCGCCGTTCGACGTCGTGGAAGAGATTCGCAAGCTGCGCCAGTTGTCGGAAGACGTGAAGATGGGGCCGAGCACGCGCACCGTGTCCGATGCGGCCCTGGCGCGCGGCATTCCCGTGCGGCGGCTCAACGAGTTCAGCCTGGTGCAACTCGGACACGGCGCCAAACAACATCGCATCCATCGTTCTGCCACAGATCACACCGGCGCCATTGCCGAGGCAATCTCGGACGATAAGGAGCTGACCAAGGCCTATCTGCGCTCGGTCGGCGTGCCGGTGGCCCGCGGGCGACTGGCGGCTAGCGCCGTCGATGCCTGGCAGGCGGCCCAAGAGATCGGCACGCCCGTGGTCGTGAAGCCCAAGGACGGCAACTATGGGAGCGGCGTGGTGGTGGGCATCTCGCGCCGCGAGCAGATCGAAGCGGCCTACGACTTGGGGGTCACTTGCGGCAACGGCGTGATGGTCGAAAAGTTCGTGCATGGCGCCGAGCATCGCTTGCTGGTTGTGGGCGGCAAGTTCGTCGCCGGCACGCGTGGCGATCCGGTGTTTGTCGTGGGCGATGGGCGGCAGACCGTGTGGGAACTGGTCGAGTCGCAGGTGAACAGCGATCCGCGGCGCGGCGAGGACTTGTCGTGCCCGTTGGCCAAGGTGGAAATTGCTCCCTCGACGCTGTTGGTCCTGGAACACGAGGGATACCCGCCCGATTCGGTGCCCGAGGCCGGCAAGCGGGTGATGATTCAGCGCAATGGAAACCTGTCGACCGACGTGACCGATCTGGTGCATCCCGACATCGCGCGGCAAGTCGCATTGGCGGCTTGCGTGCTGGGGCTGGACGTGGCGGGGGTGGACGTAATCGCCGAAGACATCAGCCGTCCGCTGGAAGAGCAGGGGGGCGTCGTGATCGAAGTCAACGCCGGCCCCGGGCTGCAGATGCACGTGGCGCCGGCGTCGGGCCTGCCACGGCCGGTGGGCGAAGCCATCGTCGAAACGCTATTTCCCGCCGGGCAAGATGGACGGATTCCAATCGTCTCGGTCACCGGCGAGTCGAATGCCACGCCGGTCGCGATGTGCATCGCCGCGCTGTTGAGCCAGGCCGGGCGCCATGTTGGTTTGGCCAGCGCCGAGGGGACGTTCGTCGACGACACGCGCCTTGAGGCGGGCGACAGCCGTGGAGCCGACAGCGCGCGAAGCCTACTGTTGAATCCCTATGTCGACGCGGCCGTGTTCGAGTCGTCGCCCGAGCGCATCGCGGCCGAGGGCTTGGGATTTGATCGTTGCCACGTGGCCGTGGTCACGTCGATCGGGGCGGGGCTGAAGCTCGATTTTCTGGAGTGGGATTCGCCCGAAAAGAAATCGCTTGTCTATCGGGCCGCCGGCGACGTCGTGCATCCGACCGGCGCGCTGGTGCTGAAGGCCGGCGATGAGTTGGGAGCGATCGTGGCCAAGCACTGTCCGGGCACGTTGGTGCTGTTTTCAGTCGACGAGCAGAACGCGGCACTGCCAGAACACCGGGCGACAGGGGGCAAAGTCGTCTTCGCGCGAGGTGGCAAGATCGTTCTGGCTGCCGAGTCGCACGAAACCGAATTGGCCACCGCTGGCGCGCCTGAGTCGCTCGACGTGCTGCTACCGGCCGTCGCTGCCGGGTGGGCGTTAGGCGTCAGCACCGACCAAATCGCCGCTGCGCTGAAGCGTGCCAGGACCGCTTGAGGCCTGGGACCTTCCGCTGATCCGGCGGCGTCCCCGATGGCACTGTGCCAAGAAGAATCTTCCGGATCTATCAGTTATTCCTGACCGCGTGGGGCCAATTTCCCGAAGTCTGCTTCGGCAGCTGACGCAAACGGCTCAGAACACCAGTCGATTTTGACATCTCTTCCTATCCTGGCCATACTAACCAGAGTGAATCGCCCGTTCTGGGCTGCTTTTTTCGGCTCGCCTGCCGCGGAGACCATGATCTCCTATCGAAGCGCACTTTTAGAGAGTCGCGTCGTACGTTTCGCCCCGCCGAGGTCCCATGCACGTCGCTCGTTGGCTTACTGCTTTGCTGTTGCTGTTCGGTATATTCGGTTTCACTCCGATTCTGACGGTGCGCCTGTGGGCCGACGAGCAGGTCGAGGACACGGTTGTGGCGGATGCGGCCGACTCGGCGCCGACAGCGGACGATGCGAAATCGGTGAAAAGCCCACAATCGGCGGGCGATCCGGAGAGCAGCGAGCCCGCGGCGGACAAGCCGGCCCGCTATATCCCCAAGAGCAAGTACGCGATTCCCGATCCGGCTTTGGAACTGCTCGATCCTCGCACCTATCGATTGAAGGTGCTGATCCGCATCGATGCCCCCGATGGCATGGTGAAGAACGTGATGGCCACGGGGCCGATTCCGATGGACTGGCCCGAGCAGCGGGTGCGGCTGATCAGCCAGAAGCTGACGCCGCAGTGTACCGTTTCCGAACAGGTGCTGCCGGGTCAGGCGGCGCTGTTGAAGTTTCACGTGCCCCAGATTCAAAAAGGGGGCTCGGCGTTCGTTGAGCGGCTGTATGAGATCACCCGCTTTCGCACCAAGTTTCTCAGCGAGCCGGAGAGCTTGAAGTACGCTCGCGTGATTCCCGCCGAGCTGAAGGAGCAGGTGGCGGGCACGCCGCCCGGCGTGGAGCTCGACCACCCGAAAATGATCGAATTGGCCAAGTCGCTGCGCAAGTCGAGCGACGAAGCCAATCCTTGGGACACGATCAAGACCTTCTGGAGCTGGACGCGCGACAACGTGAAGTTTCAGAACGGCGACTTTCGCGGAGCGCTGTACGCCATCGAAAATCATTGCGGCGACTGCGAGGAGATGAGTGCCCTGTTCGTGGGCTTGTGCCGGTTGTCGGGCATTCCGGCTCGCACGGTGTGGGTCGAGGGGCACGACTATCCCGAGTTCTATCTGCTCGACAAGCAAGGCAAGGGACATTGGATTCCGGCCCAGGTGGTGGGCCCGCCCTGGTTCGGCGAGATCACCGAGTATCGCCCGATCTTTCAGAAGGGTGACCGGTTCTTCGACGCCCTGCAACAGACCTATGTGCGCTACGTGCCGCACACCGTGCGGGGAGCCGACAGCAAGGCCGATCCCAAAGTTGATTTCACCCACGAAATCATCGCCGACTCCGACATCAACGGTCCTTCGTATAGCAACGCCCGATAGCCGACCCGGCGATCGAGCGCGAGGTGTTTGTGCTTTCTCTCCGCACGGCGAGTTCTGTTGGCAGGATGGGCCGGATGCTGCTCCGGACGGCCGTCTGCTGCGCAATCGTGGCTGGATTGGGCTGGCGATTGGCGCGCGCGGCCGATGACGGCAAACCCGAGTCGCCGCCGGCAGCGGGCGCCGCGGAGGCCGACAGCGAACAGCAGTTGGAACGACGACGCCAGGAGCGGCTGAAGGAATTGCCACCGCCTCCCACTCCGCCTCAGGTCAGCGCCGAGTTGACAAATCCAATCGATCAATTCATCGCGTCGAAGTGGCAAGATGCCCCGGGGCCGTTCGAGCCGCAGGTGTGCGATGACGCCACGTTTTTACGGCGGGCGTATCTCGATTTGATCGGCGTGATTCCGACGCTCAACGAGACAAATCGTTTTCTCGCCGGGAGTTCAAGCCCCGGCAAGCGTGAGAAGCTGGTCGATCAGTTGTTGGCTCGCAAGAGCGACTATGCGGCCCACTGGACGACGTTTTGGGAAGACGCCCTGGCCAGTCAGAACGTGCGGGTGCAAGGCGGCATTCTGACGCGCGGTAACTACCGTGATTGGCTGCTGGATAGTTTCGAGCACAATCGGCCGTATAACGTGATGGTGGCCGAACTGCTCGACCCCACGATGCCCGGTCGCAAGCGGCCCGAGACCGAGGACGTGCTGGGCACCAAGTTTTCGGTCGAGTACGTGCGCAACGATGATCACACCGCCACGCTGCAAACGGCGGCCAACGTGGCGCAGGTTTTTCTGGCCACCAGCATGAAGTGCGCCAGTTGCCACGATCATTTTGAAAATACCGAATGGCCGCAGGACCGCTTTCTGGCGTTCGCCGGCATGTTCGCGGCCGCCGATTTAGAGCACATTCGCTGCGAACACAAGAGCGGCCAGACCGTGGCGGCCCGCTTTCCATTCGAAATTGCCGGCGCACCCGAGGCGGTTCCGCAAGACCTGCCCAGCCGACTGCACCTGGCCGCGCAACTGATCACGGATCCGGCCAATCCGCGATTTTCCAAGGCGATCGTCAATCGCCTCTGGAAGCGTTATCTGGGCTTGGGGCTGTTCGAACCGGCCGACGATTTTCGGCTCGACACGCCGGCCAGTCATCCCGAGTTGCTGGATTGGCTGGCCTATGACTTCGTGGCTCACGGCTGCGACCTCAAGCACACGATCCGGCTGATCGTGACCAGCCGCACCTATCAACTGCGCTACGATCCGCGGGTGGAAGACCATTTTGGCGCCGGACAGAAGAACGGCCAGCGCTACTTTCGTTCGCCGGCGCTGCGGCGGCTGACGGCCGAACAATTGCTCGACAGCATTCGCGTGGCGGCCAGCGGCGCCTTCGTGCCGGCCGAGCGCAGCCTGCTCGACATTCGCTCGACGGCCTTGTCGCGATCGCTGGGGCGTCCGGCCTCGCGCAACGAGATCAGCACCTCACGGCCCGACGACGCGGCCGTCGTGCAGGCGTTGGAGTTGCTCAACGGACCCGAGTTGCACGCGATGATCTATAAGAGCGTGCTGTTCACCGATGCGTCGGCCAAGAAGGACGCGCGGGCGGCGGTCGATAAGCTCTATCGCGCCACGCTCTGCCGAGGCGCCACGACGGCCGAGAAAACCGCCGGACGCAATTATGTGCAGGTCGCCGATTCGCCGGTCGAGGGGCTGAAGGACGTGCTGTGGGCGCTGGTGTGCAGTCCCGAGTTTCAATACATCAAGTAAATCACAGGCCGAGTCACCCGAGCCACGCGATGACGCAGTTGGATCGTCGAGAATTCGTCAAGCTTTCGCTGGCCAGCGGTGGCGCGCTCATGGCGCCTTCGGCACTGACCTCGTGGCTGGGCCATCGTGCCCAGGCCGCGCCCGCGCCGCGCGCCGGGCGGCTGCCGGCCAAGGCCGACTCGGTGATCATGATCTGGCTGCCCGGCGGTGTTGCGCAAACCGACACTTGGGATCCGAAAACACACACGCCGTTCACGCCCGGCATGAAAGGGAGCGAGCTGCTGGGCACCTGTCCCTCGATTTCCACGTCGGTCGACGGACTGCGGCTGGGCGAAGGTTTGGAGAACATGGCCCAGGTGATGCACCACGGCACGGTGCTGCGCAGCCTGACGAACGAGACCAAGTTTGGCGCGGTGCACCTGAAGGCGCAGTACTACATGATGACCGGCTATTTGTTTCCGGTCGGGCTCAAGGCCCCCAGCCTGGGCGCCGCCGTGGGCCGCACGTTGGGCGCGCGACAGGAAAACGTGCCGCCATACATTTACATCGGCCGCGACATCGACACCAGCGACACCGAGAAGCAATTCATCAGCGAGTCGATCGGACCGGGCTTTTATGGCGTGAAGTATGCCCCGTTCATGATTCCCGATCCGACCCAGGGCCTGGCCACGCTGGCGGCGGCGTCGGGAATGACCACCGAGGGCATCGATCGGCGGCTCGAATACTGGAAGACCGTGGGCAAGCTGGCCGCGCCGCAGTTGCGCGAATCGCCCAAGGCCGAGGATTATGTGAAGATCATGGAGTCGGCCCGCGCGATGATGGATTCGCCGGTCAAACGGGCCTTCGACTTTGCCAAGGAGGAAAAGCCCGAGACGCTCGAGGCTTATGAGCCAAAGATTCTGCACGGCGAGTTGCAAGACAAGTCCTACTTTTACGGCCGACGTTTTGGCCATGGCCTGCTGCTGGCGCGACGGCTGGTGGAACGCGGCGCGCGGTTCGTGCAGGTCGAATATCAATACGGTCCGTTCCGCGGCTTCGACATGCACGAGAACGGCCAGTCGCGGATGGTGGAAATGAAGAAGCAGATCGACGGGCCGATCGCGCAGTTGATTCGCGACCTGGCCGATCGAGGCCTGCTCGAGCGCACGCTGGTCGTGGTGGCCACCGAGTTCGGCCGCACCATCGCGAATCAGCCCAAGGCCGGCGTCGAACCGATCGGGTTCGCCGAGCAGCAATCGGGCGAAAAGCTGATCATCGAAGACGAGAAAATGTATGGCTTCCACGGCCACTTCAGCAGCGCCAACACGCTGTTGTTCTTCGGCGGCGGCTTCAAGCCGGGGCTGGTTTATGGCCGCACGGCCGAGCGCCATCCGATGGTGCCGATCGAAAACCCCGTGGCCCTGACCGACGTTCACGCCACGATCTACAAGACCCTCGGCATTCCGGCCGACACCGCCTACGTCACCGAAGGCCGGCCGTTCTATGTGACCAAGGACGGCAAAGGCAAGGCGATCGACGCGCTGTTGGCGTAGGCCGAATTGATGGTCGGCCCCTTCTTCACGAGCCCGCAGCTCCAGCAAGGGATTGCGACCAATGTTGGCCCGTCATTTCCTTACTAGCCCGCAGCGCGAGCAAGGGATTGCCCGCGATGCCGACGCCATGCCGCCAGTGCGAGGTTATGTCCGGCGTCCCTTGCTTGCGCTGCGGGTTAGTGGATGCGCGCGGCACGTGGTGATGCGACGGCGCGCTCACTTGCCGCACTGATACTTCACCGATAGCGGCCAACAGCAGATCTTGGGCAGCGGCTTGCGGCAGTAATCGTTCGGGCAACAGGCGCACGGATAGCGAGGGCAGGGGAGCGGCTTGCGGCAATAGTCGTTCGGACAGCACGCCGAAGGATAGCACGGGCAAGGCATCGGCTTGCTGCAATAATCGTTCGGGCAGCACAACGTGCGATTGTGGCACGGGTCGGTGCAGATGCACTTCATATAGCCATCGCAGGCCGTGGCCGCGCGGCAGCCAAGCAGCAGCGCCAGCGCCGCGCACAGCCCCGCGCGGGCCAACCGCCGCCGAACATTTTGTGGCATCGCGACCATGCGCACCCTGCAAGTGGCTCGAACGAACAACAGCTCGATCCCAGTTCCGGTGGAATAGCCAGTTCCAGTGAGATAGATCGTCGAGACGACCCAACCGTGTGCGAGGAAAAGCCAGCGTTCGGCATCAGCCAGCGCATCTTACGGAGTCGGGGCGGCACCTGCCGGAATAATCGTGCCAGTTTGCCATCCGGCAACGGGTGGCGTCGCCGCCTCTCTGATCCATGAAACAAGACGAGCCGCGGGGCGCTAACCCGCGGCTCTTGAAGTTGCGAACCGATTCATCGGCGAACTACTTCCCGAAGCCTGCGGAGTGGACGCTGCCGCCCATTCCTCCACCCATGCCAACACCCATGGCCGCGGCTCTTCGAGCTGAGCGAACGTCGCCGCGATCGTGCAGTGAGAACGCGAGCACCTCGTCGGTGTCGGCCAGCGTGGTCAACTCTCCGTGGTTGTCCTCGGCCGCTTCGCTTTGAGCGGTTTGCACGCGTTCGAGGAATTCTTCGGCGTCGGCGAGCGAGCATTCTTCCACCTCTGCATCGGCGTCGGCGGCCGCTACGGCATCGAGCGCGTAGCTTTTGAGCAACTTGGGCCACAGCTTGCGAAACAGGGGCGTCGACTCAAAGATGTCGACCACCTCGATCTTGCCGTTAATGGCCATGATCGCCCCGACCACGCGTGGGCTGGCCGTGACTTGCTCGTTTAATGCCTCGAGATAAGGCTTGAGCTTGTCGACCACTTGCGGCTCGACGTAGTTGGCCGTGAAGGCGTCGGAATCGCTGTCCGCGCCCGAGCGGCTGTTGAGCTGGGCCACGACCTCCCACACTTGCCGCTGGCCCTTGCCTTCCTGCAGCGTCAAACGGGCGGCCTTGTTCAACGTCGCTCCACTCTGCGGAAATCGACCGGCCTTGGCTTTGTCAGTCAATTCATTGACGTTGAGCACAGCCGGCCCTCTGAAGGCCGCCAGAGCGTTGCTCACCCGAGCAACTTGCGGCAGCTCTCGATGAGCCCAGCGTCCTTGCTCGACGCAGAACACGTCGATCGGCATCCGCCTGGTACGCGGCGGCACGATCAATTCCTTGGCCAGCGTGCGATCCTGCTGTCCGCCGACCAGGATCTCACCGTTCATCAGATAGAGGGGCTGAGTCGAGCGATTGCTCACCAGCAATCGGTTGACGTCGGCACCATCCTGGAACGGATCCTCGCTCGAAGGCGGAGGCGGCGTGGGCAGCTGGTGCGAAGAGCACGGATCGGGGAAGAGCGACTTGTCGTCGGCCGGGCTAGGCAAGCTGCCCAGTTCCACGATCTCGACGGTGCCGGCTGCCAAACCTTCGTCGAGCGTGATGAAGCGGTCCTGATCTTTGAGCCGCTCGGAGGACACCAAAAAGATCGTGAGGTTGCCGTGCGTGAGGGGCTGGCTGACGATCAGCTTGCCGCCGTCATCACGGGACGCGCCGCCTCCTTTCAGATAATCAAAACGCCAGGAGCGCTCCACGGCCGCCAGCAACACCACGGCGGCGAGCAACACCAAACCTGACCAGCCCCAATTGTCCCTGCGCATAACAACCCCCCTCCATTCCTGTGCAGCTTACGAAGCTGCGGCCTCTGAAAAGCGGGACGGCACACAACCGTCACGCGCGAAGGTCGTCGTCTCACGCCGAAAAGATGCGAACTTGAATCGCAAGAAAAGCAAGTTAGATGGGATTTGTAGAGGCCCGAGGCAAGGCCTATGGCGCAATATACTGCTGATGCTCAAAAAAGGTCAACGAAATTGCGCCCTCGCGCCATAGCCCCAAAATGCGGCCAAAACCAGGGGCGGCGCAGCGAGCGGAATTCCTTGCCGCCGCCGCGCGAAGTCGTCTATTCTTGGAGGGCACTTTCCGAACGAATGCCGGCTTTCAACGGACATTGAACCTGACCCCTGCTAAACCCACCATGACACGAATAACTCTGCTGGCATGTTGCGGACTGCTGCTATTGGCCGCGCTGGCCCAGGCCGCCGACGCGCCGCGGCCCAACGTGCTGATGATCGCGGTCGACGACTTGAACCACTGGGTCGGCTATCTGGGCCGCAATCGGCAGACACTGACGCCCAACATCGATCGGCTGGCGGCGCGCGGGGTGCGTTTCTCGCGCAGCTATTGCGCGGCGCCGGTTTGCAACCCGTCGCGCGCGGCGCTGCTCTCGGGGCTGCGTCCGGCCACCACGGGCGCCTACGACAACCGCGACGATTGGCGAACCGTCGTGCCACCCGAACTGACGCTGATCACCACGTTTCGCCAGGCCGGCTACTACGTCGCCGGCGCGGGCAAGATCTATCACGGCGGATTGGATCGACGTAGCGAGTGGGAAGACTATCTCAAACGCGAAGGGACGGACCCCAAGCCCTCGGGCAGCACGGGCGTTGGCGGCATCAAGTTCGCGCCGCTCGATTGCCTGGACGACGACCTGCGAGAGGCCCGCATCGTGGGCTATGGCATCAAACAATTGCAGCGCCGCCACGAGCGGCCGTTCTTTCTGACCATCGGACTGCACAAGCCGCACATGCCTTGGAACGTGCCGCAGAAATATTTCGACATGCACCCGCTCGACGCGATCGAGCTGCCGCCGACCAAGACCGACGATCTGGCCGACGTGCCGCGGGCCGGCGTGCGGATGGCCGATCCGACGGGCGATCACGCCACGATGCTCGCCTCGGGACGCTGGAAGGAAGCCGTGCAAGCCTACCTGGCCGCCGTGTCGTATGCCGACGCGATGATCGGTCGCTTACTCGACGCGCTCGACAAGAGCAACTATCGCGACAACACGATCGTCGTATTGTGGGGCGACCACGGCTGGCACCTGGGCGAGAAGGAGCACTGGCGCAAGTTCGCGCTGTGGGAAGAAGCCACCCGCGCGCCGCTGATCTGGGTCGTTCCGGGCCTCACCAAATCGAATTCCCTGTGCGAGCGCACGGTCGACTTCATGACCATCTATCCCACGCTCTGCGACCTGGCCGGCATTCCGATTCCCAGCCATGTCGAGGGCCGGAGCATTCGCGCGCTGCTGGCCGATCCCAAAGCCCGGTGGGACACGCCCGCCATGACGACCTACAAGTTCAATAACCACGCCGTGCGCAGCGAAGGCTGGCGCTACATCCGCTATGCCGACGGCGGCGAAGAACTGTACGACGAGGCGCAAGACCCCTACGAGTGGACCAACCTGGCAGCCAAGCCCGAACTGGCCAGCAAGAAATCGGAGCTGTCCCAGCTCATGCCCAGCAAGAACACCGCACCCATCGAAGGCAAACGCGGCAAACGGGACGAATGATGGCTCCTAATCTGCGAGGGGCGGGGGGCGCCGTGCCGCCATTTTCATCGTTCATCCTTCATCCTTCCGCCTTCATCCTTCTCCCCTCACTCCTTGATCAAATCCTTGACCGTCATGCCGGCGGGGATCATCGGCAGCACGTGCTCTTGATAGGGGACTTCGACGTCGAGCACGTAGGGGCCTTTGGAGTTGATCATTTCCTTCAGCGCGTCATCCAGCTCCGACTTCTCTTTCACATAGCGGCCGCCGGCGCCGAAGCCCTTGGCGATCGTGACGAAGTCGGGATAGCGGCTGGCCGGATTGTCGACCGTGCCCTGGCCGATGGCTTCGGGATTGTCGATCGGGCCGAGATAGGTGTGGGCTCGGTTGCCTTCGTGAAAACGATCCTCCCACTGCACCACCATGCCCAGGTGCTGGTTGTTCAAGAGCAGCACCTTGACTGGCAGTTTTTCGCAGAAGCAGGTGGCCAGTTCCTGGATGTTCATCAGGAAGCTGCCGTCGCCGTCGATGTCGACCACCAGCTTGTCGGGATGCGCGATCTTGGCACCCATGGCAGCCGGCAGGCCGAAACCCATCGTGCCCAGGCCAGAGCTCGAGCACCAGGTTTGCGGCTCCTTGAGCTTGTAGTGTTGAGCGGCCCACATCTGGTGTTGGCCCACGCCCACGGTGATGATCGTGTCGCGATCTTTCGTCAGTTCCCACAAGCGGTGGATTGCATACTGCGACGAGATCGAGCGGTCGTTCTTGCCGAACTTGAAAGGATCGCTCTTCTTCCAGGCCGCGATCTGGGCGTGCCAGGCGCTCAAGTCCTCGGGCGCCTCGACCACCTTGTTCAATTCGGCCAGCGCGTACTTGATGTCGCTGACGATCGGGATGTGGGCTTCTTTGTTCTTGTTGATTTCCGAGGGGTCGATGTCGATGTGCACGATCTTGCCGTGCTTGGCGAACTCCGACACCTTGCCGGTCACGCGATCGTCGAAGCGAACGCCAAAGGCCAGCAGCAGATCGGCCTGATCGACGGCATAGTTGGCATAGACGCTGCCGTGCATGCCCAGCATCTCGAGCGACAACGGATCGTCGCCCGGATAAGCGCCCAGGCCCATCAGGGTCATGGCCACCGGAATCTTGGTGCGCCGCACCAGCTCGCGCAGCTCGGCGCTGGCGCCGCCCAGGGCCACGCCGCCGCCGGAATAGATCACCGGCCGGCGCGAGCGCTTGATGGCGGCGGCAACCTGCGCGATTTGTTCGGGCTTGGCTTTGCGATCCTCGACGTGATAGCCGGGCAGGTTCATCGGCGCGTCGTAGTCGGGCACGATCGTCGCTTGCTGCACGTCCTTGGGCACGTCGACCAGCACTGGGCCGGGTCGACCCGTGGTGGCGATGTGAAAAGCCTCACGCATCACGCGGGCCACGTCCTTGACGTCGGTGATCAGGTAATGATGTTTCGTGATGCCGCGGCAAACCTCGACGATCGGCGTTTCCTGAAAGGCGTCGGTGCCGATGACGGCCGTCTTGACCTGGCCCGTGATGGCGATCAGCGGAATGCTGTCGAGCTTGGCGTCGGCGATGCACGTGACCAGGTTCGTGGCGCCGGGGCCGCTGGTGGCCATGCAGACTCCCGGCTTGCCGGTGGTGCGGGCGTAGCCCTGGGCCGCGAAACCGCCGCCTTGCTCATGGCGCGGCAGCACCGTGCGCAGGCGGTCCTTGTAGCGCGTGAGCGACTGGTGCAGGGGCATGCTCGCGCCGCCGGGATAGGCAAACACGACGTCGACACCGTGGTTCAGCAGCGATTCCACGAGAATGTCGGCGCCGCTCTGCATCTGCTGACCGGTTCGCTTGCTGGTCGACGTCGCCACGATTTGCACTCCGGAAAAGATCAAAAACCAATACCCGACACCAATTTATGCAAAGAACCTAGCATACTTGGCTCGGCACGAGGTGACAAACATTTTGATGATTCAAACCGCCCTGGCGGCGCAGGCGCGAGCGGTGCTACGGGCGTTTTTTCCGCTGGTCTGATGGACCGGCGCTACGGCCGAGCGGCGAACTGCAGACTTGGCACCGCTTAGGTGCGGATGTCTTTGCGCTTCAGACGGCGGGCCTTGCTGTTGGCGGGCCGCTTGCCGTGATTGGCTTTCTTCAACTTACGATGGGGCTTGGCCATTGTTTAGGGATGAGGGGTTAGGTGCTAGGGGTTGGCCGCAGGACCGCGCCCCGTGATTTGGGATATACGACACGTGGCGACCGTTCAAGGATCGCGCAATCCCATACAGTACCATTCCGCCCGGGGGTTGGGGAGGGGAAAATGGGCAGACTTGCCCCATTATGGGCCGGTCCGCTTCCACTCATCGATAAGCCTCTCGACGCATGCCTGCAAATCACTCATCTCGGGCGGCGGCAACTGCAACACGCCAACCTCGGTATCCGCCAAATAGGCGGCAATCTGCTCTTTGCTCAAATCCATTGAAAGAAAGCAATAAAAATAAATGCGCACAGCAAGTTCGTCGTACTTCTCGGCAACCGCGGGAACTGTGCCGAACGGATCCCAACGATCCATCAGGATACGCCGCACGGCTTGCAGTCGCGGTTCGGATATTCGAATCAGCATGACTCGATTATAGCCGCGATCTCCAGGGCCGACTCCGAACGCTTACACCGCCACCTTGATCACGGCTTTGACGTTCTCGCCGGTTGAGGCCAGGGGGGCGTGGGCGTCTTGGGGATAGAAGATCATGAACTTGCCGACGCGCAGGTTGATCCAGGCGTGCGACGGATCGGCGAAGAACATGATGTCGCGGGATGGGTCATAGGGGTCCGTCAACTGGCTGCACTCGCTGGTGGGGCGCCAGCCAATCTCCTCACTGCCGGAAACCAGGAACTGGATGTCGATGTATTTGCGATGCGCTTCGAGCCGCGCGCCGGCGTGTCCGCGACCGGGGTCGCGATTGATCAGCGCGAACAAACGATCGCCGTCGAGCTCGTACTTGCCGCTGTCGAGGCCGGCGAGGTTCGGCCGCGCGAGAAACTCAAAGCCCTGGCGAAAGCCGGGATGCAAGTTGGCGTAGCGCTCGGCGTTTTCCAGGCTGTCGAGGATCATCGGCGTTGCAATTGTCCTCAGGCAAGACAAAGGCAACACTGCTGGACAAGCCAGCAGCGGCACCCACGGAGCGTGAGCTTACGGCAAGGTTTCGGAGAGCACCTTGTCGCGCTCCTCTTCGCGATACTCGTGCAGCTTCTTGCGCAACTCGGGGCGGCTGCCGGCCAGAACGCTGACGGCGAACAGGGCCGCGTTCGCCGCTCCGGCCTTGCCGATGGCAAAGGTGGCCACGGGAATTCCCCGCGGCATTTGCACCATCGACAAGAGCGAATCGAGCCCGTCGAGCGACCAGGCCTTGCACGGCACGCCGAGCACGGGCAGCGTGGTGTACGCCGCCGCCACGCCGGCCAGGTGCGCGGCGCCGCCGGCGCCAGCGATCAGGACTTCAAGGCCCCGCGATTCGGCGCTCGTGCCGTACTCGTGCATGGCGGCGGGCGTGCGATGCGCGGAAATCACGCGGCACTCGTGCGGAATGTCGAAGCGGGTCAGGATCTCGTCGGCCTGCGACATCGTGTCCCAGTCCGACTTGCTGCCCATGATGATGCCGACTAATGGGTTTGCTTTAGCGTTCATGGCCATAACTTAGCGTGACCCCAAAGGAGTGCAAGCCATTTTGGCCCGCGCGAAAGAGGCCGCGTCGAATCATGGGCCGGCCGTGTTCGGAAGACCGTAATTCGCGATGCGCGGAAGGGGCCAACGGGCGATTTTCGAGAGCCTTGCGATTGCGAGCCGAAAGGCGGCAGCGGGCAAGCTGTGAGATATTTCACAAACAGCTCGCCGTGGCCGTGTTAAGGCGGTTTGCCGGCCAGATAATGGCTAGGCGGGTTGCGAAAACATGGTATACTTTCGACGGTTGAATCGTCGAGCGAGTTCTTGAGGTTGGTTCACGGGGAATCGGCTCTAGCCTCCATCGTCCTTCACCTGTTGGGCCGGCCAGGTCGGTCCCTTTCTGTTTTAACCCGGGAAAGTAAACATCGGGTTGTTTGCGCTTGTAGAGGAGTCTCCTTCCGTGGGTAAGAAGTTGTATGTGGGAAATCTGGCCTACTCGATGAGCAGCTCGGATTTGGAACAGTTGTTTGGGCAGTACGGCACCGTCCAAAGCGCGCAGGTCATTCAAGACCGCGAGACCGGACGCAGCAAAGGATTCGGCTTTGTGGAAATGGGCTCCGACCAGGAAGCGCAGGCGGCGATTCAAGGTCTCAATGAACAGCAACACCAAGGCCGTCCGCTGGCCGTGAACGAGGCTCGTCCTCGTGAAGATCGTGGTGGCGGTGGTGGCGGCGGCGGCGGTGGTGGTGGTCGCGGCGGTCGTGGCGGCGGTGGTGGCTACGGCGGCGGTGGCGGCGGCGGTGGCCGCGGCGGTCGCTACTAGTCGTCGACCCCAACCAGACGATTCGCCGACGACTCGTCCGAATAGTTTAGCGCACGGAGTCTGCAATCAGTCCGCACGACTGACCGCGACTTGCTCGTGCTCTGCGGGATTTTTCTCCGACAAAAAGGCTGCGCGTTGGCGCGGCCTTTTTTGTTGCACGGGTTTCTTTTATTGCACGGGGTGCTGCCGCCCCGCGTTCCGTGGCCCTGAGCAACGCTCCTCCGGCCTCCGAATCGTCCGACCCTGAAAATTCCGCGCTGCGTGACTTACAGCCGCGAGTAATCTTCGCCCGAAGGCGGTTGGCTCGGAGCAGGCGGCGGAGTTTGAGCCGGCACCGGACTCATGGCCAAGAGCACGGCGAGCACGCCCGTCAAAAAGACGCCATCGAACGTGCCGGCACCGCCGATCGAGGCGATCGACGCTCCCAGTTCTCCCAGGCGGTGCATGTTCATCACATCGGCGCCGACGAGCGTGCCCATGCAGCCCGAGACATAGGCCAGGGGCGCGGCGTAATCGCGCGACAGAAACATGGCCACCAGCGCCGCGGCAACCGGTGGAATGAAGATCGGCACCGAGATGCCCATCTGTGGGACCGGTTGAGCCAGCGCGTGTACGATCACCGTGACCACCAGGATGCCTAGCGCCGCTTGGCCATAGATCTGGTGTCGCACAATGAGATAGATCGACAACAGCGTGGGGATGACGGCGCCGCCCACGTTGACCGCCACGACAGTGCCGGGCCATTCGTCGATCACGGGCACCCGGTATTCTAGGCCCCAGCCGTCTCGCACCGACTGCGTACCGACGACCTGTTGCTTGCTGGGCAGTTCGGCCACTGGCACATTGACGTACGATCCGGCCAGCGAGAGAAACAGAATCAGGTATGCAACCCGACGACTGATGCCCATCTTTTCGTACGCGTAGCCAAGGATGCCGATCTGTAAGATCGCGATGAGCAAGCCAAACAGCAGCACCAACAGCAAGAAGAACGGCGGCAGCGTGTGAAAGCTCGACGAGTGCATGCTGAAAAACTCCCAAGTCGCCCGCGCGGCGGTCCGAGACCCGTCGAAAGCGTGGACATCACCATAAACATAGGCCCCCTGGGCGATCGAGAACAGTGGATACGCGGATTTGCCGGCGTCGGCGCTCGATTGCCGTCGCGCGCGTGGCGGCTGTAGAATCGCGCCGGGGTCCAAGTCGCCCCGCACGAGAGGTTTTTTCATTGTCCAACGTCGCTGACATCCTGGCTCAAGGCAAGGCGCACCACGGCCAGGGCCGGCTGGCCGACGCCGCCGAACTCTATCGCCGCGTCCTCGACAGCGACCCGACCCACGCGGACGCGCACTACCTGCTCGGCACGGCGTGCCATGCCCTGGGCCAGCCGCAGGATGCGCTCACGAACCTGACGGCTGCCGTCGGAGAAAATCCCTCACATGCCGAGGCGCACCATTATCTGGGCTACGTGCTGGAAGAGGCCGGTCAGATCGAGCGGGCCATTGCCAGCTACCAGCGGGCCCAAAGCCTCAAACCAAGCTCGGCCGACATTGACAAGAACCTGCGCCGCGCGCTGGCCGCGCAGCAAAACAACGCCGGCAACTCGCTGGCGGCCACAGGGCAATGGGAGCAGGCCACGGGTTGCTTTCGGCGGGCGATCGAACTGAAACCCGACTTTGCCGAGGCGTTCTATCACCTGGGCAACGCCGTGGTGAATCAGGGACGGCTGGACGAGGCCACGGCGCATTTTCGACGGGCGATTGAGCTGAAGCCCGACTTCACCAGCGCGGTTAACAATCTGGCCGTCGCGCTGACCCGGCAGAACAGGCTCGTCGACGCGGCCGAGTGTTGCCATCGCGCGATCGCGTTGGATCCAAATTTCGCCGATGCGCACGCCAATCTGGGACGCGTGCGGCGCGCTCAATTCCGACTCGACGAGGCGGCCGAGTGCTGCCGTCGAGCGGTCGCGCTCGATCCGCTGCGCGCCGATGCCCACAATACGTTGGCGCTCGTGTTGCGCGACCAAGGCAAACCGCGCGAGGCCCAGGTACACTGCCGCCGCGCGCTGGAGCTGAAACCCGATTTTCCGCGCGCCGCCAACAACCTGGCCCTGGTGCTGCGCGACGAACGGCGATTCTACGAAGCGCTGGGGTCGTTTGATCATGCCATCAAGCTCGCGCCCGACTTTGCCGAGGCGCATCTGAATCGCGGCTTGACGCTGTTGTTGCTGGGCCGCTGGGCCGACGGCTGGAGCGAATATGAATGGCGCTGGCGCGTGCCCACCTGGGGCGCGATGCGCGAGCCGCAACGGGCCTGGGACGGTTCCTCGCCGGCCGGACGCACCGTGCTGGTTTATGCCGAGCAGGGTTTGGGCGATACCTTGCAGTTCATCCGTTACGTGCCGCTGTTGGAAAATCGAGGCGCCCGCGTGATCGTCGAAGTGCAAGGGGCCCTGATCCCACTGCTGGCGGGCAGCGGATTCGCGAACCTTCAGCCGGCGGGCACGACGTCGGGCCCATACGACGTACACGTCGCGCTGCCGAGCTTGCCGGGTTTGTTTCAAACCGACCTGGCCTCCGTTCCCTGGCACGCGCCCTACTTGTCGGCGCAACCTGCGCTCATGGAACACTGGCGGCAAAAACTGGCCGCGTTGCCAGGCGCCGAGAACGCTGAAGCCAGACCGCCGAGCAAGGAACTGAAGATCGGGATTGTCTGGCAGGGACGCCCCGACCTGCCTCCCTGGCGCGAGATTCCCTTGGCCATGTTCGAGGGCCTCTCCCAACTGCCCGGCGTGCGGTTGATCAGCTTGCAAAAGGGGCCGGGTTGCGAACAAGCATCCGCGATCGCCGATCGCTTTGCGGTGGTCGACTTGGGTTCCGAGCTGGATGGGGAACACGGCCCGTTCATGGACACCGCGGCGCTGATGACACAACTGGATTTGGTGATCACGGCCGACACGGCCACGGCGCACCTGGCGGGCGGATTGGGAGTGCCGGTGTGGGTGGCGCTGCCCTACGTGCCCGATTGGCGCTGGCTCGTCGATCGCGAGGAAACGCCCTGGTATCCGACGATCCGGCTGTTTCGGCAAAGTGCGCCGGGCGATTGGAACAGTGTGTTTGCCGCGATCGTTTCGGCGGTGGTAAAATTGCGTGATTGAGTGCTCGCCGCCAGGAGTTGTTCGTGGTCCATCTTGCCGCACTATTGGCCCAGGCCAAATCGCATCACGCCTCGGGCCGTCTTGGCGAAGCCGAGCCACTCTATCGGCAGATTCTCGCGGCCGATCCGAATGACGTCGAGACGCACTATCTGCTGGGCACGGCCTGTCACGCCTTGGGCCGGCCGCAGGAGGCGATTGCCGAACTGGCCGAGGCCGTGCGATTGAACCCGCGGCACGTCGAAGCGCATCACTATCTGGGCTTCGTGCTCGCACAGTTGCAAGCCTGGGATCAGGCGATTGCCAGTTATCAGCAGGCCCTGCACCTGCAGCCCGAGCATGCGGAAGTGGCTCAGCGACTGCGGCACGCCTTGGGTGGCCGAGAACGGAGCGAGGGCGATCGCTTGGCAGCCGATGGCCGAACGGAAGATGCAATAGCCTGTTGGCGGCGAGCCCTGGAGCTGCGGCCCGACGATGGCGATGCGCTGGCTCGGCTGGCCGCGACGTTCGATCGGCAGGAGCGCTATGACGAAGCCGTGGCTGCTTATCGAAGCTTTTTGAACGCGCGGCCGAATTCGAGCGGGGCCCTCAACAATCTGGGAGTCATGCTATCGAAGCAGGGCACGCCCGACGAGGCCCTGAAGTGCTTTCGCCGGGCCTTGGAGTTCAACCCGGCCGATGCCGAGTCGTGCAACAATCTGGGCGTGGCGCTGACGCGACAGGGTCAGTTCGAAGAGGCTGTCGCGAGCCTTCAGCGGGCCGTGGAGCTGAAGCCCGATTATGTCGAAGCCTACAACAACCTGGGCAATGCCTGGGGCGACCGGCACATCGCCGAGGCCATCGCATGTTACCAGCGCGCCTTGCAGCTCAACCCACGCTACGGTGCTGCCCATTGCAACATGGCGCGACGACTCGAGAGTTCCGACCGGCTCGACGACGCTTTGGTCGCCTATCAACGGGCCGTGGAATCGTCTCCCGGCGATGCCGAGTTGTTTGGCAATTATGGCGTCGCGCTGTTGAGCGCGGCCCGGCAGGACGAGGCCATCGCGGCCTACCGCACCGCGTTGCGCTTGAATCCTCGGCAGCGCGTGTGGCACGGCAATCTGATCTATGCCCTGAACCTGCTTCCCGACTACGACGCCGCGACGATCTTCGCGGAACACCGCGAGTGGGGCCGCCGGCACACCGACCCGCTCACGGCCGCCGCGGCGCCGCACGCGAACGATCGCACGCCCGGGCGGCGGCTGCGCATCGGATACGTGGCCTCGCACTTTCGCGAGCACGCGGTCAACTGTTTCACGGAGCCGATTCTCACCGCGCACGACCATCAGGCCGTGGAAGTGTTTTGCTACAACAGCGCCTTGCCGGGCGAAGCCGACGCGACCACGACACGGCTGCGGGGCTGCGCCGACCATTGGCGCGACATCGTGGGGCTGGGCGACCAACACGTCAGTGAACTGGTGCGCCGCGACCGCATTGACGTGCTGGTGGACCTGGCGGGGCACATCGCGGGCAGCCGGCTCACGATGTTCGCCTATAAGCCAGCGCCCGTGCAAGTGACCTACATCGGCTATCAAAACACGACCGGCATGCTGGCGATGGATTATCGGTTGACCGACGACTGGTCGGATCCGCCGGGCATGACCGATCGCTATTACACCGAGCGGCTCTATAGGCTGCCGCGCAGCTTCTTCTGCTTCCGGCCTCCCGCTGCTCCTGACGTCGCGCCGTCGCCGGCGATCGCCAAAGGATTCGTCACGTTCGGTTCGTTCAACAATCCCGCCAAGCTCACGCCGCAAGTGTTGGCGACCTGGGCCGAGGTGCTCGCCGGTGTGCCGGGATCTCGCTTGCTGATGCTGGCACCAAAGACAACCGCTTTCCGTCAATCGGTGCAGGATATTTTTGCGCGGCAGGGAGTCGGCGCCGAACGGGTGGAACTCTTTTTTCGGTGCCCGCAGCGCGATTTTCTCGAGCGCGTCAATCAGGTCGACGTCGCCCTCGATCCGTTTCCGTTCAACGGTCACACCACGACCTGCGACTGCCTGCACCAAGGCGTGCCGGTGGTGACTCTAGCGGGCAGCTCGTATGCGTCGCGCTTTGGCAGCAGCGCGCTGGTGACCTTGGGATTGCGCGAGTTCATCGCCGACACGCGCGAGGGTTACGTGGACCTGGCGCGCGGCGTCGCGGAAGACCTCGATCGGCTCAGCTCGCTGCGCGTCGAGCTGCGCGGGCGCATGCTGGCCTCGCCGCTGGTCGATGCCGTCGGGTTCACGCGAAATCTGGAAGCCGCCTACCGCGCGATGTGGACCGACTGGTGCGCGAAGTCGTCGCCTTGACGCCCGGCGCTACCGCGCCAGCGCCGCGCCGCCGGCGACAGCCAGCCGATCGGCGGCCAGTGTCCAATCGACGACGCGCCAATCCATCCAGCGGCGATCGGCGTCAACACCCGCGCGGCCCAGAAAGCCCAGATGGCCGCCGCGCTCGGTCAGGTGGATACGCACCTCGGTCGGCGGACACAGTTGTTCGAGGGCCTGGCTGGGAATCATCGGATCGTCGCGCGAGGCCAGAATCAACGTGGGAATGCGAATGCGGCCGATGAACTGCAGCGAGCTGGCGACTCGATAGTAGTTGTCGGCCGTGCCGAATCCACAGACGACGGCGGTGAAGGTGTTGTCGAACTCCCACAGCGATCGTGGCCGGCGCACCAGGTCGACTCCGGCCGCATCGCTGAGCAGCCGCGCCCGCTCGGCCAATTGCCGCAGCAACAGCGAGACAAAGTGGCGGTCGTACATGCGATTGCTGGCCTGCGAGATACGCCGCGAGCAGGCCGCCAAATCGACCGGCGGACAGACAGCCACGGCGCTGTCGAGTTGGCCGCACGCAGTGCTCTCGAGCTCTCCCAGCAACTTGAGAGAAATGTTCGCACCGAGTGAAAAACCAATCAGCGTGGTGGCTGAGTCGGGCGCGAGCGTGGCAATCGCCTCGAGCGCTGCCGCGGCATCTTCCGAACGGCCGCTGTGATAGGGCAGGCGGGCCAGGCCCGCGCCGGAGCCGCAACCGCGCAGGTCCATGCGAAAGGAGCGCACGCCGCGATCGTTCAGCTTGGCGGCAATGCGCCGCATGTAGCCGCTCTCGTGGCTGCCGGCCAGGCCGTGAATCATCAGCGCCGTGCGATCGCCGGGCCGCCAACCGCCAGGGCAATCGTCGTGCAGCACGATCTGATCGCCGTCGCCCAACGCCACCTGATGTTGGCGAGCCCGGTAGGAAGGCCGCAGGCCCGGCAGGTAGGCGCCGGCCAAGGTCTGGGCATGGCCGCCGCGCACAAGCGGATGGGGTTCAAAGGGCGGAAAACTCTGGTTTGGCATCGGATCCGTGCGACTCGGGGAATTCCGTTTCGGGCGCGTGCCGCGTCACTTCTTGATAATCACGGCCCCGGCTGCGCCGGCGCCCCCGCCCCCGGCGCCTACTGCGCCATTCGTCGTAGCGGGCTTGCTCTGTCCTTGCGGCGTGGGAGTTTGGTTTTGGAACAGCAGGATCCGTTCGGCCCGAATCACGATTTCCTGATCGGCGTTGTTCAGGGCCTTGTTCAAGGTCGCGAACGCCAGCGGGCCCAGCTCCATCAACCGCTTGTGGGCGGCCTCGCGGGCCGAGAATTTCGCGTCGCCCAGTTGCGTCACGAGCCGATCGACCTCGTTGCCCAACTGCGGATCGGCGTTGCGCTGTACCACCATGGCCACGCGCAGCATCTTGGTCGGTTCGGGAAAGACCGACAGCGGAATCGCCTCGTCAATCGTGCCCTGGCCGATCCGGCAGGCAACGACCACGTCTTCGCCCTCGAAGAACAACGAGCGGTAGTTGCTGACGAACAGCTCGACCTCGCCGGGAGTCAGACCGGTGCGGGTGAGTCGCTCGGTGAGCAAGGCCACGGTCTTGGCCGCGGTATCAGCCGCATCGGCTGCCAGCGGCTCCGACAGCGTGACTTCGACTCCCTTGCCCGGACTCACGGCGGCGGGACTTTTGCGTTTGATATTCGAGGAGAAAAACTTCTCCACCTGCTGGCGACTCTTGGCGCGTTTCTCATCCTCGGCGGTCGGCGCGGGTTTGTCCGCCGCCACAGGAGCCTCTGCCTTGGCTGGCGCTGCAGCGGCCGGATCGGCAGCAGCT
Source organism: Planctomycetaceae bacterium (assembly GCA_003153375.1). Taxonomy (GTDB): domain Bacteria; phylum Planctomycetota; class Planctomycetia; order Pirellulales; family PALSA-1355; genus PALSA-1355. The sequence continues at coordinate 70,531 of PLYM01000056.1, forward strand.
GGCGCAGCGGCAGGCGCCGGCTTGTCGTCCTGTTTCGGCGCTTTGTCTTTGCTCGGATCCTTTTCGGCGGCCGGCTTGGCCGTCGGCGGCGCCGCGGGCGCGGCAGGGCTCTTGCCGTCGTCGAACAGGTCGGCCGGGGCTGCCTTGGGCGGCTCGGCGGGCGCGGCCGGCTTGGGAGTCGATGAGGCTGCCGGCAGCACGTCGAGCCAGGCGATGCGCCGCCCTTGGGGCGTAGCACGCGAAATGAGCACGTCGTGCAGCGTCGCGCCCGAGATGTTGATCACCGTGTATTTGTCGGGCCCTCCCTCGAGACGAATCGGGGCGGGCAGCGTCAACTCGACGTCGTAGGCCAGAAAACGCTCGGAGCGGGCACCGCGGCGGACGAACAAGGCTTCGATCGCACGGGCTCGGTGAATCCAATGGTCCGAATCGACATAGGCCAACTCACCCTGGTCCTCGATCTTCTCGACCAGATCCAGCGCGGGCATGCCGGCCCAGCGGAGCCGATTGGGCAGGCCCTCGCCGGCGGGCCAGTGAGCCAGGAACGTGCCCGCCTTGGTGCGCAGGTCGACGTCCAGGTTCGTGGCCGGGCTGCCATGAAACGTCATCAGGTTGATCGGCGCCACGCGGCGCACGAGCGCTTCGCCGGGCTTGGCGGCCGGGCCATTGCGGCTCGACGAGACCGTGGGCGGCAGAGCCGAAGGATAGGCGGTGCGCAGATTTGCTTGCTGTCCGCCGGGCTCCATGATCCACAGCGAGAGATCGTGAACTTCGAACTTGCCCTTGGGCTGCTCGGCTCGCACGTCTGCTGCGCAGCACAGCAGGGCGCAGCACACCCAGGCGCCAAACGCCGCGGCGCGGCAGGCCGCGGTCGGCCGGCGCAACCGCCCGAGCGTTAATTGGCCAGAACTTCGCATAGGAACCCTCTCCCGGTGCATCGGCATCGACTACCTGGCCTCGGCACGAAACAGTCGCGGCTCGGCCCAGATCACGCGGTCGCCGACGTCTTCGCCTTCGCCGAAATCGACCTCCAGGGCCAGTTGTTTGGCGCCTTGGACGCTGACCTCGACATCGCGCGGATCTTGATCGCCGCGCAAGTCTTTCTCGGCGAATGCCGCGCGGCCGTCGACCAATACACGGCAAACGACGCGTCCACGGCCCGCGGCACTATCGTCGAATCCGACCGTGGACTTGAACTTCTCGTACTGCCCGTCGAGAGCGAACGTGAGCACCGAGCGCGAGTGCATCGCCAGCGAGCGCGTAGGCAGCTTGCCTTTGACGCGCGGGGGCGAACCCTCGAAGCCCGAATCGCGCTGCCAGTGCATGACGCGGCCAAAATAGGCCACCTCTTCGACGGTGATCGGCTCCAGGTCGCTGAGATACGTCAACTTGCCGTTGCGAACTCGAATGTCGGCCAGCGAGGCGACGGGAATCTTGACGCGCGCGTCCCACATCGTTTCCAGCTCGAGCTCTCGTTCGTTGATCGCGGTCAGCCGGCCCGCGAGCGAATCGCCCGAGGCCAGCGTGAACACCTGGTAGGGCGTGGTCACGGGGGGCAGCTTGGGGTGCGTGGCAAACACGATGCCGAGCAGCCGCTCCTCCTTCAACGTGCGGTCGGCGCCCTGAAAGCGGAGAGTCAACTTGCCGTCGGCCAGAGTCTGCACGGTGCCGGCCACCTGGGCCACGGTTTTGTCGGCAGCCAGCAGAAATACGACATCCTCGGCGGCTGGTCCCTCGAGTTGCTTGTCGAACTCGACCCGCGAGGCGGATTTGCCGAACCAGACTCCCTGCACGCGCAGCAGCGGAATTTGCAGGTCGGCCTTCCAATCGGTGCGCAGCGCGAGCGACTCGCCGGTCATCGCGGTGACGTCGCCGAACAAACGGCCGGCCGCCGACCTGGCAGGCCCCGCATAGACGATGGCCTTCGACGGCGCCACCGTGGCCACCTTGGCGGGATCGCCGGCTTTCTTGGCGCCCGAATCGACCTTGGCCTTGTCGCTGGTGTGGGTCGTGGCCACGACGCTGGCCGCGCTGGTGCTGCCGTCGGCATAAGTGAACGTCACGTCGAACTTCTGCTGGAAGCTGTCTTCCGAGGCGGGCTCGATATACAGCTCGGCTTCGCTGGCCATGTCCGCACGCGAAATTGCCAGCCGCCAATGCGGCGTCTTCGAGGTGTCGAGCCGCCAGATGTGTAGCCGCTTGGACGGGAAGCGACAGGTGACCGCGATCTGCTTGATGGCCTGAGCCTTGAGATTGATCGCGTGCAGGTGCAGATCCTGGATGGAGTTGCCCCCCGCGGCGCCGCCGACTTGCACCACGTCGTGATTGTCCTGGCCAAGCCAACTCATGTCGGAGCCCGAGGCCGCCTGGGGCGACTTGCCAAACTCGATGCGCTGCACGTCAGCCAAGGGCAACTGACGCGGCGTCGGACCACCCAGCACGAGCTTGCCATCTTCGAGACCCGTGATCTGCGCTCCGATCTGCTCGTCGTCAACGGTCACGACCAGCGCCTTGGCGCCCGGCGCTGGCGGTTCGTCGGCCCCGAGTGGACGCGCGAGCAGGGCCAGCGCGAGCAGGAGAACGAGGTGAGTCGTGCGCGAAAGGAACATCATGGAGTGGCCGTCTCCACGGCCGGAGACTGCTTGTTCAACGCCGCGCCCGATTTGGCGCTGAGGGTCGGCTTCACCGTCGGGTCTTCGGGCGCATCGCCGGCGGGCTTTTCTTCGGCGAGCCGCAAGTAGTAGCGCTCCAGGATTTTTTGATAGTGGGGCGGAAAACCCTCGGTCATGGACTGCAGGATTTGCTGCCGCTTGTGAGCGGGCAGTTGGCCCCAGCTTCGTCCGCGGCGGTTGGCGTCGTGCAAGGGGCCCGAGCCGCCCGGACCGGCCTTGATGATCGAATCCTCGGCCGGCTTATCCGGGTTCGCGCTCGCCTGACCGCCGTTCTGGCCGCGACGCTCTTCGAGAAACTTGATGAGAGCCCCCAGTTTGTCGATGGCCTCTTTCTCTTTTTGCTGCGTGGGCTTGTCAGTGAGCATCTTGCCAAGTCGGCCACCGGCAACCTGCATGTCGGCGATCACGCCGTCGAGCGGGGCCATCTCGTCTTCTTCCTGCGCCCGTGCGACGCCGCACACTGCCAGCGACAGGGCGAACGCCAGCGCGAAATGCTTGCTCAATATTTTCATGTTGATTTCTCGCTTTCGGGGTCTGAGTCCCTGACCGTGTTTATTCGGGCTGCGGAATGTCGTCGCCGCGTTCGGAGGCCAATTGCTCGGTGGCGTCGCGAATATCTTCCTGGCGGCCTTCGAGATGTTCGATCTGTTTGCGAATCGCGCCCGCAGGAGAGGCCTCGCCACGTTTGCCGTCGACGTCGATCGTGCTCTGATGGACGCGCGTTTCCAGCAGGCGGATCATCTTCAACTCCGAGATGATGCGGTTCTGCTCCCGGCGTTGTTCGTCGGGCGAGTTGCCGGCCATGCGTTTGCCTTTTTTGCTGTTGGCGTCGGACATTTCCGAAACGACCTCGAGCATCTCCTTCAAGTCTTCCTCGATTTGCTTTTCGGACCGCACGACGTCGGCCGATGCGTCGCCGTCAGCCAGGGCGACCTGCACCGTCTCGGTGGCATCGCGAATGGCGGCCAGGGCGGCGGGCAATGCAATGCCGAATTCGGTCTCCTCGACGATATTGATCAGGTCCTGAGCGGCGTCGCTGATCTTCTCCTCGCGCTTGGCGACGGCCGAGAGGGCCGAGAGCGCCTGGCGCGAACCTTCCTTGACGCCCGGCCCCAGAGCTACGGTGCGCTCGCGCACGGCGACTTGCATCTCAAGCATCGCCGTCAGGCCCTCGGTGACGCGCTTCTTCACTTCGCGGCGCAATTGACGGGCCAGGCGTTCGGCCTCCTCGGCCAACTGCTCCTCGGCGTCTTTGAGCGCCGCCAAGGCCTTGCCCTGTTCGCCGTTGCCCTGGCCGGCCTGGGAACTGCCGAACGCCCCTTCGGCACTGGCCATGGCTTCGCCAGCTTTGGTCAAATCTTCCAGGGCCGTAGCGCCGTTGTTGCCCAGCCCGCGGGTCATTTCCGCCACTTGATCGGTGGCGCCGCGGTTGGCCTCCTGCTCTTTCTTCATGGCGGCAAACTTGTCTTTATTCAACGCGTCCTTGGCTTCGGCCTCTTTCTTGGCGACTTCCTCGAGTTCCTTCTTCAGGCTCTCGAGCGCCTTCTCCATCGGTGGCAGGGCGTCGACGGGAGCGGTTTTGGCCAGCGCGTCGACGGCCGACTGCATTTGCTCGCCGGCCTCGGTCAGGCTGGGCGAGGCGCCGCCGGCCGAGGCATCGGCCGAAAGGGCCTTCGTGCCTTGGCGCGTGGCTTCCTGACCCGTGGCCAGCTTGGCAACGGACGCGCGCTCGTCGTCACCCAGTTTGTCTTGCTTGGCCAACGGCGTGTTGGCGGCGACATGTTCGGTTTGCTGCTTGACGAGTTCCTGGAGCGCCGCGCGGCGCTTGGCCAGCGCGGCCAATTCCTTTTCCTTGGCGGCGGTCTGTTTCGACAGTTTCTCCTCGCGGCTCTCCTCCTTGATCACGGCGTCGAGCTTGCGCAGCGTGGCGCGGATGGCTCGCAGCCGCTCGATCCGCATCTCGAAATCGAGATCGCCCGAGAGCAGCAACTGTTGCAGCCGCTCGAGCCGGGCCAGCAGCTCCTTCTGTTCGCCGGCCGCGTCCTTGAGATTCAATTTGGCCAGGGCCTCTTGGGCTTCCTTCATGCGGTGCAGGATCAGTTCCTCGCGGGCGTACTTCAGACCGACCATCAATCGCGAGGAGTTTTCCGGTTCGAGCTTTTTCAGCGCTTCGGAGAGCCGGAACATCCGCTGCTCCAATTCCGACATCTCTCCGTGAACCTGCTCTTCGCGGAAGCTCAATTGATCGGCCACGGTCACATCGCGATCACCGCGCTGGCCGAGACCGGCTTCGGTCTTCTTGGCCGGTTTCTGCTCGGGCGCGGCGGGGTCGGCGGGTTTGGCAACATCGGGCTTGGCATCGCCGCCACCGGCGAGCTGGAATGTTCCCGTTTGCGCGGAGGCGATTCCGGCAAACGAAAAAATCAACGCGGTCCAACACGCCGTCGTTCCGGCGATTCGCACCAGCAGGCTTTTCATCGCGGTTCCTCCCCGTGGATTGGTGTAGCCATTCCGAAGTCCTTTTGGATGCGCCCAAACAATCGCATCCTCTTTTGTAGCGCAGCCGGGTGCGCCAGTCAATAAAAGTCCGCTCGCCGACGGCCTATTCGCCGCAGTCCACCCGATTAGCAGGTCTGTTGATCCCAATTGGATCATTTGTCGAACAGGTCGTCGGTGCGTTGTTTCTCGATTTCCTCGGTTGATTTCAATACCTGCCCTTGCCTATCGATGATTTGCTTCAATTGGTTGACCACGTCGATGAAGCTCTCCCACAGTGACATCTGGGCCAGGATGCTTTGCATCGACTCGATCGCTCGGTCCGATAGCTTAACCGTCTCGGCCCGACGCTCCTCGGACACGGTCGCCTGTTGGGCCAGACCGTCGACCGACGCGCGCAGTGGCAGCAGCAGTTCGGCGTGCAGCGTGCGTAGCGGCGTGATGACCGAGGCCTGCAAACTCTCGCGGGCCTGCGGATTGCCCAGATCGTTGAGCGTCATCTCGAGCAAGCTGGCGTCCAGTTGATTGGCCACCTGCCACACACTGCGGGCGATCACTTGCTCGGCCCGCGAAACGCCCAGGGCCTGCTCGGGCTTGTCGAGCGCGGCCAGGGTCTTGCCTTGTTCCTTGGCGCTGTCGAGGGCCGCGCTGAACTTGGCCCGCTGCTCGCGCTGGCGGGTGAGGATGTCGTAGAACAATTCGTCAGGCGCCACGATCTGGAAGGCCAGCCAGCGCGAATTGCCCGCTTGCACGCCGAGCGCGCAATTGTCAGTCGCCACGCCACGCAGCTTGAGCGCGTTGCCAGGCGTCAGGCCGCGCTCGCGCAGGGCCAGCTCGTGGTCGATTTCGATCTCGCCGCGCAGTGCCCCCTGGCCGTCGGCCCCGGGTAGCTTGTCGAGTTCCTCGTGCTTCGTTTCGACGCTGGGCTTGTCGTCGCGCACGGCGGTGCGCTCCCAATCGAGAGCCAGCGCCGCGACGCCAAAATCGTCGTTGGCTCGTAGTGATAGCGGGATGCGCGCCACGGGCGTGATGCGGCGTCCAACGCCCGAGGAGCGAATCGTGACCCGCGGCTCGCGATCCTTGAGCAGGCCGATCGTGAGGAAGTAAGGCTTCGAGGCCAAGGCGCCGCGCTGGGAAAACAGCCGGAACTCGATCGTCGACGACTCCTTCATGGTCCAGGTGAGCGTGTAGGTTTTTTCGTCGACGCGTTGCCAGCCGGCGGCGGGCTGGCCATTGCTGATCGCCTCGGCAGATTGCAGGGGCCCGTCGGCCACCAGCCGCAGCACGAGCTCGGTCTCGGGTAAGTACAACAGCTGCTGCGTGCCTTCGCCAACGCGCTGGACTTGCGGGTTGCTGCCGCCGGGGCGCGTGGCCGTGATTTCCAACACGCTGACCGTGGGCCGGGCGATCGGTTCGATCACGATCGGGCCCAGCCAATCGTCGCCACCGGTGATGTGCAGGGCGATCGGCTCGGCCAGCGGGGGTAGCTCGTAGCGGAAACTCGACTCGTCGAACTGCACCGCGTTGCCGCGGCGCGTGCCGCCGTCGGCCTGAACATAGGAAACGCTGACTTGCGTCGGGGGTTCGCTGAGAGGCGATTCGGCGCCTTCCATGGCTAACGGCTCGCCACGGCCGGGCAAGATCCAGCAACCATCACCAGCCACGAATTTCGGCCGGGCATCGATCTGCACGAGCGACGTCTCGCCGCGCGGCACCAGCAGTGCATTGCCGTCGCCCAGGCCTACGACCTGCAAATACGTTTGCTGCGGCCAGCGCTGGGTCGAGCCAGCCAGCCAACGACGAGCCCACAGTTGAGCCACGGCGGGCCATAGCAGACAAAACGCGACCGTGGCGACGATCAACACGATGCTGACGGCCACGAGTTTGTGCCGGCGCGGGAGATTGAGCGGGGCCGCCAAATCGACGCGGTCGAGCGCCTCGGAACATTCGGCCACGGCGGCGTACACCATGCTCGGCGAGGCCTGATGATCTTGCGACAGCAAGTCGGGCAGTTGCAGCACGTTGGAAATGCGCTGGCCCACGCCCGGCGCGCGGCGATCGAGCAATTCAGCCAGGACCAGATGATCCAACGGCAAGAGCAGCGGCCGCAGCAGGCGTTGATAGGCCAGCCAGAGAATAGCCCCGACCGCGATGCCTAACAGCCCCAACCGCGCCGGCAGATTGAACCGCAGCAGCCAGTCGAGCAGCAGGCTGGCGGCGCCGGCCAACACCACGGCGCCGATCACCCAAAACAGTCCCTCGACCAGCAGGTGCAGACGCAGCCGCTGGCGCACGGCGTCGAGTCGACGCTCCAAGGCGCGTTGCGATTGTTGCAATCGCTCGGGCACCGGTTTGTGTTCTAACATCGTGGCCATAATCACGCCTTGCCGGAATGGACTCACGCCATGCGCGAACGCTTCCGCAAGATCCACTCCAGGGTCAAGAGCACCATCAGGCTGCCGAACAGGATCGGCGCGTCCCACAATTCGTCGCGATATTCGAGCAACCGTCCGACTTCGTGAACCTTGAAGGCGTCGGGAATTTGTTCGTAGTTGGCCAGCGACAACACGCTGCCGCCGCTGGAGCGGGCAACGTCCTCGAGCAGCCCGCGGTCGAGCTTCGGGCGGTCCAGCTCGCTGCGAGCCGCTTCGACGCGGAAGTTGAGCGTGGCGGGGCGCACCGACGGATCGCCCTGGGCGCCGACGTTGCCGGGCAGGATGCGGACGCTGTAGGCGCCGGCCTCGTTGGCCGTAAAGGCGGCCTCGGATACGCCCAGTGCATCGGCCAGCGATTCCATCTCAAGTTGGAATGGCTGCTGGCCGGCCAATTCGACCTCGCCCTTGAGGTCGGCCACGGCGCCCGAACCGGCTTCGGCATCGACGGCCTTGGCGCGAATGATCACGCGGTCGCCCGTGCGATACGACGCCTTGTCGGTCGAAAGCGTGAACGGATAGCGGCCCCCGAGCGCTTTGCTGCGGCCCAGGCGATCGATTAGCCGGGCCCAAAAACCGTCGAAGTATTCCTCGTGCAGATAGCGCCATCGATAGGTGCTGTCGAACGCTAGGAACGCGGTGTGGCCGGGCCCGTAGCGGTGGACGGTCAGCAGCACGTTGCGGCCAAAGGCGTTGCTCATCCGCGGATCGCCGTGACGAGCGAGCACGGTGGCAGCCGGCTTGGCCCGCGTGAGCGGAAAGTGCCAGTACATGCCGGGCAGGCTGGCCAGGATTTCGCGATTGCGAGCGGGGTCGGGATCGAACTGAAAAATCGGATCGACCGAGCCTTCCGCCGTCAGCTCCAGGTTCCACGGTTCGCGCGCCGACAGCGCCACTTCGGCGCTCGATTTATAGAGCCCGCGCTCGGCCACCACCGGCAGGCTGCGCAGCCAGGCGTTGTCGATCGTGACGCCGGTTGATTCGTTGCTCTCCGACGCCACGCCGTCGAACAGGTTGCGGGTGTGCACTTCGCCCGCCACATAGATCAGCCCGCCGCCGGAAGTGCCGACAAACTGGCTGATCAAGTCGGACCAAGTCGGGCCCAAGGCGCGCATGTCGGGGTCGAACAGAATCAGCACGTCATATTGTTCCAGCTCCTGGCGATTGAGCGGCAAACGACGAATGGGCCGCGTGCCCATCTGCTCGTAGCCTTCACCGGCCGATTGCAGCCAACAGGCGAACTCCAAGGCCGTGTCGCGCAGCAGCGCGTTGCGCAAGAACTGCACCTCGGGCGACGACGAGCCGGCGATCAGCAGCACGCGAATCTGCTGGCGAACGACTTTCATGGCGTGCGTGGCGATGTTGTCGGTTTCGGTCAACTCGGCACCGAAATCGGCGATCTTAGCCCGCAGCTCGATCTCGCCGACCACCTCAGGCGTGAGCTTGAAGTTGATGCGGCGTGTGGCGGCATCCTCGTTGAAGGTGACCTCCTCGCGGCCCACCTCGCTCCAATTGCCGTCCTGCCGTTTTTCGAGCGTGACCAGGCCGGTGCGGCCGTTCATGGCGTGCCCCTCGATCAGCACGGCCACTTCGGTCGAATCGCGCACAAAAACGACCGGGTCGGCTTCGATCGCGGCCAGCCTGGCGTTGCTCGGCCCTTGCTCGGTGCCGACGGCCAGGGCCACGATCGGCACGCTTTGCTTGCCGGCTTGTTCGGCCACCTTGCGCGGATCTTCGCCGGCGTTCGACTGACCATCGCTGACCAGCAGCACTCCGGCAAGCGGTTGGCCACGGTGTTCGGCCATGACGCTGCTGAGCGCGTCGCCGATCGCGGTCTCGGTTCCCTTGGCTTCAACCTTGGCGATTTCGTCCCGGCTGAGCTCGACCGGCTGGTGAGCAAAGCCGTAGAGCGAGATCTCGCGCCCCTCGGCCAGTGGACCGAGGACTTGTTGCAGCGCGCGGCGGGCTAACTCGATGCGGGCCTGCTTGCGCGGCGCGGCAGCTTCCTGGAAACCCAGCTTGCTCGACATCGCCGAGAGCGACTCATCCTGGGGATAGGGATCGTTGAGTCCCATGCTTTCCGAGGTGTCGAACAGCACCAGCAGGTGCGAAGGAATCGACTCGCGCTTCGTGATCACCAATACCAGCTCGAACAGCATGAAGGCCACGCAGGTCAGGATCAGACAGCGCAGCACGGCCAACGACGCCCGCATGCCAAACCGCACGGTGCTCAACTCGCCGCGATACAAATACCAGACGCCGACCACGGCCAAGACGGCCAAGGCGATGCAGGCCACACCCCACAGACCCTGCGGCAAGGAATGGAATTGGATGTGCCACGAGCCCCCCTCCGCCCAGTCGGGAGCTTGCTTCAAACCCAATAGCCATCGCACGAATTCGGACATGGATACGATCCGCGAATTGTCGCTCAGTCAGCACATGCCCACGCAAACTTGGGCATGGCACCCGAAAACGACAAGGACGCTCGGCACCTGATTTTCAGACTTTGAAACACAACCTCGTGTGAACTCTTGCCCCTTAACGCGGCCGGCCGGCCCAGCGGGCGAAGCAAGCCTCGACAACCAACATCCCAAACAAACACGTGGCCAGCGTGCGCCAAATTTCCTGGCCGCGCACGGCCAGCGAAGCATCGTCGACCGAGTGGATCGATACCACCTCGGGCTCGAGCGCGCCCCACAACTCCTTGAACTGATCGCTCGGCAGGCGGGCCAGGTCGCTTTCGCGGCGATCGGGATTGACGGCGAAGCTCTGACTCATCGCGCCCGTGACCGAGTCGCGCCACGTCATCTTATAGAGCCCCGCCTGGCGCGTGTCGGCGTAGGCCAGTGCCCGAGCCGACTGGGCCGGCGTCGATTCGGCCGGAGGCTCGGCGTGGTTGGCGTCGTTGCCCAGCACCAGGGCTTTGGGTTCCTGGCCGCCCGGCAGCTCGATGGCCGGAACGGTGACGTCGTGCGAGGCAGGCACGTCGACGTGCAAGGTTTGCCCGGCGGTGAACTGATTGACGCTGGCCGTGGTCTTGGCAACCGCGCGGGCGCCCTCGCGGACGGCCAACACGTAGCTGGCTTCGGTGGGCCAATCGCTCCAGGCCCGATCGGCGGCGGTCGTCCACAACAACACCCGGCCGGAGCCCACGGTTTTTTCAATCACAGCCGGAGCGGCAGCCTGATTGTTCCAACGGGCGAGCACGCGAACATTGTCCGCGTCGCCGCCGGGCAGGCGAACTTCGAAGGTCTTGCGAATCTTGATCCGCTCGAGCGCCGCGGGGCTCAACTCGCCCACCACGCCCAGCGGCGAACCGTCGAGCGGCTCGATCAGCAGCCCGGCGAACTCGTTGTCCGAGATGCCCTCGAAGGCGGCTGGCAACAGACCGCCGCCGCTCTTGTAGAGCAACTGGTTGTAGTTGTCGGGATCCAGTTGATCGCCGACAAAGATCATCAGGCCCATGCCAGCAGCCACTTCGTGCTCGAGCGCCTCGACCTGATCGGACGAAAGACGCGCCACGTTGGCCAGCACCAGCAGATCGGGATGTGAAGCGGGCGCGGCGCCCCATTCGGCATCGGTGATGACTTCGACGTGAAAGGCATCAGCCGCGTCGCCCGAGAGGGACAATGCCAGGGCCAGAAAGTCCGTCTCACTTCCCAGCGGATCGGTGGCGGGCTCGCCGTCGACCAACAACATATCGACGCTTTGCTGCACCTGGACGACCACCGCACGGGCGTTGTCGCCTGTCAAGGCGTCGGAGGGCAACTCGAAGGCCACGTCATGCGTACCGGCTTCTTGAAACTGAGCCACGAGCGGCACCTTGATCATCTGTCCGGCCGACAGGTTGGGCACGCGCACCAGGCTGGCCTTGCCGTCGACCAGGAAATTGGCCTCGAGCCCGGCCAACTCGCCGGGCGTGTCGTTGCGCACCTCGGCCTCGAACCGGGTCGGCGCGCCGACCAGCGCCAGGCGGTCGATTTGCTCGAGACCCAGCAGGGCCACATTGGGATTCTCGAGCAGGCCTACGTCGAACACGCGCAACCGCACGCGCTCGCCCGCCCAGCGATTGCCCAATTCGGCCAAGGCGCCCTCCCAGCCGCTGGCCCGCAAGTCGGTGATCAACGTCACCTCGTGCAAGGGGTAGGAGCCGGCGACGATCAACTCGTCGATCGATTGCAAAATCGGCTCCCAGGCGCCAAAGACTTCCGAGGGCTTCACCTCGCGGATGTCGCGGGTGATGTCGTCCAGGTTATCGAGATCGATCTCGCGCGCCAGGGGCTGCTTGGGTCGCGAAGCCACGAGCAGCGTGAGGCGATCCTTGGGACCAAACGTCGACAGCAAGTCGACGAGCACTTCCTGGCCACGCGCCAGGGCCGTCTTGCCCTGGTCGCTGTAGCCCATGCTGAGCGAATCGTCCAGCAACACGACGCGGTTCGTGCGGCTGCTGCCGCCGAGCCAGCGCGAGAGGCCCTCGGCGTGCATGACCGGACGGGCCACCAGGAAAAACAGCAGCAACACCAGCGCCGTGCGCAACAGCAGCAGCAGCAACTGTTCGAGCCGCACACGGCGGCGGTTGCGCTGCACCGACAGTTTTAGATAGTGCATCGGCGCCCAATCGATGCGGCGATATTGGCGGCGGAAGAGCAAATGAATCAGGATCGGGATGCTGGCCAGCGCCAGTCCCCAGAGCAGCGGCGAGTTGAGAAAGGTGAGCGTGTTCATTGGACGGAGCGCCGCGGGATTGCTGGCTTACCGCTGTCCCTTGTGGTGCAAGTGCTTGAGCCGTTCGCGTGCGTGCAGGTAGTGCGACAAGGCGTCGGCCAACGAATCGCTGGTGAGCATTTGCAGGTAATCGATTCCCCGATCGCCGCAAGCGCCGCTGACGTCACTCAGAAACTGCCGCATCGCGGCCTGGTAGGTCTTGCGAAACGCCCAGGGTTCGGCCAGCAGCTCTTCGTTGCCCTCGATGTCGCGAAACATCACCAGGTCGTTGAATGGCAGGTCGAGCTCGTCGGGATCGAGAATGTGCAGCACGATGATTTCGTGGCCCCGATATTGCAGCCGCCGCAGGCCGTCGTAAAAAGCATCCAGGTCAGTCAACAGGTCCGACAGAATAATGGTCAGCCCGCGCTGCCTGGTTTGTTCACTCAACGATTGCAGCACGGCGCCCAATTGGGTCTCGCGGTTCGGCTGCGCTTGTTCGAGCAGGCCCACGATCCGCGCGAGCTGGGCCTGCGTGGCGGCGGGCGGCAGGATCTCGCGCGTTTCCTTGTCGAACAGCGCCAGGCCCACGGGGTCTTGCTGCTCCACCAGCAGCGTGGCCAGCGAAGCCGCGGCCGTGGCCGCGTAAGCAAACTTGGTCAGCGGCCGACCGACGCCGCCATAGCGCATCGACGCGCTGCAATCGAGCACCAGCGTGGCCCGCAGGTTGCTCTCTTCTTCATATTGCTTGACGTAGAAACGATCGGTGCGCCCCAGCACGCGCCAATCGAGGCGGCGCAGGTCGTCGCCCGGCGAGTATTCGCGATATTCGGCGAACTCGACGTTGAAGCCGTGGAACGGGCTGCGGTGCAGGCCCGAGATCGTGCCCTCGACGACATGTCGGGCCCGCAAACTCAAGCCGGCGATCCGCGCCAGCACTTCAGGATCGGAAAACGTGCGCGACGTGGCCATCGACTGCCTCTGCTCCCTGGCGAACCGGAATATCTCGTAACAGCGCGTCGATCACCGTGTCGGCCGTCTGTCCCTCGGCCTGAGCGGCATAGGTCGTGACCAGCCGGTGTCGCAACACCGGGTGCGCCACGGCGCGAATGTCTTCGATCGTAACGCACGTGCGACCGTCGAGCGCCGTGCGCGCTTTGGAGGCCAGGATCAAAGCCTGACCGGCACGCGGACCGGCGCCCCAGGCGATCCACTTATTGATATAGGCCGGCTTCTCCGTCTCGGTGGTGCGCGTGGCCCGCACCAGGTGCATGGCATAGTCGAGGCAATGGTCCGAAACCGGCACGCGCCGCACGAGCGCCTGCAGCTCGGGAATCTCCTCGCCGGAGAGGACCTTGGTCAATTCGTGATGTTCGACGCCGGTCGTCACGCGATAGATTTGCCGTTCTTCGGCGGCCGTCGGGTAGCCGACAAACACCTTGAACAGAAAGCGATCCAACTGCGCTTCGGGCAGCGGATACGTTCCCTCCTGCTCGATCGGGTTCTGCGTGGCCAGCACGAAGAACGGATCGGGCAGGACATGGCGATGGCCGCCGGCAGAGACCTGTCGCTCTTGCATGGCCTCGAGCAGCGCCGCTTGCGTCTTGGGAGGCGTGCGGTTGATTTCGTCGGCCAACAGAACGTTGGTGAACACCGGGCCGGGCACATAGCGCAACTGCCGGGCGCCGGTCGCGCGGTCTTCTTGCAGCACCTCGGTGCCCGTGATGTCGCTGGGCATCAGGTCGGGAGTGAACTGAATGCGCGTGAAGTTGAGTGCCAGGCAGTCGGCCAGCGTGCTGACCATCAGGGTCTTGGCCAGTCCCGGCACTCCCTCCAGAATGCAATGCCCGCGGGCGAAGATGCTGATCATCAACTGATCGATGACTTCGTCCTGTCCCACGACGACCCGCGCGATTTGCTCGCGCAGGCTTTGATGGGCGGATTTCAGTTTGCTCAACCCGGACAAATCCTCATCTAGTTCGGCGCTCTTCACGTGCTGTTCCTCACTGAGTTGGGCCCGAAATTCTAATTTCACGCTGCTCATGCTTGCCGGCGCGGCGGCCAGGCGGGTGTACCTCGGGCGGTCACCAAAAGCTTTCGATCGAAAAAGAGTGTTGGCTAGCGTTGATACACCGGCAGGTATTTGTAAGGGAGTTGCAGGATGATCAGCGCGATCGCGGTGCCATAGGCCTTGCCGATGCCGTCGCCGTTCCAGGAGCCGTCGCTCTTGTCCTGCATCGAGATCAATTGCTCGCGGACCGCCGGGAAATAAACATCCCAGTATTTGTCGCCCGCCAGGTAGAAGGCCTGCGAGGCATAGAGTTGGCAGTAGAAGTCGTGGCCGCCGTGGCGCCAGTTTTTGGTGTCCTCAAAATGGTGCCAGACATACTCCAGGCAGCGGTTGGCGACCGGCGCGTCGTATTGTCCGGCGTTGTAGAGCGTGGCCACGGCCGCGGCCGAAATGGCCAGCCGGGCGCCGCCCTGGTTGCGCAGCGAATAGCAGATACCCCCCTCGGGCGTGCTGCAGCGTTCGATATATTGCACGGCCTGGGCGATCGTGCCGCGCGGCACGGCCAGCCCCGCGTTGTGGGCGGCGCGCAGAGCTTGCACCTGGGTCACCGTGACGGAGCCTTCGTCGCCCGCGCCAGGGATATAGGTCCAGCCCCCGTCGCCGCTCTGGCCTTCGGCGGTCAGCTTGACGGCTTTGTCGACCACGAGCTTGGTTTTATCGCGGATCGCGGGCTTGGTCTCGGTGCCATAGACGCAGGCCAGGTACATCAGGGCAAAGCCATGGCCGTGCATCGGCTGGCCATTGTCCTGGCCGGGGCCGGTGATCAAGCCGGTGGGCGTGGAGCAAGCGAGCAGATATTGCGTGGCCCGTTCGACGTGCGGCGCATAGCGTCCGCGGGTGGGCGAGTTGCCGTTGGCCAAGAGCGCCGTGCCGGCCAGGCCGGTGACCGCCACGGGATAGGAACGGCCGCCTTCGTCGTTCGTCCAACTGCCATCCTGACCTTGCGACTTGGCCAGGTAATCCAACCCGGCGCGAACGGCCTTGAGCGTGGCCGGCGTGATGTGCTTGGGCATCACTTCCTCGGCACGCAAATCGATCGATCCGGCGAACTCCGCGATCGCCAGCGCGAGGCAACAACACGCAACGCACCGCCCTGAACAGATTCGAGAGCTTGGCATGGCAGCACTCCGTTTTGATTTCCCTTCAATCGATCGTTGCTATTGCTGCGCGGTCGCCGGCTCGGGAGCCACGATCGCGAAACGTACCATCAACTTGACCTGCACCGGAATCGAGGCCAAGGCGCTGGAAGTGATCCGGGGCGTGTCGTCTTCATCTTGAAGGACAGGCTCGGCGGACTGCACGGTTCCCGGAATGCGGTTCGTCAGCACTTGTTCGCCCGCGACCGAGATTTCTTGCACCGACAACGCGCGTCCCAGCTTCACCTGGTTGAGCTTCGCCAGGCGACCGGCCCGGCTGCGGGCATCGGCCACGGCCAGCTCATAGGCCTTTTCGCGCAGCTCGGTCAGGTCCGACACGACAAACCGCACCGGGGCGGTGTTGTTGGTGTAGTTGCCAAAACGCATGTTCATCATTACCTGCGCGGGGCTGGGGCCAATCGTCACGCCCGAATCCTGAGCCACGTCGATCAGCTTGCCGACGGTCTTGATCAACTCCTCGGGCGGCTGATCGCGAACGTCCTTGAGCCGTACGCGCAGCGTGCAGGAAACTTCGATCTGCGTCTTGCTGGGCGCCTGGGGCATGCCATTCATCATGCGTTGTTGCTGCTCGACGCCCGTGCCGGCCGAAATCGTCAGCCCCAATTCGTCGCTCGACAGCCCCTTGAGCTTCAGCTTGTCGAGCGCTTCGAGCACGCGTTTTTTGGCGTCGCGATATTTCACCAGGGCGTCGCCCGTCAGTTCGGCCTTGCCGGCGACGTGCAAGTCGATCTCGACCAGGTTGGGTCGGGCCGACAATTCGCCCGCCCCGGAGACCGAGATGCCATCGCTGCCGCCCATGAGGAAAGGCATCTGCACCTGGGCCGCCAGGGGGCTTTCCAGGGCGGCGAGACTGCCCAGGACGAGCGCGGCAAGGACAAGTCGGGGGATCATGGCGGGTTCCTCTCGGCTGAGCGGCTTCGCTTCGGCTCGCGCGAGCCAAATCGGCGAGGCGAGGCGGACCTGGCAGCTTGTTTACGGAGTTTGCGCTTGTTGGTTCTTGGGAGTACGCGGGTAGGCGGTGACGGCCAGGTTCGAGACGGTCACGATTGTCTGGGGGGTCAGGAACATCGTGCCGCCGAACGCGTCGAGATCGGCTCCACGAAAGATCTTCAGCACTTCGCCGGTCGCGGTGTCCACTTCGCAAATCCCACGCGAGGTGAACTGGTAAATTCGATGCTGGGTCAGCAATGGCACGCTCCAGCCGGCGGAACGGGGCAACTGCGTGGCCCACAGCAGTTCCTTGGTCTTGAGGCTGTAGGCTGTCAGCTCCTCGCCGCCCAGATAAAGCCGCTCGTCGTCGGCGCCAATCAGGACGGCCGTCTTCGAGACTGGCCGGTTCCAGGCCAAGGTCGG
Source organism: Planctomycetaceae bacterium (assembly GCA_003153375.1). Taxonomy (GTDB): domain Bacteria; phylum Planctomycetota; class Planctomycetia; order Pirellulales; family PALSA-1355; genus PALSA-1355. Next base: position 87,416 of record PLYM01000056.1, read on the forward strand.
GCCCTCGGCCTGCAAGCCCAGCAGCCGCGTGGAGCGCATGCCCTTGGTGAACAACAAACCGCCGGCACGCAACGGCCCACTGATGCCCAGCTGCGGAGGCTGGTAGTCATAGTAGTAGCCGGTCATGGGCGCGGCCGTATCGTAGAGCGTGCCCCAATCGATGGTGCCACTGCGCGGTTGTAGTGAGACCAGGGCCCCGCCATGCGTGTCGACGTACAGCCGGTCGCCGTTCAAGAGCAACGTGGGCTGCGCGACTCGATCGCCATAGACCTGATTCTGATCGACGGCATAGTTGCCCAGCGTGATCGTCTTCAGCAGCTTGCCGTCCTTGGCCCCCAGCGCCAGCAGGGCCAGCTCGCGGCCTTGTCCGGTGCGGCTGGCGGCGACATAAACCGTGTCGGCCGGGTTAGGCTTCGGTTTGGCGGGTCCGCCGACGGCATACACCCAGTTGAGCACATTCTGCTCCGCCATCAGCCCGCCGGTCGAGGCCGTAAAACCGACGTATGCCGTCGGCCCGCCGACGATTTGCGGAATATTGACCATATATGACTGCGTGGCTGACTTGTTGTCGACCGTGTCGTGAATCGACGCTTCGAGCGTGGCTCCGTCATAGTCGAGCGTCACTTGCAGGGGATGGCCGCTGTGCAAGTCGATGCCCGTGGCGGTGAGATCGACTGAGCTCGTGGCGTTTGGTTCGGCGCCGTTGAGATACAGGCCGGTCGAGTTGGCGCCCTCGCCCCCATTGTTGAACAGGTCGAACTTGACGGCCACGCTTTTGGCAAGGCCGCCATAGCCCAGATTGACGCCGCGATTGCCCAACGCCGTGGGGCCAGCACCCTGTAGCGTGAAGGTCATGCCGTCGGCCTGGGCCTTGTCGAGCTTGACCGTGAATTGAGTGTGGAACCTGGTTACGTCGAGCGGGGTGTGCGTGAAGACGCTGCTCTTTTGATTGCCGGCGTCGGTCAGACGGATGGCCGGGCCGACCAGCTTGCTGTCGCCATTGAAGGCGAACAAGCCGGCCGAATCGGCAAAGCCGTTGGCCAGGTTTAACATCGGCGCCGGCGAGTCGTTGCGGCCCGCGGGCGGCGCGGCTTCGGTGGGCGCCGGCCCTGCCACGAGCAGCGGCGCACCCAGAATGCTCCAAGCGCTGAGCGTGCGGCGTGAGTTGAAGATCTCCTTGCCCGTCGCCGCGTCGCGCACCACGAGACCGAAGCCGACGCCCTGGTTGGCCTGCTGCGGATCGCGCAACACGCTCCAAGTGCGGTCGCCGGTCGAGAAGATCGAGTATCGCTCGGGCATCGCGTTTTGGCGATTTTGTTGAAACTGCAACAGGTGTAACTTGCCGCTGCGCCAGAGAAGTTTGCCGCTCTCGGCGTCGAACGCCATCTCCACGCCAAACAGATTCAGATAGACGCGTTTGTCGTCGACAGCCGCTGGAATCGTGAAATCGTTCGGTCGCAGCCGGCCATAGATGTCCTGGATGGCAAACGGCTGGTGCGAGCTCGTCGGATCCGGCTTGCTCTGATAGGTGAACTGCCACAGCGGCGTAACTTCCGTGGGCAGGGCGAAGTCTTCGGGCAGCGGCGCGGCCGCGGCCACCGCGGACTTATCGCTGCCAGCCAACGCTGCCAACCGCGTCAACTCGTCGACGGCCGCAACGCGCCGCCCGCCGATCTCGACCGAGTCATTGGCATACCGCTCGCGGACCGTCTGTTGCTGCGCCGCGAGCTCGCTGGCGCGGCCGCCGCGTGCCAGGGCCGTTGCCACTTTGATCAATAGCTGGGCTTTGGAAATCTTCGAGTCGGGGCAATAAAGCAACAGCGCTTGCCACGCGGACGCTGCTTGCTCGTAATCACCGCGCTCGAAGTACAAATCGCCCAGGCGGTCGGCAGCCCGATCGCCAACCGAACTGATCAAATGGTTGTTGACGATTTTGTCGAGATTCTCAAGCTCGGCCGCGCCTTCTGCCTTGTCCCACAGAGCCGTGGCCTGGGAGTCGTAAAACAGGCGATAGGCATTCTTGCCGGCGCCAGACAAACCGGCCAGCAGCCCGCGCACCAACAGTCGGCTCGGCACCAGCACGCCGTCGCCGCGATCGATGAAGCCGGTCGTGGTCTTGCCGGCGATGACCTCGAGGGCCTGGAAGGCCTTCTCCCACTGCTCGTGCTTCGCCAGCCGTTCGAATTCCTCGAGCGACTCTTTGACGTCGGCGCTTTGCGATGGCAGCGCGAAGCCGGGCGGCGATTTGCTCGCGTCGACTTGCGCTGCGGGAGTGAACTGGGCGAACACCCTCACCTGCGACTGTGCCTGGTGAAGGGGCATGCGGCCCATGCAGGAAGCAACGAGGATCGCGACTAGCAGACGAGCGGGCCGCACCCGGCGCGAACGAAGGCAGTGCGTGATGAGCGCTAAAACCGCCACTTTGCACCTCGACTCAGACGCGCGGCGATGCGCGCGGCCAGAACTGTTCCGATGGGGCGATTAGAATCTTTGGAATATGAAATTGCAAAAGAAAACACTTCCCCGCCGCGAGAAAATGTTGGAAAACGAACACCATAGTGGTAGAATCCCAGTCGGGGTGTGGCGCGGATTTTCCGGTGTTTTCACCGATATTCCCCCGGCATTTCTCGGAGCAGGAACATGGCAATCGTGCGGTTCAGGCCCCAGCATGCGCTCGCTTGCCGGCTATCAGGCGGTCGCGGCCGAGACGTTAGTAGCAGTGCTGTATGTGCATTTTGCTTGCTAGTTATTAGCTATTTCGCCACTGGGCAATTTGCGGTAGCGGGTGCTAAGGAACCCGCCTGCACTCCGGCGCCTGCGGGCGATCCGGCGCACCTTGATGGCGGGGGGGCGCTCGATGCCGAGCAATTGACCGCCGCGATCGATGCGGCCCTGGCGGCTGCCTGGCAGCGCGACGAGATTCAGCCCGCGCCGCCGGCGGATGACGCTGAGTTTTTGCGCCGCGTCTATTTAGACGTCATTGGTAAGATTCCCTCGGTCGCCGAGTTGCAGACCTTTCTGGCCGACACGACGGCCGACAGGCGGCGCCGCGTGGTCGATGACTTGCTGGGCCGGGGTGCGCATGCGCAACACTTCGCCAACACCTGGCGGGGGCTGATGCTGGCCGGCGCGGCCGAGAACATCGAAGCCCAGATTCAAACCCCGCAGTTTGAGACCTGGCTGCGCTTGCGGTTCGCGACCAACAAGCCCTACGACGCACTGTTGAGCGAGTTGCTGACGGCGCCGATCGAAGCGGCGCCACAGCCCAATGTGAATGGCCGGCAGCGCAGCTTCGTGCCGAGTCCGGCCGCGTTCTTTCAGGCCAACGAACAAAAGCCCGAGCAAATCGCCGCTAGCACGACGCGCATCTTCCTGGGCGTGCAAGTGCAATGCGCCCAATGCCACGACCATCCGTTTGCCCATTGGACCCGCCGCGAGTTCTGGTCGCTGGTGGCCTTCTTCGACAAGCCGCCCAATGAAATGAAGGACGCCAAGCCGGTCGCGGGCAGTACCAACGCGATCAAGATTCCGGAAACGCAGATCGTGGTCGAGCCGGCCTTCCTCGACGGCTCGGCGCCCGATTGGGCATCGGGCGGCACGAAGCGCGAGATGCTCTCACGCTGGATCACGCGGGCCGACAATCCCTATTTCGCCCGGGCGGCGGTGAACCGCATGTGGGACCACTTCCTCGGCCGCGGCTTCGTGCATCCGGTCGACGACCTGGACAAGGCGAACCCCCCGTCGCATCCCGAGCTGTTCGCCGAAGTGTCGCGGCAGTTTGCCCTGCACCAGTTCGACTTGAACTACCTGGTGCGGGCGATCACGGCCACGCGAGCCTATCAGCTTTCGAGCCGGGCGACGGCCACCGGCGACGACGACCTGGCCAAATTCGCTCGCATGCCGCTGCGGCGAATGACAGCCGATCAATTGTTCGCCAGCATCGTGCAGGCGACCGGTTTCCGCGAGGAGCGCCGCGCGGCGCAGCGCGGCGTGGTGCTGCCCGACACGACCAGCGCGGCGGCCGAATTCCGCAATCGCTTCGCCGATCAAAGCGTGCCGCGCACCGAGGCCGAGACGTCGATCTTGCAGGCCCTGGCGCTCATGAACGGCAAACTGGTGAGTGACGCCACGAGCCTGGCCAATAGCGAAACCCTGGTGGCCGTGGCCGATGCGCCGTTCTTGAAGAACGACGAACGCGTGACGTCGTTGTTTCTGGCCACGCTCTCGCGGCCGCCGGCCACCGAGGAGCTAGCCCAGTTTGTCGAGTACGTCGACGGCGGCGGAGCCGAGAAGGACTCGAAGAAAGCCCTGGCCGACGTTTTTTGGGCGCTGCTGAATAGCGCGGAGTTCGCGTTGAATCATTAAGTGAAGACACTTTGCGAACCGAGAAAGCAGGTGACCTCATGAGCCGAGCGAAATCGGGAACATGGAATGAACTGTCGCGCCGCGACGTGCTGCGACTCTCGTGGGCGGGGCTGGTGGGCGCTTCGACATTCCCTTGGCTCGAGGCGCTGGCTGACGAAGCAGCGCCCGCGCCGGCGCGCAAGCGGGCCTGCATTCTGCTGTGGATGAACGGCGGGCCGAGCCAGTTCGAGACCTTTGACGTCAAGCCAGGACACGAAAACGGCGGCGAGGCCAAGGAAATCACCACCAACGTGCCGGGCATCAAGATCTCCGAGCATCTGCCCAAGGTGGCGGCCCTGGCTCAACACCTGGCGATCATCCGCTCGATGAGCACGAAGGAAGGGGACCATGGCCGCGCGACGTATCTGATGCGCAACGGCTATCTGCCCCAGCCCCCGGTTCGCTATCCGACGCTCGGCTCGCTGGTGGCCAAGGAGTTGGGCGATCCCACGGCCGAACTGCCCAGCTTTGTCAGCATTTCGCCATTTCGCAATTTCAATCCGGCCGCGTTCAGTCCCGGGTTTTTGGGCTCGCAGTTCGCGCCGCTGTTCGTCGGCGAGGCCCGTCGCGCGGCGGCCGGCGACGGTGACAAGAAGGCCAACGACTATGACCTGAGCGTGGCCGATCTCGATGCGCCCAAGCAAATCGGCGCGCAAACCGTTTCGGCCCGGCTCGACATGCTCAACTCGCTCAACGACCGGTTCATCGGCAGCCACGCCGGGGCGCCGGCCGTGGGTTACAAGACGGCCTACGACCGGGCCGTGCGGCTGATGCGTAGCAAGGCCGCCGAGGCGTTTGATCTCGACAAGGAGTCGGCCGCGGTCCGCGACGCCTATGGCCGCAACCGTTTTGGCCAGGGCTGCCTGCTGGCGCGGCGGCTGGTCGAGCGCGGCGTGCCATTTGTCGAAGTCACGCACGGTGGCGATGGCGGCATCGGCTGGGACACGCACCAGAACAATTCCGACGGCGTCAAACAGCTCTGCGGCACGCTCGACCCGGCCTGGGCCACGCTGATGACTGAGTTGGCGGCCGGCGGACTGCTCGATTCGACGATGATCGTCTGGATGGGCGAATTCGGCCGCACGCCCAAGATCAATCCCAACAAAGGGCGCGACCACTATCCCAACGCCTGGTCGACCGTGCTCGCCGGTGGCGGACTGCGCACGGGCCAGGTCGTGGGCAAGACCAGCGCCGATGGCAGCACCGTGGCCGAACGGCCCGTTACGGTGCCCGACCTGCTGGCCACGGTCTGTCGCGGGTTGGGCATCGATCCGATGAAGCAGAACGTTTCGAACGTCGGCCGGCCCATTCGCGTGGTCGATCCATCGGCCAAGCCCATCGCGGAGATCGTCGGATGAAAGCGGTCGCAAGGCTGAGCCTGCTGCTCGCCGGACTGCTATTGTGCGCGCTCGCCGAACTGGCACTTGTCGAACCGGCCAGGGCCGAGAGCCCCGGTCGGCAGTCATCCAAGTCGACGGCACCCGACTCCGCGGCGGGGCTCGACGTGCAGGACCTGCTGTTCCTCGGTCCGGTGCGGCCGCTCGTGATTCGGCTGCACGTGACCATCGACGGCAAGCCGTTTCGCGAAGAGTGGCAAGCCAGGTTTGACGAATTGTTCGGCCTGGAGGATCGCGACGGTGATGGCCGCGTGACCGTCGAGGAGGCGACCTCGATCGTGCGCGACATGAACGGCGGACTGCGCGACGCGCCACAGACCGACGTCAGCGCGATCGCACCCGCCGCGGCCGCCGGCGATCAGGCAAGCGGGGATAAAAAAGATGCCAAGGCGGCGTTGATCGATCGCGCCCTGTTGTTCGCTCACATCGAAAAAACGCTGCCGCCGTTTTCAGTGCGGCGACGGGCCGTGGTGGTGCGCGATTCGGCCGCCGCGCTGTTTCCGCTGCTGGACACGGACCACGACCATCAACTTTCCAGCGCCGAACTGGCGGCCTCGGAAGGGCAGCTCAAGCAACGCGACTTCAACGACGACGGCGTGATCACTCCGGGCGAGTTGATTCTCGATCCCACGGCCATCGCCGCCGCCGCCGATCCGGCCAAGGCCGACCGCGACTTGAACGCCGATGAGGGCGTGGTGATGGTGATCGAGGCCTCGACGACCCCCGAGCAAATCGCCGACCGGCTGCTGGCCCATTACGATCGCAATCGCGACGGGCGGCTCGCGGTCACGCCGCCGCAGCTGGAAGTCAGCCTGCCGGCGCCGCTGATGGGACGGCTCGACGCCAATTCCGATGGCGTGCTCGATCGCCAGGAACTTGGCCACTTTGCCGAACATCGCTTCGATTTGGAGTTAAGCTTCCTGCTCGGCCGGGCCAGCGCGGCCGAAAGCCGCCGGCAGCAGCGAGTGGCCGTCGACGAGGGCTTGCGGGTACGCAAGAAACTGCGCGATGGATATAAACTCGAATTGGGCGATGCCGAGATCGACTTCAACCGCGACAACCGCGATCCGCGTCAGGCCGACCTGGTCGAGTTTCGCACGTACGATCGCGACAACAACAAATATATCGACGCCAACGAGGCCGCCAGCAACAACGTCGGCAAGGCGGCGTTCGCCGTGATGGACGCCGACGGCGACGGCAAGGTCTTCAAGGGCGAGTTCTCCAGCTTCATGTCGCGACAAAACGCGGCGGCCGCCGTGCGGTTGCAGCTCGAGGTCAAGGACTCGGGCCAAAACTTGTTCAAGCTGCTCGACGTCGACGGCGACGGCGTGCTCTCACAGCGCGAGCAGCGGCAGGCCGGCCAGGTGTTGGCCGGGGCCGACAAAAACCACGACGGCCTGCTTGGCGGCGACGAGCTGCCCCAAATCATCGAGTTCGTGCTCGGCCGCGGCATCGACGAGAACTCCGAGGCCAAAACAGGCCCCAGCCGCCTCGTCGTGCGCTCGGCGGCCAAAGCCAGCACCAGCGGCCCGTTGTGGTTTCGCAAGATGGATCGCAACAACGACGGCGACTTGAGCCAAAGCGAATTCATCGGCCCCTTGGAAATCTTCAAAAAGCTCGACACCAACGGCGACGGCTTTATCGACCGCGAAGAAGCCGAAGCGGTGAAGTAGAGCGCCACAGAGAGTTGCTCGAACGGTTGCACCGGCGATTGCGGCAGCATGGTCGCTTGACGGCCGCACCAGTGGCTGACGATATTGGCCGCATGCGGCTCGTCGACGAACAAACTGCCCCGGCCTATCTGCGCGAAACGGGGCGCATCGGGTCGCACGAGCACGTTTCGGTCCGCGAACTGGCCGGCGGCGTTTCGAACATGGTGCTGCTGGTCGAACGGGCGCCAAGCGGCAACGAGCCCGGCGAGCGATTCGTCCTCAAGCAGGCCCGCAAACAACTGCGCACGTCACAGCCGTGGTTCTCCAATGTGGAGCGCAACTGGCGCGAGGCCGAGGTGCTCACGATTTGTGCCCAGTTACTCAAGCGCGGCGAATCCGATGCGATTGCGGACCATGAGCCACGCGCCCAGACGCCGAGCATCGTGTTCGTCGATCGCGAGAACTACCTGTTTGCGATGAGCGCTGCGCCGGTGCCCAACATGGTGTGGCGCGATGAGCTGTTGGCGGGACGCATCGATCCCAGGATCGCGGCAGCTTGCGGCCGGCTGCTGGCCATGCTGCATGGCGAGAGCTGGCTCGACGGCGAAATTGCCGCGCGACTGGGGGATCGGACGTTGTTCGACGAGCTGCGCGTCGATCCGTATTATCGCACGTTAGCCGCGGCATGTCCGGCGGCACGTCCGGCCATCGAGCGCTTGATCGACTCGCTTGACCGGCACCCACGGTCGTTGGTCCATGCCGATTTCAGTCCCAAGAACCTGCTCGTTTCGGCCGAGGGCTTGTTGATGGTCGATTTCGAGACCGGCCATTATGGGGATCCGGCGTTTGACTTGGGGTTTCTTCTCAGCCACCTGGTGCTGAAGGCCTGCCGCGCGATTCCGCGGCACGATGAGTTTCTCGACCTCAGCGAAGTGTTCCACCAGGCTTATAGCCACCGCCTGACCATGAACATTGTTGGCGCCGACCTGGCCGATTTGTGGGCACGTGGCGCGCAGAATTTCGCCGGCTGTGCCTGGGCCCGCTTGGACGGCAAGAGCTCGGTCGACTATCTGTCCGATCCTGCAAGGCGCGAGGCGATACGCGCTGTGTGCCGCGAGATTTTCGACCGCCAGCCGCCCGATTGGAGCGACGTGGTCGCGATTTGCCGGCGTCAGTTCGCACAAATCGAAACCCGTGGCTGATAAAACTGTTTATCGTCCCGTCATCAATTCCGTCATACTTTCATGTTGTCCTAGCGCTTCTCGGCCTCATACCTGGCGAGATTTGACCTTTGATGAGCACGATCGAAAAAATCCTGGCGCGCGAAGTGCTCGACAGTCGCGGCAATCCAACGGTCGAGGCCGAGGTGTTTGCCGCCGGCGGCGCCTGGGGCCGGGCGATCGCGCCTTCGGGCGCCAGCACCGGCGCGGCCGAGGCGCATGAGCTGCGCGATGGGGATGCCGAGCGCTACGACGGCCGTGGCGTCGCTCGGGCGGTGGAGCACGTGCGCCGGACGATCGGCCCGGCGCTTTTGGGTTTCGACGCGGTCGATCAACGGGCGGTCGACGCGCGTCTGCTGGAACTCGACGGCACGCCGAGGAAAAAACGTCTGGGCGGCAATGCCCTGCTGGCCGTTTCGCTGGCCACGGCGCATGCCGCGGCGGCGAGCAAGAAAGTCCCGCTTTATAGACATCTCGCGGATCTGGCCCGGCAAGTTGATCCATCGGCGCCAGAGCCGCGCGTGCCGGTGCCGATGATCAACATGATTTCCGGCGGCTTGCACGCCGGTGGCAATCTGGACTTTCAGGATTTTTTGATCATGCCCGTCGGCGCCGCGAATTTCGCCACGGGACTCGAGTGGTCGGTTCGCATCTATCGCTGCTTGGGACGCTTGCTGGCCGAAGCCGGTTTTGAAGGCCGCCTGGTGGGTGACGAAGGTGGGTTTGGCCCGCGACTGCCGAGCAATGAACAGGCCGCCGAGTTCGTGGTCCGCGCCATCGAGGCTGCCGGCCTGCGGCCGGGCGACGACGTGACCCTGGCAATCGACGTGGCCAGCACGCACTTTTACGACGGCCAGCACTATCGCCTGGCCGCGACGGGCGATGTTCGGCTGAACGCCGAGCAGATGATCGAGCAGTTGGCGGCACTGGCGGCCCGGTTTCCGATCACGAGCATCGAAGACGGCCTGGCCGAAGACGATTGGGCCGGCTGGCAGCAGCTCACGGCGCGGCTGGGCGGCACGATCCAGCTGGTGGGCGACGACCTGTTTGCCACGAACCCTGAGCGCTTGCGGCGCGGCATCGCCTGCGGCGCGGCCAACAGCGTGCTGGTCAAAGTCAACCAAATTGGCACGCTGAGCGAGACGCTGGCAACCGTCGCCCTCGCGCGGCAGGCGGGCTACGGCTTCGTCGTTTCGGCCCGCAGCGGCGAAACCGAGGACACGACGATCGCCGACCTGGCCGTGGCTACCGCGGCAGACCGCATCAAGATCGGCTCGGTCGTGCGCAGCGAGCGACTGGCCAAATACAACCAGTTACTGCGCATCGCCGAGGAGCTCGAACCGTCGTGAACGCGTCACAACGGGTGTCAACCGTACACCTCAACCGACGGTGACAGATATTTTTTCGACGCCGTTCCAGGTATAGCCCTGCGGGTTCCAGTGGATGGCGCCGTCCATCGGCTGGCCGCGGCCCAATTCGTCGATGGCCATGGCCCACACTTGCTGCTTTCCCGGGGGAAGCTTGAGCGCGGCGTGCCAGCGATACCAGGCGTAAGGACTGGCCGGCACGTCGAGTTCGGCGGCTTGCCAGGTGCGGCCGGCGTCGGGCGAGACCAAGACCTTGGCAATCCGGGCTTCGCCATCGTTGAAGGCCACGCCCTGGAATGTCGTGCTACCAGCGGAAAGCGTGGCATCCGGCCCCGGCGAGAGGACGACGCATTTGATCTTCATCCGCCAGTTGGGCTCGCTGTTGGCCAGCGTGGCCGTGAACTTCTGGCCGGGGGCGATCGGCTCGAGCGGCGTGCGGTAGTGGGGAACCTGGCTGGTGTGCTCGCTTTCGCCCGCTTCGAAGCGCAGGCTGCTTAGCCATTTGACGTGCATCGTGCCATAGAAGCCGGGCGTGACCAGCCGCACGGGGCCGCCGTGGATGGCCGGCAACGGCTGGCCGTTCATGCGCAGCGCGAGCAGCGATTTCTTCAAGGCCTCGGCCAGCGGAATGCTGTGCTCGAAATCCTGCTCGCCCGGCGCGGGATCGTCGCGCCCCTCGGCCGTGAGATACTTTGCCTCGGGCTTGATCTTCAATCCAAAACGCTCGAGCACTGCGGCCAGCGGCACGCCGGCGAAACGCACATTGGCCATGCCACCTCGCCCCCACGGCGTTCCCTTGGTCACGACCGAGTGGGCGAACAGCGAACGGCTATTTCCCGAGCATTGCAGCACCATCTCGCGCTCGACCTGCGGCAAGTCGGCCAGCACCGCGGCGTCGAATGCCTGCGGGTTCTCGACGAGCGCCGCCAATTCAATCTTCCACCCGGCCAGTTTGGCCGCTGCCAAGGTCGCGGCGTCGGCCGGTTGTTGGCTGTTGCGCACGAACACCAAGGGCAACGGCGTGACTTGCTCGGCGGCCAGCAGCGCGGCGGGCGTTTCGAAAACGGCCGGCCGCGCGGTGTGAATCGCCAGGCGCGGGTCTTTGCCGGTCACCAGGTCGGCGGCGCTCACCAGCGGCATCGACCAGGCCGGGCGAGCCCTCACACCGGTCGCTGCCAGCGCGATGCTAGCGCTTTTGAGAAACCGGCGACGATCCAGCGCGGTAAGGTGCGGGGGTGCTTTCATGATTGAATTCTATCCTGGGCGCCGACCGGCGTGTACCGGGCCGCCGACGCGACCTGGGCCGTCGAGATCGGGATTTGCCGTGGCGACGGCCTGTGTTAGGTTGGCGGCGCGGCAGGAAGCTGTTGGATACGTCCAGGGAGGGGCGGTCTCGTGCGCGTTGCAATCGTTCATGATTGGTTTGTGGCCTACGCCGGCAGCGAGCGCGTGGTCGAGCAGCTCGTCAGGCTGTTTCCCCAGGCCGACGTGTTCAGCCTGATCGATTTTCTGTCGCCCTCCGACCGCCGGTTTCTGGCCGGAAAGACGGTGCGGACCAGCTTTTTGCAGCGACTTCCGCTGGCGCGGAACAAATACGCGGCCTATCTGCCGCTGATGCCGTTGGCAATCGAGCAACTCGATTTGTCAGGCTACGACCTGGTGCTTTCCAGCAGCCATTGCGTGGCCAAGGGCGTGCTCTCGGGGCCCGATCAACTGCACTTGAGTTATGTTCACACGCCGATGCGCTATGCCTGGGATGCGCAGCACGAATACCTGGCCGGCGCGGGTCTGACGCGCGGCCTGAAAAGCTGGTACGCACGTTGGATGCTGCACAAAATGCGGCTTTGGGACGTGCGTACCTCCCACGGTGTCGACTCGTTCGCGGCCAACTCCCAATTCATCGCCCGCCGCGTGTGGAAGGCCTATCGCCGCCACGCCCAGGTCATTTACCCGCCGGTCGACATCGAGGGCTTCTCGCTGTCGACGGACCGCGAAGATTTCTATCTGACGGCCAGCCGGCTGGTTCCTTACAAGCGAGTCGACGTGCTGGTCGAGGCTTTTAGCTGCATGCCGCACAAGCGGCTGGTCGTGATCGGCGACGGGCCCGAGCTCAACAGACTGCGGGCGATGGCCACGTCGAACGTGGAACTGCGGGGCTTTCAGGACTCGGCCGTGTTGTGCGACACGATGCAGCGGGCCCGGGCGTTTCTGTTCGCCGCCCGCGAAGATTTTGGCATCGTGCCGGTCGAAGCCCAGGCCACCGGGGCGCCGGTGATCGCGTTTGGCCAAGGGGGCGCCAGCGAAACGGTTCGCGGGCTCGACTCCGCAGAGCCGACCGGCGCGTTGTTTGGCGAGCAAACGGCCGACGCGGTCGTCGAGGCGATCCGCGCGTTTGAGAGCCAGGAGCACCGCATTCGGCCCGAGGCGTGTCGCGACAACGCGTCGCGATTCGGCGTGGCCCGCTTTCAAGCCGAGTTTCTGGAGTTCGTGCGCCAGCAGTGGCGGTGGTTTTCGGATCGTCTGCCGGGTGGCATGGACGAACTTCCCGAGACCTCGCCGCGGGTGCCCGAGCCATCGCCAATGCACCTGGCGCCACGGGATCGCCGCGCAGCTTGATGAACGTGCTAGCAATGGCGGCAACCGTCGTGCGCAAGAACTGCGTGAAATTACCCTTGATTGGGGTCATGGGACGCGAGTAGACTCCGGCCCACGGTTGAATTGCCGCTGCCAGCCAGCAATTCGCTGCACTATCGCCCGACGGTCGAACGGTGGCACGGATGTTGCCGGGACGTGTCGCGGTGTCGCCGTGCTGTTGGTATGGAGACCACACATGGTTGCCTATTTGGCCGATATCTGGCGGCTGCGCTATTTCTGGTCGTCGCTGGTCCGCATCGACCTGCGCAACCGCTATCGCCGCAGCGTGCTGGGCATCGGCTGGTCGTTGCTACACCCGATTCTGATGACGGCCGTGCTGTGCGCCGTTTTTTGCCCGTTGTTTCGCATCGATTACCGGCAGTTTGCCCCCTATCTGTTGGCGGGCCTGGCCTTCTGGAATTTTCTGGTCACGACCTCGACGAACGGCTGTCACTGCTTCTTTCAGGGTGAGGCCTACATTCGCCAGCAAGCCGCGCCGCTGGTGATTTATCCCTTGCGCACCGTGCTGGGCACCGCCATCCACGGCCTGGCGGCGATGAGCGTGGTGTTGATTTTTACCTGGTGCATGAACGGCTTCGGCAATCTGCCGGCCCTGATTAGCCTGGTGCCCAGCTTGACGTTGATCTTTCTGCTCGGCTGGTCGTTGGCGCTGTGTTTTGGCATCACGAACGTGATCTTTCAAGACACGCAACACCTGACCGAGGTGCTGTTTCAGATCTTGTTCTATCTGACTCCGGTCATGTATCCGTCGAAGCTGCTGGCCGAACGGCGGATGGATTGGCTGGTGCGCTACAACCCGTTGGCATCGTTCCTCGAATTGGTTCGCGTGCCGATTCTCGAAGGCCAGTTGCCGCCGTGGAGCGCGTTTGCCACGGCCCTGGGCACGGTGCTGGTGCTAATGACGGCCGGCGCCATCGCGGTGTCGCGACTGGAGCGGCGGCTGATTTTCTATCTCTGAGAAGCTGGTCGCGCGATTCGTCGGATGTCTGGAAAATTGGGGATGGAGAACCAGCGGGCATGGCCCTGATCGATCTCGACAAAGTCGGGCTAACCTTTCGGGTGCGTACCTACGGGCGCATCACGTTCAAAGAGTATCTCGTCAAAGGCATGTTTCGCCGCCGGGCCACGCAAACCATGGAAGTGCGCGCGCTCGATGACATTACCCTGCGATTGGGCGAAGGCGATCGCATTGGCATCATCGGCGCCAACGGCGCCGGCAAGAGCACGTTGCTGCGGGTGCTGGCGGGCGTTTATCAGCCCACGGCCGGGCGGCGGACTGTGGTGGGCAAGATCGCCTCACTGTTCGAAATCACGCTGGGCTTCGAGATGGAAGCCAACGGTTGGGAAAACATCGGTTTTCGCGGCTATTTTCAGGGCGAGACGCCGCGCACGCTGCGCGACAAGGTGGCCCAGATCGCCGAGTTCAGCGAATTGGGCGATTTTCTGAACATGCCGCTGCGCTACTACTCGGCTGGCATGCTGGTGCGGCTGGCGTTCTCGATCGCCACGACGATTCAGCCGGAGATCCTGATCGTCGATGAGGTGCTGAGCGCCGGCGACCTGGCGTTTCAGTGCAAGGCGCGGGCGCGAATCGAACAGTTGTTCGACCACGCCCGACTGGTGGTGATGGTGAGCCACGATTTGCAGTCGATCGCGAGTTTGTGCAATCGAGTGATCTTGCTCGATCATGGGCGCATCCGTCAGATTGGGCCGGCGGCGCAAGTGATCGCGACTTACGAACAACAGGCACACGCCCCGGAGCTGAAGGCGGCGTGATGATTTCAGGGCGGCGCGCGGCGCACGGTTTGGGGGGCTTGAGTTGGTATCACACGAAGCGACATCCACGAAGAAAAAATTGCGCGTCCTGGTCGATCTGTCGTTCGCCGCGTTCGGCTATTGCGGCATCGCGCAGGACGTCCGGCTGATGTACAAGGCGCTCGCGTCCTCGCCGGACGTGGACGTAACCGGATTGATCTGCCTGCCCCAACGGTTGCGGCCCCTGCACAAGTTTCTGCCGACCACGGCGCATCCCGGCGACCGGCTGACCAACCAGGCCTGCTTTCTGTGGGAACTGGATGGCCCGCACGATCCGCTTTCGCCCCTGGGACCGCTGCGAAAGCTCGGCCAATTGAGGCAGTTGGCCTCGACGCTCTTACGCTCTCGCGTGCAGTGCGATCCGCTCGAGGTCGACACGTTCTGGGACGTCGTCTGGCGTCAGCTTTTCAGTCAGACGCTGTCGGCCGAGGATCTTCCGCTCATCAAGGACAGCAAGTTCCTGCTCTGCGACATGACGCGCGGCATGATCCAGTCACGGGTGCTGTTGCACCGTCGGCCGCTGAAGCTCGATACGCGCGGCTACGATTTCGTGATCGTCAGCGGCTCGCGGCCCCTGCGACTGAGCGCGGGCACGCGGCAGATCGTCAGGCATTACGATTTGATTCCGGTGCTGCGGCCCGACGCGATGCGCAATCCCTGGTACATCCGCTGGTATCACAAGGCGATTCGCCAGAGCGCCCGCGGGGCCTATTTCGTCTGCGACTCGGAGCCCTGTCGCGAGGATCTGGCCGGTGCCTATCCGGAGTTGGCCGACAAGTGCGCGACGATTCCCTGCATGCTCACCGACGTCTATCGGCCCGAGCCCAGCCTGAACCAGATTCGCTCGATTATCGAACAGCGCCGTTCGTCGGCCACGGGCGCCGTGCCTGCGAAACGGCCGGAGCAAACGCCGCGCTACATCATGTGCGTCTCGACGCTCGAGCCGCGCAAGAACTACGTCGGCTTGATCCAGGCTTTCAACCTGCTACGTGGCCGCGCGATCGCCGGCAGCGGGCTCGATGATCTGAAGCTGTTGATCGTGGGCAGCCCCGGTTGGAAGTACGAGCCGATTTTGGCAGCGATGCGGCCGTTGGTCGAACGGGGTGATCTGTTGCACCTGGAACGCGTGCCCGCCGAGGAGCTGCGCGTGCTCTACACGCACGCCTCGGCCTTCGTGTTTCCCTCGAATTACGAGGGCTTTGGCCTGCCGCCGCTCGAAGCCATGCAATGCGGGGCGCCGGTGATCGCCTCGGACATCGAGACGCACCGCTGGGTGTTGGGTGATGCGGCCATGTATTTCAATCCCTACGACATGACGGCGCTGGCAGCCCAGATCGAGCGCTTGGTGGCTTCGCGCGAGAGTGCCAGCCTGCGTGAGAAGCTGATCGCCAAGGGGCGCGAGCGCGTGAAGCTCTACCACGCCAATCAGTGCGGCCCGCAATGGGTTGAGCTGCTAGAGCGACTGCGCGAGGAGCGCGAACCGTCGACGGCTCCCTCGACGCTGGGGATCAACCGCCCCGCGGCGCTTGGCAAAGTTGCTTGAAACGCCGCCAAGTGCTTCCCACTTGTCAGGCCGAGAGGTGCTAGCACTCGCTCACCGTGACGGCACTCCATTCCGCGCCGCTGGCAGTCGTTGATCACTCACGGCTCGCGTTCTCTGCGGTGAAATAGCTTGTTTTCATCAGCTACGCGATCGATCGGCATTTGCGCTGGCACCACGGACGCCGCGCTGCGGCGGATCGCTGCAATCCGCGACCTTGATTCGTTGCCATACCCGGCTTGACCTGATTGTCAAAACGCTGGTACATTTCGCAGCCACCCTGGCCGTTTGGGGGACGCGACATGGCTGTCGCTACGAACGGTTGGGACGCTCCTTTGAATGGATTCGAAAGGACGGTCATGTCGAAAATCGCGCTTGTCACGGGGATCTCAGGTCAGGACGGGTCTTACCTCGCCGAATTTCTGCTCGCCAAGGGCTATGAAGTTCACGGCATGATGCGCCGCACGAGCACCAAGTCGTCGGGCCGCATCGACCACCTCAAAGACAAGTTCACGCTGCACGAAGGCGACCTGCTCGACTCGACGTCCTTGACCCGCCTGCTCGAGCAAGTTCGCCCCGACGAAGTTTATAACCTCGCCGCGCAGAGTTTCGTGCCGGTCAGCTGGGAACAACCGATCTTCACGTCGGAAGTCACGGGCCTGGGCGTGACGCGGATGCTCGACGCCGTCTTGCACGTCGACAAGAGCACGCGTTTCTATCAGGCGAGCTCGAGCGAGATGTTCGGCAAGGTGCGCGAAAGCCCGCAGAGCGAAGCCACGCCGTTTTATCCGCGCAGCCCGTATGGCGTGGCCAAGGCCTATGGCCATCATATCACGGTGAACTATCGCGAGAGCTATGGCATGTATGCCTGCTCCGGAATTCTCTTCAATCACGAATCGCCGCGCCGCGGCCTGGAATTCGTCACGCGCAAGATCGCCAACGCCGTCGCCCGCATCAAGCTGGGCCTCGACGAGGAACTGCGCCTGGGCAACCTGGACGCCAAGCGCGACTGGGGCCACGCCCGCGACTATGTGCGGGCGATGTGGATGATGTTGCAACAAGACGCGCCCGACGACTACGTGGTCGGCACGGGTGAGATGCACAGCGTGCGTGAGTTTGTCGAGATCGCGTTCGATCACGTCGGCCTGGATTGGCAGGAATACGTGGTGGTCGATCCCAAGTTCTACCGCCCGGCCGAGGTCGACCAGTTGCTGGCCAACCCGACCAAGGCCCGCGAGAAGCTGGGATGGGTGCCGAAGGTAACTTTCGAGGAGTTGGTGCGTGAGATGGTCGACAAGGATCTCGACGGACTTGCGACCAAGAAGCCGCTGGACATGAAATTGAAAGTGGCTTGATCGCCAGCCGGCCGCGCAGGCGGCCAGCGGCGGAAAAAGGGATCGGGGCGACCCGTCGCGCCGCGGCAACAGCCGCGCGATCGCGATCGATTTTGTCATGGGGGGAGACAATTCATGCCGACCGTCAGCTATGCACAGAATGGCGAAGACATCGTGCTGCGCCGCGTCTTTCCGCCGGGACACCGGGGATTCTACATCGACGTCGGCGCCAACAATCCGCTCG
Organism: Planctomycetaceae bacterium; assembly: GCA_003153375.1. Lineage (GTDB taxonomy): Bacteria > Planctomycetota > Planctomycetia > Pirellulales > PALSA-1355 > PALSA-1355. The sequence goes on from PLYM01000056.1 coordinate 105,044, forward strand.
AGGACACCGTCACGCGGTACTTCTATGAGCAGGGTTGGGATGGCATCAACATCGAACCCGGCGACATCTTCAGCCAGGTCGCCGCGCATCGCCCGCGCGACGTGAACCTGAACGTCGGCGTGTCGAACGTCACCGGCGTGCAGAAGTTCTACGACTTTCCCGACTATCCCGGCTCGTCGACCTATTGCGAGCACCAGGCGACGATCCATCGCCGCGACCACGGCTTTCGCTGCATCGAGCGCTCGGTGCCGATCGCCACGCTCAAGGCCATCTGCGACTTGCACGTCCGCCGGCCGATTGATTTCATCTCGATCGACGTCGAAGGGCTGGAGCGCCAGGTGCTCGAAGGCGCCGACTGGGAGCGCTATCGCCCGGTGGTCGTCGTCATCGAAGCCACGCGGCCGAACACCGGCATTCCCTCGCACCGCGACTGGGAAGACATTCTCTGGCAAGCGCAGTATCGCTTCGCCTTGTTCGACGGGCTCAATCGCTATTACGTGCGCGCCGAGGACGCTCATCTGTTGAGCGCCTTGTCGGCGCCGGCGAGTTGCATTGACGATTACGTGCCCTATCGGCACCTGAGAATGGTGCAGGAGTTGCAAAGCCGGCTGGCGTTGATCGAGGGCGTCGGACCGCGCTCCCTGGCCATCGCCCGGCAGATCAATCTGGTGGCCAAGCGCGTGCGCAAGGTCACCTGGCGTTTGAAGCACCTGGTTCGCAGAGCCGCCTGACCGCGCGAGGCGCACCGAACGATCATGTAGCACCGCCACGACAGCCGCTTCGGAACTCAACATCATGACTCCCGCCAGCCCGCCCACGAATCGCCACACCGAACGATTGACCAGCCCCAACTCACGGGCCGAACACGGCCGCCCGCGGCGCATCCTGATCGAGTGTACGCCCACATTTCGTCACGACTGCGGCACCGGCGTGCAGCGCGTGGTGCGGAACATCGTCAACCATGCGTCGCTGGTGGGTCGCGAGTTGGGAATCGAGTGCCACGGGGTCGCCCACGATCCGACGTACGGCTTTCAGATCGTGGGAGCCATGCCACCCAAGCCGCACGCGACTCCGGTATCCGAGGCGCCTGCCGCCAACGTTCTACCGACATCGCCGCGAACATTGCCGCTGCTCAAGGGCGCTCTGCGGCGCAGCCTGGCGGTCACGGGTTTGCTCGTGCCGGCGCGCCAAGCAAAGCGCGTTGTGGATCGCACGCTGGCTTCGGCCCGCAAGGCCGTCGATCGCAAGCGCCGCGAGGCGGCGAGCGTTCAGCCGGGGCCCGGCGACGTGCTGCTGCTGACCGACACGATCTGGAACACGCCCGACGTTTGGGATGGCGTCAATCGGGCTTGTGCCCGGGGCGCCACGTTGGGGGCGATCATTTACGATCTGATTCCGCTGCACTTCGCCGAGCTTTACGGCCCGTCGATGGAAGCGATTTTTGGACAATGGTTTCGCAATGTGGCCACGAAGGCCGAGTTCGCGGTCTGCATTTCGCGCTCAACCTGGGAAGACGTCGAGAGCTATCTGACGGCCCGCGGCGGGCTGGGACGGCGCGGCCCGGCGCTGGCCGGCTCCTGGTTTCGTTTGGGCGAAGGCCTGGAAGCGCGCGGCGATCAGGGCCCGGTGCGGCCGCAGCTGCGCGAACTGTTCACGCCCGGCAACCCGCGCGGTGACAATCCCTATTTGATCGTCGGTTCGTTCGATCCGCGCAAGGATCTGGTCACGGTCGTCAAAGCCTTCGAGCAACTCTGGTCTGCTCGCGGCAAGGCACGACTGGTCGTAATCGGTCGCGGCTCGCCCGGTCAGAACACGCCGCTGGAGCGGATGGTGCTCGACCACCCGCAGTTTGGCCGCGGACTGTTTTGCTTTCCGGACGTCGAAGACGCGGAACTGGATTTCTGCTACCGCAATTCGGCCGCGCTGGTTACGGCCTCGTATGCCGAGGGCTTCAATCTGCCGATCGTTGAATCGCTGGGCCGTGGTCGTGGAGTGCTGGCGTCGGACATTCCGGTACACCGCGAAGTGGCCGGCGCGAACGCGGCCTATTTCACGCCGCGGGCGCCCGAATCACTGGCCTCGCTGATCGAGCGTCACCAGGCCGGCGAGCTGGGCGACCTGGCCGCGCGGTTGGAAAACTTTCGCTGGCCCGACTGGCGCGAGAGCAGCCGCGAGTTGTTGGAAAATATTCTGAAGCTGTATTCCGCATCCCCCGTTTCGTCGCACACCCAGGCCGCTTGATTGCCACCCCACAGTTGGCCGTCGCAACCCCGCACGGCCGAGACCCTGACTTCCTAGCCCTCACGGATTCACGACCATGCATCTAACCTATCGACAAACCTGCCGCGTCTGCGGATCGCCGGCACTGACGAAGGTCATCGACCTGGGCCCGCAACACCTGCAAGGCTCTTTCATCGGAGCCGACGGCAAGCTCCCCCCGCTGCGCAAGATCGAGACGGCGCTGGTGCGCTGCGACCCGCTGCGCGACGAACGGGCCTGTGGCCTGTTGCAGATGACGGTTTCGGTGCCGCCCACCATCTTGTATGCCGACTATTGGTATCGCTCGGGCACGAACCGCACGATGACCGATCACCTGGGCGGCATCGCCAACGAGTTGGTCGAGATGATCAACAAGCCCACGGCCCGCGTGCTCGACATTGGCTGCAACGACGGCACACTGCTGCGGCACTATCCGTCGAGCTATGTGCGCTACGGCATCGATCCGTCGGACGCGGCCACCTCGGTGGCCGACGACGTGCAGGTGGTCAACGATTTGTTTCCCTCCGAGCAGCTGACCAGCCTGACGCGGGGCAAGACGTTCGACGTCATCACGTCGATCGCGATGTTCTACGACCTGGAAGACCCCACGGCATTCGCGCGGGCCGTCAAGCAGCATCTGACGCCCGACGGAGTGTGGTGCTTTGAAATGTCCTACATGCCGGCCATGCTGCGGTGCAACTCGTACGACACGATCTGCCACGAGCATCTCGAGTACTACAGCCTGGCGGTGCTGGAATACATTTTGCGGCAGGCTTCGATGAAGGTCGTGCGCGTGTCGCTCAACGATTGCAACGGCGCTAGCATTCGCGTACACGCCACGCACTCGGACAATTTCCTGTTTGACGGCGACGCCCAGGCCCTGGCTTCGTTGCGCGAGTTGCGGCAGGAAGAGTTCGATCTGCAGCTCGACACCGACGAGCCGTATCGCAATTTCCAGGACGCGATCGAGCGGCACAAGACCGAGCTGTCGTCGCTGCTGCGGCGGCTGAAGAGCGCCGGCAAGAAGGTTCACATCTATGGTGCCTCGACCAAAGGCAACACGATTCTGCAAACCTGCGGCATCAATGGCAGCCTGGTCGAATGCGCGGCCGAGCGCAATCCGAAGAAATTCGGCGGACGCACGCTGGGCACCAACATTCCGATCGTCAGCGAGGAGGAATCGCGCGGCCGCAAGCCCGACTACTACCTGGTGCTGCCCTGGCACTTCAAAGCCGAATTCATGGAGCGCGAACGGGCGATGCTCGAGGCGGGCGTGGGCTTTATCTTTCCGCTGCCGCAGATCGAAATCATCAGCCGCTCGCACGACGCAAAATACGCTGCCTGAGCCGCTCGAACCGGCCGCGGCCGAAACCTGAAGATCCAGTCCCTGTTGATTGAGTGCCATGACCAACGACAAACGAAATCGCGTGTTCTGGCTCGGCATGCACGTGGTGCTGACCAAGACCGAATTGCCGCGGCTACGGGCGCTGGGCTATGAAGTCTTCAATCCGCCCTATCTGGCCGACGTCTACGATCAGTCGGCCGTGATTCAGTGGGACCGCAATCAGCAGTCGACGCTGCCGCCGGAAGTGTTCGCCGAGCTGTCGCAGTACAACTTTTTCTATAATCGCATCACGCCGCGAATCGCCGATTTGCTCAACGAGTATTTCGGCACCGTCATCGTGACGATCTCTCCCTCGTGGCTCGAGTCGGTGCTCGAGGTTTACAAAGGCCGAATCATTTATCGCGTCTATGGGCAGCCGGGCACGTTGTCGGAGACCCTGTGGGTGATGAAGATGTTTCGCTCGGTGCAAGAGCGAGACAACTTCTTCTTCGTGCCGCATGCCGAGGAAGCCATCGTGGACGAGCACGCCTGGCTGAAGACGCGGATGTCGGTCGTGCCCTACACGATTCCGCTCGACGTGTTCGAGCACGAGAACACATGGTCGCCCGATGAGCCGCACGCGGCCGAGATCATGGCTTGCTGCCCGAATATCGACAATCCGCAGTTCGCCGCCCACTACAAGTATTTGAACGAGGAGTTTCCCGAGAAGCACTTCAAATTATATGGCGTGCAGCCTCGCAAGTACGACGATCCGCGCGTGGTGGGCACCTTGCCTCGCGACGAGCAGTTGAGCCGCTATCGTCGGGCGGCCGGCTATTGGTATCACTACGATTTCGCCAACAGTTGCTACCTGCCGCCGATCGAGATGATGACCGTCGGCGGTCCGGTGATCTACATGCGGGGCTCGCTGCTGGCCAAAAGCTTTGACGAGCGCGGGCCTGGCGAAGCCGGCAACGAGGACGAAGCCCGGCGAAAGATTCGCCTGCTGCTCAACGGCGACCGTGCGTTCATCGAGGAAGTGCGCGCTTCGCAGGCGCCAATCGTGCGCCGCTACCACCCCGACTTCGTCCACCCGATCTTCGACCGCACGTTCAAATACCTGCTCGATCGAACCGACGCGCCGCGGCATGCGCCGGCCATCTTGCCCTCCGGCGCGCCGTTGGCCGCGCCGAAACGCGCCGTCGCGTTCTTTCATGCACCAGGCGAACACGTCGCGTTCGACCACGGCAAGTATGAAGCTTTGACCTCGATCGCGCGCACGGTGGGCACGGCGGTTGGGGCACTGCTGGAAAAGACCGATCACGAAGTGGTGGTGACCTGTTTCGCGCACCAACTGGAAAACGCCTACGGCTACTTGAACGCCCAGCGCTATCCGGGCCGGCTGCACTTTCAAGTGCTCAATCCCGAGCCGCTGGCCCCGCGGCCCGTCAAACCGGGGTGCGGCGTGGTGCCGCTAACGACGCAAATGCCCGGCGAATCGAAGCTCTCCGCGCCGCTCGGTGCGTCAACGCAGTCCGCCAGCCATCCGACGACCAATCCCCAGGCTCAGTCGCTTCGCGACCGCGCCCTTCGGCAGGTGGGTCACGCCGCGATCACGGCGCTGGGCAAGAGTCGCGTGTTGCTGATCGTGACCCTGGTGCTGGCTGGCGCCGCGTTGCAAGCGATCAAATTGGCGCGCATGGCGCGCCGCGTGGCGGGCGGGGTCTATCGTCGCGCCCGCGCCTTGGGGGGACACTGCCGTCGCATGCTCGGCATCGGAAATCCCTGGCTGCTCCGGCGCGATTGCGTCGAGTCCTTGAATGCGCAGCCTGGCGACGTCGTGGTGATCGTACCCGACGCCTCGCGCTTTCCCGAGTCGCTGTTACTGAAGCGGCCGGTCGTGCTGTGCCTGCCCGATGGGCCGGCGACGTCCGGCGGCGGCCTGCGCGCGAAGGTGCATGCCCAGATCAGCCAATTTCTCTCGGAACGGGCCAGCGAGATCGTGCATGTCTCCCAATTCCAGCAGTCTCGCCTGTTCGCCGCCCAGCCCTCAATCGCCGGCCCGCATCGACGTTGGCCGGCCGGCACGTGCGACGACGCCAATACGGCCGCGGGGGGCAAAAGATTAGAAACCGCCTCGGCTTGCGTCAAGCTGGATGACAGCGCCAGCGGACACGCCTCGATCGCCGACAAAGTGGCCTAGGTGGCTTAGAGTCACCTTGATAGACTCCCGGCCCTCGGGCGTGCCCCCCAGTCTCACACCCGCAAACATGATAGATCCAGCGATGAATATCGAGCTTCTGACCGCTTCTCCGCTGCGAACTCACCGCCGCTCGCATCCGCTCGAACCGGCGTCGACGGTGGATCTGCCCCATACCCGGCCAAGCCGCTCGGCGCTACTGATCAGCCGCATGATCGACGTCGTGGGCGCGAGCCTGATGCTCTGCGTGCTCGCCGTGCCGATGCTGATCGTGGGCCTGGTGATCAAGCTCACCAGCCGCGGTCCGGCCTTGTATCGCCAGGTGCGCACGGGCTTGGGCGGAAAGTCGTTCGTGATGTACAAGTTTCGCTCGATGCGAGTCAATGCCGAGGCCGAAACGGGGCCGGTCTGGTCCTCGGCTGGCGATCCGCGCTGCACGCGCATCGGCAACGTGCTGCGCCGCCTGAGCATTGATGAGCTGCCGCAATTGGTCAACGTGCTGCGCGGCGAGATGAGCCTGGTTGGGCCGCGACCCGAGCGCCCCTATTTCGTGCAATCGTTCTCCAGGCGGTTTCCGGCCTACGCCCGGCGCCACCAGGTGATGCCCGGCATTACGGGTTGGGCGCAAGTGAACGGCTGGCGCGGCGACACGTCGATCGAAAAGCGGCTGGAGTTCGACTTGTTCTACGTTCGCAACTGGTCGGTGTTGTTCAATGTCTGGATCTTGCTGTTGACGCCGTTTGCGGTCCTCGTTGAGCAAAACGAGCGCTGAAACATGGACGCCCACCAGTTCGCTTCGTACCGGGGAATGGTCCTCGCCGTGGCCGTGGCTGCCGCATTGCAGCTGGCGGTCGTCGCGCGCAGTCCCTCGGTCACCGCCGACGCGATCATCTTTTCGGCGGTCTCGAAGGACCTGGCGGTTTCGCCGATCGAGACCCTGCGCAAGTACGATCAGCATCCCGGCTTTCCGGCCATGCTCCTGGCCGGCGCTCGCACGGTGCAGGCCTTGGGCGACCATCGCGACCCCGAGTCGTGGATGCTCGGCGGGCAGCTGGTGTCGTTCATCTGCGGTCTGGCGAGCGTTTGCGTGGTGTGGTTCTTTGCCCGCGATTTGTTTGGCCTGGCGGCGGCGAACCTGGCCGCGTTCATTTTTGCCGTGTTGCCGGTGCCACGCTCGAGCGCCGCGGACGCCCTGAGCGATACGCCGCACTTGCTGTTCTATTTGCTGGCAGCCTGGCTGGCTTCCACGGGAATCAGTAAAGGCCGCATCTTGCCGCTCATCGGAGCCGGCCTGGCCAGTGGTATTGCCTATTGGATTCGGCCCGAGGGCCTGGAAGTGGCCCTCGTTGCCTTGGCCTGGCTCATCTGGACAGGGTTTCGCGAAGATTGGGGAGTGCGCCGCCTGGGCCTGGCAACGGCCGCACTGGCCGGCACGGCCTTGATCGTGGCCGGACCGTACTATGTGCTGGCCGGCAAAGTCACCAGCAAACAGCTACCGTTCGCCAAGGCGCGCGCGGCCAGTCTGATCGCGGAACTCAAACAACCCAAACCCTCCGATTCGCCTGCTCCCCAATCAACCGCGACCGCCGCGTCGGCCCCAGCGCCGGCCGTCGTGCCCGCGCCCGCTGCCGCGCCAGCACCGGTTGTCGCGCCAGCGCCCGCCGAACCGTCAATTCACGCTGGCGCGACGCGTTCCTGGCGACCGCTGGCCAAGGCGATCATGTCGTTCGTCAACAGCGGCATTCAGGGCTTCAAGTGGGTCTTCATTCCGTTCTACCTGCTGGGCCACATCGAATTATTTCGCCGCCGGCCCGACTGGCTGCGGCTGGAATTCATCTGGACCCTGGGCGTCGTCCACATTGGCATCCTACTGACGGTCCACTTGCTCTCGGGCTACATCGCGCATCGCCATTTGCTGCCGCTGATCGCCCTGGCCATGCCCTGCACGGCGTTGGGCGTAATGTATGTCGGCGAGTTGCTCGCGAACCGCTTGGGCGGCCGCAGGACGTTGGCGACGCTGGCCACGGCGGGCCTGGCCGCGGCGATCGTGGTGCCCTATACCGTGCGGCCCTTCAGCCGCGAGTTCGAACCGGTGATCGAAGCCACGCGTTGGGTGCAAACCCACGCGGCGCCCGGCACCGGCATCGTCAGCAATTCTCCCTATGTTGGTTTCTATGGTACGCTGCCCGTGGCCGTGTTGGGTCACAGCACGACCAGCGTCGACGAAGCACTCTCCGTGGCCGACGGTCGGGCCCACTACGACTACGTCGTGCTGCACGTCGGGGCCCACGACTATCGGCCAGAATGGCTGGCCCAGGTCGAAACCAAGTATCGCCCCATTCAGGTCTTCCCTGAATTCATGGACGGCAAACGCGCGATGCGCGTCATGCTCTTCGAAGCGAAAGATGGCCCAGCTCGACTGGCTCGCAGCCCGCAATAGGGCGCCAGGGAGAGAGCAAGGCTAAGCCGCAAGCGAGCTGGCGGGCTAATCGGCTCTCGGTGCGCAGTTGCAATCCGCGCGATAGGAGCTTTGCTGGCGACCCACGCGATGCGCTACGCGACGCGAGCTTTCTGCTTGGAGCGGGGCAGGGCGATGATGTCGAAGTGGCCGGCGTCGAGCAGGGATTCACGTTCGACGGGGTTGCCGACCAGCTTGCTCCCAGTGGCCTGGTGGAAGCAGTCGTAGTCGGCCTGGTCGAGAACGTCGAACAGGGCCTCGCGCTCCGCGACGTTCAAGCGGCGATAGACTTCGCAGACGATCACGGGCCGATAGTCGCGCACGATGCCCAGCAGCGACTGGATCACCTGGCGGTCGTAGCCCTCGGTGTCGACCTTGATGAAGGAGAGCCGCGACAGACGGCCTGCATATTGCTTCCGCAAAATCGCTTCGAGATTGCGGCCCTGCACGTCGAGCCGCTGGCGATGGCCGTGGCGACCGTCTTGAATCTGGTCGAGAAATCCGCCGTTGCAGTAGGCGCCGTCGGAATAGCTGAACGAGAACTGGCCGTCCTCTTCGGTGGCGGCGAAATTCAACGGAACAATGTTCGTCTTGTCCCGATTCAGCGTGGCGTTTTTTTCGAGCACCTTGAACACGTAGGGATTCGGCTCCAGCGCCAGCGTGCAGCCGCTAGCACCCGCGGCCAGGGCGTAGTGCACGGTCGTGTCGCCCGAATGGGCGCCGATGTCGATCACCGTGTCCCCCTCGCGGATAAACTGCCGCAACGCGTCCACGAGCTCCTGCCGCACGAGCTTGGGCGTCTCTTTGGGATGTTGCCACTGGGCATATTGGACCTTGCCCTCGCGCTCCAGCTCGAACGTCTGCACCTGGAAGGGATATTCGGCAAAGCGGCTTTTGCGCCAACGCTTGATCGCCACGGGCACCGCCACCGACCCGACGATCGCGGCCAGGGCTCCGAGTCCGAGCATCTCGACGGTCATCGCAAATAGGCTCGCCATGATGGTCCCCTTGTTCGGATGATGGGCGATTCGCCCGGCGCGGAATGACGCGAGGGTTGTATAGCGCGCCGCGAAGTTTGAAACAAGATGAATCGGAGGGGTGCGGAACCGGTCGCTGGAGCGAGAAAAACGCGTTCGAACCGTGGCCAGCTTCCCCGGTTTTGGCAAGTTGGACAACCGCCAGGCGATGTGTTGTAATAGAACCCGTCCGGTGTTTCCGCTCGCGTTCAGCTCCTGCCAGCTCCCGCCTTCGAACCGTTGACGCTCACGATCATGACACGCCGACTTGCCAGTGTCCTGACCTTGCCAACTGGCAGCACGCTAGCTCTGATCGTGCTAGCCCTTCTTGGATCGGCATCGTGGGCCGCAGCCGATTCGGCGATGCCCGAGGCCATCGACTTTAACCGCGACGTGCGGCAGATCCTGTCGAACCATTGCTTCGCTTGCCACGGCCCCGATCAGGCCAAACGACAGGCCGGACTGCGGCTCGACAAGCAGGAGCACGCGTTGGCCGTGCTCGAATCGGGTCAGCGGGCCATCGTGCCGGGCGACAGCAAGGCCAGCACCCTGATCGCGAGGATCACGAACCCGGACGACGAGGCGGCGATGCCCCCTGCGGGCAGCGGCCGGAGGCTAACTCCGCGCGAGGTCGACGTCTTGCGGCGGTGGATCGACCACGGCGCACCGTGGAAGGGGCACTGGTCCTACCTGAAGATCGAGCGGCCCGCCGTGCCGGCGGTGAGCGATGTCGCCTGGCCCAAAACACCCATCGACCATTTCATTCTTCAGCGCCTCCAGGCCGAAGGGCTGAAGCCCGCGCCCGAGGCCGACAAAGCCACGCTGATTCGTCGTCTGAGCTTCGACCTCACCGGGCTGCCGCCCACGACGGCGGACGTCGACGCGTTCGTGGCCGACAACGACACGGGCGCGTATGAAAAGCTGGTCGACCGACTGCTGGCATCTCCGCGCTACGGCGAGCGGATGGCTCAGAAGTGGCTCGATCTGGCCCGCTATGCCGACACCAATGGCTATCACATCGACAACCATCGCGACATGTGGCGATATCGCGAGTGGGTGATCGAGGCCTTCAATCGCAATCTGCCTTTTGATCGCTTCGCGACCGAGCAATTGGCCGGCGATTTGTTGCCGGGCGCGACGCTCGAACAGAAAATCGCCAGCGGGTTCCATCGCAATGTGATGGTCAACTTCGAAGGCGGAGCCGACCCGCAGGAGTATTTGACCAAGTACATTGTCGACCGCGTGACCACGACCGCCACGGTCTTCCTGGGTTCGACGCTGGCGTGTACCGAGTGCCACGATCACAAGTACGACCCCTTCACGCAGCGTGAGTTCTATCAGCTCTACGCTTATTTCAACAGCGTGCCCGAGCAGGGACTCGACGGGCAGAAGGAAAACCCACGCCCCAGCATTCGCGTGGCCTCGCCCGAGCAAACGGCCGAGGCGGCAAAATTTGCCGGTCAACTGGCGGCGTTAGAATCGCGTGCGCAGGCTGCTCTGGCGCAGGAGACCGCCGCAGTGCCATCGGCCGCGCCTCCCTTGACTGCCGAGGCTCGCGAGTATGTGTGGGTCGATGACGAGCTGCCCCCGGGCGCTGCCCCCGACGGAAAAGATTCCTGGCAGTGGGTCGAATCGCCCGCGCCGGTGTTGCAAGGTCGTCGAGCCAGCGAGCGCACGGCGACGGGTACGAGCCAGCACATCTTTACCGCCGCGAAATATCCGCTGATCGTCGGCCCCGGCGACAAGCTCGTGGCCCACGTCTACCTCGACCCGGCCAATCCGCCCGAACAAATCATGGTGCAACTCAACGACGGCGGCGGCTGGGAGCATCGGGCCTGGTGGGGCACGACCAAGATTCAGTGGGGTGTCGAGAATTCTCCATCGAGCCTGCCGATGGGACCGCTGCCCGCGGCCGGCCGCTGGGTGCGGTTGGAAATCGACGCCGCTGCGGTCAACCTGCCGCCTGGCGCCGCGATCAGTGGTTGGGCCTGCACGCAATTTGGCGGGCACGTTTTTTGGGACAAGTTGGCCATCGTGACCCGTCGTCCCCAAGGCCCCTCGATCTTCGATAATCAAGAGACTTGGGAGTTGGCCGAGCGTTTGCGGCCCAACTCGCCGGCTCCCCCCGCGGTGCGCGAGCCGATCAAGCTTGCGCCGGCCGATCGCAATGCCGAGCAGCAGCGTTCGGTGCGCGATTATTTCGTGCGCTACTTCTATACCGGCACGCGGGCGACCTTCGACCCGATCGAGAATGAGATCGCCCAGGTCAAAAAATCGCAGGACGAGTTGGAAAAGGCGCTGTCGCAAACGATGGTCATGGAGGAGATGCCCCAGCCGCGCGAGACGTTCATGCTGGTGCGGGGCGATTTTCGTTCCAAGGGCGATAAGGTCACGCCCGGCGTGCCGGCCAGCCTGTCGGCATTGCCCGCTGGCGCCCCGCCGAACCGTTTGGGCCTGGCCCGCTGGCTGGTCGATCCGAATCAGCCGCTGGTCAGCCGCGTGACGGTGAATCGTTATTGGCAACAATACTTCGGCACTGGCATCGTCAAAACGAGCGAGGACTTTGGCACGCAAGGCGAATGGCCCAGCCATCCCGACCTGCTCGATTGGCTGGCTGCCGAGTTCATCGACAGCGGCTGGAACGTCAAAGCGTTGCAAAAGCTAATTGTGATGTCGGCCGCCTATCGGCAAAGCGCGCACGTCGATCCGCAAGCGCTCAAGCACGATCCCTACAACCGGCTGCTGGCCCGGGGGCCGCGCTTCCGACTCGATGCCGAGATGATTCGCGATAATGCGCTGGCGGTCAGTGGGCTGCTCGACGGCCGCATCGGCGGGCCCAGCGTTTCGCCCTATCAGCCGCCCGGGCTGTGGGAGGAGATCGGCTTTGGCAACAGCTTCACTTCGCAAAGCTATGTGCAGAGCCATGGGGCCGATCTCTATCGCCGCGGCATCTACACCTATTGGAAGCGGGCCCTGCCGTATCCGCCGATGGTCACCTTCGACGCGCCGAACCGCGAGGTTTGCACCGACTGCCGGGCACGCACGAACACGCCGTTGCAGGCGCTGGTGCTGCTGAACGACCCGGCCTATGTCGAGGCGGCTCGCGTGCTGGCCGAGCGGATCATGAAGGAAGGCGGCGCTGGCGTGAACGAGCGGATTTCCTTCGCGTTCAAACTCTGCACGGCCCGAGCGCCCAAGCCGGCGGAGTTGGAGGTGCTGACGCGGGTTTTTCAGGCGCAGTTGGCCAAATTCCGGCAACGCGCCGACGCGGCGACTAAGCTGATTGGGGCCGGCGAAGCCCCGCGCCCCACGGACCTGGACACCGCCGAATGGGCCGCCTGGACGGCCGTGGGCAATGTGCTGTTGAATCTCGACGAAACGATTACCAAGGGTTAGGCCATGAACTTCGAACAGCAACTGAATCGCGCCATCACGCGCCGCACGCTGTTGGGACAATCGGCGCGCGGATTCGGCAGCGTCGCGCTAGCCTCGCTGCTGGGCGGCGGACTGCACGGCGCGACGATTGGCCAGGGCCTGGGCACGCACGGCGCACTGCCCGCGCTGCACTTTGCCCCCAAGGCCAAGCGCATCATCTATCTGTTCATGTCGGGCGCGCCGTCGCACATCGACCTGTTCGATAACAAGCCCAAGCTCAAGGAGCTGACCGGCGAAGAGTTGCCCAAGAGCGTGCGCGGCGATCAGCGGATCACGGGCATGACCAGCGGTCAGTCCAAGTTGTTGCTCGTTGGGCCCGCCTACGACTTCAAGCGCTACGGCCAGTGCGGCGCCGAGATCACGGAGATGATGCCGCACATCGGCAGCATTGCCGACGACATCGCCATCGTCCGCTCGATGCACACCGATCCGATCAATCACGACCCGGCCGTCACGTTCCTGCTCACCGGCAATCAGCAGCCCGGCCGGCCGACGCTGGGGGCGTGGATGGCCTATGGCCTGGGCAGCGTCAACAAGAATCTGCCCGAGTATGTCGTGCTGCTATCGGGTGGCGGCGGCCAGCCGCTGTTGGCCCGTTATTGGGGCAATGGGTTTCTGCCGAGCAAGTATCAGGGCGTGCAGTTCCGCTCGACCGGCGATCCGGTGCTCTATGTCTCGAATCCCGAGGGCATCGATCCGGCCACCCGCCGCGAACTGCTCGACGGCGTGCAGCAGCTCAATCGCTTGCAACTCGAGGCGGTGGGCGACCCGGAGATTTCGACGCGCATCGACGCCTATGAAATGGCCTTCCGCATGCAGACCAGTGTGCCGGAGCTGATGGACATCTCGCAAGAGCCGCAGTCGGTGCTCGACATGTACGGCGCGCAGCCGGGCAAGGCCTCGTTTGCCAACAACTGCCTGCTGGCCCGGCGGCTGGCCGAGCGCGACGTGCGGTTCGTGCAGCTTTATCACCGCGATTGGGACCATCACGGCAACCTGCCCAACGAGCTCAAGCGGCAGTGCGGCATCTGCGATCAGGGCTCGGCCGCGCTGGTCAAGGACCTTAAGCAGCGCGGGCTGCTCGACGAGACGCTGGTCATTTGGGGCGGCGAATTCGGCCGCACCGCCTATAGCCAAGGCGCGATCAGCAAGGACAGCTTTGGCCGCGATCACCATCCGCGCTGCTACAGCATCTGGATGGCCGGCGGCGGCATCAAGCCGGGCATCACCTTGGGCAAGACCGACGACTTTGGCTACAACCTGGCCGAAGACGGCGTTCACGCGCACGACTTTCAGGCCACGGTGCTGCACCTGATGGGTGTCGACCACAAGCAACTCACCTTCCGCTTCCAGGGCCGCGACTTCCGCCTGACTGACGTCAGCGGCAAGGTGGTCGAAAAGTTGCTGGCATAATCCCCTCCGGATCCCGTCACTATGCTGCGCGGCTGCCTGCTGACGCTGTTGCTGCTGGCGGCCTTGATCGGCGGCTACTACTACTGGTTCGACCAGGTGTTCGAGCCGCCGGGCAGTTGGATCGGCGCCGGCGTGGTCGGATTTTTGGTGATGTGCGGTCTGGGGGCACTCACCAATGCCGCCAGGGCGTGGGGCGATTGGTCGCGCGTGTCGACGGCGCGGCGCGACGTGCAGCTCATCGACGGCCGCGTGTCGGCCGTGGCCGGAGAGATCCGCCCGATCGGCGAGCCGCTGCTGGCGCCGTTCAGCGGCACGCCCTGCGTACTGTGCGAATATGACCTGACCAGCCACGACCGTGTCGTCAAGTCGGCCGCCAACGACAATCCCAACAGCGGCTCGGACTATGCCGGATTCCTGATGGTTCCCTCGGCCATCCACACCCCGCTGGGCGACGTGCGCCTGCTGGGCTTCCCGCTGATTGAAGACTTTGCCGAGAATCGCTGCACCAGCCCCGAGGCCGTGCGCAACGCGCGCGAATTTCTCAGCACTCATGAGTTCGAAGATCGCACCGGCATGAAGTTCGTCAAGGCGCTGGCCGTGTTCGGTCAGATCTGGTCCGACGATGACGGGCTAGTGCAGAAGAACATGCAGTTCAGCAAGATCGGGGTCGACGAGTTGTTTCCGCCCGATCATCTTCAGGCGCCGCCGGACGATCTGGCGCAATCCGACGGCGACGAAGCGTCCGACGAGGAGCCGACGCCGCCCACTTCGATTCCCAAGCTGGTCGAAAAACTGGTGCCGGTGGGCGAGCAGGTGTGCGCGATCGGCATCTATGACGAAATGCGCCGCGGGCTCGTGCCGCCGCCGGGCAGCACCAAGCCCAACCGGCTGCTGCGCGGCACGGCCGATCAGATCGAAGCCCAACTGCGACGCAAAGTCGTCGCGCAACTGCTGGCCGGCCTGATCGGCCTGGCGATCATTCACGCCGCGATTTTCGCCGTGATCGCTCTCTATCAGCATTCGCCCGAAATCGTGCGCGATCAGCAACAGCGAGCCACGCAGGCCGTCAGCCAAGGCGACACAACCGCGCTCGAGCCGCTCGTACACCGCGGACTGAACATCAATTTCCGCGATGCCCAGGGCCGCTCGCTACTAGAGTTCGCGCCGGACGCCAAGACCGCCGGCTGGCTTCTCGAACACGGCGCCGACTTTCAGGCAACCGACAGCGTCGGCGAAACGGCGCTGACCCAGGCCGCCCGATTCGGCCGCACCGAGATCGTGCGCCAGTTGATAACCGCCGGCGCCAGTCTGAATCCCCGCGGCGTCACGACCAATCTCACGCCGCTCGGCGAGGCCCTTGCACGCGGTCACGACGAGATGGCAACGGCGCTACGCGAGGCAGGCGCCCAGGAGTAAAACCTTGTCCGCGGCCCCGTCCGGCGCAGGTCTTCGGCTTATATTTGCCAGCCTGTGCAACCGAAGAAAACTAGTACCGATCCACGAGATTTGATATGATCAACCCTTAGACTCGCCGGTTACGACTCCCCGCCGATCGGACTTTCCACTTAGGAGTTTCGCGTCGCAATGCTAACGATCTTGGGCAACTCGGGCGGAGGACGATTTTGCGATCGTGTTTCGCGCCGCGGGTTCCTGAAGATTGGCGGCCTGGCTCTGGGCGGGCTGTCGATGAGCGACGTTCTGCGGGCCGAGGCCCAGAGCGGCTCGCCATCGCACAAGTCGGTGATCATGATCTTCCTGCCCGGCGGTCCGCCGCACCAGGATATGTACGATCTCAAGCCCGATGCGCCGTCCGAGGTGCGTGGCGAGTTTCAGCCAATCAAGACCAACGTGCCGGGCATCGAAATCTGCGAGCACATGCCGCGGCTGGCCGGCATGATGGACAAGCTGGTGCCGATTCGCACGATCGTGGGCGCCACCGGCTCGCACTATTCGTTTCAGTGCATGACCGGCCGCAGCCATGCCCGGCAGCCGCAAGGAGGCTGGCCCGAGTTGGGTTCGGTCGTGGCCCGGCTGCAAGGCTCGACCTCGCCGGCAATGCCACCGTATGTGGGCCTGTCGCCCAAGATGCAGCACACGCCTTACAACTCGGGCTACCCGGGATTCTTGGGGCCGGCCTACGCTCCGTTTCAGCCTAACGGCGACGGCAAGGATGACCTGGTGCTGCAAGGCGTGACGCTCGAACGCTTGGGCGATCGCAAGCAACTGGTGCGGGCCTTCGACCAGTTGAACCGCCAGGCCGACACGACGGGAATGATGGAAGGAATGGACGCGTTTCAGCGGCAGGCGTTCGGCGTATTGACAAGCAGCCGGCTGGCCGAGGCGCTGAACCTCGACAAAGAGCCCGCGGCCGTGCGAGCCCGCTATGGCGAGGGCACGGCCCAGCACCAAGGCGACGGCGCGCCGCGGTTGATGCCGCAGTTTCTCATGGCTCGGCGGCTGGTCGAAGCCGGCGTGCGCTGCGTGACCGTCAGCTTCAGCTTTTGGGATTATCACGGTTCGAACTTTGCCAACGCGCGGGCCAACCTGCCGCCGTTGGATCAAGGCGTCAGTGCCTTGGTCGAAGATCTGCACCAGCGCGGGCTCGATCGCGACGTGTCGGTCGTGGTGTGGGGCGAGTTCGGCCGCACGCCGAAGATCAACGCCAGCGCCGGACGCGACCACTGGCCCAACGTCTCCTGCGCCCTGCTGGCCGGCGGTGGCATGCGCACCGGCCAGGTCATCGGCGCGACCGATCGCCAGGCCGCCGAAGCCAAGGACCGGCCCGTGCGCTTCGAGGAAGTCTTTGCCACGCTCTACAACCGCCTGGGCATCGACGCCGACGCCACGACTGTCAACGACCTCTCGGGCCGCCCGCAATACATCGCCGAGCACTATCCGGCGATGCGCGAACTGATCTAGACCGTCACTCCGCGCGCTCGACGAATACCAGCATGTTGCCGGCGTCGTCGAGAGCCGAGAACTCGCGATAGCCGGTGCGCTTGAGCTCCAGTTCGCCGCCGGGATGGATCGTGCCGGCCGCGTGGCAATGCTCGTAGAGGGCCGCGACGCCCACCACTTCGATGCGGCAGCTTGTGCTTTCGGCAACATAGCGGTCGCGGCACTGCCAGAGATGAATTTCGAGCGGGCCGCGACGAATGACCGCGTATTCGTCGTTGACGTCCAGAACTTCGAAGCCGAATTTCTCGCGATAAAAGGTGGCCGTATCGGGCACGCTTTGCGCGGGCAGCAGCGGAATCGCGCGGCGAAACTCGGTCGAATGGGACAAGCCAAAGTGCTCCAAATTCTGCGGAGTGCCGGCTGCCAGTATACTGAGTCCCAGGCGTGCCGCGAAACCGCTCACCGCCAGCGATCCGTTAGACCGTTCCTCCGCCGAGGTCAGCCACGTGGAACTCAGTTTGTTCTCGGTTAGTTATGCCGGACTGTGGGGTCAGCATCGGCTGGAATTGGAAGCCTTCGTGGCCAAGGCGGCCGCCTTGGGCTACGGCTCGGTGATGCTGATGGGCAAACGTCCGCACTTGTCGCCGCTCGACATGAACGAAGAAGCGGTGCGATCGCTCGTCGATTGCCTGGCCCGACATAAGGTGCGCTGCCGCGCGGTCGCGGGTTACACCGATTTCGCGCCGCAGCGAGCCGGCGAAGTGCCGTTTGCCGAGATGCAGTACGACTATGTCGGCGCGCTGTGCCGCCTGGCCGCGGCGCTCGACTCCAGCGTGGTCCGCGTGTTCACGGCCTACGAACATCCGCCGACCACGCCCAGCGCGGCGTGGAACACCGTCGTATCGAGCCTGCGCGAGTGCGCGGCCCGCGCGGCCGATTATGGCATCACGCTGGCCGTGCAAAATCATCACGACGTGGCGGTACACAGCGACGCGCTGCTGGATTTGCTCAGCGACGTTGACCGACCCAATGTCAAGCTGGCCTTCGATGCCTGGTCGCCGGCGCTGCGCGATGAAGAGCTGCACACGGCCGCCAAGCTGCTGGCTCCCTATACGGCGATCACGACCAACGCCGACTACGTCCGCCGGCCGCGCTTTCGTTATCGCCCTGAACTGGTCAACTACGAACGGCTGCTGCCCGACATGGTCTCGGCCGTGCCCTTCGGCGAAGGCTCGATCGATTATCTGGCGTTCTTCGCGGGCCTCCGCGAAGGGGGTTTCGACGGCCTGGCAAACTATGAAATGTGCTCGCCGATCCGCGGTGGCGGCAGTGAGGAGAATCTCGACCGCTATGCCCGCGGTTACTTGGAGTGGATGAAGCGGCATTAGCGGCCGGCCAGAGCATTGCTCCGCGCCGCACGCGCCACTATCATAAACGGCTGTGGATATGATCCACCCATTTGCCCGCCAAACGGTCACGCCAGGTTGGAGCGAGTTTTCCGATGCGGCACCTCGGCGCATGCCTGTTCTTGTTGCTCTCGTGGCTGCTGGCCGTGACGCCGGCCCGCGCGGTGGATTACCTGCGCGACGTGAAGCCGATTCTGCGGCAGCATTGCTACAACTGCCACGGCGCGCTCAGACAGAACGGCGGGTTGCGACTCGATCATATCTCGTTTATCCGCGAGGGGGGCGATCGCGGCACGGCGCTGGCCGCGACCGGCAAGGAAAGTTTGCTGGTGCGAGCACTCCAGGCCGGCGAGGACAGCAGCCGCGGCGACATGGAGCGAATGCCCCGCGAAGCCAAGCCGCTCTCCGACGAGCACGTTGCCACGCTCGTGGCCTGGATCGACGCTGGGGCACCCACGCCCGACGAACTGGTGCCCGCGGATCCGCGGCAGCACTGGTCGTTTCAAAAACCCGTCCGCGCGCCGCTGCCGCCAGCGGGCGGCGAGCATCCGGACTGGGCAAGCCATCCGATCGATCGTTTCCTGGCGGCCGAACATGCTGCCCACGGACTGACGCCCGCGGCGCCGGCGGCGAAAAACGTCTTGTTGCGGCGGGTCTATTTGGACCTGATCGGGCTGCCCCCCACGACGGCGGAGCTGCGCGAATTCTTGGCCGACCCATCGCGCGAGGCTTACGAGCGGGTCGTCGATAAATTGCTGGCGAGCCCGCAATATGGCGAACGCTGGGGCCGGCACTGGATGGACGTCTGGCGCTACAGCGATTGGGACGGCTATGGGGCCGAGGTGCGCGAGAGCAAGCCACACATCTGGCGATGGCGCGATTGGATCATTGAATCGCTCAACGCCGATCAGCCCTACGACCAGATGGTGCGCGACATGCTGGCCGCCGACGAGTTGGCGCCGCTCGACGCCAATGCCACGCGCGCCGAGGGGTTTCTGGCCCGCAACTGGTATCGCTTCAATCGCAACGTGTGGCTGGAGCAAACGGTCGAACACACATCCAAGGCCTTCCTGGGCATCACGCTCAACTGTGCCCGTTGCCACGATCACATGTACGACCCGATCTTGCAGCGCGAGTACTATCAATTCCGCGCGGTGTTCGAGCCGCACGACGTGCGCACGGACCGCGTGGCGGGGCAAAGCGACACGGCCCGCGACGGGTTGTTGCGGATCTTCGACACCGATGCCACGCGGCCGACGTTCCTGTTCGTTCGCGGCAACGAGGGCAAGCCCGACAAGGACCACCCGCTCGCGCCGGCCGTGCCGCGAGCACTGGGTGGCGATGACGTGAAATTCGACCCCGTCACTCTGCCGCCGACGGCGTATTATCCGGGCTTGCAGGCCTTCGTGCGGCAAGAAACGCTCGCGCAAGCGGAGGCCGAGCTCAGCCGCAGTGAACCGGCCATGGCCAAAGCCGTGACGACCCTGGCCGAAGCGCGCAAGAAGCTCGCCGATTTTTCAGCGGCCAAGACCGCGGCCGTCGCGGCCAAGGACGGCGCCCCGGCAGCGCAACAAACAGCGACGGATGCGTCAACGGCGCCGAAGACCGACGCACCCGCCAAGACCGAAACGCCGGAGGCCACGTTGGCCGCCGCGATCACTTCGGCCGAAGGGGCCGCGGCACTGGCCGAGCAGACCCTGCTGGCCGCGACGTCCAATCTGGCTGCCGTGCGAGCCAAACTGACGGCCGATGATGCCGCTTTCGCCACGCCTCCGGCGGCCAACACCGCCGAACTGGCTCGCGAGGCCAATCGCGCGCAACGTGTCGGCGACGTGCAACAAGCCAAATGGGAAGTGCTACGGCTCGAGCAAGAACTGACAGCAGCCCGCGCGGCGACCGATGAAGCTACCAAGAAAACCGTCGCGCAGCTTGAGCCTAAGTTGGCCGCGGCCCACAAGGCGCGCGATGCCGCGCAGGCCGCGCTCGGCCAGGCCGGTGAGAGCTACAAACACTTCACCGAGGTTTATCCGGCTACCAGCAGCGGACGCCGCGCGGCGCTGGCGCGCTGGATCGCCTCGAAGAACAATCCGCTGACCGCGCGGGTGGCGATCAACCACATCTGGCTGCGACACTTCGGCGCGCCCCTGGTGCCGACCGTGTTCGATTTCGGGCTGAACGGAAAACCGCCGACCCACCCGGCACTGCTCGATTGGCTGGCCGTTGAACTAATGGACGGCGGCTGGCGGATGAAGTCCATTCATCGGCTGCTCGTCACGAGCACAGCCTACCAACTGCAATCGACCAGTGAACGGGCCGAAAATCGCACCCGTGACCCCGAAAATGTTTATCTGTGGCGCATGAACCCGCGGCGGATGGAGGCCGAGGTGGTGCGCGACAGCACGCTGCGCGTTTCCGGCTCGCTCGATGCGACGATGTTCGGTCCCGAGTTGGATCAGGGGCAGGGCCTGATCGTGCCGCGCCGCAGCATTTACTTTCGCAGCAGCAAGGAAAAGAAAGTCACGTTCCTCGAAATGTTCGACAGTCCAAACGTGACCGATTGCTACCGCCGTAGCGAAACCGTGGCGCCGCAACAGGCGTTGGCGATGGTCAACAGCTCGTTGACCCTGGCCGAGGCGCGGCGACTGGCCGGCGCGCTGGCAACCGAGTTGGGTCTGTCGACCTCGCGCGACGACCCGGCCGCGTTCATCGGCGCCGCATTCGAGCGGATTTTGTGTCGCCCGCCGAGCGGTGAGGAACTGGCCACGTGCCGCGAGTTCCTCGAAACGCAATCGCGCCGCTTTGCCGACCCCAAGTTGCTGGTGGCGTTTACCTCCGGCGGTGAGAACCCGGTCAAACCGTCGGCCGACCCGCTCGGCCGGGCGCGCGAGAACCTGGTCCACGTGCTCTTGAACCACAACGACTTCCTGACGGTCCGTTAAACGCGGAGGATTTGGCCATGTCCGCAAAATCACGCCGCCATCAGCCCGGCCCGCGCGGCGGCCGCCGGGCGTTCCTGGCCGACATGGGAATGGGTTTCACTGGGCTGGCGCTCGGCGAAATGTTGTGGCGCGACGGCATTTGTCGGGCGAGCGAGACCGTGGGCTGGTCGCCCCCGACCGGCGAGCCGAACTTTCGCCCGCGGGCAAAAAACGTGATCTGGATCTTTCTGGTTGGCGGCATGAGCCATCTGGAAAGTTTCGATCCCAAGCCGGCCCTAACCGAATTTGCCGGCAAGGAGATCGGCGAGACGCCGCACAAGGACGTGCTGACCGCGTCGTTCGTCGAAGACAACCTGCGGATCGTCGTGCCCGATGATGCCAACGGCCACATTCGCCACAAGCTGTTTCCCACGCAGATTGGCTTTCAGAAGCGCGGGCAGAGCGGCCTGGAGATCAGCGATTGGTGGCCGCACCTGGCCAACTGTGCTGACGACCTGGCCGTCGTGCGTTCGATGTGGACCACGGACAACAATCACGGCGCGCAACTGCAATTCCACACGGGGCGGCACGTGCTCGAGGGCCAGTTTCCCACGATCGGATCCTGGGTCCACTACGGGCTGGGTTCGCTCAACGAGAACCTGCCGCGATTCGTCGTGCTGGGCACGCCGATCGCCGATTGTTGTGGTGGCATCGGCGCGCACGGCGCGAATTACCTCGGTCCCGAGCACAGTGGCGTGCAATTGGGCGTCGATCCCAAAAACCCGTTGCCGTTTGCCGCACCGGGGGTTGATGTGTACCGCGAAGAACAACGCGGTGAATTGGACCTGCTGGGCAAACTCAACGCGCTGACGGCGGTCGAGTATCCCGACGATCCGGCGATTCGCGCCCGGATCAAGAGCTATGAATTGGCCTATCACATGCAAACGGCGGTGCCGGACGTGGTCGATTGCGAGGCCGAAACGCCGGCGATCCGTTCGCTTTATGGGCTGGATGCGAAACCGACCGAGACGTTTGGTCGGCAGTGTCTCGTTGCCCGGCGGTTGGTGGAAAAGGGCGTTCGCTTCGTGCAGATTTTTCACGGCAGCAACGGCGGCGCCGGCGCTTGGGACGCCCACGGCGGCCTGAAGTTGAATCACGCCAACAATTGCGGCCAGGTCGATCAGCCGATTGCGGCCTTGATTCAAGACCTGAAGCAGCGCGGCCTGCTGGACGAAACGATCGTGGTGATCGGCACCGAGTTCGGCCGCACGCCGGGCACGCAAGGCAGCGACGGCCGCGATCACCATCCGTTTGCCTTCAGCGTCGTGATGGCCGGCGGAGGACTGAAGGCGGGCATCGCCCACGGCGCTACCGACGCGTTGGGCTTCCACGCCATCGAGAACCGGCACTACGTCACCGACGTCCACGCCACGGTCCTGCACCAGTTGGGAATCGACGCCCGGCGTCTGGAGATTCCCGGCCGCAAGCGGCTGGCGATTGACTTTGGCGAGCCGATTCGCGACATCATCGCCTAGAGCGCTTTCTACGTGGGTGACACGGGATAGCCACAGTGTCGGAAGTAGTTTTGGCACTGTTTGGGTGGAAAGGCGTCGAGCAGTTGTCCGAGGCGAGACCAGAGCGCGTCGACGGTCCTTTCGGCGGCCGATCGCAAGAGCCATTTGAGTTTGCTAAATGCCAATTCGATGGGGTTGAGGTCGGGACTGTAGGGCGGCAAGTACAGCAGTCGGGCGCCAGCCTGTTCGATAGCTTCACGCACGCCGGCAGCATTGTGGCTGCTGAGGTTATCCAGCACGACCAGATCGCCCGGTTCGAGTGTGGGCACCAGCACTTGGCGAACGTAGGCCAAGAAGGCTTTGCCGTTCATCGCGCCGTCGAGCACCATCGGCGCCGTCAGGCCGGCTTCGCGGAGGGCGACGACGAAGGTTGTGGTTTTCCAGTGACCGTGCGGGGCGTACGCCACCAGCCGCGCAGGCAATGTCCATACTGGAGAACCAGATTGGTCCGCGCGCCACTCTCATCGATAAAGACCAGGTGATTGGGCTCCCAACCGCGTCGCTCCACGGTCCAAGCAGCGCGGCGGATTGGGACGTCGGGTCGCTGTTGCTCCACGGCATGGATCGCTTTTTTTGAAAGTGATCTGCAAATGCTTCAAGGCTCGCCACACCGTTCCCAACGCCACCGTGACGC
>PLYM01000049.1 GCA_003153375.1 Planctomycetaceae bacterium
AATCACGCGATTGAAGACTTGTTCTAAGGCCCGACGGCACTGGATAACTGGACAAATGCTCTGGCCGCGTGCAACGCCCGTTCCGGTTGATCCGGCCCCTTGCTAAATCCCCCGCCAGTCGGCGAACAGGTTGTCTAGGTTTCTCCAGAGAATGTTTTCGCGCTTCTCACATGGCAGGTCGGCAGTCAACTTCAGAACGCGCTCGAGGGCTTCTGTGGGAGTGTACTCTGGAAAGTCCGAGCCTACGGTGAGGCGCTGATCCAGTTCGCGGCACAAGAACGTTATGTCCAGATCGAGCGAGCTGCCGGCGTAACGCAGCATCGTGAATGACAAATCTAGCACCAGATGCGCGTGCATTCGCACTAGCTCAAACAAGTCGAGCGCCGACGCCCCACCGCCGTGCAGCAGCACGATCTTTGTGTTGCCGCACCGATTGGCGATTTGATCGACAACGTCGGCAGCGCCGGGCAGGGCACGTCCCCGCTGGCGGAATAAGGTGCACAAAAACAGCACAAGTCCATGCCTTCCGGCAGCATCCATTGCGGTCAATGACCGCGGGTCGAGTGGATCGTATTGATTCAGACGGGCGTGGAGCTTCAGTCCCGCAAAGCCCTGCCGTGCAAGATCGGCGACGGCAGCTTCGACCTCCTGTGAATCCGCCATCGCGCAAGGGT
The DNA here is from genome assembly GCA_003153375.1 of Planctomycetaceae bacterium. Lineage (GTDB taxonomy): Bacteria > Planctomycetota > Planctomycetia > Pirellulales > PALSA-1355 > PALSA-1355. Next base: position 675 of record PLYM01000049.1, read on the forward strand.
TGATCGAGCCGATGGGAACGAATCGATCGGGAAACAGCCTAGCGCACTGCATTACCGTGTCGTTGTCGGCATGGTCCGCGATGGCCACCAAGCACGCTCGACAACTTCCGAGAAGTTCCATTTCAGCCAGCAAGCGGGCCAGACTGGCATCATAGCGCCTTGTGCCCAGCCATGTGCCATCACGAGTAACATGTACCAGGGAATCAAACAGTTTAAGCAAGCGACGTGCCCTCTCCATTCATCTTGGTCCGTGGATACTGGACACTTGCCGCGCGGGTGGTCGCGTACCTCAGGTACATTTGCATGACCTTATTCATGCGCCGACCGCACTTGCAATAGGTGATTCGGTGAAGATCTGCACTCGTCGGGCGGCGGCCTCCGCACGATGAATGGCCTCATGTGCATCAGCTCCCTCGCAGACAACGTGTCCCACGCGGCACGAGCTGTCTCGCAGGGCTGGTACGACATCGCCCGATGGAATGTAAACCTCTAGATCACACACACCTGGCATCCGTCGCGCCTCTTCGACCCCGGCAACATGCCTTATGCGTCCCGGCTTGGGCGCAAAGAAGCGTATTGCGGCGCCACGCAATGAACCGCGACGCAGGTCAGGTGCCTGACCCATCGCGACCTGGATCGTTGCTCGCAGCATATCGACGCCCGAGGAGAGCGGCACCAAATGCGAAGTTATGCATCCCCCGCCGAGTCTTGCGCCGATTTCCATGATGCGCGGTCCCTCGCGTCCCAATCGAATCTCCACATGGCTGGCGGCCCAATCGATCCCTAACGCCGCAACGCCTGTGCGCGCAGCATCGATGAGCAACCGGCGATCACCGTCACCGACACATGCCGGCTGACTGTGCCCGATCTCAACAAAATAGGGATCGCCAGTCGTCAACTTGTCTGTGACCGCGACGATCTCAGTATGTCCATTGAACGTAAGCGTCTCGATCGAGAATTCCGGCCCATCGATGAACTCCTCAACGAGAATCCCATCCGAGCGCGTATTTTGAATCGCCGATTCGTACGCGGTTCGAACCTGGTCCGAGCTGGGGCTAGCCGGCAACCTGGTGACACCTCGCCCTCCGCTGCAGACGGTTGGTTTGAGAATGGCCGCACCATCGATTTCCGCGAGCGCCGCGACAACTTCGGAATAGGTTCGAGCCGATAGCGAACGCGGGCATGGCACGCCCATCTCGTTCAACCTCCGGCGCATGTGGTGCTTATTGGTTGAGCAGATCGCTGCGACCTCACTGAGCCCGGGCAGACCGAGCGTCGTGCAGAGGTGTGCCACAGTTGAGACAGGGAAGTCTGCCGCAGCGGTGAGTACTCCCCTGGCAGACTCCCAAGTTGCGATGGCTCGACATGCCTTGAGGTCACCCAGGTCATTTTCGTAGAACGCATCTGCCAGGTGCCGCCCTGACGCGTCGGCGCAAGGGTCAATCGCAACAACGCGCAATCTAAGTCGTTTTCCGGTTTGGAGAAGCGGTATTTGCTGGCGTCCGGCGCTCAGCACGAGCAGTGTATCCAGGGGCGGAATACTTTTCATGTGGTTTGCAACGACAGGGTTGCCATTATGAAAACAACGGCCTGAGAACCGCGGCGACAGATCTACCGTGAATCGATTCCTTAACCGGAAGCAGTCTTGCCGTTGCCCAGCATATCCGAGTGGCCGTCGACGCCGACATAGCAAATCATAGAAGCAAGTCCACCGAGACCACCGTTAACCCATCGGAGCCACCGTCGCACGTACTGGCCGATGCGGAGCGAGTCCGCACCTTGCTCATAAAGCCGGTTCATACGTTCGACGCACCCTGCCACGGTCTTGCGGGCAATTCCCGTTAAGTCAACCGTTTCTTCGGACTCCCGAAATACCACCGATAAATGAGAGCCGCCGCTTGGCTCGTCCCGAGTTCTCGTACGTTTTTTGACGCGCGATTTTAGTGCCGAGAACTCACACGTTTTATGAGAATCGCTCTCGACTGAACGATGGCCGCCAAGATTGCTTGAAAGGCGACGCATCAAACCAACCATTTGCGGGAATGGTTCCAAACCTGCCGACCCGAGTCACGCGCCCCCAGAGCCGGTTTTTGCCACTATTCGGCGAATTCCCTGGCATTGAAGGGAGGAATGCTTGACGTCGGGCCGCCCAACGACCACACTCGCACTGGAATTTGACTGACCATTGTGAGGGGCAAGGTTCGCCCGTACCCGGCGTTCACGGCGCGATCAAGAAACAGGACGCTTGCGCTCCGCCCATTGTGGTGGAACCTGAGCGTCCTTTTTCTTTGCTTGCCTAAAAAACCAATCCGCTGCCAACAGCTTAAGGAGTCCGCAAATGAACGCACGAAAAACCCGTCATTTTTCTCCGCGGCGGTCGTGCCATGTGGCGATCGCGCTTTCCTTGGTGGCCTTGTGCGCCGTTTCCCCCGGCCGCGCCGTGGGCCTCACGATCACGCCTACGTTC
>PLYM01000231.1 GCA_003153375.1 Planctomycetaceae bacterium
TGAATTCGATCGTGCCGGCCACCGCATCGCGCAGATTGACCTGCCCTTCGAGCGTGCCGCGCCAAGTGGGGGCATGCGAGTCCTCGAGATCGGCCATGTACATCTTGGCGCCCGAGTTCAAGGCGTTGATGNNCGACCGGGCCGGTGATCTCGACACGGCGATCCTGCAAGTCGGCCGGCACCGGTGCCACGCGCCAGTCGCTGTGGCGAATCGCGGCGGTCTCGGCCAGAAAGTCCGGCCGCTCGCCCGCGTCGATCCGCGCCTGCCGCGCCACGCGCTCGTCGAGCAGTTGCCGCCGCCGTGCGTGCGTGCGGCGATCCAGCTCGGCCACGAACTCCAGCGCCTCGGGCGTCAGAATGGCCTCGGCTTCCGCCGGCACCGGCGCCGTCACTCGGATGCCCTGGGGGGGCGATTTCGTCTGGATCGCGCACATGCCAATACCTCGTGTTTGCCTGGGCCGCTGGCTTCCTCCGCTGGCGCTCCCTTCCTCCGTGGAGCCCGGAGAGCGTTGCCGCGAAACGCATACTAACCACGAAAAAAAGGATTGAATACAATGATCTTTTCAATCAACACTATTGGTATAATCAATGAAATACTGATCATTAACTGAGACTATAAACCAATCGGAGGCGGCTGCCGCGAGGGCTCCCCCCGCGATTCTCCGGAGTCCCCAGCCATGTCCCCGGCCTCAGGCGCCCAGTACTACAAACACAATCGCTTGCAGCAATTGCGGGGCTTCTGTTACGCCGCGCAGACCTTGAGCGTCTCGAAGGCGGCCGAGCGGATGTACTTGAGCCAGCCCAGCGTCACGCTGCAGATCCAGGCCCTGGAGCGCGACTTCAAGACCACGCTGTTCGAGCGCCGGGGGCCCAAGATCAGCCTCACGCCCGATGGCAAGACGCTCTATGAAATCGCGGCTCCCTTGGTCGAGGCCATCGATTCGCTCGATGCCGCCTTCGCCACCCGCCGCGGCGGCGTCGAAACCGGCCGGCTCGACATCGCGGCCGGCGAATCGACCACGCTCTACCTGCTGCCGCGCTTCGTGCAGCGCTTCGCCGAGATCCATCCCGGCATCGAACTCAAGTTGCACAACGTCACCGGTCGCGACGGGCTGGCCATGGTCCGCAGCGACGAAGTCGATTTCGCCGTCGGCTCGATGCTCGAACTGCGCGAGGACATCGAATACCAGCCGATGTTCACCTACGACCCGATGCTGATCGTGGGCCTCCATCATCCGCTGGCCAAGCGCAAGCGGGTGACCCTGGCCGACGTCTCGCCGCACCCGCTGATTCTGCCCCCCAGCCATCTCACCACCTGGCGCGTGGTCGACTACGCCTTCAGCCAGCACAACCTGACGTATAAAGTGAAGATGGAAGCCGGCGGTTGGGAAGTGATCAAAAAGTACGTGGCCTTGGGCATGGGCATCTCGATTGTCACCAGCATCTGCCTGACCGGCGACGAGCAACTGGTCGCGCTGCCCCTGGCTCGTTACTTTCCCAAACGCACCTATGGCCTGGTGATTCGCAAGGGCAAGTTCCTCTCGCCGGCCGCGCAGCGGTTTGTCGAGTTGATGCAGGAAGCCACCAAGGGCAAGAAGGCCTTCGTGGAAAAAGACCCCCAAAAGTTCCGGGCCCAAATGCCCGACGAGTTGACCCGCGGCCGCTCGGCGCCCAAGTAGCCACCGGCCTGACCAAAGGCCACTTGATAATCAGGACGTCCGTTGCCCACCGTTGCCGAAACTCTCGCCCGTGCTCAAGAGCAGCATCGCTTGGGTCAATTGCCCGAGGCCGAGCGGCTCTATCGGCTGGTGCTCGCCGCCCAGCCCAACCATGCCGAGTTGCTCACCGTGCTGGCCAGCGTGTTGGGCATGCAAAACAAACTGGCCGACGCCGAGATCTGCCTGCGCCGCGCGCTCGAGCTGAAGCCCGAGCTGGTCGAAGCGAACAACAACATGGCCGCCCTGTGCGCCGCACGCCAGCAGTTTGCCGACGCGTCGGCGTGGTGGCAGCGCACGGTGGCCCTCAAGCCCGACTATGCCGAAGCCCACAACAACCTCGGCACCGCGCTCGATCGGCAAGACCGGCTCGACGAGGCCGAGGCCGCCATCCGCCGGGCCCTCGAGCTCAAACCCGACTTTGCCTCGGCACATCAGAACCTAGGCGCCGTGTTGATCCGGCAGCAGCGCTTCGAAGAAGCCGCCGCCGCCTTCCGTCGCGCGCTCGCACTCGATCCGAACCTGGTCGAGGCCCATCACAGCCTGACCGTGGCCCTGACCAGCCTGGCACGATTCTCCGAGGCCCTGCCCCACCATCGCCGCGCCATCGCGCTCAAGCCCGATTATGCCGAAGCCCACGGCGCCCTGGGCGGCACGCTGTTGATGCTGGGACAGTTCGACGAAGGGTGGCCGCAATATGAATGGCGCTGGAAGCTGCGCGGCATGCAGCTGCGCGGCATGCAGCTGCGGCACGCCGAGCATCCGCGCTGGGACGGCACACCGCTCGCCGGGCGCACCCTCCTGCTCCACTGCGAACAAGCCCACGGCGACACGCTGCAATTCATTCGCTATGCCGGGTTGGTGCAGCGCGCAGGCGGCCGAGTGATCGTCCAATGCCCGCCGGCCCTCGAGCGCTTGCTGGCTCGCTGCCAGGGCGTCGACCAGGTGGTCAGCGGCGAGCAGGTGCCACCGTTCGACGTGCAACTTCCCCTCCTCAGCCTGCCGGGCGTCTTTCGCACCACGCTCGAAACGATCCCCAACCGCGTTCCCTACCTCTTTCCCGATGACGAAGCGATCGCCCACTGGCGCGAGCAACTCGTCCCCGAGTGCGGCTTCAAGATCGGCATCAACTGGCAGGGCAACCCGACGCAAGCCAAGGACCGCTTTCGTTCGTTCCCCCTCACGTGGTTCGCCGAGATCGCGCAGCTCGAGGGCGTGCGCCTTTACAGCCTGCAAATGGGCCCCGGCCGCGAGCAACTGGCCGCCTCGCCCGAGCTGCCGATTGTCGACCTGGGCGATCGGCTAGGCGACTTTCACAACACGGCGGCACTCGTGCGCAATCTGGACCTGGTGATCACCTGCGACTCGGCGCCGGCGCACCTGGCTGGCGGCTTGGGCGTCCCGGTGTGGGTTCCCCTGCCATTGGCTCCCGATTGGCGGTGGCTGCTCGACCGCGACGACAGTCCCTGGTATCCCACGATGCGGCTGTTTCGCCAGTCGCGGCTGGGCGATTGGGACTCGGTGTTCCAAAACATCCGCCGCGAGTTGGTCGCCACACTCCGCGCTGCGACCCGGCCGAGCTAAACTCCAAGGGCTGATCTCTCTCGCCTGTTCGCAAGGAATCATCGGTGGCGACCTTTCACGAGCTGCTCGCAGAGGCCCAAGCCCTTCGCGCCTCCGGACGGTCGCGCGAAGCCGAGCAACGCATCCGCCAGCTGTTGGTCGGACACGGCGACGAGCCGCTGGCACATCTCGCTCTGGCCCAGGCGCTCGCCGAGCAGGACCGGCTCGAAGAAGCTGTGGCCAGTTTTCAACAGGCCGCCCAGCTCGATCCCGCTTCGATCGACATCGACACGCAGCTGCGCCGAGCCGCCGCCGCGTTGGAAACTCGCCGCGGCGTGGCCCTGGTCGATGCGCGGCGTTTCGACGAGGCCTTGGCCTGCTACCGCCGCGCGCTCGAGGCCGATCCCAATTGCGTGGCGGCCTACGGCAACCTGGGAAATCTGCTGGGCGTGCAGCGCCGGCTCGATGAGGCCGCCACCTGCTTTCGTCGCGTGATCGAGCTCGACCCCAACATGCCGCACGCGCATCACGCGCTGGCCATGATCGCCGACCAACAGGGCCAGCTCGAAACGGCCGCCGCGCACTATCAACGCCTGCTCAAACTGGCGCCCCCCACGGCCGAGTTGCAACATCGGCTGGGCCAACGGTTGGCTCAACTCGACCGGCCAGCCGAGGCGGCCGAGCGCTTCCGCCGCGCGTTGGCGCTCAATCCGCACGCGCTCACGTCGCAACACAATCTGGGCGTCATGCTCGCGCGCAGTGGCCAGTTCGACGAAGCCTTGGCCGTGCAACGCCAGACGGCGGCTCGCAGCCCCGACGACCCCGAGTCCCACATCGCGCTCGGCGGCACGCTGCTGATCCTGGGCCGACTGGCCGAGGGCTGGCCCGAGTACGAGTGGCGGACTCAATTGCAAATCACGGCGCCCCCGCCCTTGCAATGGAAGCTCTGGCAAGGCGAGCCGCTCGCGGGCCGCACGATCGTGTTGTGTGCCGAACAGGCGATCGGCGACGTGTTGCAGTTCGTGCGATTCGCGCCGCTGCTGCAAGCGGGGGGCGCCCGCGTCATCGTGCGCTGCGCCGCCCTGTTGCAACCTATCCTCTCGCGCACGCCGGGCATCGACGGTTGGCTCACCGATCCGGCTGCCTGGTACGCCGCCGATTTTTGCGTGCCCATGATGAGCGTGCCGCTGCGACTCGGCACGACGCTGGCCAACATCCCCGCCGAGGTACCCTACATCCTGCCCGATCCTGTGCTGGTCGAAGCCTGGCGGCAAAAGCTGGCCACGCACTCGGGCTTCAAGATCGGCATCGTCTGGCAGGGCAGCAAGATCGGGGATCTCGGCCGCTCGATGTCGCTGGCCCACTTCGCGCCGCTGGCCGCCGTGCCAGGCGTGTGCCTCGTCAATCTGCAAAAGGGACACGGCGTCGAGCAATTGCCCGCGTTCGCGGCGACGCACCCCATCGTCGACTTCGGCGAAACCGTCGATTCCACGGCCGGTGCGTTCATGGACACAGCCGCCATCATGCGCAACCTCGATCTCGTGATCACCGCCGACACCGCCACGGCCCACCTCGCCGGCGCCCTGGGCGTCAACGTCTGGGTCGCCCTGCGCCGGGTGCCCGAGTGGCGCTGGCTGCTCGACCGCGACGACAGCCCCTGGTATCCAACGATGCGATTGTTCCGCCAGACGCAGCTCGGCCAGTGGGACGCGGTCTTTCAAAACATGCGCGCCGCGTTGCAGCGCGTTGTGTCGGCGAACGCCGCGTCGGCAAGCACTGCCTCGCCTAAAACTGCCGGGCAGGTGCCACGATGACCCCCTCGCCCGCCGACCCACTTGCTGCCGCGCTCGCTCAGGCCCAAGCCTGTCAAAAGGCCGGCGATCTGCCGGCCGCCGAACAGCATTGCCGCCGCGCGCTGGCGGCCGATGCCTCGAGCGCCGCGGCTCACAACCTGCTCGGCGCGCTCTTGGGTCAGCAAGGTCGGATCGCCGAGGCCACCGCCGCGATCCGCCGCGCGCTCGAGCTGCGGCCCGAATTGGCCGAGGCCTACTACAACCTGGCGGCCGTGGCCCTCAGCCAGAATCAACTCGACGAAGCCGCAGCCTGCTGGCGGCGCGTGGTGCGGATCGAACCTGGCTACGTCGACGCGCACTACAACCTGGCTGTCCTGGCGCTCGATCAAAATCGCCTGGAAGAGGCGGCGGCCTGCTGGCAGCGCGTGCTGCAACTGCAACCCGGCAATGCCCAGGCACACAACAACCTGGGCGTCGTGCTCGAGCGGCAGGGCAACCTGCTCGCCGCCAGCGACAGCTACCGCCGGGCGACCGAATTGAAACCGGATTTCGCCGAGGCCCATCACAACCTCGGCACCGCATTGCAGCAGCAAGGTCGCGACGACCAGGCGATCGCCTGTTGGCGGCGGGCCGTGCAGTTGAAGCCGACGCTGGTCGCCGCGCATCAGAACCTGGGCAAGCTGCTGGCCACTCAAGGTCGCTTTGACGAAGCCCGCGCCGCACTCGTCCAGGCCTTGGCCGTGCAGCCCGACTCGGCCGAGACGCTGCGGAACCTGGCCGTCGTGTTGGCTAGCCAGGGACGCTTCGACGAGGCCGCGGTCCACCTGCAGCGCGTCGTTGAACTGCGTCCCGATCGGGCCGAGTCGTTTCAGCATCTCTCCACCGAATTGGCGAGGGCAGGCCGGCTCGACGAAGCCATCGCGGTCCAACGCCGGGCCACGCAGTTGCACCCCAACGACGTCGAAGCCCATCACATCCTGGCCGTGCTGCTGCTGCTGACGGGCCGGCTGGCCGAAGGCTGGCCCGAATATGAGTGGCGCTGGAAACGGCCCGCGGCCCAGGAACCGCTGCTGCCCCAGCCGCGCTGGTCCGGCGAGCCGCTGGCGGGCCGCACCCTGCTCTTGCGCGGCGAACAGGGGCTGGGCGACACGCTGCAATTCATCCGCTATGCCCGGCACGTTAAGCAGCAAGGCGCCACCGTCATCGCCCACGTCCGCCCGCCGTTGGTGCGGCTGGTCGAGCGGATGGCCGACGTCGATCAGACCATCAGCGAAGACGACGCCCTGCCCCCTTTCGATGCGCACGTGGCCATGATGAGCCTGCCGGGGATTCTGGGCACCACACTGGAAACGATTCCGGCTCCAATTCCCTACGTGCAGCCCGACGCCGCGGCCGTCGCGCACTGGAAAGCCGAACTGGCGAGCGAGCCGCGCTACAAAGTCGGCATCGTCTGGCAAGGCAATCCGAGTCAGGCCAGCGATCGCGACCGCTCCTTTCCGCTGGCCTACTTCCAGCACATCGCCCGCCAGAGCGGCATCCGCCTCTACAGCCTGCAATTTGGCGCGGGCCGCGAGCAGCTCACCGCGCTCGGCCCGCAATCGTCGATCGTCGACCTCGGCGATCGCCTGGGCGATTTTCTCGACACCGCCGCCATCATGGCCAACCTCGACCTCGTGATCACCTGCGACTCGGCCCCCGCCCACCTCGCCGGCGCGCTCGGCGTCAACGTCTGGCTCCCCCTGCCCCTCGTCCCCGACTGGCGCTGGCTGCTCGGCCGCGACGACACCCCCTGGTATCCCACCCTGCGTCTCTTCCGCCAAACCCGCTACGCTGATTGGACCGACGTGTTCGAACGCATGGAGCAGGAGTTGGCCGCGGTGGCGAAAGAATGACCGGGTGGCACCGACAACTCGTTGTCGGTGTTGCGAGAGCAACAAGAGGATCGACGAGCGGCACGCCTTTCCAAGCGGTTACGGCACGTGACAAAAAGTTCCTCCTGTGCCTCCGGCACCCCGACAACAAGTTGTCGGGGCCACCCGCCGCGCCTGATTCCAAGACGAGTTTCTCGAATTCCTGCGACGGCACGACCTCGAGTGGGGCAAACGCTACGTCTGGGACTGATGACTTTTCACCGACCGAGGACACGGTCGCCCCGGTTGGGGCTCACGTGGTGAACGATCCGATTTCCCTCCTCCCAGGGGCTCGCGCCCGCTGGCTATTAACGCGCCGCCCCGTCGGGGCTGGAAGCGTGGGCATGGCACCCAATTCTTCCCCAACCCCCAACCCCTAGCCACCCCAAAAAAAATTGGCCATCTTGAAACTAGGCCACTCCTTTTGCCATAGTGGCCTTTAGCCAGTTTCGATTTGTCAGACGGTAGTCGGGTCGAAGAACGGTTGCGTGGCCGGGTTATTGTTGGCCGACGAGATGCGCGCAATCGGCGGAGGTTGGCTCCGCGACCCTGCGTTCGGACGGCGTGTGAGGGAGCGGTACCTTCCCGAGAGCACGCGCGAGCCGTCGGAATCGAAGCGGAGGGAGCTCGCGACAACGTTCCTAAGTCCGCGGCGGCTGCCAGGGGTCAGGTTGACGCCTCCTGGTAACAAGCGGCCGCGAGGCGAACAGCTCCCGGCGTCAACCCGTTGGCGACGCTGTCGGACGATCAGTCAGGTCTTTTTTTTAATTAACAAAAGCGACCCCGCCTCGACCAGAGCCGGCAGCGCCGCCCGAATTTTTTTGCTGCGCACCGCTGCGCGCGGAGCGCGAGGCTGAAGACTGAAGGCCGAAGGCTGAAGGTCGGACAGACGAAGAGGGCCCGTGGCGGTGCGTGGTTTTGCAGCGCTGTCTCATCGCGAACCGTGCCCAGCCACGCAGTTCCCGCGACGCTCGCCTCTCGACGCCGCGCTGCCTGTCTTTCTTTTGCCTCCCACCTCTTTCCGCGTTCAAGGCTCTCCTTCCGAGTCCTTCAGCCTTCGGTCTTCAGCCTTTCCCTCCCCCCTTCTTTCCCTTTCAGCCGGCCAAAACAGGCAAAACCCTCGTCACGTATTTTTTTTGTGGCATGGGAAAGTGAAACAATTCCAAGCTTCAGCCTTCGGCCTTCAGTCTTCAGCCTTATTCCCCGCCCGACGCTCCTTCGTTCGGTGGCGGGCGTGGCTTATGATGGGCGGCATGGGAACCTCGACCTACGATTTCGACGTCCTGGTGATCGGCGCGGGCCATGCCGGCACCGAAGCGGCGCTGGCGGCGGCTCGCATGGGGGCGCGAACGGCGCTGCTGACCATCAACTGCGACACCGTGGGCCAGATGAGCTGCAATCCGGCGATCGGGGGCGTGGCCAAGGGGCAGATCGTCCGCGAGATCGACGCCCTGGGCGGAGCCATGGGACGGGCCATCGACGCCACGGGCATCCAGTTCCGCATGCTCAATCGCCGCAAAGGCCCGGCCATGCACAGCCCCCGGGCCCAGGCCGACAAAAAGGCCTACCAACTCGAAATCAAGCGCGTCGTCGAAGACCAGCCGAACCTGACGCTGCGGCAGGAAGTCGTCGAAGACCTGCTGAGCGAAGAGACGGCCACTGGCCCGCGGATCGTGGGCGTGCGCGTCCGCGGCGATGCCATCTATCGGGCCCGCGCCGTGATTCTGACCACCGGCACCTTTTTGCAAGCCTTGATGCACACGGGCGAAGCCAAAACGCCCGGCGGCCGCGCGGGCGAAGGCACCACCGCCGGGATCAGCGGCGCCCTGACGCGACTGGGCTTCGCGCTGGCACGCTTCAAAACCGGCACGCCCCCGCGGCTCAACGGCCGCACGATCGACTACTCGAAAACCGAGTTGCAACCTGGAGACGACGACCCGCGGCCCTTTTCGTTCCTGACCGACCGCCTGGTCGTGGAGCAGATGCCCTGCTGGATCACCTATACCAACGAGGACGTCCACGAGCTGATTCGCGCCAATCTCGATCGGGCGCCAATGTATAGCGGCCAGATCCGTTCGAGCGGGCCGCGCTATTGCCCATCGATCGAAGACAAGGTGGTGCGATTTGCCGACAAGGACCGGCACCAATTGTTCCTCGAGCCCGAGGGCCGTTCGACCCGCGAAGTCTATGTGAACGGCGTCTCGACCAGCCTGCCGCGCGACGTGCAGGATGCCATCTTGCGCAAAATCCCGGGCCTGGAGCGGGCCGAGATCATGCGCTACGGCTATGCCGTGGAATACGATTTTTCTCCGCCCGAACAACTGCAGCCGTCGCTCGAAACCAAGCGGGTTGCCGGCTTGTACTTCGCCGGCCAGATCAACGGCACGACCGGCTATGAAGAAGCCGCCGCCCAGGGTCTGATCGCCGGCGTGAACGCCTCGCTAGCACTGCGCGGCGCCGAGCCCTTGGTGCTGGCGCGCGAAGCTGCCTACATCGGCGTGCTGATCGACGACCTGGTCACGCGCGGCGTCGACGAGCCGTATCGCATGTTCACCAGCCGCGCCGAGTACCGGCTGCTGTTGCGCCAGGACAACGCCGATCGGCGGCTGACGCCCATCGGCTGGCAACTCGGGCTGGTTGAACCGGAGCGCTGGCAGCGAGTGGCGCGGAAGGAAGCGGAGATTGCGCAGTCGCTGGAAATTCTGTCGACCCATCAGGCGCAGGGGACGACGCTTTGCCAATTGCTCAAGCGCCCCGAAATCTCCTGGCCCGACCTGGTCGCTCATCATGCGCCGCTCGCCGCCTTCTCGGCCGACGTGGCCGAGCAAGTTTGCCACGACGTGAAATACGCCGGCTACGTAACGCGCCAGGAGGTCGAGATCGCGCGGGTCGAACGCTTGCGCGAGAAGCGCATTCCCGATGCGTTCGACTATGCGGCGCTCACTCAGTTGCGCACCGAAGCGCGGGAAAAGCTGGCCCGTTTTCGCCCCACGAGCCTGGCCCAAGCGGGCCGCATCAGTGGCATCACGCCGGCCGATGTGGCGCTGTTGATGATCCACCTTGGAGGTCGATAACCGAGGGCGCATACCCCCCAAACTTATGAGGTCCCGCAGCCCTTCCGACGATGTGTCCAGGCGAGAGTCTATGCATTGCGCGACCGAGGCAAAGCGGGCGGAGCCGTACCGTGGCGGGCTCTGGGTGGCCTGCAAAAGCGTGGATGGACCGATTTCGATGGATTTCCGAAGCGATATGCTAAACCGTGTTATTGACTTGCTTTACGTCAAGGACATCAATCTTGACGCGCTTTGGAAGAGGGCTATAATGGGTTTCGATGGCAACTTCGGTAATCTTGGCAGGAACCCATTCGACGCAGCTGCTGACTCGCGACTGAAGTGATTGAGCAAACCATCAGGGTCGCAGCGAGCTAAAAGGCTAGGTTCCGTCTAGCGTGACATGGAGGACTAGGAACTTCCGGCGGTTTCTTGGGTCGAGAAATCGCAGTTGGAAGTCCCGCTTAGACTAGCCTTACCATCGGCTAGGGAGAGGGGTGGTTAGCAATCATGAAAACTGTCTTCACCACGGGCGAAGCAGCAAAGATCTGCAAGGTTAGTCAACAAACGATCATTCGTTGCTTCGATTCCGGACAACTCAAGGGTTTCCGCGTTCCTGGCAGCCGGTTCCGCCGCATTCCGCGTGAGCAGCTCTATTCGTTCATGCGCGACAACGGCATTCCGACCGACGCTTTGGAGAGCGGCAAACGCAAAGTGCTGATCGTCGACGACGACCAGGAATTGGTCGAATTGATCGTCGACGTGCTCGACAAGGACGGCCGTTTCGAGGTTCGTAGCGTCAATAATGGCTTCGACGCCGGCATGATGGTCAAGGAATATCACCCCGACCTGATCGTGCTCGACGTCATGCTGCCGGACATCAACGGCAAGGAAGTCTGCCAGCGCGTGCGGACCGATAAGTCGATGGACGATGTGCGAATCATCTGCATTTCGGGCATGGTCGAAGAGGACAAGATCGAAGACCTCAAAGCTTCCGGGGCCAACGATTTCCTCCACAAGCCGTTCGAAGTGGAGACCTTGATCGAACGCATGTGCGGTTTGTTGGACATCGAAGCCGTCACCAGCCGCTAATCCGCCAGCACGGGGATTCGCCAGCCCGCGCACTAGTGCGCTTGGCGGATCGCCCCGGCCGATGGTTCGCGTGCTAGCCTGCCGAGCGCGGTGGCCTGTCGAAAGCGGGTAGGGGGCGCTGCCGCGCATCGATGGCGCTGCGCCGCTTGCGGCGGGGGAATCGGCAGATCTGAGCATGCAGCGGCTCCCCAACCTGTTGACGCCGCCCGCAGTGATTGCGTTGCCTCTGTCGGGCCGCGCCGCCGCCGGCCTGATGCTGGCGCTGATCGGCGGCTCCGATGGCGCCTGTGACCCCCAGCGACTGGCCAAAGCCCTGGCCTTCGATCCGTCATTAGCCCTGTGGACCGCCTGCCGCGCAGCGCTCCGACTGCCGGACGCTCCGCGAACGATCGACGATTTGGCCGATTGGCTGGCAGCCCATGCGCTCGCGGAATTGAGCGGTTTGGGCAGGGATTCCCCCGTGCCCGCGGCCTGCGCCGACCTGGCAGCCTCTTCGCTGGTTGTGGCCCAACTGGCTGAGCAGATTGCCCAGGCCCACGACCTGGATGGCGCGGCATCCTATCTTGCCGGGCTACTCTACCTGGCGCCTCAATGGCTCGCGGAATTCACGAGCGAAGGCTGCGAGGCGTGTGCGGGCGACATCTTGCCGCACTGGCTACGCGATTCCTTGGCCCAAATCGCCACCGCACCCACTAGCCCTCTCACTTCGGCAGCCAACTGCGTGGCCCTGGCAGTCCGACTGGTCACCGCTCCGGGCGACGTCGACCGCACGGCCGCAGACTTTCCCTGCGACTTCGAAGAGTGCCGCTCGCGGCTATCCGCCGCGCGGCAGGAATGGTTCGAGCCGGGCGAGCCCGATGCATTGCCCAGCCTGCTGGTCAAGCTGGAACGACTGGAGCAACTGACACGACGGTTCGACCAGACACTGGAGGCCGAGAAGCTGGAGTCACTGAAGGAGCTGGCGTATGGTGCCGGCCACGAGATCAATAACCCGCTGGCAAACATTTCAGCGCGGGCACAAACCCTGTTGCCCGACGAGCGCGATCCCGAGCGGCGGCGCCTGCTGGCGGCCATTCAGACCCAGGCCATGCGAGCTCACGAAATGATCGCCGACATGATGCTCTTCGCACGGCCCCCGCGACCCAAGTTCGAAGAGATCGACCTCACGGCCCTGCTCCGCGCTCTGACCCAGGAGCTGGCACCGCAAGCGGAGCAGGCGCGCTGCGAACTGACGTTCGTCGGGCCGACGTCGCCGGTGATCGTGTCTGCCGATCGAACTCAAATCGCGACAGCCATTCGCGCAGTCTGTGTCAACGCGCTGGAAGCACTCGTCACGGGCGGCCGCGTGGTGATCTCGACGGCAGAGTCAGCGCCGCTTGACAACACTGTGCAGATTGCCGTATCGGACAATGGCCCCGGCATCTCTGTCGAAACACGGCGCCATGTGTTCGATCCGTTTTTCTCGGGCCGCGAGGCGGGACGTGGACTCGGGTTTGGGCTTTCGAAATGCTGGCGCATCGTGACGTTGCACGGCGGACGCATCGACGTTGAAACCGAGGCAGCCGGCGGCGCCCGCTTCACCATCTCGCTGCCCAAACGTCAGCTTCCTTAGGCTAGCCCCGGACCCGCTCCGGGCGGCACAAGACGGCGGCCGAATCGCAGGTGGTGGGGCGCGACCATCTGGGTCGACCGCGCTATATTTTTCCAAAAATCAAGTGGATTCCGACCGTTGCAAATCGCCCCTGCGCAGCCTAGAGTTTAAATAGCCTTAAGGAGGACCCCCTTATGAAGAAACTCTTCGCAATTGCGTTGGCCTTTAGCCTCGCCGGGCTTGCCACGCCGCTCCACGCTCAGGTTTATGTAGCTGCGCCGACGGTCACGTATTACGCTCCAAGCGTGCCGGTCACGACCTACTATTCCCCGAGCGTCGCCACCGTGCCGACGACCACGTACTATGCGCCCGCCGTTTCGGCTCCCGTGACCACGTATTACGCGCCAGCCACGACGGCCTACTATGCGGCGCCGGTCACCAGCTATTACGCGCCGGCCGCGACGACAGCCTATTACGCTCCGGCGGTGACCACGGCTTACTATGCTCCGGCCGTGACGTCGGCATACTACGCTCCAGCGTACTACAACTCGTATTACGCGCCGCGTTATGTGCCAGGTCAGCCGATCCGCAACTTTTTCCGCGGATACTAGTCCAGCAGCCCCATGAGGGCTCGTAGAACAGTCAACGGTCTTAGCGTGCATGCCGCTCGATTCTTCGAGCGGCATTTTTTTTGCGCACCATCGCGAACGGTCGTCGCGAGTCGCGGAGCCGGGCGTTATTTGGGCAACAGCGCGGCCAGTTCGGGATGCGGCCGAGCGATCACGTCGGCAAGGATCAGCTTCCCGCCCAGGCGTGCGACGGCTTGTTTGCCGCTTTCGATGGCCGACTGCACGGCAGCCACGTCGCCGCGGATAATGATCGTGACGTACGCGGCGCCGATCTTTTCCTTGCCCACCAGGCTCACGGCAGCGCCCTTGAGCATCTCGTCCGTGGCGTGCAACGCCGCGACAAGCCCCTGAGTCTCCAACAGCCCAATTGCATTCGAATTATTCTTTTCCATGGGATCAAAATCTTCTCGGGGAACTCTCGAATCGTAAATCTCTAGTAACGGACTGTACACCGGGGGGCTCGCCGCCAAGATGCGCGTGGCCTCGTTCGGAGCGGCCATCACGATCAATTCGGCCGAGGTGCCCATCTGACGCCCCAAAGCCAAACCTAACTCGCCAGCACTGCGCACGTCGCTCGATGAGCCGACCAGCTTGATGCATTGGACCGCGCTGTCGGCGCTCTCGATGCCCAGAATTCGCACATTGGCCGCCTTGACCACGCGATCTGCCACCAACAGCGCAGGCGCCAAGTTGCCAATTTCGAGCAGAGCCAGGGACCAGGCTGGATCGGTGTGAGTTGCCATAACTGCCAATCAGTAATCTGCGATCGGACCAGGATAATTCAGGCCAGGCCTCGGTCCTTCAGTTCAGCAAGCACGCCGCGTACGATCCGCCCGACTTGCTCGGCATCAATGCGTTGGGCGCCGACAGGACAACCGCCGATCGGCTCATCGGCAAAGCCCTCTTCGGCCAGCAGACACGCCAGCGAGCGACTGATCGATTCCATCTTTAGATGTTGATCCGCCGAGTAAGGCTGGCGGCTTTCGCCGGCGTCGATTCCGCGTAACTTGAGCGCGGCGCGAAATCCTTCGGGAAAATCGGCCGATCCGATCATCGCATCGAACAGCGTCAACACTTTGTATTGCAACGCGCGGGCCAACTCGAGTTGGCCCGACTGCGTCAGATCGAACAGCTTGCGCGTGATCTCCGGCACGACGCCGCTCGTGGCGTTGGTACCACCGTCGCAGCCGATGATCAACATCGGCACGAGCACCGTGTCCCAGCCGGTCAAGAAGGTGAAATCGGGCCGATTGGGACGCACGGCGGCAATCATTCGCATCATGTGAGGAATGTCGCCCGAAGAGTCCTTGATGGCCACGATGCGTGGACACTCTTCGCTCAGCCGCTGGACGGTCGGCACATCGATCGGCGAAGCGAACATCGGAATGTTGTACAGCGTCACGTCGACCGGCGTGTTATCGCCTATCTCTTTGAAATAGGCGTAGACGGCCTGCGGACTCAGCTTGTAATAGAACGGCGATACGATGGCGACGGCCCGCACGCCGAGGCCGTGATAGTATTCGCAGGCCTTGATCGTCTCGCGCGTATTCGCTTCGGCGGCTCCCGCCAGAATCGGCACGCGGCCGCGCGTCTGGTCGGCCATGATCGCGATGATACGCCGCCGTTCCTCCGGCGTGAATCGCGTAAATTCGCCGGTCGATCCGTTGGGATAAAGTCCATGCACGCCACGGTCGATGAGCCAGTCGGTATAGCGACGCAACTCGTGCTCGTTGATTTCACCGTGCGCGTCCAAGGGAACGATGTTCGGCGTGAAGATGCCCTGAAGTTTGGCGGCACTGGCCATGGAGACGGCGCTTTCCAGAACGGCACAATCAAGGCCGTCGCTCGGCGGGGGATGGTATGATCGGTAGAATCGGAGCAGGCGGCAGCTTTGCTAGTCTAGCTAGATAAAGGTAGCTTGAAAACCGGCGATCGCGTCTGCCGAGGCAGCAGTTTCTCGGTGTTTTCCGGCATTTTTCGCCCTCTCACGCCGCAACTTGCCTGTGAACAAGCCGCGACGCCACCGCAGAAACGCTGAGGGCCGAGAAAAACCGTCGGTCTCATCGGGATTCGGCGACGGTCCCCTCGCTGGATTGTCGATCTGTGGCGGGATCGCGATTTACCTCACACTGTTCTTTTTGTCGCCTCTTTCCAGCGCCGCCGAGAGGATCGGCGTGTTCGGTCGGTGGCGTCTGTTCAACGCGCTGCTGCTCATCGACGACCTCTGCCGGCAGTGGTTCGCCGACCTTTCCTGGCAAGCTTTGGCGCAACGAACGACGATCCTTTCGTTGGCCGCGGTCATCTTCGGTGTCGCCTGGACGATCGGCTGGATCTTGCTCCGCGCCACGAAGCTCGACGAACGATTGACACGGCTGGAGACATTCTTGTTTGCCGCCGCGATCGGTCTGAATACCACATCGCTGGCAACCCTGGCTCTCGGGCTTGGTGGTTCACTGCAGTTTGGAGTTTTTGCCACGGCGGCTGGCGCGGTTTTGGCGACGGCGCTGTGGCTTGTTTGGCGAACGTCGACAAGCAACCGCGAGCCCAGCCATGAGTTGGCCCCGCTAGTCTTTGACGAGCCATCAAGCGACGCTCCGCTGTTGTGGCTTGACGGTCGCTGGCTCTGGCTTGCCGCGCCGTTCGTGCTGGCCATCATGCTCGGCGCGATGCTGCCTCCGGCCGATTTCGATGTCCGCGAATATCATTTGCAGGCGCCCAAGGAATTCTATCAGGCGGGTCGGATTGCGTTCTTGCCACACAACATCTATGCCAACATGCCGCTGGGGGCCGAGATGTTCAGCCTGCTCGGCATGATTGTAGCCGGCGATTGGTGGACCGGCGCCTTGGTTGGCAAGACGTTGATCGCGGCCTTTGCGCCAATGACGGCATTCCTGCTGTTGGCCGCCGCGCGCCGCTTGGCGACACAATCGGCTGGCGTGATCGCGGCGATCCTCTACATCTCGATTCCCTGGATCGCCGTGGTTTCAATGCAGGGACTGATTGAGGGAGTCTATGCGTTCTATTTGTTGGCCGCTGTTTACGCCACTCTCGTGTGGCAGAAAAAAGCCCAAAGCAAGCCGTCTTTAGCGTGGCTGGGACTCGCCGGATTCCTGGCTGGCGCTGCCGTGTCTTGCAAGTATCCGGCCCTGGCCTTTTCAGTCCTGCCGTTAGCCGGCTGGATCGCCTGGCAAACGCTGATTGCGAGCGGCCAACAAAACACGTCAACGCGCTGGCTGGTGGTCGCTCAGCCGTTCCTGGTGTTCAGCATTGCCGTCGCGCTGGGCTGCGGGCTTTGGTTTGCAAAGAACGCTGTACTGACCGGAAATCCCACGTATCCGCTGCTGTACGGCGTGTTTGACGGCCGCACGCGGACCGCGGCGTTGGACCAACAATGGAGCGCCGCACACCGGCCAGCAAACTATCAATTGGCGGATTTGGTCAGCCGCCTGGCAGACGCCGCCATGCGCAGCGATTGGCAGAGCCCGCTGCTCGTGCCGTTGGCTGTCCTGGCATTCGTGAAGTCACGCACGCGCAGGTTCGCGGTGCAGTTGGCTGCCTACTGGGGATTCGTTTTCATTGCCTGGTGGTTGTTCACGCACCGACTGGACCGCTTCTGGGTGCCCCTGCTGTGTATCGTTTCGCTGTTGGCCGGACTGGGCGCCGTCTGGTCGAGTCATCGCTGGTGGCGTTGGACTCTAGCCACCCTTTTGACGGTCGGCCTCGTCTACAATTTTTGCGTGATCGCCGGCGGTGCCCTGGGCGACAATCGTTACTTCGCGGACCTCGAGCAATTGCGCGTTGACCCCGAGCGCGTCACCCCGTGCCACCTCTTTCTCAACCGCCACGCGGCAGACGTGACGGCCGTGCTGCTCGTCGGTGATGCACAGCCTTTCGATTTGGAAGTGCCCGTGGTCTACAACACCGTGTTTGACGACAGCATTTTCGAGCAACTCGCTCGTGGTCGCACTCCATCGCAAGTCCGCGAGGCCTTGGCGGCGCGCAATATCTCGCACGTCCTTGTTGACTGGAGCGAGATCGACCGTTATCGCTCGCCGGGCAATTATGGAATCAGCGATTTCCTCGAGCCTAAAGTCTTTCGAGAACTGGTTGCCGCGGGCGTGCTGGAGGAGCTGCCAAAAATCAATGGTTCAACACGCGGTCAACTCTTTCGACTTCTGCCGTCGCCAGGTCCTTAAGACTGCGTTGCGAAGTTTGATTTCGCGGCCGACAAAACAAGCCGAGCGCGGCGACACTGCGTGAGCACCTTGCGAATTGTTCGGCCGGCCTATCGCATTGGGTGTCCTCGTCGTACTGCTAGCACACGTCGACGACCAGGAAACCAGTGACCTTGCCCACTTTTTGCCGTTGGCATAAGCTGTGCCTTCCGGCAAGGTTGTCGGGATGCGTTAGGCAGACAAGATTCGCGGCATGGAAGCTTTGCGAGTACCCGTGGTATGACATCAAACCGGTACGGCCGCGCCGTCGGCTTCAATGACGGCGCAGTGGGCGGCACCTTTGAAGCCGCCCCGTTTTCTATTGAACAAATCTCCTTGCCCTTGCGCCGTGCTATCGAGCGCACCTGCTCTTGGCTGCTCGATGAGCAGCAGGCCGACGGACATTGGGTGGCGGAGCTCGAGGGTGACACGATCCTGGAGAGCGAATACATCCTCTTGCTGGCATTCTTGGGTCAGCACGAATCAGAAGTCGCGCGCAAGGCGGCGCGTTATATTGTCAACGCCCAACTCGACGGCGGCGGCTGGACGACTTATCCTGGTGGGCCCGTCGATATCAGCGCCAGCGTGAAGGCCTATTTCGCGCTNNCCGACGCGGTCAACAGTTTCACGCGATTCTACCTGGCCTTGCTCGGGCAGATTTCCTATGAACAGTGCCCGGCCGTTCCCCCCGAAGCGCTGCTGCTACCGCGATGGTCGCCGGTCAATCTCTACAAAGTCAGCGCATGGTCGCGCACCATCCTGGTGCCGCTGTCAATCATGTGGGCTTATCGACCGCAGACGAAGCTCGACCCGCGACTGGGCATCTCCGAGTTGTTTCTCAAGCCGCCCGACCAGTGGCCGCCGCTGCGCTGCCCTGGACAAAAAGGTGGCACGGGACTGCTGAGCTGGGATCGATTCTTTCGCAGTGTCGATCGAGCGATCAAATTCTGCCAACGACATGGCTGGTTGCCGTTGCGCGCACGCGCGCTGTGTGTCGCCGAAAAATGGATGATCGATCGCTTCTCGGGCAGCGAAGGTTTGGGCGCCATCTTTCCGCCGATGATCTGGAGCACGATCGCGCTGAAGTGTCTGGGCTACGGCGACGACAGCCCAGCAGCCCGCTATTGCCACGAGCATTTGCAGGGGCTGTTGATCGAAGAAGAAGATACCGTGCGCCTGCAACCCTGCAAGTCGCCGATCTGGGACACCGCGATCACGCTACGAGCCGTGGCCGCGGCCGGTTTGCCCCCAAGCCATTCCGCATCACGCCGTGCCGTCGATTGGCTGCTCAGTCAACAGATTCAACGTAAAGGCGACTGGTCCGAGACCGTCGACGCCGAGCCTGGCGGCTGGTGCTTCGAATACTCGAACGAGTTCTATCCCGACGTCGACGATACGATCATGGTCGTCATGGCGCTCGCGGGTCAGATGGAAGGGGCGATGAAAAGTTCGGTCGATCTCGTCCAGCAGACGGCTGGAGGGGATCCCGATGAGTTGCTCTTGGTTGCACAGGGCGCCGTCGCCACCTCGGGCGAAGCCCGGCGGGGAATTGTCGCCTTGGATCAATTGGCCGCGTCCAGTACCCGCGCTTTGCGATGGGTGCTGGCACTACAGAATCGCGACGGCGGATGGGGCGCGTTCGATCGGGATAACGATCACGAGTTTTTGTGCCACGTGCCCTTCGCGGATCACAACGCGATGATCGATCCCAGCACGCCCGACTTGACGGGCCGCGTACTCGAAATGTTGGGCCAGTTGGGCCGCCGAGTTGGCGACCCCGTGGTCGACCGGGCCGTCGCCTACATGCGTCGCACGCAGGAAGCCGACGGAAGCTGGTTCGGCCGTTGGGGCGTGAATTACGTCTATGGCACCTGGCAGGCCTTGGTCGGACTGGCGGCCGTGGGAATCATGCCCGACGACTCGACGATGGTCGCCGGTGGAAACTGGCTATTGGCCTATCAGCAGCCATCGGGCGGGTGGGGCGAATCGCCCGACAGTTATGCCGAGCCTCGCAAACGGGGCCAGGGACCGACGACCCCCTCGCAAACAGCCTGGGCCATTCTGGGACTGATCGCGGCCGGCCAAGCGCACACCGACGCCGTCGCGCGCGGCATCGGCTTTTTGCTGCGGAAGCAGCGCGAGGACGGAACCTGGCACGAGCCCCAATTCACCGGTACCGGTTTCCCGCAGGTCTTTTACTTGCGCTACCACTACTATCCGATCTACTTCCCACTCCTGGCTCTGGCTCAATGGAGCGAGATCGCCGGCGCCTGTTAGCTTTTCGCGTTCTGACCAAGACCCGCACACCGCTCCCGGAGCATTCCTATGCGTTTTCCGCTGTCGCTCTCGCGCACGATGGGCAGTTATCTGCTGAAGAAGAAGTTGGCCGGCGAAAAGAAATTTCCGCTGGTGCTGATGCTAGAGCCCTTGCACGCCTGCAATTTGACCTGCACCGGCTGCGGGCGAATTCGCGAATATGCCAGCACTATTAAGGACAAGCTGACGGTCGACGAGTGCCTGGCTGCCGTTGACGAGTGCGGCGCGCCCTGTGTGAGCATCTGCGGCGGTGAGCCGATGATCTATCCATGGATCGAAGAACTCGTGGCCAAGATTCTCGAGCGAAAGAAACACATTTACCTGTGTACAAACGGGATGTTCACGCGGAAGAAGCTCGATGGCTTTCGCCCCACGAGTCGCTTCTTTTGGAACGTTCATCTCGATGGCATGGAAGCCAGCCACGACAAGGCCGTTGAGCGCGAGGGCGTGTTCGCCGAAGCGATCGAAGGCATCAAAGCCGCCAAGGCGGCGGGCTTTCTCGTGTGCACCAACACGACAATCTACAAAGACACCGACATGCACGAGATCGCCGTGTTGTTGGGCTACCTGACCGAATTGGGCGTCGACGGCTTCATGATGTCACCCGCCTATGGGTACGCGGCCGTGCAGGCCACGAACCCAAACGGAGCCCAGGAAATCTTCATGACCCGCGACGACATTCACGCCAAGTTTCGCGAGGCGAAACGGCTCCTTTCCTCGTTTCGGCTCAATACGTCGCCAATCTATCTGGAGTTCCTGCGTGGCGAGCGGGAACTACGATGCGCCGCTTGGGCCAACCCAACTCGCAACCTGCGGGGCTGGAAAGGACCGTGCTACCTGATCACCGACACCCATCACAAGACCTACGATGACCTGATCCATAAAACCGACTGGGAAAAGCTCGGCCGCGGCAACGACCCGCGCTGCGAGAATTGCATGGTTCACTGTGGGTTCGAACCGGCCGCCGTACTAGGCGTCAATCGCCGTCTAGGGGATACGCTCAAAATGGCGCTTTGGCAGCTGTCTTAGACCTCGACGCGGCATCGGGCCCAGCCTTGCCTGCTATCCAGCGGGCTTGGGCCAGCGACAGGGTGGCGTCGGTTTCGCCTCCGCTGGGGGGGTAGCCATCCAGCCCTGTTGCCAACAGCGGGAATGACGGTTTTTCGCCGGCATCCGGAAGCGCCAAATCCCTGCCAGGTCGTACTTTGACTTTGGCCCTAACCAGGGGCCGAATCCGCCGATTGCGCGTACAACGGGCAAGTCCAGTTGGGTGCAAGAAAAATAATGGGCCACACCATAGAGACTAAATAGTCGCTGCCCATTCGCTGCGCACCAGGTGCATCTGGGCTATGCATACGTTGTCGAGCGCAGTTCTTGAGCGATTAATGCAGTCGGCAAGCGGTTCTCATCGCCCAACTCTATGTTGCATGGGACCTTGGGGCGACTCGCGACCTGCCGGGGCCTGGACTCAGTTTAGCAGTCGAAGATTACAATCCCTTAAGCAACGGGGTTGTAACCCCTCCTGGCATCCCGCTTGCTTTCACCGGGCCTCCGCTTGGCGGTTACTTCACCGCTGGCGGATGCACCAGGCATCCTAAACCAGGCGATCCAAACTTTGGGTCTGGGAGAAAAACACGCCAGTACGAATTTGTCGACTGCAAGGAAAAGCCGGCGACATCCGCCGGACCGTTACTAGGCTGAAGCCGGATTAGCTACCCGGTGAGCAAGCCTTACACTTTCGCTGCCATGTAAGGGGCCGCGCGGATTGTCGCACGGCCTTTTTCTTTGCGCTCAACCAGATTGGCGAGTTCCACGGCCCCCCCGTTGCTGCGAAAGGACCTAGTATGCTCTACGAATTGTTCGACAACTTCAGCCACAATCTGTTCAAACCTCTGCTGCTCTTCTTCTACGCGGGATTCTCCATTCCGCTGTTGGGAATCGGTTTTGAGTTTCCCAAAGTGCTCTATCAAGGCCTCACGATCTACCTGCTGCTGGCCATCGGCTGGAAAGGTGGCGAGGAACTGGCCGGTCTCTCGCCCGACATGATCGGACAAGCAGGCGGATTCATGCTCATTGGTTTCATCACCAATACGATCATTGGCGTCGTGACCTATCTAGTCCTGCGCAAGGCGACTCGGCTGCGAAACATCGATGCCGCCACCGTGGCCGGCTACTACGGCTCGGATTCGGCTGGCACGTTCGTCACCTGCCTAGGAATGCTGACCGCCGCCCAGATCGCTTTTGCGCCTTACATGCCGGTCATGCTCGCCGTGATGGAAATTCCCGGCTGCCTGGTGGCACTGCTTTTGATCGCGCGGTTGCGTCGCCAGGGTATGGACGCCGCCGGCAATATGGCGGGTGAACCAGGATACGCCAGCCCGGCTCAGGCGATCGTCGCCGAGGTCCGCGACACGACGGGGCTCATGGCTCGGCCGCAGCGCCGCGCCGCGCGGTCGGCAGTGTCCGAAGAAATGGAAGAACTCGTCACGGTTGGCGCCGATGGCGCAACGACTGTGCAACATGTCAGCTACGGCGGTAATGGCGGCAACGGCCGTGGTCGCAACGATCGCCCGCACTTCAACAAGTTCAATTCGGGCGGATCGCTGCCCGAGTTCGAAGAGGAAGACGCCGTCACCGTCGATCTCGTGGAAAATGGCAACGGCAAGCCGGTTGACCTCACCATGGCGAAGGCAATGGCTGAATTGGACAATGCCGAACAGCCCAAGCACAATGCTTCGTTCGGCAAGGTGATGCACGAAGTGTTCCTGAATCCGGGCATCTTCCTGCTGTTCGCCGGCCTAGCCATCGGTTTCATCAGCCGTCTGCAGGGCGAAGCAGTCGTGGCCAAGAACGACGCGGTGTTCGTAAGCCTGTTCCAGGGTCTTCTCTGCCTGTTTCTGCTCGAGATGGGCATGACCGCCGCGAACCGTCTCAAGGACCTCAAAAAGGCTGGATGGCAGTTTGTGGCCTTCGCCTTGATCGCTCCGAATGTGTTCGCATCGTTTGGAATCGGCATCTGCCACTTGTATAGCATGTGGCTCGGCCAGCCGTTCGGCGTGGGAACGTATGTGCTGTTTGCAGTTCTCTGTGGCGCTGCTTCCTACATCGCCGTGCCGGCGGTGCAACGCATCGCGATTCCAGAAGCCAGCCCGACACTGCCACTGGCGGCCTCACTGGGCTTGACCTTCTCCTACAACGTCACCGTCGGTATCCCGGTTTACCTGATGCTGGCCACGGCATTGACCACGAGTTATCCCGTGGGCGTCGTCGGCTGACGGCGATGGTGATGCACCGTTTGACCGCATATTCCTCCCCAACATAAAAACATTCCATACGGAGACTTACACATGTCGTTTCAAGCCCTTTTGACCGCCTATCGCGAGAAGACCACTCCGGTCGTGAACCTGTGTTTCGCAACGGCCGCAGGCGGCGCGGCCATGGCGGTTGTCGCATCGCTCGTCAATTGGTTTATCACACCCTGGGCGATCGCTCCGGGCATGCTCTGCGTCAGCGGATTTTATCTGCTGCTGGGAGGCGGCTACCTAATCCAACACCTGCGCACGCCGGCGATTCCCGAGCCGCAAATGCTCAATCCGCCGGCGCCCTACGGCATGAAGTTGGATGGCGCCAGCGCGGACCACGCCCGTTCGGCGGGACGCGAAATGGCCCAGGTTTGACAACCTTCAAGCATCTGATTCCGCCTCAGTGCAAACTGTGCCACGGGTGTGACCAACCGCACCCGTGGCACTGTCGCGCGCCGACGGCTCTTTTGCCGCTGTTGCGGCGGCAAAGCACTGGGGTGGAATCGCCCCAGCCAATTGCCTGCGGATCGTTTAGAATGTCCGCATGCTTCAATCGCTGCTAAGAACCTGGCTGATGGGCGCCGCCCAGCGAAAAATGCGCGAGGCCGCAACGCAAGCGGCCCAGCAGGCAACCCAGCGATCACCGGCGGACGACGACCACAGCCCGCCGGAGCCAAATTCCGAGGCCATCTGCCACGTGGGCTTGGTCTTCGCACTCTCGATCGAAGCCGGCGGGCTGATCGATCGGCTTTCTGGCGTGGTCTCGACCGAAGGCGCGGGATTTGTTGCTCGCGAGGGCGGACTGCATGGGCGACGGCTCGTGTTGATCGAGGCGGGCGTGGGCGCTGAACAGGCCGCTCAAGCAACGCAGGCCTTGATCTTGGGTCATCGTCCGAGCTGGGTAATCTCGGCCGGGTTCGCCGGCGGACTCGTCGACAACCTGGCACAAGGTGACATTCTGATGGCCGATCAGATCATTGGCACCGATGATCGGCGTTTGGATATTGACTTCAAATTCGCTGAAAACGCATTCTCCTCCACGCGACACCTGCACGTGGGCCGGCTGCTGACGACCGACCGCGTCATCGCGGAGCCGAAAGAGAAGCGGGCCCTAGGTCGGCGCTATGGCGCGATGGCGGTCGACATGGAGTCGCTCGCCGTGGCCGAAGCGTGTCGCAGGGAGAAAATCCGCTTTCTTTCGATTCGCGTGATTAGCGACACGGTCGAACATGCTCTGCCGGCGGACATCGACTATCTGATCAAGAAGCGAACCGCGGCGGGACGCTTAGGCGCGGCCGCCGGCGCCATTTTTCGCAGACCGTCGAGCGTCAAGGATATGTGGCAGCTGAAGGAGGACGCGCTCGTCGCATCGGAACGTCTGGCCACATTTGTCGCCGGCATCGTCGGCCAACTGCGCTAATTGGCCGCAAGCTGGCACTCTCAGACCCCATTCCCGATGCGGGCTGATTGCACCATAATTGGCGGTTTCCGTGACTGTCTCGATCTCCCCTCGGCCTCGCAGCAACAGAATTCATGGTTCGCACCCGATTCGCACCCAGCCCAACCGGATA
>PLYM01000180.1 GCA_003153375.1 Planctomycetaceae bacterium
CGGCCTCTGGCCGTGGTCGATTATTTCGATGACCGCAGCGATTGCCAGGGCTCGACCCCGATCAGCGCGAGCATGGCCCGGCCAGTGGGCTCAGCCAGGCAGGTCCGGCCGTGGCCTGACAATTCCCCGCCGCCACGCCGGGGTGCTTCGTCCGCGAGCCTGTCAGGCCGAGGCCGTGACCTACGCGGCTGAACTGAGGCGGATATTTCGCCGACGAAATGCTTCATCGCGCTGGCGGCGGATCGCCGAAGATGTTGATAGCACGACCATCCCTAGGCAGACCAATTCCACTTTGGGCGTCCCAAACCTGCCGCCTCAAAGTTCGTATCGAGGAGTTAAACGATGTTGCGCCGTTCCTTGATGACTACGCTCGTCGTCGTCTCCCTCGCGTGCGTGGTCCAAGATGCCCATGCCGCGGGTCATTGTCACCGAGTTGTCAAATACTTCTTCGGTGGTTACGGCCCTGGCCCGTTCGGCAAAGGCCAAGTTGTATATGCCGGCCAGCCTCCGATCGTTAACCACACGACTTGTGGACACATCATCCAGTAGGCCACTCCATCCAGTAGGCCACTCCCCAGCGTACAAAGCCGCCACCGTGTACCCACGCACGGCGGCCGCCGCAACGACTCGGAATGGAGACGGTTTCGTACGGGATGTCGTCCCCATTTCCGCAAATCCCACCGGACGGCGGTCGCTCGTTATCCAGCCGCAATCGCGGCGCCCCGTAAATAGCCAGCAGGCGTCAGCCCCTGGCACGTTTGGTACGATACCGTCTCACCGCCCCAGTCCCAACGGGGCGACCGTTGTGATGCATGCCCACGCGAGAGGAGCGCCCATGCCACAATCCTTCGCATCGCTCCACGGCCACATCGTCTTCAGCACCAAACACCGTAAGCCGCAAATCGCGCCCGAGCTGCAGCCCCGCCTCTTCGAGTACATGGGCGGCATCCTGCGGAATCATTCCAGCCGCCTCATCGCGGCTGGCGGCATGCCAGATCACGTTCATCTGGTGGTCTCGTTAGGACGGACGTTGGCGGTCGCCGACGTAGTCCGCCTGATCAAATCGAATACATCCGGATGGCTGCACGATGAGCTGGCCCTGCCAGACTTCCAATGGCAGACCGGGTATGGCGCATTCGCCGTCAGTTATTCGCAGCTCGACTCGGTCAAGTCTTACCTGGCCAATCAGGAACCACACCATCGCCGCGCGTCATTCCAGGAAGAGTTTCTCGAATTCCTGCGGCGGCACGACCTCGAGTGGGATGAACGGTACGTGTGGGACTGATGGCTTCCCACCGACCGAGGAAACTGTCGCCCCTGTCGGGGCTCACTCGCTGAACGATCCATTCCATCCAGGGGCTCGCGCCCACTGGCTATTGACGAGTTGCCCCGTCGGGGCGGGAAGACACAACCATCGGAAACCGCGATCGCCTGCCCACGACAAGCATGGGCACGGCACCCAATTCTTCCCCAACCCCCAACCCCCAATCCCTCCCAGAAAATTGGCCATCTTGAAATCAGGCCAGTCCTTCTGCCATAGTGGCCTTCAGCCAGTTTCGATTTGGCGGACGGTAGTTGGGTCGAAGAACGGTTGCGTGGCCGGGTTATTGTTGGCTGACGAGATGCGCGCAATCGGCGGAGGTTGGCTCCGCGACCGGGCGTTCGGACGGCGTGTGACGGAACGGTACCTTCCCAAAGCACGCGCGAGCCGTCGGAATCGAAGCGGAGGGAGCTCGCGACAACGTTCCTAAGAGGCTGCCAAAGAACTGCCCCGGCAAGCTGGGAAGTCCGGGAAATCAGGTATTTTCGTCCAGTTGTTTGTCGGCCTCTAAGTCCGCGGCGGCTGCCAGGGGTCAGGTTGACGCCTCCTGGTAACAAGCGGCCGCGAGGCGAACAGCTCCCGGCGTCAACCCGTTGGCGACGCTGTCGGACGATCAGTCAGGTCTTTTTTTTAATCAACAAAAGCGACCCCGCCTCGACCAGAGCCGGCAGCGCCGCCCGAATTTTTCTGCGCACCGCTGCGCGCGGAGCGCGAGGCTGAAGGCTGTAGGCTGAAGGTCGGACAGACGAAGAGGGCCCGTGGCGGTGCGTGCGATGCGTGGTTTTGCAGCGCTGCCTCATCTCGAACCGTGCCGAGCCAGCCAATTCCCGCGATGCTCGCCTCTCGACGCCGCGCGGCCTTTCTTTCTTTTGCCTCCCACGTCTTTCCGCGTTCAGGGCTCTCCTTCCCCGTCCTTCAGCCTTCAGCCTTCGGTCTTCAGCCTTCGGTCTTCAGCCTTTCCCTCCCCCCCTTCTTTCCATTTCAGCCGGCCGAAAACGCCAAAACTCCCGCCACGTGTTTTTTTGTGGCATGGGAAAGTGAAACAATTCCAACGCGGGCCAGCGCGCAAACCGCCGACTCTTGAAGCGATAATGATTATTGATATACTTCCTGCCAGTTTCGATCGTGCGCGGATGGGGTCGTTTTTCCTTCACTTTGGGCGGCGTGACATGCACATGAGAACCTGGCTGATGAATCACTGTGGACCCTGCGCGATGGGGTTGTTGGTCGCGATCGGGATCGTGGGCTGCACTCCAACCAGCAGCTCGAAGCCGGCCGGCTCGAAGGCCAGCGACACCACCGCGGCTGAATCGTCGGCCGACGAAGACATGCCCGCCGCGGACAAGGCCGCCCCTACTTCCAACACCACGGCTCCCGAGACCGACGCGGCTGTTCCGGCAGCCAAGGCCGCTGGCGGCAAGGTGATGCTCGGCTCGCCCGAGTTGACGGCCGGCATTCCTGGTGAAGGCCCGCTCAAGAAGGAAGACCTGGAAAAATGGCTCAGCGATCCGCGCAACCACGAACAGTTCGACATCGAATTGCCGTTGGGCCTGGCGGCTGGCGCCAGTCAAATTCAGGGTCTCGATAAGAATCCCCTCACCCGGGCGAAGATCGAGTTGGGACGACAGCTGTACTTCGATCCCCGCCTGTCGGCCGACGTCAAGGTCAGCTGTGCGAGCTGCCACGATCCGGACGAGGGCTTTGCGCGGCACACGCAATTCGGCATCGGCATTCGCGATCAGACGGGTGGCCGTAACTCGCCGGTCAGCTACAACCGCATTCTCAGCGGGGCGCAGTTCTGGGACGGCCGCGCGCCGTCGCTCGAGGCCCAGGCCATTGGTCCGATTGCCAACCCGATCGAAATGGGCCACACGCACGAGGCTTGCGTGGAGTGTCTCAAGGGCGTGCCGGGCTATCAATTGCAGTTCGACAAGATCTTCGGCAAAATCGACATCGAATCGGTTGGCGAGGCCCTGGCCTCGTTCGAGCGGTCGATTGTCACGGCCCCGACGCCCTTCGACTATTACGAGCGCTTCCGGCCGTTCGAGAAACTCGATGCGGACGATTTGAAGGACGACGCCGAGACGCTGGCCAAGTTCCAGGCCGCCGAGGCCGCCACCAAGGCCCATCCGCTGAGCGAGAGCGCTCGCCGCGGTCGCGAACTGTACTTCACCGACAAGGCCAACTGCTCGGCGTGCCACGTCGGCGCCAACCTGACCGATGAGAAGTATCACAACATCGGCATCGGCATGGACAAGGAAAAGCCGGATATCGGCCGTCAGGACACCACAGGCGACGCGAAGGACCGCGGCGCATTCAAAACGCCCACGATTCGCAACGTGGCCCTCTCGGCGCCCTACATGCACGACGGCAGTCTCAAAACCCTGGAAGAGGTGGTCGAGTGGTATGCCAAGGGTGGCCATCCGAATCCCAACCTGAGCGAAAAAATCAAGAAGCTCGAGCTTACGGATCAGGACAAGAAGGACTTGGTGGAATTCATGAAGCAGGGCTGCACCAGCGACTTCCCCAAAATCGCCCGCGGTCGCCTGCCTGAATAAGGCCGGGCGCGAGATTTTCCGCAATGTGTCCGCTAATCCATGCCGCTGGCTCGCTTTTTGCACGCGAGTCAGCGGCACTTTTCGTTTACGTGGGGACTTAGGAGGAAGTTGACCATGAGAATTCGCACCCAACTGGCTGTCTGCCTGGCCCCGCTGTTCGCCGTGGCCGTCGGCTTGTGCCCGAACCCGGCCAAAGCCCAGCAGGCCAACAAGCCGCCCACCAGCTATCTGCCGGTGATCGAGGAAAAGTTCGACGACGTGATGGCCCACATGAAGGCCGACAAGACCAAGATCATGAAGCGGCAGCTCGATTTGCTGGGCACCCGCTATGACATGGGCGACCACCCGGCCAAGGGCGTGACCATGTCCAAGGGCAAGGCGGTGCAGCAAGGCGTGCGCGTCAAGCTCCCCTCGGGCCTGACCTGGGAAGATCTGGCCCGCATGCCGGCCGACAAGATTCGCGAGGCCAGCCATTGGCCCAAGGGCTTTTTGCCGCTGCCGCATCCCAACCATCCCGAAGGCGGCATGGTGTTTCCCAAGCAGCACATCGACGAAATCAAGAAGCAGGAAGATCGCGACCTGACGCGGTTCGATCTCGACCACGACTTTCCCGAGTACTTGCAGCCCGAGTTCCCGCCGCCGATTTTTCTGACGACGCGCGTCGATTTGGGCGATGTATCGCAGGGCAAGCTGGTGACGATCGAGAACTACTACGAGCTGTTCAACGGCATCCTGAATCCAAAGCAGATCGAAGGCTTGCGGCTGCTGGTCACGCCCTTTGCCCAGCAGCAGTTCAACCAGACTGGCGACCGCCGCAGCGTCAAGCCAAGCCGCGGCGTGACCTGTTTCGATTGCCACGTGAACGGGCACACCAACGCAGCGACGCACCTGGCCGGCGACGCCCGTCCCCAGGAGTTCCGCCATCGCATCGACACGCCCACTCTGCGGGGCGTGAATATTCAGCGCTTGTTCGGATCGCAACGTGGCTTGAAGACGGTCGAGGACTTCACCGAATTCGAGCAACGCGGCGCCTACTTCGATGGCGATCAGGTGATTGCCACCAAGAAGGGCGTCAACATTCTCGAGCGAGGCTCGCAGGTACACTTCATGGCCGAGTTTCAGGAGCTGCTGGATTTTCCGCCGGCGCCCAAGCTGGACGTGTTCGGGCGGCTCGACGCCGGCAAAGCCAGCGAGCCGGAGTTGCGTGGCGAGAAGTTGTTCTTCGGCAAGGGCCGCTGCGCCGATTGCCATCCGGCGCCCTATTTCACCGACAACCTGATGCACAATCTGCGCACCGAGCGGTTCTATAAGCCGCAGACGATCAACAATATGATGGCCGTGGGCGATGGTCCGATTAAGACCTTCCCGCTCCGCGGTCTCAAGGATTCGCCCCCCTACCTGCACGACGGCCGGCTGCTGACGATCGAGGATACCGTCGAGTTTTTCAACCTGGTGCTGGGCGTTCAGTTGAGCAACGACGAAAAGTCCGACCTGGTAGCCTACTTGCGCTGCTTGTAGATAGTGCGTGTTAAAACCGCGGTAATTCGCGATTCGCTTGTTGAAATGGGACTCGCGCCCTAGACTTGAAGTGAGCCGCCGAGGTTTTCTCGGCGGTTTGCTTTCCCTGGCACCAACTCTCCCCTCGTTTCCGGCATGCCGCTCGAAGAAGACGAACTCTACCAGCAGCGGATTCTGGACCACTACGAGGAGCCGTTCCATCGCGGGAAGTGTCCTGCGATGACGCACTCGCACGAGGATGAGAATCCGCTCTGTGGTGACGTCGTGCGGGTGGAGTTGGCCATCGCCCCCGACGGCCTGATCCGCGAAGCCTACTTCGAGGGGGACGGCTGTTGCATTTCGCAGGCGTCGGCTTCGATGCTGATCGAGCAAATCAACGGCAAGCGGGTGGCCGACGTCCGGGATTTCTCGGCCCAGGACATGCTCGATCTGTTCGGCGCCAAGCTCACGCCCAATCGGCAAAAGTGCTGCCTGCTCTGTTGGCGGGCGCTGCAATCGGCCGTCTATTCGCCGGTCTCGACTGCCGCTAGGGGTGCTGATGGCAACGGCCAAGAGTGAGAATTCCGCGATGAAGGTCGCCAGCGACAGCACGTTGGACGTGGAGCGAATTCGGGCTGACTTCCCGATTCTCTCGATGGTGCTGCACGCCCGCGAAGACCGCCCCGGCGTGCCGCTGGTCTATCTCGACAATGCCGCCACGACGCAGCGTCCGCGACAAGTGATCCAGTCGATCGTTGATACCTACGAGCAGCACTATGCCAACGTACACCGCGGCATCCACTGGCTGAGCGATCAGAGCACGGATCTGTATGAGGAAGCGCGCGGCAAGGTGCAGGCGTTTATCAACGCGCAAGCCCGCGAGGAGGTGATCTTCACGCACGGCACGACCGAGAGCATCAACCTCGTGGCCCGCGGCTGGGGCGACAAGTTCGTCCAGCCGGGCGACGAAATCCTGCTGACCGAGATGGAGCACCATGCCAATATCGTGCCCTGGCAGCAGTTGGCCGAACGTAGCGGCGCCGTGATCCGTTTCTTACCGATCACCGACGACGGGCAACTGGCGCTCGACGCGCTGGATCAACTACTCACGCCGCGCACGCGGCTGGTGGCCGTCACGGCGATCTCGAACGTGCTGGGAACGATCAATCCGCTCGAGGTGATCGTGGCTCGGGCTCGCGCGGTCGAAGCCCTGGTGCTGGTCGACGCTGCCCAGAGCGTGCCGCATCAAAAAACCGACGTGCAGGCGCTGGGGGCCGATTTCTTGGTCTTCAGCGGCCACAAGATGCTCGGGCCCACCGGCGTGGGCGTGCTCTATGGGCGGCGCGAGTTGCTCGACGCCATGTCGCCCTTCATGGGCGGTGGCAGCATGATTCGCCGGGTGACCACCGCCGGGTTTGAGCCGGCCGAACTGCCCGCCAAATTCGAAGCCGGCACCCCGCCAATCGTGCCGGCCATCGGGCTGGGCGCCGCCATCGACTATCTGAACCAGATCGGCATCGACGCGATCCACGAGCACGAGATGCGGCTGTGCCGTCGGGCTCACGAAGCGCTCGGCTCGATCGCCGGGTTGCGCTTCTTGGGCCCCGCGCCCGAGCACAAGAGCGGCATCGTCAGCTTCACTTTGGCCGGCGTGCACGCTCACGACATTGCCCAACTGCTCGACCGCCACGGCATCGCGGTCCGCGCGGGCCATCACTGCGCCATGCCTTTGCACAAGCGCCTGGGCATCAATGCCAGCTCGCGGGCCAGCTTCTATTTCTACAACACGCCCGCCGAGGTCGAGCAACTGGCGCGGGCCATCGACGATATCAAGCGCATCTTCCGCCGCAAGTAGTCGCCGGTCGACGTCAGCGCGGGGGGTTCTCGATCACCCGCACGTCGAGAATCTGGTCGCGGCCGGTCGTCGAGCCAAATCGCGTGTACTGCGTCGTGGTCACGTGGCCTTGCAGCCGGTGGCGCAGCCAGGTCTTGAATCCGTGCCGCGAGGGCGGAAACAACAGCGCGATGGCCAGCACGTCGGTCAGAAAGCCGGGAATGATCAGCAGCACGCCGGCGACGAGCACCAGCAGCCCGTCGAGCAACGAATCGGCCGGCATCTGACCACGATCCAGCTCGCTCGTGATCCGCCCCAGAGTGCGCAAGCTTTGATGGCGCGCCAGGAGCATGCCGAGGATGCCGGTGCCCAGGACCAGCAGCAGCACGAACGGCACCGACACGTGATAGGCAATCCACACCAGCAGCACGATGTCGATGACCGGCAGCAGGACCAACAGCAGGAACAGGCGTCGAAACACCGCGGGTTCTCCCAAGAAGAGGCGACGACTGTCATTCTAGGCGAGTCGACCGCCGGCGAAAACCGCGGGAACGCTGGATCGGCGGGCTACTTGGCCTTGGTTTCTTCGTGGCGTGCGGCCAATTCCGAGAATTTCTTAGCCGATTGCGCGTCGCCGATTTGCGCGTACATGCTGGCCAGGTTGCCGTAGGGAATGGCCAGGGCCGTCTTCGCTAGCAGGCCTTCTTCCGCCGCCTGCTCCATCAACTTGACGCCCTGGTCGGTCAACCGCAGCGCCTCTTCGCGCTTTTTCAGGTCCCAATAGGAGACGGCCATGCTGACGAAGATCTCGCCCTGCTTGCCGCTGTCGATCACGGCCGCGGGCACCGGGCTTTCGAGCAACGGCACGGCCTGATCGAACCAGGTTGCCGCTTGCTTGTGGTCTGCTTTTTCCACCGCGTGGATTGCGCCCAGCCGATAGCACAACCGGCCGCGAAGATAATCGTGGGCGGGCAGTTGCTTGCCGGCGGCCGCTCCTTCGTCGAAATAACCCAGGGCCGTCTGCCCCAACGCCAGCGCTTGGTCCCAATGGTGCAGCGCCGCTTCGATCTCGACCGCGTCGGCCAGGGCCACGCCCAGTTGCCAGGCCAGGTGAGCTTTGTAGGCCGGATCCTTGGCGTCTTCGAGAACCTTCTTGCCGAGTTGCGTGGCTTGATCGATCGACTTCTGAGCATCTTGCGGCTCGGCTACGCCCGCCAGTGCGGAAAGGGACTGCTCATGGACGCGCAGCGACAACTCGAGTGATCCCTGTTCGCGGGCCAGCATGTCGTCGGCAAAGGCCGTCGCGCGGGCAATCCATTTGGGCACGACTTTTGACTTGTGCTGCCAGCGGCCCCAGCCGATGTCGTGAGCCACGGCCAGGTTGGCGTCGATCAATAATTCCTTGGCCGCGCGGCGCACCGACTGCTTCGCATCGGTGACCAGCGGCTCGGCGAGCTTGATGGCTTGCATGTGCTGCTGCGTGGCCTGTTGATAGTCGTGCTCTTGAGCACGGGCCACGAAGTCGCCGCACAACTGATAGGCGAGGGCCGTCACGATCGGCGGCGCTTTGCCCCACTCGATGACGCCCCGCGCCTGCTCCAAGGCTTGCGGAAAGTCGCCGGTTTCGGCGAGCACCTTGGCCAGCGTCAGCCGAAACTCCGGATCTTTGCTTTCGAGTTCGACGGATTTCTGCGACGACCGCAAGGCGGTTTCCAACGCGCCGGCCCGCAGCATCAACTCGGCGTGCAGCCAATGTGCGCGGCCGTTGTCCTTGGCCAGCTCCAATGCTTGTTTGATGTCGGTCAGGCAGTCGGCATAGCGGGTCGCCAGCCGCTTCTCGGCGCGAGCCAAAAAAACCTGGGCGTCGATCGGCTCGATGACGAATTGAAACACCATCGGCGAATCCGACTTCGGGAAAAATCCCAAGAGCACTCCCCGCTCGGGATATGCAAGCCCCAGAACCTGCCCCTGTTCGTCGGTGACTTCGACCGGCTCGAGGTCGGCGATTTGCAGGTTGGCCGCGACTTCTTCGAGCGGCGCTGGCTGTTCGAGCCGCGTGGCCACGGCCTGCACAACATCGTCGACGAGCGTCACCCGCACCTGGCCTGCGCCCTTGACGAGATAGGTCTCGCGAACGCCGCCGTTAATTTTTTCGATGCGTTGCGGCGAGCCACACACGGCGTGAAGTTGCTCGGCGGTCGTGCTTCCAGGCCGCACATTTCCGAATTTGCTCCCGTCGATTGGACCCGTCGCCGGGGCGGTCGTGCCCGTGACCGCGGGCTGCTCCGCCACGGCCGGGGGATTGTTTGCGTCGGCTGCCGCTGGTTTGATCTCGCCTGGCTTGGTCTCGGTGGAATCGGTTTGATCGGCTTCGACCTTCTCGGGCTCGGATTTGTCGGACTGCGGCTTGTTGGTTTCGTCAGCGTCGGGATCAGGAGCTTCTGTCTTGGTCGGCGCATCGGCCGGCAGCGGCGTGGGCTCTTTGGCCGGCGTGCCCTCTTCGTCGTCCGCCGTGGCGCGTGGCGCGTCGCCTTCGACCGCAGCGGTGCAGATCGGCTGAATGTCCAACAGGACCGAAGCAGCGCATGCCAGGAAACTCCAGGCAAACGCGAAACGCAGGTCGAGGCGCATGGCCCAGTTCCTCCTGAACGACGATCCACGACGGTTTGATGCGGGCCCGCCGCGCGCGGCTGCCGCCATCAGCCAAGGACTTGCCCGTGGGAATCCTTCCCAGGGAAAATGGCGGCGAAGTATGACGCAGCAAGGCAGATGCGCCTAGGTCGGAAGGGGGAAAGAGGCTGGACACTGAAGGCCCATCGAAAGCAGCGAGAGAAAGCGCGGGCGTTGCTAGCAGGGTCGAACGCCGCGACCCGCTAGCGGCTTAGCCTCCAGGTAGTAACGGCGGCATCCAGATCATTGCGCATCGCTTGCAACCAGGCAACCTGATCGGCGGTGAACGGCATGGGTTGCCGGTTCGGGGGTGACAGCGGAACCAGCCGTGCGACGATGTTCCGCGCGAGGGTCTCGATGTTCTCCCCGGTTTTGGCGCTGACGTAAAGCGCCATGCAGCCATGGGCCGTGCGGTCTTCGGCCAGGTCGCACTTATTGGCGACCGCTAGCGCTTGCGGCCAGGTTTCCAGCAGGGCCTGCTCCGCGAGATGACTGGCGTTGCTGGCGTCGAACACCAACACCACCAGGTCAGCCGTGGCCAGCCGCTGGTTGGCCAGGATCATCCCGGCGGCTTCGATGGGGTCGGTGCTGACATGCAGGCCCGCGGTGTCGGCCAGTTCGATGGGCCAGCCGTCGAGCGCGGTCGTCGCCGTGACGACGTCGCGGGTTGTGCCGGGTGTGGAATGAACGATCGCCCGTTCGTAGCCAACCAACGCATTGATCAGGCTGCTCTTGCCGACATTCGGCCGGCCCGCCAGCACGACCCGCCAGGGCTTGACCAGGTGGGCGCCGAGCGTCGACCAGGCGAGTAGTTCGTCGATCTGCTGCCTGGCCGCGGAAGGATTTCCCGTCTGGACGTGGCCGGCGATCTCATCGAATGCCCGACGCAGGACGCCATGGTACTGATCGCAGAGGATGGCCGCGGTGCGTGTCGTGGGAGCCGAGGCGAGCGCGGTGCGCGCGGCGGCCTTGATGGGATCGTCGGCGGACCGTTCGCTCCATGGTTGCCACGCGTTCTCCTGGCAGCCGCGCGCGACGAGCGAGGCGGTGATCGCGGCTGCCGCGGCCTGACCGCCGTGGCAGTGAACTTCGACTTGCTCGGGCGCGCGGCGGCACACGACCACCTCTTCGCCCGTCGCGGCCGATTGCCAGCGGCCCAGCAAAATGCGGCCGTGAGGTTGTTCGATGAACGGTCGAGCCCCGGCCGGATGAAACAGGGAGCCGACGACTTCATCGGCCCGCGGACCGGCAACGAGCACGCTGGCCACGGCCGCGCGGCCCGCGGGCGTCAGCAGCACGACCTCGGTGGCTCGCGTGGTCACCGCGGGCCCCCGGCCGTGGTCGCGCGGGTCGAGAGGGCAATGCCGGCCAACGTGAGGTGTGGCAGGTAGCGGGGGGACAGGTCGGGCTGTTCGGCCAGGATCGTGGCGAATTCCCTGGCCCCGCCGCCGGTTACCAGCACGAGCGGCCGGCTCTTCTCAGGCGCGATGCGAGCAATGAGCTCACGCACGGCTCCGATCGCGCCCCAATAGATTCCGGAACTCATGGCCGTAAGGGTCGAGGTGCCCAGCGCGGCGGGTGGAGCGTTCACTTCGATCAGCGGCAGCAGATCCGTGAATTCGTGCAGCGCGCGGGCTGCCATGGCAATTCCGGCCAGGATGGCGCCGCCGGCAAAGGCCCCCTGCTCATTCACCAGGTCGACCTTGATCGCGCTGCCGAAGTCGACGATCAACGCCGGTTGACCCGCGGCTCGCAGTCGATTGGCGGCGACGGCGTCGACGAGTCGATCGATGCCCACCAGATCGGCTCGGGCCAGGTTGATTGTCAGCGGCAGATCCGTGTAGGTCAGCGGTTGGACATCAAGCACCCCATGGGCGGTCAGCCATTCGACCAGCCGCGCCGTCGCCGGTCGATTCACGCTGGCGATTGCCCAGGAGTAATCGGCCGCTTCACGCCCGAGAAACAGCTCCAAGTCGCGGTCCGTCCAGTCATGCCCTACCGCCAGGTCGCACTTCGGCTCGGGTAACGGTTGGGCAAAAGGGTGGGCAAAAATGCCGAACTTGATTCGGGTGTTGCCGATGTCGACGGCGACCAGTGGCAGCGGGCTGTTGCTGGCCATGGCTCAGTTTTCCTGGTTCCGTTCGTCCAAGGCTCGTATCACGCGATGCGTGAGCAGATCCAATCCTCGGCCCGTGACGGCGGAGATTGCAAGCACGTCGGTCTTCAGTTCGGCTGCCAGGTGATCGCGCACGGCCAGCGCGTCAGGCAGCTCGACCTTGGTAACGGCCACGATTTCGGGCCGGCGGCCAAGCGCGGCATCATACTGCTCGACTTCACCGCGCACGATCCGGTAGTTCTCCAGCGGGTCGGAGTCGTCGGCGGGAAAGGGCTCGACCAGGTGGATCAAAATGCCGGCGCGTTGGATGTGGCGTAGAAACTCGTGTCCCAGTCCGTGACCCAGGTGGGCACCTTCGATCAGCCCCGGAATGTCGGCCATCACGAAGGAACGATCGAAGCTGACTTGGACGATGCCCAGGTTCGGCTGTTTGGTGGTGAACGGATAGTCGGCGATTTCGGGCCGGGCTCGCGACAGTCGGCTGAGCAGCGTGCTCTTGCCGGCATTGGGTTTGCCGAGTAGCCCCACGTCCGCGATGACTTTCAGTTCCAAGGTGATCAAGCGCGACTCGGGCTCGCCGCCGGGAGTGGTTTGTCGCGGTGCCCGGTTGGTGGCGGTTTTGAAGCGAAGGTTTCCCTTGCCGCCGTTGCCACCGCGCGCCGCCACGACCGTGTCGCCCGGAGCCGCGAGATCTCGAAGCACAATGCCGGTGACGGCGTCGATCACCAGCGTGCCGGGTGGAACTTCGATCGAGAGGTCGGCGCCGTTGCGGCCGTGGCAATTGCTGCTGCCGCCACCGCCGCCATTCTCGGCGTTCCAGTGCTTCTTTTGTGACAGCGCCGCGAGGCTGTCGACGCCAGCGGCCGCAACAATGACCACGCTGCCGCCGTGGCCGCCGTCGCCACCATCGGGACCGCCGCGCGGCACGTACTTCTCGCGGCGAAAGCTGCGGCAACCGTTGCCGCCGCGGCCGGCTTCAAGCTGAATGGTGACGCGATCGACGAACATAGGCGGTAACAGGGGTCGCGGGAGGGCCGGCCGTGGCGCAGCCCATCGTGATTGTGCGACAACAACAAAAAAGGGGTCGCCCCAACGAGTGGGCCAACCCCCAAGCATCTTCTTCGCTCCAGCCGTTGCAGCCGACTCGTCAGGCCGCGACGATGTTGATCCGGCGACCCTCGCGGTCGAACTTCACGACGCCATCGACCAGCGCGAACAGGGTATAGTCGGAACCCTGGCCGACACCGTGGCCCGGATGAAACTTGGTGCCGACCTGGCGAATCAAAATGTTGCCAGCCACGACGCGCTCGCCGGCATATTTCTTGACGCCTCGGCGCTGGCCGTTCGAATCGCGACCGTTGCGGCTCGAGCCTTGTCCCTTTTTATGTGCCATGTGCTGATTCTCCGGGAGCCCGGCGAGCCGCTGGGCCTGAAGCTAATTGCCTGGTTGGTTGACCGCTATCGAATCTCCAAATTTAGCGGTACGCCCAAGTGTAGTCAACCTTGCCTGGCTTGCCGTAGCGGATGATCCGTTGGTCTTCGACGAACTCGTCGCCCGGTCGCCAAAAATTCAGCATCAACGTCTTCTGGGTCAGCTGGCGGCCCTTGCCGGGCGGGTCGCCCCGCTTGAATTCGCCGGGCGTGTCAAACCACTGGTAGGCGTTGCTCAACCCTTGGACATAGACGGCGAACGTGTCGATCCGCGGATCGACGTCCTCCCAGGTGGCCACGCCCCAGACGCTGCGGTCGATCAGGTCGGTGCTGAGCGGAATCAACTTACTGCTGACTTCGACGCTGTTGAGCAGCTTGCGGTTGGGATCTTCCTTGCGCTCGATGGCGGGAATCGCCGCGGGAATGACCCGGTCGAGATACTCCTTGTTGTATTCCGGTGAGTCGAGGACGAACTGCGGGAAGAAGCGAATCTCGTGGTCCACCGGGGCCATCGTGTAGGTGCCGTCCTTCTGCTTCGCCGGCGAGAGATGTTGG
The DNA here is from genome assembly GCA_003153375.1 of Planctomycetaceae bacterium. Classification (GTDB taxonomy): domain Bacteria; phylum Planctomycetota; class Planctomycetia; order Pirellulales; family PALSA-1355; genus PALSA-1355. The sequence continues at coordinate 13,983 of PLYM01000180.1, forward strand.
CCCGTGTTCTTGACGTGGTAGACCATGTACCAGATCAACTTCCGCTGCATCTTGCCGCTCTTTTGGGGCACGTCGACCCAGATCATGCGCACGGGCTTGAACGTGAACTCGAGGCACCAAATGTCGCGGCGAAACACGGTTTGCGTCGCCATCTCACGCAGCAGCTTCGTGTCGGGAGCCAGCTTGGGCTTCCAATCGAGGCCCGGGATGCCGGCCAGAATTTCGACGATGTCACGCGTGGTGAAGGTCTCTTCCTCCTGGCGATCGGGCGCAATCGTGACTTCAACGCCTGGCACCATGGCGCGATAGGGCCCGGCCGGCTTCGAGGTGTTGGCCAGGCGGGCCGCGTTTTGGGCCAGCGCAGCGCTCGCTAGCAGCACGGTGGTCAACAATGCGGCGAACAAGAATGTGGCGAACCGTCGGAACCCGATCAGCGTGGCTCGTTGCGAGGGCAATGCGCTCATCAAACTTCTCGATTGAGGAAAACAGGAAGTGACAGACGACCGACTCGAGAACACTAGCCAGATCGGGGGCGGCGAGGTACGGGGCCGTTCGTCGCGGCCGAGGCACTGAACTATTGAGTATAGTTAGACTTAAATGCAACCGTCAACGATTGGGAGCGTCGCGGGTCAATTGCCAGCGAAGCGTGACCGGTTGTGCGGCCGCCGCGGCCAGTTCGGCCCGATCGGTATAGCGTCGGATGGGCACGGCGCGGCCGGAAACCTCGAGATTCAGCGACTCGACCGTGAGTGGCCAAGGCGTCAGGCGAATGTGGCGCGGATCAGTCGGCACGAGCCTCATATCCCCTCCGCCCGGCGTCTCGACGATTTCGGTGCATTCGGCCAGCGCACAGCAGAACCAGAGGCTGAGGTTGTCGAACATCCGCAAGTGGGCATAGGCCCGCTCGGCGCGCCAGGGTGTGTTTTCCGCCGGGTTGGCCGCCTGCCAGGCTTGTAGCCAGTCCTGGCTCAGCCGGTCGTATTTGGCCAAAAACTCCTCGACGAGCGGCCAGTTCGGATGCCGTTTTCGCCAGGGGGCCGAAAGGCGCGCGAGCACGGTGAAATGCACGGCGACCAGGTGGCCGCTGAGCGGATCGTGCCGGGCGGCAGCGTCAATCGAACCGCTCCAAATCTCGAGCGAGTCGACCAGTTCCATCTCAATGAACTGCCGCGGCCGGCCTGTGTTGGCATCAACGTCCGGGGCCTGCTCCCAGGGACTCCAGCCGTCGTCGTGGTGGGTGATCGCCCACAGAAGATCGTCATGCGGATCGAGCGAGGAGAAGCCAGGACCACCCCAGTGTTCGGCCAACTTGCCGGCCAGGCGGGCATGATCCACCTGCGAAATCAGGATCCACTGCCCTGGCGTCTGTTCGGCTGCGGAACCATCGCGGCGAATCATGGCTGCGGCCCTCGGCTGAGAGGTCGAAGTGCACGGCCGACATGGCTGCACTCCTCGCGTTCAGCGTAAGGCTGTGTCCGGTGCAAGGAAACCGCCACCGCGACAACTTTGCGGTTGGAATGCCAGTATGCGGACACTAGGACGAAACCCAAGCCGTGGGCTATTTGTTCGTCTTCGTGGCCTTGGGCGAAGTGGCTTTGGCCGTGGACGTCTTGGCGTTGGGAGCCTTGGCTGCGGTGGGCTTGCCTGCCAAGGGCAGCTGAACGGCGTTGACCAGCGCGCGGTCGGCCTGAGCGAAGCGGTCGACCAGGCTCTCTTCGAGGGTGAAGGCCATCGACACGCGCTGACCATGGTCGTCGGCGATCAGGTAATAGACCCATTCGATTGGCAGCTTCGAAACGTTGCCGTGCACCACGACTCGCAGGATCTTGTAGCCGGCATCGCTGGTGGACTGCGAGGCGTTGATGAACTGGCCAAAGTTCTTGCCCAGTGATGATTGTACATCTTTCTGGAACTCGGCCAAATTAACGCCCTGACTCGAGTCGGCCGGGACCGCCGAGATGTTGCACTGGGCGACCAGCTCGCCCCGATCCAACAGCCGGAAAACGGCCAGTTTCGAGTCATCGCTGGTCAGGAACCAACGCCGGTCATACAGGAACCGAAAGTGGCCGCCTCGCGAGGTGTAGATCAGTTGCGACACCTCGGGGGTCAGCTCGCGGGCCTTGCGAAGCACTTCGGGTGTGAGGCGCTCTGACTCCTTCAGATCATTGATCTTCACGATCAGCTTAGCCGTGGTATCCAGTCCAGGGCCGATCAACCCCACGGCGCGCTTTTCCTTGATGAGCATGGCCAGATACGTGATGCGCTTGGCGGTCAGGTCAAAACGGTACTTGGCCTTGATTTCGATCTCGGTCGAAACGCCGCCGATGGCCCCGCTCACCGAACCGGAAGTTGTGATTTCAGCCAGGCCGTCAGCCACGTGGTTGAGTAGGCTTTGCACGTCGGACCAGCTGACTGCCTCCAAACCGAGCAAGTCGGCCAGAGTCTGGTCGGTCTGCTTCCACGATTCGCCCAGGGCAACGGACTTGCCCGGCAGCAGGCGATCGATCACCAACGAGTTGGCGGGCACATCGATCAGGTCGAGTTCCTCGCGGCTCAGGCCGCCGGTGGGGCAGAACAGAACGGCGGCGGCCTTCACGGGCTTCTCGGCCACGACTAGGCGGCGGGCCTCGCTGATCGCTGGCTTTTCGCCCCCCTGCTCAACTTTGATCACGGCGCGGGCGTCGTCGTAATAGCGAATTGCGCGGCGGGGTTGGTTTTCGGCGTCGACCGTCAGTAAGTGCTCGTCGTACTTCACGTTGGCGACGACGCTCATGGGCAGGTTCCTGGGCTTGCCCTCGGTGACCAGCTTGAGATCGCCACCAACCTGCAGAGCGATATCGACGCGGGTCAGAGATCCGGCCTGGCGCTCACTGACCAGGGAGTGCTTTTCGCCATCGGCCGCCAAGAGGTGGCTCGCGACAGCGAACACCCCCAGGGCTGACAAAACGAAGCGGCAGACCGAACGGCTGGAATCCATTCCTAAACCCCCCAGTAGATGTGGCACGAAGTTTGCAATCTGAGCCTCCGTCCCGTGGAGGCTGTCAGTTTGGCGTGTCAATCTGTTACATCGTCCCGAGTGGCCACTTTAGTCCACTGGGGCTTAGCGGTACAAAATGGGTCGAATGGGGTCTTTGTAGGGGACCGGATCAGGATGGGAATGGGGTCTGTTTTCAGCCTGGGCGTGGCAACCTAAGATCGGCTATAACAAAGACATAGTGAGGCTGGACCGGGGCCTATGATCCAGCGGCCGGAACGATCGAGAATGCTCCAAGGAGCGCGAACTTATTGCGATCCAATGTGACTTTTATACGTACAAATAATACAATTTCGCCCCCACGATTGGTAACGAGCGGCTGACGAACGTTTGGGTCGCCCGCCGGCCAACCTGCGGTTGCCAGCAGCGACGGCATCTTGTGGGAAGAGGCGATGAGGGTCAGGTTTTGAGTTTTCAGTCGCGGCCAGAAGAGAGGCCGTGAGGCAAGGAATCGATCTCGTCGGGCGAGGAGTCGCACGGAACACCGCCGAGATCAGGATTGTGAAGGGAGTTCTCCCATGCACACCGAGTATCTGAATCCGATTATTCGACAGCTTCGCGACCAGCAAGTCCGGTTCGCCCCGCGCGAGAAAAAGATCGAGCAGGTCAACCGGGCCGAGAAACTACTCGCCGAGTTGGACGCCCAGCGGACGTACACCTACGAGTACCTCTGCTTCCGGATCACTGATTACCGGCCTGAGTCGTTCCCGAACCTGAAGCTTTCGGGTGAGGACGCCGGTCATGATCTGCGGCTGTTCGTCGAGGACCTGTCGGATGCCGCCGACGTTCCGGCGGCCAGCGCCGGCCAGCGCGTGCTGACGGTCGAAGAGTTGAGCAAGGTTTTCAACGTCTCGACCAAGACGATCTCGCGCTGGCGTCAGCAGGGGCTGGTCAGTCGGCGGTTCGTGTTCGATGGTCGCAAGCGCGTGGGTTTTTTGGAGAGTTCGGTGGAACAGTTCGTGGCCCGCAATGAGGATCGCGTCAAGCGCGGCGCTCGCTTCAGCCAATTGAGCGACGACGAGCGCGCCGAGATCATCGAGCGAGCGCGACGGTTGGCGAATGCCGGGGGTTGCCTGGCCGACGTCACCAAGCGGGTTGCGAGGAAAATGGAGCGTAGCGTGGAAACGATTCGATATACCTTGAAGCAGTTCGATCAGGATCACCCGGATCTGGCGATCTTCCCCAACAACACGGGACCGCTGACCGAGGAAGACAAGAAGCGCATTTACCAGCAGTATCGGCGCGGCGCGGCGGTCGAAACGTTGGCCCAGCGATATAACCGCACCAAGACCAGCGTCTATCGCGTGATCAACGAAATGCGGGCCCGGCGTATCGCCGAGTTGCCGCTGGATTTCATTCCCAATCCGCTGTTCGCCAAGGCCGGGGTCGAAAAGTCGATCATGGCCCCGATGCCCCAAAGCGACACCGCGGCCAAGAAGACGCGATTGCCGTCGGGTTTGCCGCCCTACCTTGCGAGCCTGTACGAAGTGCCGCTCTTGAACCGCGAGCAGGAAGGTCACTTGTTCCGCAAATTCAACTACTTGAAGTACAAGGCCGCGAAGCTGCGCGACCAGTTGGATCCGGCGCGAGCCAAGAGCACCTCGATGGACGACATCGAGTCGCTCTATGACCAGGCCGTGGCGCTCAAGAACCAGATCGTGCGGGCCAACTTGCGGTTGGTCGTGTCGATCGCCAAGCGGCACGTCGGCTTGGGCGACAACTTTTTCGAGCTGGTCAGCGACGGCAATATGTCGCTGATTCGGGCGGTTGAGAAGTTCGACTTCGCCCGCGGCAACAAGTTCAGCACGTATGCTAGCTGGGCGATCATGAAGAACTTTGCCCGCACGATTCCGGACGAGCACAAGCATCGTGATCGGTTCCGCACGAGCCATTCGGAGATGTTTTACAGCACCGAAGAGCGGCGCACCGACCAGTACGAGCAGGAAAGCGCTCAGAATCAGCGCGAAGTCCAGATCGGCAAGATCTTGGAACGGCTTGACGAGCGGGAGCAGAAGATTATCATTAGTCGCTTCGGGCTCGATCACGGCCACGAACCGCTGACCTTGAAGGAGGTGGGCGCCGAAATGGGCGTCACCAAGGAGCGGATCCGGCAGCTCGAGGCCCGGGCTCTGAGCAAGCTGCGAGTCGCGGCCCAGGAAGACAAGATTGACGTTCCCGGACCGAACTGATTCGGCCGGAAGCGTGTTCGGTAAGTGACGACTGATTTCAAACACCTGCGGGCGTTTTTCGCCCTGCAGGTGGTTTTCGTTGGTGCCCCAAGTCAGGGGATCAAGCCCAAAAGGAGGCTGGCGACGGCTATCGGGATGGTCCAGTGATCGTTTGGACGAAGCGGCTGCTCCCATGGCTCTCTCGCGCCTGCCTGCTCCAGGAGGACTATTCGGGCGGTCGCTGTTGCGCGGGAGTTGGGGAAACCGCGGTCGGCCCGAGATTGTTTTCGAGAAACTTGGGTGTTTGGACGCTGGAACTTGGCAATCGTCCGGGAGGGTGTGTTCTTGGGGGCCTCAAGGCGATTTGGGGCATTTCTGGTCCCCTCCATATTGCAAGGTCTGACAACTTCGTTATATTTAATGGTTTTCGTGGGGGGAATCGAGGGCTAGCGTAGCTCAATTGGCAGAGCAGCTGATTTGTAATCAGCAGGTTGTGGGTTCAAGTCCCTCCGCTAGCTTCACGGCGCGCGGACGGGGCCGGTTTGGCGATGAGTTGGTAAGTCCGCTCTAGGAAAGGACGTTCCGGGAATAGCCCGCCTTCGATCAGGACGGTTCACGGGCCGCATCGCACTGGGGGGTTTCCCGAGCGGTCAAAGGGGTCAGACTGTAAATCTGATGGCATTGCCTTCACAGGTTCGAATCCTGTACCCCCCATACTGAAGATTGGAAAGAAATTCATTGGTTTTCTGCGTCGCGCCGGCTGGGGACAGGACGCAGGCGACGCGCAAACAGGCGGCATTGCAAACGGGCGACGCTGCAAGAAAGCGACGCTGCGAAATGCCCGTCGTTCAACAAATTCAAATGCGGCGCAAGTGTGTGGGTGTAGCTCAATGTGCGGGTGTAGCTCAATGGTAGAGCCATAGCCTTCCAAGCTAAAGACGAGGGTTCGATTCCCTTCACCCGCTTAACGAGATGCCGCGTGTAGGGAAGGTAGGTAGAGGAGAGCCAAGGCGCTGTGGCGATAGGAATTTGCGGCGTGCTCACCGAGAATCAACGGGCCTCGCGACGAGAGATTTTAGCTCGGGCTGCTGTAGCTCAGTTGGTAGAGCGCGTCCTTGGTAAGGACGAGGTCATGGGTCCGAATCCCATCAGCAGCTTTTGGCGCCGCATTGCGTGTACTTAAATCATAAACATGCCCGAGAGAAAAATACCAGGGAGATAGAATGGCCAAGGACACATTTGAACGGAAAAAGCCACACGTCAACGTGGGAACGATCGGTCACATTGATCACGGGAAGACCACGTTGACCGGCGCCATCTTGGCGGTCCAGGCGGCCAAGGGTCTGGCGCATTTCAAGTCGTATGCCGACATCGCCAAGGGTGGCACGGTGCGCGACGAAACCAAGACCGTGACCATCGCGGTTAGCCACGTCGAATACGAATCCAATAAGCGGCATTACGCCCATATCGACTGTCCCGGGCACGCCGACTTCATCAAGAACATGATTACCGGAGCCGCCCAGATGGACGGAGCGATTCTNNAGGTCGATCTGGTCGACGATCCCGAGCTCTTGGAGCTGGTCGAACTCGAGCTGCGCGAGTTGCTGACACGCTACGGTTTTCCGGGCGATGACGTGCCAATCATCCGTGGAGCCGGCAAGCCGGCCTACGATGACCCGAAGAATCCGGAAGCGAACAAGTGCATTCAGGATCTGCTGGATGCGGTCGACGCCTACATTCCCGAGCCGATCCGCGAAGTCGACAAGCCATTTTTGATGGCCGTTGAAGACGTGTTTTCGATCGAAGGCCGCG
>PLYM01000011.1 GCA_003153375.1 Planctomycetaceae bacterium
TGCCAAAGTTGCTGGGTCATGGCTCGGATTTCTTCGTTGACTCGCTTCTGCTCGGTGATTTCGCGCTTGATGGCGGAAGCACCAAGCACTTTGCCTGTAGCGTCCTTGATTGCGGAAATCGTGACGGAAACGTCAATGCGCTGGCCGTCCTTCCGGACGCGCACCGTCTCAAAATGTTCGACGCGCTCACCCCGCTTGATTCTTTCGAGCAAGGCGGGCACTTCGCAGGGACGCTCCGGCGGCGCGAGCATGGAGATGTGGCGCCCTTTCACTTCGCCAACGGAATAGCCGAACATTCGCTCCGCTCCGGCGTTCCAGCTCAAGATTGTGCCGTCCAAGCTCTTGGCGACGATCGCATCCTCCGAGGACTCGACGATGGCTGCCAGCTGGGACAGCGCCTCTTCGGTTCGCTTCCGCTCAGTTATGTCGCGGATGATGCCCACGAACAGTCGCTCTTCGCCAGCCCTAGCTTCCGCCACGGAGAGATCCGTGGGAAAAGTGCTGCCGTCCTTCCTCCTGCCGACCACTTCGCGGCCGATGCCGATAATCTTTTTCTGCCCTGTGGTCAGGTAATGAGCAAGGTAACCGTCGTGCTCCTCTTGATAGGGCGACGGCATGAGAAGCTTGACGTTCTGACCGATCACTTCCTGCGCGGCATAGCCGAACAGCCGCTCGGCGGCGGGGTTGATGGTCTGGATGAGGCCCCGCTCGTCGATGCTGATGATGCCATCGACCGCAGCTTCCAGCAGGGCGCGCAACCGGGCTTCGTTGGACGCCAGCGTGTTCTGGACCTCCATGTGGCCGCCATCGATGTCCCTTGAGGTATCGGCTGTCATTGCGTCTGGCTCCCGTTCAAGCCACAGCATCAGCCGGGCCTGCGTATCTTGCGACCGATTCACTAAAGCGACCGCTGTGCGGTTCGTAACTTCAGCAGGTGGACGTCCGTACGATACCGCACAGAGTCGCCCTGCCCCAGCGGAGGAAGAAACGGGTGTATCGACCTTCTCGCTGCACAAAAATAGATTTCTAATTCTAGCGTGTTAAACAAGTTGTGACGAGTCTCTTTTCCAACAATGCTGCATTGGCACTAAACTTGCGATCCCACCCATCCGGAAGAGAGGTAAGGCAATGAAACGCGTGTGTGCGTGGTGCGGCCGAGTTCTGGACCGGCCTGAGCGCCGAGAAGACTTGCAAGTGACCCACGGCGTCTGCCAGGACTGCCGAAGCAGATTTTTCGTCTCATCCAAGGCGACGAAAGCCGGCACGTTGGAAGATGTTGGTGATCACTCCCCGAGAGCCGGACACGTGTCCACGGAATGACGTTTTTAAGGGCTTCTCCCCAGTGCCACCGCACACCAAGGGCATCAGAAAAAGGCGACGTTATGCAACTGATGAGGAAGCGCGTTCCCTCTGGCCCGTGTTATCGAAAGGAGCGGCTGATGACGCAGATTATGTCGGAGCGTGTCGGCTATCGCCGCAGGCCTGAAAGGTTGCGCCAGATGCCAAAGCCCGAGCAAGAGTTTAACGGCTTCCTAGAATCGGCGCCGGACGCCGTAGTAATTGCCGATCGGGACGGCCGGATCATCCGGGTCAACGCTCAGACGGAGAAACTGTTCGGCTACCCTCGCAGGGAGTTGCTCGGACGTAAAGTGGAGATGCTCATGCCCGAACGCTTCCGAGCGCAACACGTCGAACAGCGTTCGGATTACTTTGCCAACCCCATCGCGCGACCGATGCGGACCGGCCAGCAACTGTATGGCCGGCGCAAGGACGGCCACGAATTCCCCGCCGAGATCAGTCTCAGTCCCCTCCCGGCCGAGGAGGGATTCGTTATCGCTACCGCCATCCGGGACGTCACGGAGCAGAGGCGCATGCAGGAAGAGCTACGGCGGCGGACGCAGGAACTTGAGGATGCTATTCAACACAAGGATGAATTCCTGGGGATGCTGGCTCACGAACTGCGGAACCCCCTGGCTGCCATTGGCAATGCGATCGAGGTCTTGCGGCTTGATCGGCCGAATGCCGATGACGAGTGGGTTTGTGATCTCATTAGCCGACAGACAGAGCAAGTGCTCCACTTGGTCGACGACTTGATGGACGTTTCCCGGCTTGCCCATGGGAAACTTAGTCTCCGAAAAATGCCGGTCGAACTGAGTCAGCTGATCAGCCAAGCCATCGAAGCTGTTCAACCGCTCCTGAACACTCGCACGCAACAACTGGCGGTTTCCTTGCCTTCGCAATCTGTGCGACTGCTGGCTGACCCGACCCGGTTAGTCCAGGTCTTGACCAACCTGTTGAACAATGCCGCTAAGTACACCGAAGATGACGGTCAGATCTGGCTAACCGTCGCGAAGGAGGAAGGGGAAGTCGTGGTGCGGGTCCGGGACAACGGCATCGGCATCGCCGCGGCGATGCTGCCGCGCGTCTTCGACTTGTTCACCCAGGTGCCCGGTGCACTGGACCGCTCGGACGGAGGAATCGGCATCGGCCTGGCGATGGTTGACCAATTAATCAAACTGCACGGGGGAAGCGTCAAGGCCTTCAGCGAGGGACCGGGCCGGGGAAGTGAGTTTGTCGTCCGCCTGCCTCTTCTGTCTGCAACGTGCGCGGAGAGAAATGCGAAGTGAGAAACAGGCCATTTCCCGGAACAAGGTTGGCCAGATTGGCTTGTGCATATGAGAATCACCCATACGTTGTCTCCGTCTACCTCGCTTACTGTGATACCTCTCGATCGCCCGGAGCGCCCTATGATGAGACCAATCGCAGATGTCCAACCAACGGCCGACACGGTAGACGCGGAGTTGGCGAAGAAGGTGCAGCTCTTCTTGAGCGCAAACCGCAGAGGCTTCAGACGGGTAAGCGTCTGGGCTGAGGGGGAGACAGTCAGGCTCGCCGGACCGGTTGATTCGTTCTATCTTCGGCAAATGGCAGCCGTGCTAGCGAAGCGCGTGGCAGGTGTTCGGCACGTGGTTGACGATTTGGAGGTCGATCAGGGGGAGATGTAATTGGTTACTCGTCGGTGCGCTGGACGTCGTTAACACGCTGACGATGAACGTGCTGGAACAGACGCGAGAACTGGGGGATGCTCCGGGCCATCGGCATGCGACGCGCCCAAGTGGTCTTCACCGTGCTCGGCCAGGCCGCCTTGATCAGCACACTTGGAGTGCTGGCCGGCGGCGTTTCCGGCGTCTCGTTGGCCCGCATGATTAACGTGGCTCTGGGCTCGATGTTTGGTCACGACGTGCCGTTCGCACTCAGGCCGCAATACATCGGGTTGCTGATTGTTGCGACACTGGTCGTCGTCATGCTCTCGGCGCTGCTCCCCGCGCGCCGGGCCGCCCGGCTCAATCCAATTCTGTCAATGCGGAATGAATGACGCGTTTCCTCCCCGTTTTTTCCAGCTGCGACAAAAGGGCCTCGCAATTCCCACCGGCCGCTAATCTGTCAATCGATAAGGGCGACCTAGAATGTGTCGCGCCCCGCCGCTCCAAAAGTATTGACGATGCGAAGTTCGATGGGGAACATGCGTTCCCGCTCGGCTGGGCATTGCTAATCATTGACCAGCAGGGCAGCCCGGGGAAAGATCGGCTCACATTCAATTGTCCGGATATGGAAATGACATGTCCGCATGTGCTAAGCCGTTTCAGCCCTCCACCTCTTGAGGAGGTGAATTACCAAGCCATCATCCACGCTGGGAAACTCCTCGTAAAACTGTCCGACGGTCCCTAAACGCGCGGTGGACAGTAGGCAGACAAATCGGTCGCAGTATCGCTCCAGCCGTCTGATTTGGTCCGTCGGAGCCACGGGAGTGGCAACGATCACTGCCGCTGGCTCTTGTGCTCGGACGACTTTGAGTGCCGCAATCATCGTCGATCCGGTGGCGATTCCGTCGTCAACAACGATTACCGAGCGGCCAACGATCAAGGCCTTCGCTCTGACTTGTCGGATCGATTTGCCACGATCGGCAAGGATTGACAATTGATGCTGCTTCTCCCGATGGATGTAGTCGTCCGAAATGCTAGCAGCTTCGTCGTCAATATCGTTCAAGTACAAATCTCCGCTTTCGGAGACCGCACCGATGGCCTGTTCAGGATGGTCTGGCGCCCGGAGTTTATGCGACAAGATGACATCCAATTCCGCGCCGAGTTCACGGGCCAGAATTGCCCCGATTACGACACCTCCGCATGGAATCGCTAAGACGAGCGGATTTGTGAACTCAAACAGGCGCAACGCCGCAGCCAATTGATGAGCGGCGTCCTCTCGATCACGAAACATGGAGATTCTCCTGGCCACGCGACGTACCGGCAAGTTATTCATCGGCATGCCGCCAGAAATTTGCACGTCGTTTTTTGTGCCGAGGGACGCGTCACTGCGTGCTCCGCAGCTTTTTCAACTCCGCGTCGAGACTTTCCGGAGACATTTCGCCAAAGGCTGGAATTGTGCGTAGCGATCTGGCCGAGGGATAAATAATCGCGGTATTCGGCACCGCCTTGGCCGCGGCAGGAGCACCGCATTCGAGATACCCATCTTCGATTAATCGATGAATCGCCGGAGCGATTTGCCCGGCCGTCTTGCCGACCGACAGTCCGATGTCCTGGACGGTCGGTCCAAATCGGGGTTCTTCGCCATCCAGATACATGACCGCCAATTCCAGCACGTACGACAGCACTCCCGTCCCGAGACGCGTCAGGGCATGCCTGGTCTGCGGTCGATCAACTGCATAGCCCTCTTGATCCGGATGGCATTCACCGCAGGCCGTCACGCCACCGCCAGTTTGTTCTCGAGCCCAGGTCACCAATTCCACCGCGTCAATGGAGCATGCCTTGATATGGCCAGCCGTTGTCAGACGTGCCCGTTTGTGCGGCTTGATCGCCGAGCAACGTGCGCGATGGAGCATCAAATGTTTTCGCATGGACTTACGTGTGCCATCCACCACGAACCCCTGACGATGGCGCGATATCCACGAGACGTACATTGCATCGTCGTTGATGATGATTAGCATCGCAGATACCGTCATCAATCCCTTGTCGGTCCGATTGTTAAACCGGCTTGGCCAGCGCGTTATGAAGCGACCTTACGTGGGCTATTAGATCACGATGGTGCCGCTTAATGCGTTCGTGAGCTTCACGCTGCTGCAGGTGCTTGGCAGCTTCCTTTTCGTGGGCTTTTGCGAGAAAACTTAATTTGGCCTCGTTTTCGCCTCGCGCATATTCAGCAAGCGAGTGTTCGTGCTCCGCCAATTCCTGACCCCGCAGACGGATTGCCGCCGCATGCACCCGCAAAGCAGTTTCGTGCTCCCTAAATCCTGGTTCACTCTTTCGAAGCTCAGCGATGCCTCGTTTCAAGTCTTCCTGCCACTTGCTGATGTCGCAGCGCCACATATCATTGTCGCTCGACCATTGTCTGTGATCGCTGTGCATTGTGGCATATGTCGTACTGGCCATAACGTAACTCCAAGGGATTGTGATATGCGGAAGGGCCGCCGTGGCGCATGGCGGTGGTGTTCGCTTAACTTTAGTCTGCACAGACTGAATCATCGCCTTGGCCTTTGCTGACAAATAAACTCATCCGAAGCAATCCTCGTCACGCCCTCTCGACTGTGGCCGTCACGCAACCCATTCAAAGCTGCTTGACCCCGAAGGATTCAAGCAAATGAGTCTGGCCGGCCACCCGAGCAAAGTCCATGCCGGATCAAGGGCCAGAAATGGGAATCAGCGTAATCGCAATTGAAAACCGGCGGGAGTACCCCTGGTATGCATGCAATCCGGGCCGGTCTCGCACGGCGGTCGACGAGAAAGCGCGCGAGGGTTTTATCAATGTGTGCGATAGTGCTCACGATTGCGACCAACTGTCCAGAAAAACGCACAGAGCCGGAGACTCTGGCGGGGTGCTAGTTCGGTCTTTGTCTTTGGCACACGAATTGCTTTCGAGGCAGGCCAATTGACGTTAATAAGCCGCAAGTCGACCCAAGGAGGCTAAGTCATGATTTGCACATCTCAATCGCAAACGGGTCGCCGTTCATGTCGCGACTCGGCAGGCATTCCCTCCGCCGACCGCATTCGACAAATGACGGCAGAAATCCGCAGAAGCTGGTCGTCGACAACCCACACTCGCCGGGCCGCTGAAGCCGGCAGACGTGTCGAGCTAATGGTAGTCTCACATTTCGCCGTGGGAGACCCATTCGCTGCGTGCGAATCGTAGTTTGCTAGTGGTTTCAGTTTGCACACCGCAAAAGCCGATGGACTCCGTTCCATCTTCCTGGGTTGCTCCCGATGCGCGCTTTTCGTCGAGTTCGGAAGGACGAATCGCAAACACCGAAGCTGCGGCCAAAGCAGCCACGGCGGTAACGGCGTAAAAGACAGCGTAAAGGCCAATCCAGGTTACCAGCATCATCGCTACTATCGCAGCGACCATGTTCCCGAGGTGATTCCAGCCCTGGTTCATGCCCATTGTTTGGTTCAATCTCGCATGCCCGACCAGCTCCAAAGCAAGCGCACCCAGAAGTGGCGTGAAGAATGCCTGACCAGCCCGGCAGTAAACAGAAGCGGGTCAACAATCCACCAATCGTTGGGTATCACGGGCAGAAGGCAGTAGCAGACGCCGAGCAGCAGTTACGCACCGGCCAGCATCACACGCCGGTGGGGAATGCGATCCACGAGATAGCCCGCGGACGATTGCATGAGAAAGACGCCGAGGCCGGCGATGCCGGCGGCGAAGCCGATGGAATCATAATGCCAGCCGCGGCCTCGCAAGAAGTCATTCATGAAGGGAAGAACGACGCCCGTAGCTTCTGCCGGGAAGAAGTTTGCTGCGTTCAAACCAACCCGGCTGCGCAGCGATGGCGAGATTGCAGGAGCCGTATGATATGAGATGGGAGTTCCGTAAGTGCATTTGAATCTGACATCTTACGGCCCGGTTGGTTTGAGTTGGCAGACGACTGCCTGCTTGACCTGGAAACTCGGTTGAACGCCTACGAACTTGGCTGAGGCGCTTCCGATCCAATGTCATGCACGACAATTGTCCACTCGCTTCTGCGCCACCCAAACTGGCCGTCAAAGGACCATCCGTTCGTGCTTGCCACAGCCTGCCCCTTGTGATATCCGTCGCCGTCAATGTACCACAACTGGCGCAACCTGTATCTAGGCAGATGAGATGCCGCGCGTCGATAACCTCGGGCTGCGGAGTGCGGCCAACGACGTTCGCAGGGCTTCTTCGGTTACTTCGCGACACCGCTCCAGGGTATGCTCGCCATCCATAAGCACTTCTGGCTCGACGACCGGAACCAGTCCAGCTTCCTGGCACAACGCTGCATAACGAGCCAACGCTTGCGCATTGGCCTCAATGCAACCTCGGCTAGGGATACCGCCTCCCACGGTAATCACCGCGCGCCACTTGG
>PLYM01000217.1 GCA_003153375.1 Planctomycetaceae bacterium
TCCAAGAGCTCGAAACCGAAGCTCTGGCTGCACAGGCCTACGCTGACTACGAGCGCTCCAAAAACCATGTTCCATTTCATCGAGCAACGTCTCCTTTACTTGAACTGCGGATAGCATGCACCCTGACTGGCACAGCACGTCACGGCCTTCCTGCGCACGCACGCGGGAACTACAACCAAACGGTAAGCCCTCGAGGAGCTTCAGAGTCGTCTTTAGTGTGTGTTGTTGGCAGTGCCAGGTAGGGAAGGTGGGGTCGGAACCAGCAGTTCGCACGGTGTATTGCGCCAGGACCGGTCGAGCCAATCCTTGACTCGAAAAGTCCGATCCGGTAGCCCTGACGCGCCCTTGTACGTGCCCGGTGGCACGCGATCCTCGGCGGGTAACACCTACCCTATCGGCTGAGGGTTGCAGAAGCCTTGAGCGCTCAGAAGTATTTTTCAGCGAATGGTTTACATCAACCATTGCGTAGACATTTCCGCGCGCGTAGGCAGGTCAAACCTTGACGGTTGAAAGGTGCCGCTAGCTGCTCTTGTGGCCCGTTTGGCGCTGAAATGGTATGGTGAGTCTACCGCTTGGTTAAGCCCGCGAGACCAGGCGGGCTTTCCTTGTGCATGCACTCCGGTGCCGTTAGGTCCTTGATCGACGGCGGCCGAAAGACGCCAGCCCCCGTTTCGACCCCCGGGTATTCCAACCGCCACGCTGCCCCATGCTCAAGACTACGCCGGATGGTCGTTATCAGGTCGTCGACTTTGCCGACATCGCCGGCACGGCGTGTCCATGCGGAACGGCTCGCCGCGCGTTTGCCGACGCGGCCGATCTCCCCCTAACCGTTCATCAGACCGAAATCTCAGCCGACGCGCGGGCGCATTACCACCAGCGAGTCACCGAGGTTTATTACATTCTCGAATGTGGGGGCGACGCGAAGATGGAACTCGACGGCGAGTTGGTGGCAATTGGGCCCGGCCACGCGATTCTGATTCGACCCGGCGTGCGGCATCGGGGCATCGGCAAGATGAAAGTCCTGGTGATCGTGTACCCCAAGTTCGATCCGGCAGATGAATGGTTTGATTGACGTGCCGCATTTTGCGCAAAGTCAGAGAGACGGTGTTTTCGTGCGAAATATCGGCGGCTGGCTCGGATGCCTGGAATATAGCTGAAAAAATGGAGAACGTTGTTTGACACGCGCCCCTGGTCTCGACCGAGGGGCGCGACTTGCCCGGCTATTGCACACGTCGTATTCTAGACGGAAGAGACCGTCCGATCCGGCTTGAACCGCCCAGGCGAAAACCTTTGTGAGAGCGACATGCGATTGAATTGCCACCGATGGTTCGCTGCATTGATCATTACGTTAGCTTGCGCCTGGTGTGCGGCGACTCAGCTGGGGCCAGCCCCGGCCGCCGGGGCTGAAATCGACCTGCTCGATTGGCCCAATTGGCGGGGACCGGAGCAGAACGGTATCTCGCGCGAGACGGGCATCATCGATGGTTGGGATCCGGAGGCGACGGGGGTCGAAGGCAACGTGCTCTGGAAAAACCGTGAACTGGGCGGCATCTCGACGCCCATCGTGATGCGGGGCAAACTGTACACGATCGTCCGCTCCGACCCCGACACGGCCAAGGAAGGCGAAAAGGTGATCTGTGTCGACGCCGCCACCGGCAAGAAAATCTGGGAAAGTAAATTCAACGTCTACCTCTCCGACGTGCCCGCCGAGCGCGTCGGCTGGTCGAGTTGCGTCGGCGATCCGGCAACCGGCCACGTTTACGCCATGGGCGTGTGCGGCTTTTTTCAGTGCCTCGACGGCGAAACCGGCAAGACGCTCTGGAAGCGCTCACTCAACGAAGAGTTCGGCCTGCTGACGACCTACGGCGGCCGCACGAATGTGCCCGTGCTGTTCGAAGATCTGGTGATCATCAGCGGCGTGATCATCGGCTGGGGCGACATGGCCAAGCCGGCACATCGCTTCCTGGCTTTCGACAAGAAGACCGGCGACACGATCTGGTTCAACGGAACAAGGCCTTTGCCCGAAGACACGACCTACAGCACGCCGGTCGTCTCGGTCCTCAAGGGCCAGGCGGCGCTCGTGTTTGGCTCCGGCGACGGCGGCGTCTATGCCTGGCAGCCGCGCACCGGCAGGCCGATCTGGAATTTTCAGCTCTCGCGCCGCGGCTTGAATGTCTCGCCTGTCGTTGACAACGACAGGGTCTTCATCGCCCAGGCGGAAGAAAACCTGGACAATGCGACCATGGGCGCGATCGTCGGCATTGACGGCTCGAAGACGGGCGACATTACCAAAACCGGCGAGCTGTGGCCCCCGGCCCAGGGCATGGTCGGAAAAAGTTCGCCGCTGCTCGTCGACGGCCGATTGTACGCGTTCGACGACGGCGCGAAGCTCTACATCATCGACGCGGCCACGGGCCACCCGATCGGCAAGCCGGTGAAAATGATCGGCACCATCATGCGTTCCAGTCCCGTCTATGCCGACGGAAAGATCTTTGCCTGCACGACGAGCGCCTGGCACGTTTTTCGGCCGACGAAGGCCGGCGTACAACTGATCCACAAGCTGCGACTGAGTGCGCAAGACGAGGTGAGTGGCTCGCCGATCATTTCGCATGGGCGAATTTATCTGCCCACTGGAGTGCAGCTCTATTGCCTGGGCAAACCCGACGTCAAGCCGGCCGCCGTGCCCCGCCCTGCACCGCCGACCGAGACGCCCGCGGCCAACGACGATCAGCCGGCGATCGTGCAGGTCGTGCCGGCCGAGGTGCTGCTCAAGCCGGGCCAGCATCAGAAGTTCACGGTGCGGCTATTCAATGAACGTGGGCAATTCTTGAAAATCTCTCCGGCCAGCTTCACGCTCACCGGTCCGGGCGAGATCGATAAGGAAGGCTCGTTCCTGCCGGCCAGCGCGCCGGCCCACACGGCCACGATTCTGACGGCCAAAGTCGGCGACCTGCAGACGCAAGCCCGCATTCGCGTCGTTCCCGACTTGCCGTGGAAGTTCGATTTCTCCGACGGCCAGGTGCCCGTCACCTGGGTCGGGGCTCGCTACCGCAACATCGTCCGCGACGTCGGCGGTAACAAGACGCTCGTCAAGCTGACGACGATTCCCAAGGGCACGCGGAGTCAATCGTTGATGGGGCAAAACGATTTTCACGACTACACGGTGCAAGCCGACGTGATGGGGGCCATCGCGAACAACAAAATGCCTGACGCCGGCGTGATTGCCCAGCGCTATACGTTCGACTTGATGGGGTCTGACCAGCAAGTGCAAATCCGCTCCTGGACGTCGCAACTGGGGCGATTCTCCAAGTCGGCGCCCTTCCACTGGGATCCCAACACCTGGTACACGGTTAAATTCCGGGCCGCGGCCGAAAACGGCAAGGCGGTTCTCAAGGGCAAGGTCTGGAAGCGGGCCGCGGCCGAACCCGCGGAGTGGACCATCGAGGCGGTCGATGAAGCGCCGAACCTCGTCGGCAGCCCGGGCCTGTTCGGCAACGCCAGCGACGCGGAAATCTTCATCGACAACCTATTGGTCACGAAAAACACGCCCAAATAATCCCACGTTTACTTTTTTCCAACCCGTGCGTCGTTGTGCTGTGTGGCCCAGGCTACTCGTTGTCTGGGTCTCGAAGCAACTTGAGGGAGTTCGAATGGGGGCGGGAACGCCACATCAACTTCAACACCGTCTGGTTTCTTTGCAAGGCCGACGACGAGTTGTCGGTGCCACCCGAAACGACAAGCACACAGACGCTTAGACCCACTAAATCCCCAGGGATGACTCGGCTATGAAAACGGCGCAAATGAATTGGACCCTGCTCGTGCTCTCAGGATTGACGCTGTTTGGCGTTTCCCGGCTGGCGGGAGTCGAACCAACGCCTGGCAAGCCGAACGTTGCGAAGGCGGTCGCGAAGGCCACCGCCATTGGCAAGGCGGCCACTCCGGGCACAGCGGGCGGCGCCATGGCCGTGAATCCGCCTCAGGGCGTGGGGCCGCTCGACTGGGGCCAGTGGGGCGGCTCGAGCGCGCGAAACAATACGCCCAACGGAAAGAATATTCCCACCGAGTGGAGCATCGGTTCGTTCGACACCAAGACCGGCGAGTGGAATAAGGCCGAGGCCAAGAATGTCAAATGGGCCGCAGCGCTGGGCTCGCAATCGTACGGCAACCCGGTCATCGCCAACGGCCAGGTCTATGTCGGCAGCAACAACGGCGCCGGCCATTTGAAGCGCTATCCGGCCTCGATCGATCTGGGCGTGATGCTGTGCTTCAGCGAAGCGGACGGAAAGTTTCTCTGGCAACACTCGAACGAAAAACTGCCCACCGGCCGCGTACACGATTGGCCGCTGCAGGGCGTGTGCGCCGCACCGCTGGTCGAAGGCGAGCGGCTGTGGTATGTCACCAATCGCGGCGAAGTCGTGTGCCTCGATACGAAGGGTTTTTATGACAACCAGGACGATGGACCCGTGACGAAAGATCCGGGCCGGCTGTTCGACGTCGTCCGCGCCGAGGAGCCGTCCAAGGACAAGCTGGCCGATATCGTCAAGGGCCTCAAGGCGGGCGAAGTTTCGCCGGCCCTGGCCGACGAGTTCAAAGCCGCCGGACTGCCGCTTCCCACCGGCGCGAAGATCGCCGCCGACGGCGAGCACTTCAAGCTCACGTTTACTCCCGCCAGCGGCGTGGAGCGCGAAGTGACGCTGCGGATGGAAGGTCCGAAATTGAGCGTCTACAAATTGATCAACACCGACGACAAGGACGAGGCCGACGTCATCTGGCGCGTGAACATGATGCGGCCCCCGCTGGGCATTTCACAACACAATATGTGCAGTTGTTCGGTGACGGCGGTCGGCGACATCCTTTACGTCACCACGTCCAACGGCGTCGACGAAGGGCACGTTCATCTGCCGGCCGCCAGCGCCCCCTCGTTCGTGGCATTGGACAAAAACAATGGCAAACTCCTGTGGGCCGACAACTCGCCCGGAGCCAACGTGCTGCACGGCCAATGGTCCTCGCCGGCCTACGCGGTGCTGGGCGGCGTGCCGCAGGTGCTCTTCGGCGGCGGCGACGGCTGGCTGTATAGTTTTCGCGGCGACGGCACGTCGAAAGACGGCAAGCCCGAGCTGCTCTGGAAATTCGACTGCAATCCCAAGGAATCGAAGTACGTGCTGGGCGGTCGGGCCGACCGCAACCACATCATCGGCACGCCGGTCATTCACGAGGGCCTGGTCTTCGTCGGCGTGGGCGAGGATCCGGAACATGGCGAGGGAGTCGGCCACTTTTGGTGCATCGATCCGACCAAGCGGGGCGACGTGAGCCCCGAATTGGCGTTCAACGTCAAGGACCTCACCAAACCGATCGCACACCACCGCATGCAGGCGGTCAACAAGGAAGCCGGCGAAGTGGCGCGGGCGAATCCCAATTCGGCCGCCGTGTGGCACTATGCGTCTTACGATCAGAACAAGAACGGCAAGATCGAGTTCGAAGAGACCATGCATCGCACCTGCGGCACCGCGGCCATCCAGGACGGACTCTTGTTTGTCGCCGATTTCAGCGGTTTGTTCCATTGCGTCGACGCCACGACCGGCGTCCCCTATTGGACGCATGACATGCTGGCCGCCGCCTGGGGCTCTCCTTTGATCGTCGACGACAAGGTCTACGTGGGCGATGAGGACGGCGATATCTCGGTGTTCAAGCTGTCGAAGGAAAAGGAACTGATCGGGGAAATCCCGATGTCCAGTTCGGTCTACAGCACGCCGGTCGTGGCCAACAACACGCTGTTCATCGCCGACAAGGACCATGTGTTCGCCATCCGCGGCGAAAGCGAGTCGAAATAATCGACTCGACCGAGGCACGGCGCAGAGGCACGATGAAACGAGTTCTCGACGTGGGGCAATGTTCCGCCGATCACTTCGCCATTCGACGTTTGATCGAGCGCAACTTTCAGGCCGAAGTCTTGCAGGCGCACGACGCCGAGGATGCGCTGGCGCAACTGCGCGCCCGCTCGTTCGTCCTGGTGTTGGTCAACCGCAAGCTCGATCTCGATCAGAGCGACGGGCTCGAAATTGTCCGGGCCATGAAGGCCGACGCCGACCTGGCCGCCACGCCCGTCATGCTGGTCAGCAACTACCCCGACTACCAGGCCCAAGCCGTCGCCGTGGGCGCCGTGCTCGGCTTTGGAAAGAGCAACCTGGGCGCCGCGGCCACGCGCGAGCTGTTGCACGCATACTTGGGTTGAGGCGGGCGGCCCGTTGCGCTACCGCGACTTCTGCTTCCAGGTGATGCCCGCCGCGGTGCCGGCCGCGGCCAGTGCCGCCGGCACATAGAGCCAGGCGCTGATCTCGGTGAACTGCATGCAGCCGATGATGATCGGCATGCCGACCAGATTGAAGGCCAGAATCGTATAGTCGCGGCGCTGCTTGATTTCCTCGGGCGATAAGGGGCCCGTGCGAACCGGCTTGGCCGGTGCGGCCTCAGCGGCAGGGGCCGTGGCGGTCGCGGCCGTGGGCGCCGCGGCGACGGGGGCCGGCGTAGGCGCGTCCTTGCCCAGGTACTTGGTGAGTACGTCGTTGATGTTGGCCGGAGTGCAGAGCACGCTGCGCACGCTCATGTCAAACCGCAACCGCAACTCTTCCTCGACATTCGGATCCAAGGGCAGCGGCGAAGCCATCAACAGTTGCTTGTTATCGACCAGCACCGGCACGCACGAGTGCCGCCGCGCGAGCACCGCCGGAATGCGGCCAATCAGGCTGGGGTCCAGCGGTACGTCGTTCAAGTCGAGATAGGGCAAGCCGATCGATTCGGCATAGGCCGGCAGCACGGCATCGGGCTTGGCTAGTTTCTGTTGCACCAGGGCGTCGCGCACTTCGACGCCGATCGCCTTGGCAAAGTTGCGGGCTTTTTCCAGCGCCGCCTGGTCGACCACTTTGTTGGCCAGCAGAATCTGTTCGAACGTGCGGGCCTTGGTGCTGCCGTCGGCCTGTTTGCGGCCCATCGCCGCGTCATACTCTCCTTTGCGCTGGGCGTCGGTCAGGCAGAGCATGGCCTTGGCCAGCTCGTTGAGCAACTGCTGCGATTGTTTGGAAAACTCCCCGGCCGCGTACTTGCGCACATGGGTATTCATCGCCCGATAGTGCTCGCGGACCTTGGCCGTGTTGTCCTCGAACATCTTCAGCCGCAGCAACTGATAGTGATTCAGTGGCCGGGTCGTGTCGGTGATTTTCAGCCAATCGCGATAGACGTCGAGCGTTTGGGGCATGGAAGGGCTGGGCGGGTTGGTTGATTCGGGGATGGGTGGGAACCGCTGAAGCCAATTTTATCCACAAGCCGCGCGGTTAGTCGACCCGGTAGCTGTCGGCCAGGTTCGTGAACGTGTTGAGCTGCTTGGCATCCAGTCCTCCCCGCCGTTCGATTTCGATTTCCGCCGCTTTTCCGCCGGTCTTGTCGTGTGCCCGCACGCGCACCCGGCCCGACGCGTCGAAAGCGTAGATCACCTCGATCGGCGAGCCCTTCGGCAGGTCCTTGGGCAGCCCCGTGATGCGGCAGTTGCCCAATAGCGAGCAAGCGTCCGGATCGGGTGCGTCCCCCTCGATCACTTTGACGTTGACCCGCTGCTGATTCGGTTCGCTGGTCACGAACGTCCGCGAGACCTCGACCGGCAACTTGCTATTGCGCGGAATCATCACGTGGTTGACCGTCTTGCCGGTCTTGGGGTTTCGGGCCGCGACGCCCAACCCATGCGAGTTGACGTCCTCTTGCTTGACGTTGCGCAGCAACTTGCGAATTCGTTCGGCCAACTCGCTCGATTCGCCGCGAAACTTGGCCTCGAGAATCGCGGCATGAATGGCGGCGCCCTGGGCCACGGCCGTGTGTGGCGAGAGTCCGGCGAACGGCTCCTTGCCGGAGAGTTCTTTGAGCATTTGCGGCACCTTGGGCATCAACGTCGAGCCGCCTACCAGCACCAGCGCATCGAGCTGCTTGGACGTCACCGAGGCTTGCTCGAGCACCAGTTGCACGGTGTCGCAAGTGCGTTGCAACAGATCGGCGGTCATGATCTCGAACTGATCACGCGTTACCGGCACCGACAGCGTTTTGCCCGCGTGACGGCAGGAGATCGTGGTTGAGTTCGTCTGCGAGAGTACGATCTTGGCCTGGTCGGCATCGTGCCGCAGCATCTGCAACGTGGCGGCCGACTGGCGTGGATCGGAACCGTGACGGGAAATGAATTGCTCGGCCACGTGATCGACCAGCCGGTCGTTCCAGTCGATGCCACCGAGATGCACGTCGCCGTCGGTGGCCAACACCTGGAAGTGGCTGGGCGTATAGCGCACGACCGTGGCGTCGAACGTGCCGCCTCCCAGGTCGTAGACCAGCGCCAAGTGCGGCCGGTGTTCGCCGCCGGTGGCGCCCAGTTCGCCTCGCGCCCAGGCATAGGTCAGCGTGGCCGCCGTGGGCTCGTTGATGATGTCGATGATGTTGATGCCCGCGATGCGCCCGGCGTCTTCGGTAGCCTTTCGCCGGGCGTCGTTGAAGTAATAGGGCACCGTGATCACGGCATTGCCGATCTTGCCGATCCGTTTCTCGGCGTCCTGCCGCAGCTTCTTCAGAATCAGCCCTGAAAGGAACTCGGGCGTGATCTCGCGGCCGTCGAAGGTGCGCTTGTAGTCGGTGTTGCCCATATACCGCTTGACACGGTCGACCACGTGATCGGGGTCTTCCATCGCCGCTCGGGTGCGGCTGGGACCGACCACCACGTGGCCGCTCTCGGCCAGCAGGATCAGGCTGGGCGTCTCGACCTCATCGTCCTCATTGGCTACCGGAACCGGATTGCCCTCTTGATCCAGCACCGCGAGCGTCGAGAACGTGGTGCCGAGATCGATTCCTACCGTCAGACCTGGCTTGAATTCCATGAATGCTGCTTCTCAGGGTGAAAGCGTCGAATGAGGCCCGCGAAAACCCCTGGCAAGCGATCTCACGGACCCTGCGCCGGAGCGGTTCGCGGAGGCTGGGCGGCGCTGAAATGGCTCGCGGAACGGGGCCGCGACCACTCAACAATTTTCGATTCTCAACTGTCGCGAGTCAAGCAATGCCGCGCGAGACGGGTGGGGTGCTTGCCGGTCCGAGCGCGGCGCGGTGAGGTTTTGGAGCGGTGCGAAGCGGGCCAAAACACGGCCGATGGGCCCGCTGCCAGTTGGGGCCAACCAAAGGTTACGCAGGCGCGCGAGTGCCGTACGTCAGGCCCATAGGCGCGGAATCGAGGCACTATTCCTCGATCACTTCCTTGACCGGCTGAATGAAATGGGGCGATTTGGCCGAAGTGGTCAGCTCGGCCGCCTTCTTCTCGGCCTGTTTTCGCTGACTATAGTCGAACAGCGCCACGCGTTTCATGGACTGATTGAAGACGCCCCAGAAGGCCTTGAGACGCACTTCCTTGGCGGTTTTCGCCCGGCTCTTACGTTTAACCGGCTTCTTCTTGACGGCCTCATCCCCCTTGGGGGCTTTTTCCTTCTTCTTCGGTTTGGCCTCGCGCTCCGCGGCGTCGTTTTCTTCACGCAACTCTTTGCGGTTCAGTACTTTGCGGGCCATATTCTAGCGTTTCCCGAAGGGTCAGGGCGAAAGCGCCTCGCGGCGAACGGCCACCATCATAACCCATTTACGCCCAGCCCGCTAGTTTCGCTTTTCAAGCGTTTGTCCGGAGCCTGACGCATGGGCAGCCCTCGATTGCGTCCGCGTGGCCTCTAGTCGATCGGCGTCGCCCCGGCCGGCGGAGTGCCTCCCCCCTCGCGAACGTACTGGGCACGTCCTTGAGCGTGCTCCTGGGCTGTCGGATCGGCTTCCGTTTCAGCCGATATGCCCCGCTGCTGGTCGAACAGCCGCCGCAGATAACCCCGGCACCAGCCGCAGCCCGTGCCGGCCCCAAAGCAATCGCTCAACTGCCCGGGCCGGGCGGGCTTTTCCACGCGGATGTAGTTGATGACTTTGCGCTTCGTGACGTGGAAGCAGAGGCAAAGTTCGTCGTCGAGTTCCATCGGTCGCTCCGGCTGCGCCGCCTGGCCCGCGTGGGGCTATTCTATCTGAGTGGCCAGATCGAGCGCGATCGAGCAGGCTTTTTCGAAGGCGGCGATATCCAGATATTCGCTCGTGGTGTGGATTTGCGACTGCCCGCAGCCGAGGGTGACGGTTGGAATGCCGTGGGCCGTCATCCAATTGGCGTCCAGGCCCCCGTTGCTCACGGCCCGCTGCGGCTCAAGCCCGGCGGCCCTCACGGCCTGCTCGGCCGCCACGACCGCGGGCTCGTCCGCGGCCAGGCGAAAGGCCTCGTAGTCCTGCCGCCCATGAAATTGTACCTTGCCGTGGGCGCCGGAGGCATTGCGCACTTCCTTGGCCGCCTTCGCGAAGGCCTGTTCGATCGTGGCTACGATTTTCTTGCGGAAGTCCTTGTCGTGGCTGCGGGCCTCGGCTTTCAGCTCGACGCGATCCGTCACCACGTTGGTTGCTTCGCCGCCATGGATGAAGCCCACGTTGCTCGTACCGGTCGCCGATCCCTTTTGGATCAGGCCGTGCCAACCGTCGCGCACCAGGTCGGCGATCGCCAGCGAGGCGATGGCAATGGCGCTGATTCCCTGTTCGGGCGCGGCGCCTGCGTGGGCGGCGAGTCCGTCGATTTCGATTTGCAATCGATATCCGCCGGTAGCGGCGACCGTCACTTTCTCGGCTGCTCCGCCGTCCCAGTTGAAGGCCAGCTGCGGCTTGCCCAACAGCGGCAACTGCACGTGGTGTGCGCCGTGCAAGCCGACCTCCTCCTGAATCGGCCAAAAGAACGTCAACGGTGGGTGCGGCAGCTTGTGCTCCAGAATCTCGAGCGCCGTGTTGAGCACGACGGCCACGCCCGAGCGGTCGTCGGCGCCCAGTCCGGTGCTCGGGTCGGCCGAGCGCACGACATGGCCACGGCGCACGGGCTTGGCGCCGACGCAAATCGGCACCGTATCCATGTGGGCCATTAGCAGCCGCCGAGGCGCGCGGACGGTGCCGGGAAGTTGAAAAATCAAATTCCCGACCTCGCCGGCCAGCGGCGTTCGCTTGTGGGCGTTGTCGTGGCGAATGGCCGCTGCCGGGGCGCCGGCGGCCCGCAGTTTCTTGGTGATGTAATCGGCAACGCCCTTCTCGTGCCCGCTGGTGCCTCGGATGGCCATCAGCTCCATGACCATCTGAAAGGCCCGCTTTTGGTTTGCGCGGGGCCGGACCACGGCGGCCCCGTTGGTGGCCGTGCGCGCGGTGCGTGAGGAAGCGGAGCGGGTTTTCTTTGCTTTGATTTGGGTAGCCATGATGCGTTGAATGGGCCTTTTGGCAAGCTGCCTTGTCGTCAGGGGGGACCGCACTTTATCCTAGTCGATGAGGCATACCAGCGACAGGACGACCGTGCGGGGCAGCCGGCCGCCTGTCGAATTGGGCGGAGGATCGCATGCGATTTTTTTTGGCCGGAATCATGCAGGGCTCGCACCGCGGGGCCGACCTGCACGACCAGGACTATCGCACGCATATCAAACGCTTGCTCGAAGACCATTTGCC
Organism: Planctomycetaceae bacterium; assembly: GCA_003153375.1. Classification (GTDB taxonomy): domain Bacteria; phylum Planctomycetota; class Planctomycetia; order Pirellulales; family PALSA-1355; genus PALSA-1355. The sequence goes on from PLYM01000217.1 coordinate 11,563, forward strand.
GGGGGCCGACGTCTACGATCCGATGGCCGATCATGCCGGGTCGTTGAGCTACGACGACGAACAAGGGCGGCGCGTCTTTTTCCATCACAGCCACATGTGCCGCGAGGTGGACGTCGTTTTGGCCTTCGTGCCCGAGGCCTCGATGGGCACGGCGGTCGAAATGTGGGAAGCCTATCAAAGCGGCCGCGCCGTGATCGTGGTCAGCCCCATGAAGCACAACTGGGCCGTCAAGTTTCTGAGCCACGAAATCTATGCCGATGTCGGCGAACTGGAGCAGGCCCTGGTAAGCGGCCGGTTGGCCGAGCGGCTGCGCGAGATCTTGTGCGCCGACGCCTGACTTGCTCGAAAAGTCTACTTCATTGAGTCCAGCATCTTCAGCAGATCCTCCTTGCTGAGGTCATCCTGGTTCATCTGCAAGAAGATCATCGCCGAGCCTCCCTTGCCGTTGAACGTGCCAATCACCCGCCAGACCTTGCGGTTGGTCTTGTTTCCCTGCCCGCTGGCGATCCGGAATTTGGCCGGCCGGCCGTTGATCTCGAGATCGCGCGTTTCGCTCTGCTCGATGTCCACCTCTTCCATGTCGCGGCGGCCACTGGTGCGCATCTGGTTGCGCCATTGGATGTTCATCTGCTGCTCGTCCATCTGCCAGCCAAATTCCATCAAGGCCATCATGTTCTTCTCGCCCTCGTCGCCATACATGGCCATGGTCATGAAATTCTTGCCGGTTAGCGGAATTGGAATGCTCATGCACATCATCGGCGGCAATGCCTCGGGCACTTCGATCGTCACGATCTCGGCCGTCACCTCGCGAATGCGGTTCGGATCCTTGCTGACCGAATCTTTCACATTTTGAAAGTACAAGTAGCTGCTCAGGCCGCCGCCGCCACAGCAGAGCACGACCAGCAATCCGCACCCGATTCCGAACCCCAGCAGCAACTTGCTCGAGCCGCTCATACCCGCGGGACGAGACTCGGGGCTGTCGTAGGGATTGGTCGACATAAGGACGCCTCTCGCGTGGATGTTCCGCTGCCGCCGCCTGTCGAACTGCCGCCACCAGCCCGCTCAGGCCTTACTTCATCGACTTCAACAGATCCAACACCTGGTCTTGGGGGAAGGCGCTTCGCTTCACTTCGAATTCCAGGTGAGCCGGCCCACCCTTGCCGTGGAAAGGGCCCGCAACGTGCCAGAACTCCTCGCCGCCTTCGCCGCGCGTGCCTTGCTCGATCACGAATTCGGCCTGTTCACCATTGACCTTGGTGTCGAAGTCTTCCGACTTGGTGACCGTCAGTGGTTCCCGGTGCAACTCCGCATCGAACGTATCGTCCATCGTTGCCAGGCCCGGGTTCGTTGCCGCCTCGCCTGAAGACTGATCCAGCTTCAGCCAGCCACTCGAAGCGGTGTCTCGATACAGGGCAATTTTCTTGGTTCCTTGCCCAAAGGGCACGACGAAGTCCATGGCCCTGTTAGGCTCGAAGCCAGGCGGAATGGAAATCGTCACGATCTCGTCGGTCACGCGGCGAATTCCCGCCGGATCGGTCAGATTAGCATTTTTGGCCAGGTTGGCGCCCCAATAGGTCAGCGCGCCAAATCCGCCGCAGCAGATCAACAGCACCACCCCGCAACCGATTCCCAAGCCCAACAGCAGCTTTTTCGTGCCACTCATGCCTTGAGGGCGATATTCGGGGTTGTCGTATGGATTCGTGGGCTGTGACATGGGCACTCCTTCACCAATGCGAATGGGGGTGGCAAACCGAGCGGGCCACCTACCAGCCGGCCGCGCCGCCGACCATTGTGGTCCTAGACCGCCGGACTGTCAATTTCTAGCGGATGAGCTGACGTGACCCGCTACAACAAGTGCCGGGCCTTGATCTCCAGGTATCGATTCACCAGCCCGGCGGTCATTTGCTCTGGAAAGACGTCGAGTGACAACACGCCTTTGCGCTCCAAGTCGGTCAGCACGCCGCGGCGCCAACTCACGATCTCATCGGCCGCGGCGGCCTGATACAGCGAGGCGTCATCCTGCGGGGGCGTTGCCACCGCGTCGAAGATACCGTGGTCGCGCAGCAAGACGGCCAACGGCAAATGCCGCCCGACTAGTCGCGTCAGATACTGCTCGATCTGGTGCGAGTTCACCTCGTCGATGACGTTCGTGATCAGCACCACGAGCGACCGCTTGCGGCAGCGAGAATTCAGATAGACGAAGGCCTCGTCATAGCGCGACTCGACCAGCCGTGGGAAGCGGTCAAATGAGGCGTGCAGCAGTTGATTCATCTGGTTCATGCCGCCCCGTGGCGGGACGAACCGCTGGATTTCATCGGCAAAGCACAGCAGTCCCACCGAATCGCCCTGAGCCAGGGCCACGTAACTGAGCATCAAGGCCGCGTTGAGCGCGTGGTCCAACAGGCTGATGCCGCCGGCCGTATTGGTCATCATCCGCCCGCAGTCGAGCAAAAACAGCACCCGCTGACTTTGATTGACCTGAAAGTCCTTGACGGTCAGCTTGCCGCGACGGGCCGTGCTGCGCCAATCGATGTGCTTGTAGTTGTCGTCGAGCGTATAGTCGCGCAAGCGCTCGAACTCGTTGTCCTGGCCGATCCGCCGCGCGCGGCGCACGCCCAACATGCTCAGCCGATTGGTGCGGGCCAGCAGCGCGTATTCGCTCAGCTGCAACATGTCGGGATAGACGTGCAGTGAGTTCTGCGCCTCAAAGGTCAGATAACGCTGCCACAGACCCAATCGACTCACGACCCGCAGGTAGATGGCTTCCATTTGGAACGCGCCCCGTCGCCCGGCGGCCAGCTGGTAGTGGTGCGTGGCGCGGCTCTGCGGCGGCAGCCGCAGGCCGATTTCCTCGGGCGTGGCGGCACAGTCGCGTGGCACGTCGTCGCGCACCCAGACCTCGAGCGCGTGCGGCGAACGGTTGCTGATTGTCAGCTCGACCGGGTGGGGCTTCTTGAGCGAGGCGATGCGCCCCATTTCGCGCTGGCAGACGAACCACTTCCGCCGCGGCAGGCTGGCCAAATCGACCAGCATCACGAGCACCATCAGGAAGTCGAATCCGAGCAGCCAGGGCAGAACGCTCGCGCTGAAGATCAGGCCAAACGACATCAGCGCCGGCAGCAGAGCCCAGACGACGAGCATCCGGCGTGGATAGATGCTCCAGATCCAGGCCAGACCGGCCAACAGCAACGGAGCCAGAACCGACAGCGCCAGCGGGTTCAAAGCCGGGGTACCTCAACCGATCGAATCAAGTCGCCCAGCAGGTCGTCGACCCGATGCCCCTCGACCTCGGCTTCGGCAGTCAGGATCACCCGATGTCGCAGTGCCGGCACCGCGATGTCGACGATATCGTCGGGCACCACGTAGTCGCGGCCCCGAAACGCCGCCAGCGTGCGCCCTCCTTGCACCAGCGCGATGCCGGCGCGCGGCGAAGCCCCCAGATGAAATTGAGGCCATTCGCGGGTCGTGCGGACCAGCGTGTTGATGTACTGAAACAGCTTGTCCTCGACGTGTACCGCCCCACAGCGGGTCGTCACTTCGACGATCTCTTCGGGCGAGGTGACCGTTTGCAGCGTCTCGGCCAGTCGCTGATCGAGATCCACCTGTTGGCCGTGCTGCTTGAGAATCGCTACTTCCTCGGCGGCCGAGGGATAGTTGGCCACGATCTTGAACATGAAGCGGTCGAGCTGCGCCTCGGGCAGATTGTAGGTTCCTTCCGATTCCAGCGGGTTCTGCGTGGCCAGCACCAAAAACGGCCGCTTTAGCTTGTGGCTCGTGCGTTCGACCGTGACTCGATACTCCTGCATAATCTCCAGCAAGGCCGCGTGCGTCTTGGCCGGCGAGCGATTGATCTCGTCGGCCAACAAGAACTGGGTGAAGACCGGCCCGGGCCGAAAGCGAAATTCCTGCTGTTTCATATCGAAGATCGGCGCGCCGGTGATGTCCGAGGGCATCAGGTCGGCCGTGAACTGAATGCGACCGCACTGGCAGCCCAGCACCTTGCCCAGCGCGCGGACGAACAGGGTCTTGCCCAGCCCCGGCACGCTCTCGATCAAGACGTGGCCGCTGGAGAACAGCGCTACCAACGTGCCCAGCACCAGCTCGTCTTGCCCGACGTAGATCTTGGCGATCTCGGCCGTAATGCGATCGAACAAGGATCGCGCCCGCGAGGCCGATTCGCTGGGCAGCGGTGGGGCAACATTCGGCGGAGCCAGTGGGGCGACGGGCGGCGGAGGAGGCGGTGGGATTTCGGAAGGAAGCTCAGACATATACGGCCGCGTGCCTTTGAGGGTGAGAGCGATGCAAGTCAGTGGTGCCAGCCTGGGAGTATGAAAGGTCCTATTGTACGGATTTGCCAGCCGCGATGTCGCCTTCGGCCAATTTTGCCTCGGCGTAGGCCCGGTCTTTCGTACGGCGTAGCAATTCGCCCATCGCCTCCACGTGCTTGGCGAAGTCAGATGCCGAGGCCTCGTCCGGCACCCGCGGACGGCCAAAGATCGGCCAGCGGGCGAAACAGAAAATCAGCCCCAGCACGGCCAGGTGCAACAGCACGCCGTTGAGCGGCCAAGCGCCAAAGACTTTCCACATGGAGTTATCAGCTTGCGGTGGATCGACCGCCGGGCCGCCGGGCCCACTTTCGATGAAAATCACCCTGCCCGGCGCCGCCGCGCGCACCAGCCGGCCGGCCAGTTTGCGATGTTCCGAATTCACCAGCGGCAGATTCAGCAGGAATGAGCCGTTGGCCACGAAAATGATTTGGCCATCGTCCCAATGCGACTCGCGCGCCGTGGCCACCAGCACGTCGTCGTCGGCAGTGAGCTCCCGTTCGACTTTGAGGGACGGCAGCAGTTTGTTTCCCAGCTCGATCTCACAGCGCGCTGCGTCGATGCCGGCGCTCCACGGACCATCCAGTTTGCGCACGTTGCGCGATTTCGCCGGTTCGATGCGGAACCAATCGCACGTCAGTTCCTCGTCGTCGCGATCTTTCTCGGCTTGAACGCGAGCTCGCACGGTCGCCTGGGTTTCGTTGGCCCGGTATTCGTCCTGGAACTCGGCCGGCGCCCGAGGAGCCATTTTTCGCCAATACTGCGGCGTCGCGTCGAAGGCACGTCCCACGTAGATCAGCGTGCGGTTCGGTCCGCTGGCCAGCCATTCCTCGAACCAATCGCAAACGCCCTGAGATGGAGCCTCGAAATCATCGGGAAACCACACGATTGTTTCGACCGACTGCATCGCTTGGGTGAGCAGCACGCGCCGCGAATCGACTTCGTGGCCGGCTGCCTCGAACATGCCGACGAAAATGTCGGTGCCGTTGACGCTGGCGTCGTCGCCCCAGCCCCGTTGCCGGCCGTACTCGGTTTCGATTCCCGACTGCGCGCAGCCGCCGGCCAAAAGGCAGCCGGCCAGGATGGCCAACAGCCAGCCGCGCGCTCGACCGCGATTGAATAGCATGGCGTGCCGTCGTTGGCTCATCATAGCGCGGCTCGCGTGACCAGGTTCTCGAACTCAGGCAATTGCTCCCAGCAGGCTTCGAAGCCGGAGCGATCCAACTGCCGCCCGCCGAAGAAAACCCCTTCGAACGTCGTGACTGTCAATTCGAGCAGTGTCCGCAACGGCTGCACGCGGGACGTCTCGCGCAGATATTGCCGATTCGTCTTGCCGCCCGCCAATTGAATCAAGGCGTTCTTGTCCAGCTCGACGAGCTCGTAACTGAAAAGGTAAATGATCGCCTCGCTGTAATTGCCCAACTGATAGTGCCGCCTGGCCTCGCCCAACAAATCGCCCCGCGGCCGTTCGCCCATGAAAGGCAGGGCCTCGATCCGTTCGGGCTCGAGCACGCCGGCTGGCTGCGTCTTTGGGTGCGGCGTGCGCTTGAAACCGCCCATCCAAGCGATCCGCACCAGAAAATAGATCGATGCCACCAGCAGCACGGCCACGATGCCCCAGACCAGCCAATCGAGCCGAAAGCGGGGCAGCTTCCAGGGTTTCCAGGGCCGGCGGAACACAATCGGCCGCAAATCCTCCTGAGCCGCGTCGTACCACGGAAAATTCCTGCCGCTGCCGAAGGCCTGGCGCGCATCCCGGATCGATTGCTGCGACTCTTCGCCGGCCGCGGGACCATCGGCTGCCCGCACCGGCGCCATGGAAACACAGAGCGCTGCCAGCAGCAGCGCGCCCGGCACGCCCCAGGCCAACGTTCGCACGATCATTGCCCGGCAGGTCATGCGATGCGCCTCGCGATGCGGTCGCCTTCGGCGCGCAGATACAGCTCGACTTCCCAACCCTCGGTGCGGATGCGTTGATCGAGATAACAGAGAAAACGAGCCACGGTGAAATAGACCACGACCAGCCACAGCACGGCCTGAAAGGCGATCACCTGTCCACCCCAAGGCGGCTGAAAGTTGAACAAGGTCTCGAGCAGAATGCGTTGCGTTGACCATAGGGCCACGATCAACAACGGCGCCAGGCAGCCCGCGCCGATGGCCGAAAGCAGGAACTCGCCGTTGTTGTTGCGGTGCAGGTTCGTGTTGCGCTTCAACGTCGAGATGTGTCCCTGGCGGCTGAACAGCGGGTTGCGTTCGAGCAGAATCACTTCGTTCAAATAGGGCCAGATGCCATAGGGCACGATCCACGTCATGATCGGCAAGATCAGCAGCGAACGCAGCAGCACTTGCAGCACGAAAAGTTGCGGCAGGCAGGTCCAAAACTCGCGGGCGATCTGCCTGGGCCGTGGCTTGTTGACGAACATTGCCTGGCCCAGATACAAGGTCAAGGGCGCCGTGGCCAAGGGAGCTTCGAGCATGACGAGAAACGTCGAGACCAAGATCGCGCCGGAGGTCATGTCATCGGAGAACCGGCGGCTATGGGCCAAGGACAGCAGCAGATAGTTAAGCGCGGCCAGGGGCACGATGCCCGCCAAGGCGCTGGCAGTAATGCCGGCGGCCCGGCTGCGCAGGACGTGCAGGGCCAAGTCGAGGTTGTCGAGCCACGAGCGCTCGCAGATCGCGATTTGTGCTTGATCCAATTGCATCGGTCAATCTCGGCGGAGCAGACCCAGGCCAATCACGTAGAACGCCAGGATCACGGTCGACAGCACGGCGACGCCCGCCTTGACGGCATAGGGCAGCGCCGAGGGGGAGATAAAACCTTCGATCATCGCGGCCAGGCAGAACAGAATCACGGCCGCGCCCATCATGGGCGAAGCTTCGATGGCAGCTTGGCGCAGTGACGCCGCGCGTGACAGTCCCCCTGTAGTCACCAGCGAAAACCCCAACCGCATGCCAGCGCCGGCCGAGAAGACGATCGCCGTCAATTCGAACGGGCCGTGCGCGGTGACAAACTGCAAAAAGTTCACCCGCTCCTCGAGCGTCAGCATGTAGCCGAACGTGGCCCCCAATTGCATGGCGTTGAAAACGACCGTAAATAAACCGCCAATTCCGAACAACAGCCCTCCCGCGAAGCACCGCAGGCCAATGCCGGCATTGTGTTGAACATAGAAGCCCGTCATCGCCGAATCCATGCCCCCAGGGCGACCGCGGATGGGCCGAGAAAAGTTTTCGCGGTACGACTCCATCGCGGCCTGGCCGATCGCCTTGTCGGCGTACTCGCGCGAGGTATAAGCCAGGTACAGTGACAGCGCGAAGATGCCCCAGAAAATCGCGAATGCCAGCCACAACGCCCGGTCGCGCACCAACTTCCGCGGCAACTCGACGAACATCGTGCGGCCCCACTGCCGCCAGCGGAAAGTCTGGCTGCGATAGAGTTGATTGTGCGCGCGACCCACGAGTTGATGGAGATACTCGACCGTGTCGAGCGGCAGTTGATAGGCATCGGCCAGCGCCAGGTCGGCACAGGCGCCCCGATAGAGACTGGCAAATCGCGAGACCTTGGCCCCGCCCAACGGCCGCGGGCCGCGCCTCTCCATCAGCCGGCACAAGCTTTCCAACTCGTGCCATTGCTCGCGCCGTCGTTCCAACAGCAGGGCGACTTTCATGGGCTGGCGACCTCCACCGGCACGGCCACGGGGGCGCGCAAGGTCGGCTCGTGACCCGGGCGATCGGCGATGAAGGTCCGATAGTAGAGCGCTGAGAGCAGCAAGTCAGGGTTCGTGTCGATCGGCAGCCCCCACCGCAGGCACAATGGCTCCGCCAGGTTGCGGGCGATCTCGAAACGGCGCGGCGCCGAAAACAGCTCGCGCCGCGCGACGTAGGTCGACAGCGCATGGCTCATCGCCCGGCTGGCCACGAAGCCGACCGGCAACGTCTGGGCAAAGGCGACCACCTCGGGGCGATTCATCATCACCAGGCCGCGGAGCTTGCTGCGTTTCTCGACGACCACGATCGTGCCGCTGGCCAGGTCGCCCAGCCGCTGGAACCGATTGTTCGCGGTCATCGTGGCCAGGGCCAACATGTAAAGCGGCACGACGCTCAATGCCAACGGCAGCGCGTCGACGTCGCGCAGCACGTTGCGCAGCACGGCTTGCAGCGCGTTGATCGGCTGGCCATCGATCGACAGCACGCGCAACCCCAGCAGCCGCTTGCCGGGCGTCTGCCCGTTCCAGAAGGTTTCGAACAACCCACCGTAGAACCACGACAGCACGAACCAGACGACCAGGAACACGCCCAGCCCGATGCCCGACAGGGAGGCCACGGACAGCACCAGGCAGCCCATGGCCAACAGGAACAGCACCGCCGCACGGATCGCAAAATCGATCAAAAAGGCCGGCAGCCGCCGAAACGGCCCCGCCAGCACATAGGCGAACGCGATATTCTCCGGCGTGACAATCTCGATCCGCGAATCCAGTTGTCTCGGCAGTTTCGACATGCGACCATTATTCGCGCGCGAAACAAGACCCGCAAGGCGGAGCCAACAAAGTAACAGGCTGAAGACTGAAGGCCGAAGGCTGAAGGCTGAAGGTCGGACCGGGGGGAGTAAGCCCTTCGCCCCGGCGACACTTAGGTGGCGAATTTGCGTTTTCTTGCTTTCGTTTTCATCCTTCATACTTCCGCCTTCATCCTTTCCCCCGCCTTCCGCTCTCGGTACAGTGACGACTTCACCGACGACTTCACCCTGAATGAGGTTTCCCATGCGTTTGGCGGGCAAGACGGCGGTCATCACGGGCGGGGCGACGGGCATCGGGCTGGGCATTGCCGTGGCCTTTGCCAAGGAAGGTTGCCTGGTGGCAGTCGCGGGTCGCAGTGAGGAAAAGCTCAAGGCGGCGGCCGAATCGTGGAGCGGCGAGCCCAAGCTGTTGACCCATGCGGTCGACGTGGCCGATCGAGCCAGCGTCGGGCGGCTGTTCGACTGGGCCAACAAGAGCCTGGGGCACGTTGACATTCTGGTCAACAGCGCCGGTACCAACACGGTCAAACGCTCGATGGCCGACATGCCGGGCGAAAGCTGGGATCTGGTGATGCAAGTCAACGCCACGGGGCCTTACAACTGCATCGCCGCCGTGCTACCCCAAATGCGCAGCCGCCGGGACGGCCTGATCATCAACATCGATTCGATCGCCGGCGTGCGGGCGAGCCTGTTGGGCGGTGTTGCCTACAGCGCCTCGAAATTCGCCCTCACCGCGCTCAGCACGTCGGTCGCGCTGGAAGAAGGCAAGAACGGAATTCGCGTCACGAACATCTGTCCGGGCGAAGTCGACACGCCGCTGCTGCGGGCCCGACCCGTGCCGGTCACGGCCGAGCACCTGGGCCGAATCTTGCAGCCCTCGGACGTCGCCGAGGCCGCGCTGATGGTCGCCTGTCTGCCGCCCCGGGCCCACGTACACGAATTGATCATCAAGCCCACGCTGCAGGATTTTTCGTAGTCACGACCCGATTGAGGCGCTACGGCAGCCAACCCCGCAGGGCGTGATGCACCCCTGCGACAAAGTCCAGCAGGGCCCGTTCTTGCGCATGCGCGAGGGCCGTGAAGTTGGCATAGATCAGCAGCCCGTCGTAGCCGGCCAGCGTGTCGGGATTGAGCGATTCGAGCCGGTCGGAGTACGTCAGCTCGATGCCGCGCTTGGTCAGCACGGGCTCGATCTGTCGGAAGCGGTCGGCGGGCCGATGGTGGCCGTTGTCGCCCAGGAATAGCACCCGAATGGGCTTGGCATCAGCGGCCGTCACCGTGGTCGCCAGAGACACCGCCAAGGCCACCGCCAGAGCAACGTACCGAAACATGGAGACACTTCAAAAGTTGTCAAATTGTTTAGTTGCCAAACTAAGCCCAGCTATGGCACACTACAAGGGCCCGGCGGCTCTCCCGAGGGCGTTTCGCCCCCGCCTTTCGTCGGCGCCGAGTTCGACCAGCGTGCATATTTTCCCACGCGGAGCGATCAGGCATGCAATAAGCGGTTCACCATGGTCACCTGGGCAGTGGCGCCGCCGCAGCCGGAACTCGGCACGCCAGCCCTTCATCCCTTTGGCAGAGGAGATTGGCGATGCTTGCTTTCCTAGCGAACCGTGTTCTTCGGCTTTCGTTCCCTTCGTGTTTCGCCATGGCCGCAATGGCCACGGCTCTCGCGCTCTCGCTTTGTCGAGCCCAAGAGGAGGATCCCTTTGGTCCGGCACAGCCGTCGGCTGCCGCTAAGGAAAAGCCTGCCGATGAATCGAAGACGATGGAGGCCGTTCCCGAGGAGGCGGGCAAGTCCGCCGAATCCCAAGGGGCGGCGGCCCGTTCGGGTTTGAAGGACGCGCCGATCGAGATCCTCTCGAACAGCGAGCGCAATATTCTGCTGGAACTCGACAAGCCGACCTCGATCGAGTTCGTCGAAGAACCCTTGGCTGACGTCGTTAATGATCTGAAGGACCAGCATGGTATCGAGATACAGCTGGATGACAGAGCCTTGGATGACGCGGGAATTCCTCGTGATACGCCGATCACGCTGCCGCGCATGAACAACCTTCCCTTGCGGTCGGTGCTCGGGTTGCTCCGTCGCAAGTACGGGGTGCATTACCTGGTTCAAGCAGACATGCTGTTGATCACGTCCAAGGATGTGGCCGAGTCCGAGGAGAACCTGGTGCGGATGGTCTATCCCGTGGGCGATCTGGTCACCGACGCAGATGACGACACGGACTACGGCAGCGTCGTCAAAGCGATTGTCACGACGATCGACGCCAGCACTTGGCGAACCTATCCACGGCCCTCGCACATGGCGCGACCGCAGGCTAACCCAGTGGCGCCCGCGGCGCCCCAGGCAGCTCCATCCGTTGGTCCGCAAACAGAAGTGCCGCATAGCGGCACGCTGCATCAGGTTACGGGCGGTTTTGGCGGGATGGGTGGCGGAATGATGGGCACGGGAACGGGCGGCATCGGATTGATCGCCGATTCCCCTGGGGGCGCCGCTGGCGGTCCGGGCACCGTGGTGGTCGTGGAAAGCTCCCAGAGTCTGGTCATCGCCCAAACGCGCGAGGTCCACGAAAAGGTGCGCGATCTGCTGAAATCGCTGCGCGTCGCTCGCAAAATCGCCGACGACGCGGCCGATGACGAATAGCAGCCTTTTCCAAGCCACCTCGGACCACGGAGACTCGCCATGGATTCCCAATAGCTCTGCACGGCTGCGTCGCGCGCCAATCGCATTGCTGGTTTCTCAAGGTTGTCGGGTGCCTTGAGCTTAATTGTTGCCTTGAGTTGTCTGTTGCCGATTGGGTGGGCCCGTGCGGCCGAGCCAGACCCGCGGAGCCCCGATTCATCAATCGAGTGCTTGCCCGTTGTTTCGCCACGCGAGCAGCGAGTCTTGACGGTCCTCGATCGGAAAGTTGAATTTGATTTTCAAGAGACCCCCTTGGTTGAGTTCGTCGACGAGCTTGACGGACGGTGCGGTGTCGCTGTGAAACTCGACCGTAGGGGCATCGGCGACGCGGGTGTGGCCTCTGACACGCCAATAAACTGCCGCGTCAGGGGCACTTCTCTGCGCGTCGCCCTGAAGCAATCGCTAACCGAGATTGGTTTGCATTACTTCCTCAAGGATGGGGCCGTGGTGATCAGCAGCAAGGACGTTGCTGAGTCTGAAGACAATTTGTCGATACGCGTGTACTCAATTGGCGACATCGACGCTAATAACTACACTGGTCTCATCAATTGCATCACCGAGACCGTGTCCAAGAATTCTTGGGACGAGAACGGAGGGCCCGGAAAAATCGAGCCGGCAACCGGTTCGAAGTGTCTGATCATTGCCCAGACCGATGAAGTACATGCCAAGATCCTGGACCTGTTGCGAGCGTTGCGCACCGCCCATAAACTGTGGCCGAGAGATGCGCGTCGTGGCGAGATGGGCAGCGCGGTGGGTCAGGGAATGATGTAGGCATGTTTTGTGGTCGCGCAGGGAAGGTTCACGGCTTTGTGTTCCCATTTCAGAAGTTGATCGAACCAGAATATGGCCCACGATCTGGACATCCACCCCGCGTCGCCGGATGAGTTGGTCGCCGCGCATCGCAACGTGTTCGACATCTGGAGCAAGGGACTGCCGCTCGAGGAGCACCTTCGCTATCGGCTCCATTCTCCTTCGCACTGCCGGGCGAACTGGTTCGTCGGCACGATCGACGGCCAGGTCGTCGTCTCGTTGGGTTGTTATCCCCTCGGCTTTCGTCTGCGGGGCGAAACGGTCAGCGGCATCGCCATCGGTTCGGTGTACTCGCTGCGTGAGTTTCGCGGCCGAGGATTCGCGCCTCGGCTTCTGGCGGGCGTCGAAGAGCACGCCCGGCGGACGCGGACCGCGCTCGGCGTGTTGTACTCCGACATTGGCGCCGACTATTACGCCGCGCTCGGCTATCAAGCCTGCCCTTCGTTCGAAGGCTGGTGTGCCCCCTCGGATTTGCCGCGGCCGGCAACGGCGAGCCGGCTGATGCGATTTGCCCCTGCCGAGAATCTGCCGGCCATCGCGAAGCTCTATGCCGACTATCACGGCGCGATGCCACTATCCGTGGCGCGCGACGGGGACTATTGGCAGTCGATCCTCGAAAAGAACGCGACCGACGAGTTTTATGCGCTCTGCGAGCCGCAGGGTATCTGGCAGGGCTATGTGCGGATCGGTCGCAAGGGTGACGATTGGCGAATCACCGACCTGGCCCTGGCCAACCAGTCTGACGAGCTTGGCGAGCAGCTTTATGCGGCGCTCGGCGAGCTTGCTCGCTCAAACGGCGCGGCTCGCGTGGGCGGCTGGCTGAGCGATACCGGCGCCACCCGGAAGCTCTTCACGCTCACCCCGAGGGCAACCGAGATCACGATGATCAAGCCGCTGGCGGACGTTGGGCCGCTTGACCAGAGCCTGATCGCTGGCACCAGCCGATTTTGCGAAATCGACCACGTGTAGCGAGCTGCGCGGCCTCACCCAGGTTCGCCGTCGCCGAGCGGCACGGGACGGACGTCGACCGATACATCCATGCTGTGCTGGCCGCCGCCGATGAAGATGCCTTGGATGGGACAGATGTCGCCGTAGTCGCGGCCCCAACCGATCGTCACGTGGCCCAGCGATGGAACCAGATTGTTCGTGGGGTCGAACTCGATCCAGCCCAGCCCTGGACAATAGGCCGACAACCAGGCGTGCGAGGCATCGGCCCCCTGCATGCGCGGCTGGCCATCGGGCGGAGCGGTGACCAAATAACCGCTCATGTAACGGGCGGGCAGACCCAACAGCCGCAGGCAGCCAATCTGCAAATGGGCAAAGTCCTGGCAGACACCGCGACGAATGTCCAACACCGTGGCCAGCGGCGTACTGATGTTCGTGGCCGTCGGATCGTAGACGAAATGCCGGTTGATGCGCGCCGTCAGGTCGAGCACCGCCACCAGCCAGGGACGTTCTGGCGGGAACGACTCGGCGGCGAATTCGGCCAATCCGGGGCAGGCCGCCACGTGCGGCGAATCGAAGAGAAACTGACGCGTGTCCAGGGCTTCGCTCGTGTTCGATGATTTGGCGAACTCGCGCACTTGCTCCCAGGGCGGTGTGGCTTCCGGAGGAATGTACTGAGCCGATAGCACGCGCACTTCGCTTTCGGCCGTCACCAGCATCTCGTGATGGGCGTCGGGAATCGAAAAGAAGTGCACCTGATTGCCGAAGTAATCGAAGTAGTTTTCCAGCTTCGCCGGTGTCGGCTGAATGGTCAGCCGGTGCTCAAGGCACGTCTGTCGGGCCGTATTGCGCGGCGTGAGGTGGATTTCGTTCTGGCACAACGAAACCGGCTCGCCGTAGAAATAGGTGGTGGTGTGGACGACGTGATACCGCATCACGGTGCCAAGATCGAAGTTTTGCAGCATAGGATTTCACGGCAGGCCAGGCTACGCGCGATGGATCTCCGTCAACTGATGGCTCGCGCCGGAGTGAACCAGATATTTTCGCGAAATGTTGCTGGCGAGTTCGCAAAGCTGCGTCGCCAGTTGCAGCAGGCTACCTTCGAGCCGCTGACGGATACCGTTTTCGTCCACCTCGGCCAGCGCCCCCAGGTCGGACAGCCGCACGCTCGAAAGCATCGCGATCACCAGCCGCTGCTCGTCGCTCAACAGCGCTTCCGACTGGTGACGTGGTAGCCGCTCGACGTGGCTTGCCAGCGCGGCCAATTGATAGGCGATCGATCGTGGGTTCGTTTCGTCGGTGATCAACAAATCCAGCAGCGGCGCAAGCTGCAAGTTCGTGGCATATCGATTGCGATAGGTCATCGAGCTATCGGCGATCTCCAAAATCGCCTCCAGGACCGCATGTTCATTGCCGGCCGGAATGAACAGCGTCGTGCGGAGCAGCCCGATCATGTTCATGGCTCGCTCGGTCCGCCGGCCCAAGTCCAAAAACTGCCAACCCGGCCCGCGTGTCATGTTTTCCATGGCCACGCCGCTGAACGCCGAAAGATTGAGCACCATCTGATTGAGCATGGTCAACACGTCGGACAGCGAGACCACGCCCAGCGGATAGCCGGGATGGAAGTCGTCGTCAATTCGCTTCAGGATGCGCCAGGTGTCGAGCGAGATGCGGTCGCGCACCACCGTGGCGCCGCGCACCATCGAGGCCAGCACCGACAGCAGGCTGCCGGCCCGCTGCTGGTCGTAGAGATAGGCCAATACTTGCAGTTCCATCGCTGAGGCGGCCGAGCCGGTCCCACTTTCTTGCGGCGCGGGCGGCGAGCCAGTCAGGGCGCGAAACAAAATATCCAGCTCGCTCGCGTCGCCCGGCGAGTTTTCGCTGATCAGTCGGGTGAAGATGCTGCGCAGCAGTCGCACCAGGTCCTCGGCCCGCTCGACGTGGCGGCCAAGCCAGAACAGGTTGTCGGCCACGCGGCTGGGCAGATCGTGACCGCTGCGCCGCGGCGCCAGGGGCGTGCCCGGCGGCTGCAACAAGGTAACCGGTGCGACCGGCCCATCGGCCAACACCCACACGTCCTTGCTCCCCTGCCCCACGAACATCGACTCGCCGAGGGCTTCCGGCGACGCGCTCACGTGGGCCAGGGCCCCGGGCAGCACGCGGTACGAATCGCCCGCGGCCACCGAAAAGGTTCGCACCGCGATGTGGCCAGCCACCAGCGAGCCATCGCTCCACACCGGAGCGCTCGAGCGGACCACCAGTTCCTGAGCGACGAACTTGGCTCCCGCCGTGCGAATGCGAGCAACGAGCTGTTCCTTTTCCGTGCTGCTCAGCGAGCCGCCATGCACGCTCTTGCTGGCCGTGTCACCCAAGGCCGAGCGAATGATCAACCGATCGAGGTTTTCGAGCACGAAGGGCAGTGACTTTTCGTCGCCGCACCACCAGGTGCGAACCGAAGGAAGCTCCAGCGGTTCGGACAGCAGCCGCTGGCAAAGCGCGGGCAGGAAGGCCATCAGCGCCGGCGATTCCACCAGCCCGCTGCCCAGGGCATTGGCCAGCACCACGTTTCCTTGCCGTGCCGCGTGGGTCAACCCGGGCACGCCCTGGCGCGACCGACCGCCCAGTTCCAGCGGATCGCAAAACTCCTGTCGCACACGGCGCATCACCACGTCGACGTTGATCAGCCCACCGAGCGTCTTGAGATAGACGCGATTGTCGCGCACGGTCAGGTCTTCACCCTCGACCAGCGTATAGCCCAAATAGCGCGCCAGGTACGAATCCTCGAAATAGGTGGGGCTCGCCGGACCGGGGCTCAGCAGCACGGTTTGTGGGTTTTCGCGGTGCCGCAACGCGAGATCGGCCAGCGTGTCGCGCAGGGTCATGAAGAACCCGGCCAACCGCTCGACCCGGCAATGATGAAACACGTGCGGAATCATCCGCGAGATCACGATTCGGTTTTCCACCGCATAGCCGGCTCCGACCGGAGCTTCGCTGCGGTCGGCCACGACCCACCAGGCGCCCTCGGGCGAGCGCGCCAGGTGCGCGGCGTGCAAGTGCAGATAGCGATCGCCCGGCACGCTCCAGCCGTGGCAGGGACGCAGAAAGCCTGGATGGCCGAGGATCAGCTCACTCGGCAACAGGCCCTCGCGCAGCAGGTGCTGCGGACCGTAGACATCCTGCAAGATGGCATTGAGCAGTCGCGCCCGTTGCGTCAGTCCGGCCGATAGCCGCGACCATTCGCCCGATTCCATCACCAGCGGCAGCGCGTCGAGCTCCCAACGGCGGTCGCGTCCTTGCGGATCGCTGTGTACGTTATACGTCACGCCGTTTTCGTCGATCAACCGCCGCGCTTGCTGCCAACGACGCGTCAGCTCGAGCGGCCCCAGGCCGTCAACCAGCGAGGCGAACTCGCCCCAATGGCCGCGCAGGCGACCATCGCCGGCGAACATTTCGTCGTACACGGCCCCCGGCGGCTCATAGCGTGCGAAGACGCTTTTGTCCGCCAAAGGGTTCAGGGCGATATGGGCAGAATTCATCCGATTCCTGGAGCGGGGGCAAGCAAGTCGGGACTACGCGCCCAGGGCGGATTGACCGCCGGCACGTTGATGGATGTCGGCGTTCCTTGCCGACTCGTCTCTCTCACTAAAATAATACGCCTACTTGGGCGGCTCAACGCGACTACTGTTGGCTGGCCCGCTGGGCCAATTCCAGCGGCCGGAGCGCGAAGAAGGTCTCGTAAATTGCCTCGCCCACTTTGTTCAGTTGAATCTGGAAGGCGTCAATGAATTCGTGGAGCCCCTGGTCAATGATCTCACTAACCTGCGTGTAATCGAGCTCCGATCGCAAGCGGCCCAGCCGCTTTTCGGCCAGCGTGCGAAATCGCCCGCGCTCGCCGCCAGTAATCGCCAGCAACGACTCTTCGCTCTTGATCAGGCAGAAGTGGATCGCACGGGGAAACTCGCTGTCCAGAATCAGGAAATCGGCAACGTCCGTCGGTCGAATCCGCCCAAACCGCTTGCGATACATTTCCAAGGCGCTAGCCGACTCCAACAAGGCCGACCATTGCACCGTATCCACGGGCGTGCCCACCTCCGCGATCGACGGGAGCAACACGTAATACTTGACATCCAAGATGCGCGAGGTCTTGTCGGCTCGTTCCAGCAACCGTCCCAAGCGGGCAAAGTGCCAGGCCTCGCCGTGCGACATCGTGGCCATCGTGATGCCTTCCAATAGGTGGCTGGCCAGCTTGACCTGCTTGAAGAACTCGTACGATGAGTCGAGCATCGTGCCCGACCCCTTGGCCGACAGCACCATGAGATAGAACTTATTGAGCTCCTCCCACATCGACGACGAAATCATCTCCCGCACGGTGCGGGCGTTTTCGCGCGCTAATCGCAGGCAGGTGAGGATCGAGTTCGGGTTGCGGTCGTCGAACGTCAGAAAGGCGATCGCCTTGTGCTGGTCCGGCTCGCCGTACAACTCGCGAAACAGGTCGTAGTCGCCGGTGGTGATGACCAGCGGGGCCCATTGTTCGGCCGCATGCACGTCAGTATGGCCCTCGTCCATGGCCAGGTGCATGTTGACGTCGATGAAACGCGCGACGTTCTCAGCGCGTTCGATATAACGGCTCATCCAAAAGATCGAATCCGCCACCCGGCTCAGCATGTTCGACACCGTTTTCAATGCGATGCGCCGTTGCGAACGACCCAGGTGTCTTTGCTGCCGCCGCCTTGCGAGGAGTTGACCACCAACGAGCCGGCCTGCAAGGCCACGCGCGTCAGTCCGCCTGGCAGGACATAGATATCCTGGCCATAGAGGATGTAGGGACGTAAGTCGACATGCCGGCCCTCGAGCTGGTCTTGCACCACGGTTGGCACGCGCGACAGCGACAACATCGGTTGCGCCACGTAGTTCCGCGGATTGGCGCGAATCCGGTCGCGGCACTCCTGGTGTTCGGCGCTCGAACTTTTGGGGCCGAGCATGATCCCATATCCGCCCGACTCGTTCGTCGGCTTAACCACCAGCTTGTCGACATTGACCAACACGTGCTCGCATTGCGCCTCGTCGCCACAGACGAAGGTGGGCACATTCGACAACAGCGTATCCTCGCCCAGATAGTACTTGATCATCTGCGGCACGTACGCATAGACGGCTTTGTCGTCGGCGATACCGGTGCCTGGCGCATTGGCCAGGGCCACGCGGCCCGCGCGATACACGTCGATCAGGCCCGGCACGCCCAGGGTCGAGTCGGAGCGGAAGGTCTTCGGATCGAGAAAGTCGTCGTCGATCCGCCGATAGATCACATCAACCCGCTCGAAACCGTGCGTGGTCCGCATGAACACGTAACCGTCGTTGACCACCAGGTCGGAGCCCTGCACCAGCTCGATACCCATCTGTTGGGCCAGGAAGCAGTGCTCGAAATAAGCCGAATTGTAGATGCCGGGCGTCAGCAGCACGACGTTCGGATCGTCGACCCCCGGGGGAGCGATGTGTTGGAGTGTTTGCAGGAGCTGCTCGGGGTAGTCCTCGACCGGCGAGATCGACAACCCGCCGAAGACCTGCGGAAAAGTCCTCTTCATGACTTCGCGGTTTTCCAGCACATAGGAGACACCCGAAGGACAACGCAGGTTGTCTTCGAGCACATAAAACTCACCATCGGCGTCGCGCACCAGGTCGGTGCCCGTGATGTGGCACCAAATGCCGTGCGGCGGACGCAGGCCGGCGCACTTTTCCAGCAGGCACTTGCCGGACGAAATCAGCCATTCGGGCACGACACCATCGCGAATGATTTGCCGCTTGTTGTAGACGTCGGCGATAAAGGAGTTGAGCGCGCGGATGCGTTGCTTGAGCCCGCGCTCAATGCGGTCCCATTCGCTGGCCTCAAGAATGCGTGGGACGATGTCGAACGGCCAGACTTTTTCGGTGCCGGCCTCGTGACCATAGACGTTGAACGTGATGCCCATGTTCAACAAGGCCAGGTCGGCCGCTTTCTGACGGCGCTGCAATTCGCCGTCGGACAGGGCCGCCAGATTTCGCGCGAGCAGTTGGGCCCGCGGCCGCGGCTGGCCGTCCTGTTCGAACATTTCGTCGTAAAAACCGCCGGTTTGATAAGCATTGAATTTCATGGTTCGTACCGGTGGGTTGGTTGGCGCAAGCACCATCCGGCCGGGGCTTGCCTAGCAATAGAGCAAACCCGGTCGAACATTTAAGCAATTTGAGCAGAATCGGCCGCTTTTTGTATCCGCCCCACTAGGAAGCAAAGCGTATGCCCAATCCACGGCATCGAGCATTCGACACCACGAGGCTCGCGTCCTGAGAAGAAATCGGTTTCACCGGCGGGGCTAGCGCCCGACGCCCGAGAAGAACCAAGTCGCGCGGCACGCAGCCGTGCGGCGAGGAGCGGACTGCTAGGCCATGGCTCGACGACGGCCGAACAGCAGAAAGTAGACCAGCGCCCCGACCGCCAATGCCACGGCCGACGGCTCCGGCACCAGGCTCATGCTTTCGGTGTCCTCGCCCTGATGGTTGACGGCCGACGTAGAGGGCAGCACCTTGTTCTCGGCCACGGACGCCGCGATTGCCGCGTGGAGGTCGTGAGGATCCGAGTAGTTCGATGGCTTGGCCAACTGCGCGTCGCTGATACCCGCGCCACCACTTTCCATGACGGGCGAGACATCAACAGTCGAACGACCACCCAGCAGATCGTCGAGATCGTCTGCCTTGCCAACCACGGCAAGCAGCAGCGAGATGCAAATTACCGCACCCAACGTTTTCATAGGGATCGATCGCAATCATCCGACGGCGACTTGAGCACCGCCCGCCAAGAACCTTGCCTCCAATAACCGGCACTCCAGTGCAAGTTAAGGGGCAGCGATTATTATGACAACGGACGGGAGGATTGGCAAGGAAAAAGAATCGAATTCTGGTTTTTCTGCCGCGATCGACCGGACGAACGGCAATCCTTTTTCGACAAGTCAAAAGGCGCCCTGCGGTTCCAAACTCGCGCGTGGTCTCCGTCCGCGATGCAAGTCGGCGACATTTTTCGGACGAGCCGCCGGGAGCCGCTGCGATCGACGAGAAGAGCGAAATCCCGAGCCTGGCCGCTATTTCTGGGCCGCCGCCGGTTTCGGCAGCGTGTCGCCGAACCGTTCTTCCCAGCGCTTCATGATCTCTTTCCAGTTCGTGAACTGGATGCCTTCGCGCTCGAAGAACGCTAGCATCGCCGGGTCGGCGAACATCTGCGATTCCCAAGTCCGCTGCTGCCAACTGCCGGTGATCGCCTTCAGCGTGTCGGTCATCACCGAGGGATGGAAGATGATCTCGTTGAGGCCTGGTTGCAGCGAACGGACCAGCACCATGAACTTCTCTTTCTTGTCCTCATAGTTCTTGCCGTCCGGCGCCGCGTTAAAGTCATCGAGCTTGGGCAGCTTATAGGCCGCCATCACTTTTTTCGACTCCTCGGTGATCGGATAGCCCTGCTTCTTGAACTTCTCGGTCACCGCCGGGGTGTCTTCAACGACCATCGCCGGAATGCGATATTCCTGGGCGACCTTCAAATAGGCCTTGGTGAATTCGATCCGCGCATAGAGCGTGCCCATGTGCGTGTCGATGTGGCCGGGGCGCGTGCCCTTGGCGAGTGCCCGATCGACCTGAGCGCGAATTTCCGTCTCGATATCCTCGGGCTTGCCCTTGGTGGCCGTTTCGAGCACGTTGCGGTAAAGGAATCCTTCGCTATCGCACATGCTGGGCACTTTCAACTTGCCAGCCACAGGTCCCCAGCGATACCACTTCCACTCGCTGTTCATCGCCAGGTGCAGGCCCAGATCGTACTCGGGATGTTCCTTGTACCAATCGGCCATCTCGTTGTACCAAGGGCAGGGAACCATCAGCGCGGCCGACTGAATCTGGCCGGCGGTCAAATAGGCTTTGCCGGCCAGGTTGGCTTCATAGCACATGCCGATGTCGTCGGCGTGCAGCATCAGGACTTTCTTGCCGGCCGGATAACCGAGTTTCTCGCCCCAGGTCTCGCCATGGGCCAGGCCAGCCACAAGAACCACGCCGGCAAACAACGCGACGACGCGCACGACACCGAAACATCGAATGAGCATGATGATGACAATCCTCAGGTGAGATACGAGATGGTTGGTCCGCAGGGGCTGCTAGGTTTCTGGTCGCTATGATTCTGGATTCGCCCGATTGCCCAGTCAAGCAGACGCACGGGCGTTTCGGCCGAAAGCCCGGCCGGCCGCCTGCTCTGGAAAATGGCCGGCTATTTCGCCTTCGCGGCGCTGGCCGTGATCGCCGACTCGTCGAACACCGCGTGGTTGATCACGCTGCGATGTTCCGAGGTGTAGACGATGTGAATCTTGCCGTCGCGGCCTTGGATGGCATAGGGATAGGCATAGTCGTGGTTGCCCACCGCAATGTCGCGGCGCGCCGGCCAGGTCTTGTCGCCGTCGCTTGAGATCGCCACGGTCAGCGGCGTGCGGTCCAAGGGACTGTCGTTGTAGACCAACAGCAAGTGGCCGTTGTGCAGCTTGAGAAAGTCGATCGCGGCGTTGGGATTGGGGAACTTCGTATCCTGCCCTTCGCCCCAAGTTTTACCGCCATCGTGCGATTCGCTTCGCACGACGAACCCCTCGCTGCCCGGTCCATAGCCGCCGCCGCGACGGCAATAGGCGACGAGATCGTCGTTGCCCAATTGGACGACCGACGGTTGGATGTTGCCCTTGGCTGAGCGAATGCGGCTCGACTCGCTCCACTTCTTTTTCTTCGCATCGAAGCGCAGGAACAGCGACGTGCTGTCGGCGCCGACGACCTCGGGATCGTGCCCCGTCTCGCGATACACTGGCAACAGATAATCGCCATCGGCCAGCAACAGCGGCCGGCTGCGGACCATCATCCCCTCTTCCATGGCCACCATGAACGAGTCGCTCCAGGTCTGGGCGTCATCGCGCGAGATCTTAGCCTTGATGCGCGACGTGCTCCAGGTGTCGCCAAAGCGGCAGACATAGAACAGCCACACCAGTCCATCGGG
The DNA here is from genome assembly GCA_003153375.1 of Planctomycetaceae bacterium. Lineage (GTDB taxonomy): Bacteria > Planctomycetota > Planctomycetia > Pirellulales > PALSA-1355 > PALSA-1355. The sequence continues at coordinate 33,879 of PLYM01000217.1, forward strand.
CGCTTGCCAGACGACGGCGTTGCCATCGGAATAGAACGGCGTGTCGGCGATGATTTTGGGCGCCGACCATTGGCTCTCGCCCTTCTTTTTGCGCATGCCATAAACGGCCGTCACGTCGGCGTACTCACCGTCGCCGCCATAGTAAGCGATATAGAGGTCGCCGCTGGCCAACTCCTCGATCGAGGCCGGGTGCTTGTACTTGCCCGGAAACTCGGGGCCGATAACGCGCTCGAACACGATATCATCGGCCGCAACCGCCAGGGAGCCGGACACCAGAACACTCATTGCCAGCAGGAACACTTTGATCACGTGGTAGCTCTCCGAAAAGTAGAAACGAAATCGGTCATGCGTCGCGATGGCTGTGCTAGCCGGCCCTATTCTAGCCTCGCCCGCCGGCCACCGCAGCGCTCCAGCAGACCCCACTTAGCCCCGTGCAACTTGCACACTGGCCGCATTTTCCTATGGATTCAGAGCCCGCCAGCAGTTAGATTCGCAAGCAGCACGCCTGACTCCCCCCGAATTTCCCACCCCGAATGCGAGAAGCCATGAAGAACATGGCATGTCACTGCGCGGCCGCGCTGCTTCTGGCGGCGCTCGCAATTCCGGCGCGGGCCGAAGAGACCGGCTCGCTGGTCATCATCGGCGGCGCGGCTCGCTATTCGGACGGCGACATTTGGAACCGCGTGGTCCAATTGGCCGGCGGGCAGGGAGCCAAGATTGCCGTCTTTCCGACGGCGTCGAGCGATCCCTTGAAAAACGGCAGCCGCTCGGTCGACGCCCTGTGCAAGGCCGGAGCCGACGCGTTCCTGATCCCGCTGTGGGTGAATCAGGCCGAGGTCGACTACAAGCAACTGGTTGCCGATCCGGCGCTGGTCGACCGCGTGAAGCAGTGTCGCGGCGTCTACTTCATCGGCGGCTCGCAGGAACGCATCACCCAGGCGCTGGGCTCGAGCCTGAGCGATCGCACGCCGCTTTTGGAAGCGATCTGGCAAGTTTATCGCAATGGCGGGGTCGTGGCCGGCAGCTCGGCCGGAGCCGCCGTGATGAGTCGCATGATGTTCCGCGACGCGCGGAGCGTGCTAGGCACGTTGCAACACGGGGTCGAGCTGGGCAAGGAAGTTGGTCCCGGCTTGGGATTCTTGGACCCCCGTTGGTTCGTGGAACAACATTGCCTGGTGCGCGGACGGTTCGGTCGTTCGCTCGTGGCGATGCACACGCTGGGCATCCAATACGGCGTCGGCGTCGACGAGAACACGGCGGTCGTGGTCGAACGAGGCCACACGATGAGCGTGATCGGCTACAAAGGCGCGATCGTGATGGACCTCTCGCAAGCCACGGCCGATCCGGCCATCAAGGGCTTCAATCTGAAGAATGCCCGGCTGACGTACCTGGACAAGGGCGACGCCTACGATTTGCAGACGCTGCAACTGACCCCGGCTGCTGAAAAACGCTCGGACCAGACGATCGATCCCAACAGCGAATCGTTTAAGCCATCGCGAGATGACTCGCTGGTGACCAGCGACATCCTGGGCAATGAGACCCTGCCCGATCTGATGAGCAAGCTGATCGACAACAAGCGGCCGGAAGCGATCGGACTGGCCTTCGACGCGGCCGAGGCCCGCAACGGACCGACGACCGGCTTCGAATTCCGCTTCTATCGCGCGGCCGACAGCATGGGCTGGTACACGCCCGTCAGCGGCGCCAGTGCCTACACCGTGGCCAACATCCACCTCGACATCCGGCCGATTCAGATTGCCGGACCGCTGTACAACTACAAGTAGCCAGTCGCGGTTGGTACGCGGCTCCTGCTCGCACGGAATCACTGCTCATAGAGTGCCACGTGCGTCTTGCCGTCGCGGGTCACATAGCCGCGATACAAACCCTCGCTGTTGAACGAGGCGGCATAGTTGCCTTTGGCGTCGAGCACGATCACCCCCCCTTCGCCTTCGATCGGCTTGAGTTTTTTCTGCACGACCTCATCGGCCGCCTGGGCGACGTTCAGCCCCTTGTATTTCACCAGCGAAGCGATGTCGTGGGCCACGGCAAAGCGAATGAAGTACTCGCCGTGGCCGGTGCACGAGACGGCGCAGGCTCCGTTATCGGCATAGGTGCCGGCCCCGATGATGGGTGAGTCACCGACGCGGCCGAACATCTTGTTGGTCATGCCGCCGGTCGAGGTGCCAGCCGCCAGATTGCCGTCGTGGTCGAGCGCCACGGCACCCACCGTGCCCCAACTGTGGGGGGGCGCGGCTTCGACTTCAGCCTGGGGATCTTTGTTGTCGTGCGGCTTGGCCTCGCGCTTCCAGACCTTTTGGATGTCCTTCCAGCGCCGTTCGGTCCAAAAATAGGCCGGATCGACAATCTCCAAACCCGCCTTGGTCGCAAACACTTCGGCTCCGCGTCCCATTAACAGCACGTGCTTCGATTTTTCCATCACCGCGCGGGCCGCGCTGATCGGATTCTTGACCACGGTCACGCCGGCCACGGCCCCGGCTCGCAGGGTCTTGCCCTCCATGATCGAGGCGTCCAACTCGTTGCGCCCCTCGTGCGTGAAAACGGCGCCCTTGCCGGCATTGAAGTTCGGCGAGTCCTCCAGGACACGAATCGCCGCTTCCACTGCATCCAGGCCGCTCCCCCCTTTTTGCAGACTCTCATAGCCGGCCTTCAAGGCCCGTTCCATGTCGGCCCGCAGCACCTTTTCCAACTCGGGGGTCATCTCTTTTTTCGCGTCTCCCGTGCCGCCGTGAATGGCTAACACGACCTGCGGCACCGGAATCTCGGCGGCCAGGGCCGGCAGACTGGGCAACGCAGCCAACAGCGCCATCGAGGGAATCAAATGGTTTGCCATGCCAAGAACCCCCGAGTTTTCAATCTGCTGCCGAGATAATTAGTATCCGCGCCAACCCAAAAGCCCAGAATAGGGCAGCCCGCTCAAGCACGCAACTTCAGACGACTTGCATCAACGCGCCGCCGGGAGGATGATGCGTGTTCCGCCGATTCGCCCACTCTCCAGGGCCACGGGCGCGAGGGCGCCTTTTCGCGCCGGCGCGGCGTGCCACTTGCCCGACTCTCGATGACAAGCAGACGACTATGGACGACCTCGTTTCCGATCTCTCTCCGCCGGCCGAAGCCTCGGGCCTGCAAACCGCGCCGGGCTTTGCCGTGGCTCGCGTGATCCTCAAGCCGCGCAAGGCACGTCCATTTTTTGGCCGTCATCCGTGGGTATTGGATTCGGCCATCGCCCGCGTCGAGGGCACGGCGGCTGATGGCGACGTCGTGGACCTGATTTCCGACACGGGCAAATTCGTCGCCCGCGGTTTGTACAACAGCCGCAGCCGCATTCGCGTGCGGCTCTATTCGTGGGACAACACCGAAGCCCTCGAGACGGAGTTTTGGCGCCGGCGCTTGACCGCGGCCGTCGAGTTGCGCACTCGGTTGGGCCTAGACGATGTGCAAGGAGCGGCCCGCCTCGTGTTCAGCGAGGCCGACGGCTTGAGCGGCCTGATCGTCGACCGCTACGGACCGTGGCTGTCGGTGCAGGTCACCGCGCTGGGCATGGCCCGGCGTTTGGACGAGCTGGTGCCCATGCTCGTCGAACAGACCCGTCCGCGCGGTATCTTCATCCGCACGGAAAAAGGGGTCGCGGCGGCCGAGGGCATCGATCTGCGCGACGGGCTCTATTGGGGCCAATCGCCCGAGGGCCCCGTGTTCATTGTCGAAAACCAGTTGCGCTACGGCATCGATCTGGCCGAAGGGCAAAAGACCGGGTTCTATGTCGATCAACGCGAGAATCGCCTGGCGGCCGCGGCCTACATGCGTGACCGGCGGGTGCTCGACATGTTTTGCTACAGCGGCGGCTTCAGCCTCAATGCGGCCGTGCACGGGCAGGCCCGCGAGGTGATCGGCTACGACTCGAGCCACAAGGCCGTCCTGCTCGCTCGGGCGAACGCCGAGCTCAACAACGTGAAGAACGTGCGTTTCGAGGAGGGTGACGGCTTCAAGTCACTCGACGCGCTCGCGGCCAGTCATCAGCGGTTTGGCGCCGTGGTGCTCGATCCGCCCAAGTTCGCGCGCAGCCGCTCGAGTGTCGACGATGCCTTGCGGGCGTACCATCGGCTTAATCGGCTGGCGGTCGACGTGCTCGAGCCGTTGGGCATTCTCGTGACTTGCAGTTGCTCGGGTCACGTCGGGAGCGAGGACTTTCTCTACATGCTGCGCGGCGTCGCCGAGCAAACCGGCCGCGACATTCAGGTGCTGGCCATGCGCGGCGCCGGCCCCGATCATCCGCTGAGCGTCACCTGCCTTGAGAGCGAATATCTCAAGTGCTTCATTTGCCGGGTGAACTAAGACGATCGAATCGGCCCGGTAATGGTCGCCCCTTCCGCCTGGCAGGGCTTGATCCTACACTGGGAAATTCGCCTGGCAGCACCGCCAAAACGCCTGGAATTTCGGCCGTGGTCAACAACATGCCCGTCAAGACGCTGGTCCACAAGGACCTGACGATCGAGGGCTACTCCCGCGCCGCGGTGCAAACCTATTGGCGAATTCCCGAGTTGAAGATTGGCTTCGATCTGGGCGGGCAGCCCTGGTCGTTCATGGGCACCAGCACCTGGTTCGTATCGCATTCGCATCTCGACCACCTGGCCGCGCTGCCGGTTTACGTGGCACGGCGGCGAATGATGAAGATGGAACCGCCGACCATCTATCTGCCGGCCGGGGCGATCGAGCACGTCGAAAAAATCCTCAAGCTGTTCACGCGGCTCGACCGCGGGCGGATGCCCTGTCACTTGCTGCCGATCGAACCAGGACAGGAAATCGAGTTGTCGCGCGAGCACGTGGTTTCGATCTCGGCCACGCAGCACACGATTCCCTCAATGGGCTTCGTCGTTTGGGAGCGCCGGCGGAAGCTGAAAACCGAATATCAATCGCTCACCGGGCCGCAAATTCGTGACTTGCGCATGGGCGGCACTGACGTGACCGAAGAACGTCGCGTGGCCCGCTTTGCCTATCTGGGCGACAGCGCCCCGCCCGGGCTGGATGCGTGCGCCGCGATGTATGAAGCCCACGTCCTGATCATGGAAATGACCTTCGTGGCCCCCTCGCATCGCAAGGACAAGATCCACAAATTTGGTCACATGCACCTGGACGACGTTATCGAGCGCCGCGCCAAATTCAAGAATGAGCTGATTATCGCCTCGCATTTCAGCACCCGCTACAACAGCAAACGCATCCGCGACGTCGTCGAGAAGAAGATTCCCGACATGCTCGACGGACGACTGCACTTGTGGCTGTAGCTCGACGCCGCGGATGCGCTCGGCACCCGGGCAGTCTGCCAGGAGCCTGAAAATCGGGCGATCAGTTGTTCGCGGGCGTACAATAGGAGCAATGATCGACGCTTTTCCCGTTCCTCGTGCCGCTTATGTCCACGTGCCGTTCTGCAGGCACCGTTGCGGCTATTGCAACTTCACCCTGATCGCCGGCCGCGACGACCTGATCGACGCCTACCTGCAGGCGATTGGGTTGGAGCTTGCGACTCTGCGCTCCCCGCACGAGGTCGACACGCTTTTCTTTGGCGGCGGCACGCCCACCCATCTTCCGCCCGATGAGCTGCGGCGACTGATCGACACGGTGCGCCATTGGTTTCCACTGGCCGACGGTTATGAGTTTAGCGTCGAGGCCAACCCCGCGGATCTTTCCGACGAGGTGGTTGCGGTCTTGACCGCTGGTGGCGTGAACCGCATTAGCTTGGGAGGTCAATCGTTCGACGCGCGCAAGCTGGGAGTGTTGGAGCGCGACCACACGCCCCACGATTTGTGCCGCGCGGTCGAGCAGGCGAAACGTGCCTTCGCGTCGGTTTCACTCGATCTGATCTTCGGCGCGCCCGGCGAAATGCTCGCAGCGTGGCAAGCCGACCTCGCGGAAGCGATTCGCCTGCGGCCCCATCATCTTTCAACCTATGGCCTGACGTTCGAGCGCGGCACACCGTACTGGAGCCGGCTGTTGTCCGGCGAGCTGGGCCGGCTGGACGAGGAACTCGAACGGGCCATGTATGCCGCGGCGATCGACACGCTCGCCGCCGCCGGATTCGACCACTACGAGGTATCGAACTTCGCCCAGCCTGGGCACCGTTGCCGGCACAACGAAACGTATTGGGCCGGCGATGGCTACTGGGCGGTCGGCCCCGGCGCGGCCCGCTACGTCGAGGGCCGCCGCGAAATGAACCATCGGAGCACGACGACCTGGCTCAAACGCGTGCTGGCCGGCGAGTCGCCCATCGCCGAATCCGAATCGCTCGATGCGGCCGACCGGGCTCGCGAGATGCTGGTCTTCGGATTGCGCCGGCTCTCGGGCGTCGATCGTTGTGAATTCGCGGCGCGGACCGGTTTCGAGGTCGAGGCGTTGGTCGGAAAGCCTTTGGACCGCATGCTCTCACTGGGGTTGCTGGCGGCCGAGGGGACGCGCGTGCGTCTGACGCGCGAGGGTTTGTTTGTCAGCGACGCGATCTGGCCACACTTTCTCAGCCCATAGCGAGACCCGCGTCTATTCCGAGCGACCGGCCGCTGCCGACTTCAAGTCGCCGACTCGGGCTTGCAGGATCTCGACCTGGCGTTCCAGCGAATTGCGCGACTTGCGCACGCGCTCGAGCACTTTCTCAGCGCCGGACTTGATGGTCTCGGCCGAGCGGGTGACCTCGGAAAGCGATTGCGACTGCTTGTCGATCTCCAAAATCGCCTCGGTGATGGCCGCGAAATCGGCCGCCTGGGCCTCGCTCTGCTGCTCGACGCGAATGCACAAGGCCCGGGCCAGCGTCAGGGCGATTTTCAGGTGCAGATTGGTTTGCGAATCTTCCGGATCCCAGACGACGAACACATCGTTGCCCGAGCGGAACACGTCGTCGAACCCACAGGCGGCCGTCTTTTTGGAGAACACGAACAACCCCACCTGTGCCCCGCGATTCTCGCGAGCGGTTTCGATCTCGGCCCTCGCCTCGTTGAGCGTGTAGCCGCTCTTTTCCTTGGCTTCGATCACCACTTTGGCGCCCGGCGCCGCGCTGTCGGGGTTCAGCTCGATGACACAATCGCCCTTCTTGCAGTTTTTGATCAATCCCGTGGCCGCGCCCGTGCGGGTGGCGATGTCGCCCGTCTGGTGTGAATGAAATTCCAGGTAGGCGCAGACGGCATCCTCGAACACCAGGCCGTGCTGCGTGGATCGCTCCGATTCCTCGCGGCGCGCGACCATCTTGCCCAGCGCCACCTTCACTTCTTCTTGAAAGGCGTGGTTCGTGTCGGTGTGCGATTGCAGAATCGACAGCAGTTCGCGCCGCAAACGGGCCAGCGACGAGCTCTCGCCGTCCAGGGTCAAGTTGCCGTCGATCGCGGTCCGGGTGTCGGTGAGCATGGCCGCCAAGCGCGACAGCGCCGAGTTATTGTCATCGAGCGAAAACTCACGTGTGATCGTGCGCTGCGCTCGATCGACGTTGTTGACCAGGCGGCTCAAGGCCGAGTCGTCCTTATCCAGCGAAAACTCCGCGACCACGGTATCGATTTTCTTTTGCAAGGCCTCGGTCAATTGGCCGTGGTTCGTGGTCAGCTCGCAGATCATGCGCGACATCGCTCCCTGCTTGTTATCGAGCGAGAACTCGCGCAGGACGTGATTTCGCTGCGACTCGAGCTGGCTTTGCAAGGTCTGCCCCAAGGCCGCCAACAGGCCTTCCGATTCCTTGGGGTTGAGCATCTTCATCAACGGGCTCTGCTGGCCGAAGTGTGCCAGCAGCGTCTTGCACAATTGCGAGTCATCGCCGCCGATCTGCCGTCGCAGCAATTGCTCCAACTCGCCGTCGGCCTTGACCAATTGCTGCACGCGCTCGGGAAATCGCCCACTCTCGGGATCAAAATACTCCTTCAACGAGCCGGTCAGCTTCTCTTGCGTTTGCAACGCATGGGCTGAGAGCTGGCGCTCCAACCCGGCCAGCATGCGTTGCGTCTCACGCTGGATCAGGTCGACATCGATCCGCCCGCGGGCCTGCTTCAAGGCCAGGACGCCAATCCGCAGCGCGTTGAGCGCGACCAGTTCGCGTCCCTGGCCGCAGGGATAGGCAAGCAGCTCCTCGATCGTATCGCGATCGACGACCGTCAATTGCAAGTCGAGCGTCTCGGGCAGCTCGGCCCCCTCCTCCGAGAAGAGACGCGCCGTCGGAACGGCTCTGGGATCAGCTAAACCTGCCATGATGACTCCCTTGTTCGGCAGGGGCACGATGGTGCGCCCGGCGAGTTGGATCCAACCTGTTCACGACCCGTGGCCGGCCTTGAGGCAGCCACTAGATGGATGTACAGTTAATATGACGATCCACGCAGGGCGAATCAAGAGAGTGACAGCAGTGCGGAGCCGTGGAGGCCGCACAGTTTAACATCCCTAACGTTGGGGCGCGGCAGAGCCCCGATTGGGACGAAGAGGCATGGTGCCCGAGGCCTGACGAACGGGCTTCTCTTCCTCCGGAGGAGCGAATGCAACTCGTGGGCGGTCGCGGAAGGCCTGTTCGCGCTGATAGAGGGCCAGGCGTTTTTCGGCCGTGACGACTTCGCTGCGTGGCGCCTTGGCGATGGCCTTTTCTTGTGTCTCCTTGGCCTGCGCGAACAGTTCGGCATTGGCCTGGGCCGCGGCCAGCGTTTCCAGCGCGCGGTAATCCGCTCCGCCGCTCAGTTCGACGGCCTTGGTGGCCGCTTCGACCGCCAGCTTCGCGTTACGGTAATGGTCGTCGGGGCATGTTGCCATCAACCAGGCCGCGCTTTGATAGGCGCGTGCCAGTTTGGGGTTGGCCTCCACCGCGGCGCGATAATCGTTGGCGGCTTCGTTGTACTGACCCAGGTCGCTGTGCGTGTCGCCACGATTGACCAGCGCGGCGGCGAACTTGGGATCGGCAATGATGGCTTCGCTGTAATCGCGCAAGGCATCGCCAAACCGCTCCAGACGATAGAAGGCGTGGCCGCGGCCATTGAGAATTGCCGGATCGCGCGGAGCCGACTGCAACGCGCCGGTGTAGTCGTGGATAGCGCCGGCAAAATCGCCCTGGCTGTAGCGCAGTTCGGCCCGATTGAACCAGGCGTTGCCGTGCTTGGGGTTGAGCTCGATCGTGCGATCGAAATCGGCCAGGGCTTCTTGCGTGCGACCTTGCGTGGCATAGCTCACACCCCGGTTGTGCAGCGCGCGCCACGAGTTGCCATTGCACTTCACGGCAGCTTCGAAATCGGCCAGCGCCTCGGCCTTCTGGCCCCCGCGTTCGCGCAGTTCGCCGCGTCGGTTATAAGTCCAGCTCAACAAGCGCCGCGCATAATCCTCATAGCTCCGCGTGAGCCCGGCCTTCGCGCCGCGCTGGCAGAGCTCGATCACCGCCGTGTACTCGGCGTCGGACCTGGCCTGCTTGCTCTTGGCAAAGGCGTCATCGACGTAGAACCGTCCCGCCGAATCGTTCGGCCCGGCCGGCATCGGCACCGGCTCCAGCCGTGGGCCCGACGCCGCGTCGCCTTGTTTCGGATGGCTGCTTTCCGTCGGCGTCGGTTGTTCGGTTTCGGCCGGCTCGGCGTGCTGCGCCCCGCGCACCGCCGGCGTCTTGAAGCGCGGCTTGAAGTTCGAGTCCTTGGGGGGCGTCACGCGCCGCGGAGCGGGCTTCGGCGCCGGGGTGTCGACCGCATCCTCCGGAAATGGCAGCAGCTTGGGCGCTGACTGGCCAGTCGGCGCCAACGTGGGAGTGCCATCCTCGGCGGCGACCAAGGTCGGCATGCTGATGCCGACCGCGACGCCAACGGCGAGGGTGCGCAAGAAAATCGTGAAGTTGCCGCCCATGATCGTGAACCTCCATGTTCGCGAAAAACGACGTGATCTGTAGATCGTATGGGGATTAGTGCGGTTCGGTCATGCTCCGCGGGTCGAGGGCTTTGTCGAGCACCTCGTCGCTGAGAATTTTTTGCTCGCGACACAATTCTCGAATCGTCTTGCCCGTTTTGAAAGCTTCCTTCGCGAGCGCTGCGGCCCGCTCATAGCCGATGTGTGGATTCAGGCTGGTCACCATCGCCAGGCTCTTTTCGACCATCGACTCACAGCCTTCAGCGTTGACCTCCATCTCGAGCGCGCAGAACTCGACAAACGCTCGCGCCGAACTGGCCAACAGCTCGATGCTCTCCAGCGTCGCGTGGCCCATGATCGGCATCATGATGTTCAACTCGAAGTTGCCGCCAGTCGCGCCCGAGAAAGCCACGGTCTGGTCGTTGCCCATCACGCGGGCGCAAACCTGCATCATGCTCTCGCACATCACCGGGTTCACCTTGCCCGGCATGATCGACGAGCCGGGCTGCCGATCAGGCAGCATGACTTCATAGAAACCGCACCGAGGGCCGCTGCCCAGCCAGCGAATGTTGTTGGCGATCGAAAACAGGGTCACCGCGATCGCCCGCAAGTCGCCGCTGCACTCGACCAGGCCGTCGCGATTGGCGTTGCCCTCGAAATGATTCGTGGCCTCGATGAACGCGATGCCGGTTTCGCTCGCGAGCACCTCGGCCACCTTGGCGCCAAACTTGGGATGCGTGTTGATTCCCGTGCCGACCGCAGTGCCGCCAGCCGGCAATTCGCGCACCGCCTTGAGCGCCAGCTCGGCTCGATCGATCGACATTTCAAGCTGCCGGGCATAGCCGCTGAATTCCTGACCGAGGCGAATCGGCGTGGCGTCGGCCAGGTGGGTCCGGCCGATCTTGATGATCGAATCCCACTGCTGGGCCTTGTCATTCAGCACGCCGTGAAATAAACGCAGCGCCGGAATCAGGTCGCTCTTCAACGCCTGACCCACGGCCACGTGGATCGCCGTGGGAAACATGTCGTTGGTGCTTTGCCCCATGTTCACATGGTCGTTGGGATGCACCGACTTATCGGCGTGAAAGCGATCGGCCTTGGTCAATTCAATGGCCCGGTTGGCGATCACCTCATTGGCGTTCATGTTGCTCGACGTGCCCGAACCGGTCTGAAAGACGTCGATCGGAAACTCGTCGTCGAATCTGCCGGCGGCCACTTCCTGCGCGGCAGCCAGCAATGCCTCGACCTGCGCGGGCGCCAGGGGATATTTGCCCGTCCCCGTCAGTTTTCCCAGATCGCGATTGGCCATCGCGGCGGCATATTTGCACAAGCCCATCGCATGGATCAATTGCGGCCGGAGCGGCCAGCCCGAGATTGGAAAGTTGTCTTTCGCCCGCTGGGTCTGCGCGCCGTAGTAGGCCTGGGCGGGAACACGGACTTCGCCCATGGAATCACGCTCGATACGAAACTCGCTCATGGTGTCTTTCTAGAGGTGTGAGATGCCGGCTAGTGACGCACGGAACCTGCCGCGCCCGCAGGGATGTGTTGCAATTGCACCCCTGGCGTCTGATTCGCTTCTGGCAACCTGGCGCGAGGCCCGATTTTTCCACCCGCGATAGAGTCTCAGACAGCCCATAGCATAGCGGTTTTGCCCGTATTCACAAAGGCCGACGGGGCCGGCGATAACCGCGTAAAACGTGCCCGATTTGCGTGTCCGCACCGTCGTGCGGGCGTGCGATGTCGCGAAGCTGTGCACCGGCGTGTTCGGCCCCGCGTGGCCTCCAAATCGCGATTGCCCGAGCCCTGACACCCCTCTACAATTGCGCGCTCGCGATGATTTTTGCGTTTCCAAACAGCTTGCCAGCACGACGCGTCGCAACCCGATGACGAAATCCGCTGCCTTGTCGATATGACTCAGTTCGCAAGCGATCCCGAGTTCAGCAAGCTGGTGGCCGGACGTTGCGATATTAACCTCGTCCACTTCATGCTCGAGGTGGCTGCCGACGCCTATCCGCAACTCGATCCGATGGAGAGCCTGGTCGAAATCGATCGGCTCGCCGTGGCCTGTTGCGATCACAACGCCTGCCGGGCCTCGCGCGATGTGCGCGAACGATTGGTGGCCATGAGCCGGCTGCTGTATGAAGTCGAGGGCTTTCACGGCAATCGCGACGCCTATTACGAGCCGCAGAACAGCTATCTCAACGAAGTATTGCGGCGCCGCTGCGGCATCCCGATCTCGTTGGGCATCCTTTATATGTCAATCGCCGCGCGCAACGGCGTAAAAATGTTCGGCGTCAACACGCCTGGCAATTTCGTGATCGGCTGTTGCACGGGCACCGACGTCGTGTTCGTCGATCCGTTCACCAATGGCGACGTTCTGGATCAATCCGGCTGTCGCTGCCGCATCGAGCAGAGCATGGGAAAGAAAGGCGAAATCGGCGACGAACATTTCCGTGCCGCCGCCCCGTTGGACATCGCGGCCCGCGTGTTGCGCAACCTGAAGGCGGCCCATGCCATCGAGCAGCGCTGGGACGCCGTGCTGTGCGTGCAAAAGCGGCTGGCCGCGCTGCTGCCGCACGTGCCGCAAGAGCGCCGCGACTTGGGTCTGGTCTATTTGCGGCTGGGCCAGCCGACGCAGGCGCTTCCGGTCCTGGAACAATACACGAACACCTGCGGCCACGAACAGGCGGCCGCCTTGCAGCCTTCCATTCAAGCCGCCCGCCGGATGATCGCCGAGTTGAACTGACCCGCGGCGGCGACATGGGTTTCCGTATGGCATCGTGCCTTCCGCGCGGAAGGATCCAAGCTTTGTGGTCCGGAGGCGTGCCATGGCGAGCATCGATTGGACGGCTCGCCGCGTGACGATCATGGGCCTCGGAAGTCATGGCGGCGCCTTAGGCGCGGCGCGCTATCTGGCGCGGCAGGGCGCGCGGGTCACGATCAGCGACACCGCTCCCTCGGAGGCGCTCGGCGAATCGCTCGGGCTCTTGGCCGATGTGCCGATCGCCCGGCTGGCATTCGGTGGCCACGACGAGGCCGACTTTCGGACCGCCGAGTTCGTGGTCGTCAACCCGGCCGTGCGGCCCGGTCATCCCTGTTTGCAAATTGCCCAGGCCAGCGGAGCGAAGCTGACCTCGGAGATCGAGCTATTTCTTCAACGCTGCCTGGTCCGCGTGGTGGGCGTGACGGGCTCGAACGGAAAATCGACCACCTGCGCCATGCTGGCCGCCATGTTTACCACGGCGGGCCGTCGTGTTTGGCTGGGCGGCAATTTTGGCGGTTCGCTGCTCGACGATGTGGAAACGATGACGCCCGACGATTGGGTGATCCTCGAACTGAGCAGTTTTCAATTGGCCCGCTTGAGCGAGGGGACGCCGCTGCCTGCGATCGCCGTGGTCACCAACTGTGCCCCCAATCACCTGGACTGGCACGGCAGCTTCGCCGCGTATCGAATGGCTAAACAGCGCCTGATCAGTGGGCAATCGGCAGCAGGCATTGGGGTGCTCAACCAGCACGACGGCTCATTGGATGGCTGGAACTCGGTGGCCGGCGGATCCGTGCGCGATGCCTGGCCGCTCGAGAGATTGCCGTCGTTAGCGGTGCCGGGCCAGCACAACCGACAGAATGCCGCCTGCGCGGCGGCAGCTGCCTCGGCCGCTGGAGTGAGTGACGGGGCGATCGTCACCGCGCTGGCTGAGTTTCGCGGGCTCGAGCATCGATTGCAGTTCGTGGCCGAGATCGCTGGGCGCCACTACTACAACGATTCGAAATCGACGACGCCCGAGGCCACGCTGGCGGCATTGGCTGCCGTGGACCGGCCGGTTTGGTTGCTCGCCGGCGGGCAATCGAAAGGCGTCGCCTTCGAACCGTTGGCACGCGCGATCGTCGCGCGGGCGCAAGGTGCCGCCTTGTTTGGCGCCGCGCGACAAGAACTGCACGCCTGCCTTAAAGCATACGCGCCAAATTTCAATGCCCGCATGAGCGAGCGACTCGACAAGGCGCTGGCCTGGTGCGCGGGCCGTGCGCGCGAGGGCGACGCGATCCTGCTCTCGCCGGCGTGCGCGAGCCTTGATCAATTCCGCGACTTCACGGCGCGCGGTGAAATGTTTTGCAACCTGGTGCGCGGCCTTGCGCCGCGCGCCGCGCGTTGATGGCGCGCCGCTTTTGCCGTCCCAGAACGCGCGCAGTGCTTGCATCGCGCGGCAACTTGCGTTAGGATAAGCGGCAGTTGCTTCCGGCTCGTTGAGTCGAAAGCAACGGACCTCGAGGTCGACGGCTGTGAGGTCTCCTTGGCGGAGACCGAAGCGGCGCTGGGAGTCGTCCCTCGAGGTTTTTTTCGTCACCTCGCTAACTGCATCTCGGCACGCGTGAGACCGCTCGGGTGGGCAAGGTTAAAGAGCCGACCAATCCGTTCTACGTTTTGGTGGTCATTCTGGGCGTGGTGTTTCTGATCACGGCCTGCGGCTACGGCACGATGACCTATCGGGCCATCGCGCCCAACGCACCGCGCGACGGAGCTCCCCACCCTTGGATGGACTTTCTCGACCGCAACGGCATGCAATTGCTGGGCGGTGAATTGGCCGCTCTGGCCGCCGTCACTTTTGGCGCCATGTGGCTTGATCGCTATCGGTCGCTGGCGGACCAACGCCGGGAGCGAGGGTCGGGCGACCACGAATTTCGCACGGATGCCCGGGATGACGAGAGGAATTAACTGGTCCGCTAGGACTGGCTACAATTCACTCAGCGTTCAGTCCATTTCCAGATGGGATCACAGACGGAATCATTGTCGAATGGGATCATTGTCATGAAAGTGAATCACTACGAGCAGGTTTCCAAGGCCCCCGTCACGATGGAGGGAGCCATCGGCTGCGAGGTTCGCTGGCTGGTTGACGAGGCCCAGGGAGCGCCTAATTTTGCCATGCGGCAATTCGAGGTCGCTCCTGGCGGCCACACTCCCAAGCACAGCCATCCCTACGAACACGAGATTTTCGTCCTCGAAGGCTCGGGCGTCGTGCTCGAAGGCGACGCGGAGCACCTCCTTTCGGCCGGCGATTTCGTGCTGGTCACGCCTGGCGAGGTCCACCAGTTTCGCAATACCGGCGCCACGCCGTTAAAATTCCTCTGCCTGGTCCCCAATTCCTCCGTCGGCCAAAAGGTGACGCCGGCCGAGTGCAGCCGGCCCGTCAGCTAGGACACTGCGATGATGACGCCCGACGCGGCCGCCGAGATCGATAAACTCCGCCGGCAAATCCGCGAGCACGATCGCAAGTATTATGTCGAAGCTCGACCGGAAATCTCCGACGCCGAGTACGACCGGCTGATGCACCGGCTTCAGGAACTGGAGGCGAAGCATCCCGAACTGGTCACGCCCGAAAGCCCGACGCAACGCATCGGCGACCAGCCCGTCCCTTATCTCGAAAGCGTCGAGCACCGCGTGCCGATGCTGTCGATCGAGAACACGTATAGCGTCGAGGATCTGCGCAAGTATGGTCAGCGCATCGCCAAGCTGCTGCCGGGCGAGAAGGTCGCCTGGGTCGTCGAGTTGAAGATCGACGGCGTGGCTGTGTCGGTTACCTATCAGGATGGCCGCCTGGTACAAGCGGCCACGCGCGGCGACGGTCGTACCGGAGACGACATCACGCACAACATGCGCACCGTCATCGACGCGCCGCTCGAGCTCTCCGGCAAGCCGCCCCATGTGCTCGAAGTTCGTGGCGAGGTCTACATGACCAACGCGGACCTGGTCCGTCTCAACGAA
Source organism: Planctomycetaceae bacterium (assembly GCA_003153375.1). Classification (GTDB taxonomy): domain Bacteria; phylum Planctomycetota; class Planctomycetia; order Pirellulales; family PALSA-1355; genus PALSA-1355. The sequence continues at coordinate 49,477 of PLYM01000217.1, forward strand.
AAACAGCGCGCCGCCGGCGAGCCGCTGTATGCCAACACTCGCAACCTTGCCGCCAGCGCGATTCGAATGCTCGATCCGCGCGAAGCGGCCGGGCGCCGCTTGCGACTGTTCTGTCACGGCTTGGGTCATGCCGAGGGATTCGAGGCCCGCAATCACATGGAGTTTCTCGAGGCGGTCAAGAGGTTCGGCTTGCCGCCGACACCCCGCGTCGAATGCTTCGACGATTTCGAAGCCGCCGTGGTGCATTGCGAAGCTGTGATCGAATCTCTCCATGAGTTGGACTTCGAAATCGACGGCCTCGTGCTCAAGGTCAACGATTTCGCGCAACGAGAAAAGTTGGGCAGCACGAGCAAGAGCCCTCGCTGGCTGATCGCGTTCAAGTTTGAGAAGTATGAAGCCACGACGAAGTTGTTGGATATTCGCGTGCAGATCGGCAAGACCGGCACGATCACGCCGGTGGCCGACCTGGCTCCGGTCGAACTGGCGGGCACGATCGTCAAACGCGCCAGCCTCCATAACGCCGACGAAATCGAGCGCAAGGACATTCGGGTCGGCGACACCGTGGTGGTGGAAAAGGCCGGCAAGATCATTCCGCACATCGTGCGCGTTGAAAAAGCCGAACGCACGGGACATCCGCGCAAATTCGTCTTTCCCACGTCCTGTCCCGAGTGTGGCACGCCGCTCGTCAAGGACGAGGGGGGCGTCTATATCCGCTGTCCCAACGCCGAGTGTCCGGCGCAGGTCAAGGAACGCGTGCGCTACTATGCCCATCGCAATGCCATGGATGTCGAGGGCCTGGGCGACAAGCTGGTCGATCAGCTTGTGGAAATCGGCGCCGTGCGGGGCTTCGCCGACTTGTACCGCCTGACGCTCGATCAGCTTGCCGACCTTGAGCGCATGGGCAAGAAATCGGCGGTCAACCTGCTCGAGGGCATCGAAGCCAGCAAGTCGCGGGGGCTGGCGCGGCTGCTCAACGCTTTGTCGATTCGTCACGTCGGCGCCCGCGTGGCGACGATATTGGCCGAACGTTTCCAGTCGATGCAGGCCCTGGCCGCGGCCAGCGTCGAAGAGTTGTCGCAGACGCCCGAGATCGGTCCCGTGCTCGCCGAGAGCGTGTACGCATTCTTGCACAGTGACTACGGCCGTCAGGCGATTGCCGCGTTGGAGCAGGTGGGCGTGCGGATGACGGCCCTCGAAACGGCGCGGCAAGACAACGGCAAGATTGCCGGCAAGACCTTTGTCGTGACCGGAACCCTGCAAAAATATGCTCGCGAGCAAATCGAGGAATTGATTACCCAGCGCGGCGGGCAGGCCGCGGCCAGCGTCTCGAAGAAAACCGACTATGTCGTGGCCGGAGATAAGGCCGGCAGCAAATTGAACAAGGCGCGCGAGCTGGGCATTCCAATTCTCGACGAAGCGCAGTTTGACGCGCTGCTCGCGGAATGAGACATTGAGCAAACTCCGCGAGCCAACCAGGAATTCAGGGCAGGCAATGACCGAAATACCGTACGATCAGCAATTCTTCGCATCGCATGAGGCCGGCGCACGCAGCAGCGCCCGGGCCGCTATTCCCTTGGTTTTAGAGCTCGTCAAGCCACGAAGCATCTTGGACGTCGGTTGTGGCATTGGCACCTGGCTGGCCGAATTTCAGGCTGCCGGCATTACGGACTATGTGGGCGTCGACGGTGACTATGTGAACCGCGAATCGCTGGTGATCGAGCCCGAGCGTTTTGTCGCGCACGACCTGGATGAGCCGCTTGATTTGGGCCGGCGTTTTGACCTGGCCATCAGCCTCGAGGTTGCCGAACACTTGCCCGACGAATCGGCCGCTGCGTTCGTCGCCTCGCTCACGGCGCTAGCTCCGGTGGTGATGTTCTCAGCAGCCATCCCGCACCAAGGCGGCGACGGCCACGTCAACGAGCAGTGGCCCGAGTATTGGCAGGCCAAATTTGCCGAACAGAATTACGTGGTCGTCGACTGCCTCCGCGAGCTGCTTTGGCGCGACAAGGACGTGGAACCCTGGTACGCGCAGAACATGCTGCTGTTTGTCGACCGCCAGCGACTGTCGGATTATCCACGGCTGGCCGCCCATTTTGCGCAAGCCGGCGAACACCCGCGCTTGTCGATCGTGCATCCCGATCATTACCTGCGGCTGCACGAGCGCGTACTCGACGAGTTGGCCGAAGCGCGCCGCACGGCGTTGCAGGCCTCGGTCAACTTGCGTGAGTTCAATCTGCTCGCGGTTCCCGACTGGACGCAGCCCCAGGATCAGTTGGTCGACCAATTGCGTGCGCTATTTGGCGCCGTGCTGACGCATCCGCAGGGATCACGTATCGCGCTGCTAATTCATTACGCAGGCGACCAGGCGGGCAATCTACTGGCGCTGATCGCCCGGGAGATTCTCGCCCCCGGTGGTGTACCGATTGCCGGCGGACCGGCCATCAGCGGTGTTGGCCCCACGTTCGGTCAACAGTGGAGGATCCTGTTGCCCCTGCTGAAAGCTCGCGTTGCGATCGGCAAAGAAGACGAGCGGGCAGTCGCCGCGACCGGTGCTGAGCGTTTGCCTGTTTTGCCACTATCGGTGCTCCAGCGAAAGCAAGCCCTGCAGTTCTAATGGGTTACGGCGAGGGTGCGATCTGGTAATTTCTGCGGGGGATCAAGAAACTTCGAACTTTTCTGCCCCCGCTGCGTAGAATGCCGCTATGCGAGGCTTGCGGTCACTTCTGGTGTTGATGAGCGTGGCGCTGGTCATTTTACCAGCCGCCCCCTGCGTGCTGTTTAGTGCCTGCCCGGCCCTGGTCCGCGCGGAGCCAACAGCCCCGATCCATTCTTGTTGTGACCGGCACAAGGCGGAACCCCCTCATGCCACCTCTGGGCCGGTTGCGCCCTGCAAAATGGCCTGCTGTCAGGCGAAGACCGTCCCGCCGCTGGTGAAGAAGACCGCGGCTCCCGACGTGTCGGCTACCGTGGCGACTCTATCGCCGCAGCCAATCCCGACTTTCGTCGCCGGCGTCGTGCTTCCAAGCGTGGCACCGCCCGCGTCTCGATCGCTGCAGATTCTCCATTGCCTGTGGCGCTGTTGAATGCTGCGCGCTTGCCTGTCGCAACCCTCAGGGTCGCGGCATTGCCGGCAGTCCGTTTTGGCGGACACGGTGCGCTCATTTCAGTTCCACGAAGCTATTTCTTTTCAGGCATGAGGAGTTCATTTTATGATTACGCGTCTCCAAATTTCGATCGCAGTATTACTCGTCGCCGTGGCCTCGGTTGCCGTGGCCACTGCTTGGGCGGTTGAGCCCGAGGCCAAGTCGTGTTGCCAGCAAAAGCTGGCTTGCTGCTCGGCCGACAAAGCCTGCTGCCAGGCAACCGCCAAGAACGGTTGCTGCGAGCAGGGCCTGGCTTGCTGCAAGGAAGACCGGGAGTGCTGCGCCGCGGTCCAGCGCTGCTGCGTCGAGGGCAAGAGCTGCTGCAACGAGGCTCGCGCCTGCTGCGGCCAGCCCGCGGGTGGCAAGTCGGCCGATGCCAAGTCGGCAAGTGGCAAGTCGGCCAAGAGCTGCTGCGCCAAGCCGACTTCGGAAAGCCCGGCGCCAACCCGGTCTTAAGGTCTGGTTTTGCCCCAGCGCGATGATCGCAATCGCACGGGCACGCGGTAGCCACTATGGCCGCCGCGTGCCCGATTTTTTTGCCGCGTGGTTTGGCGGTTAGTTCGCCGTGGCGCCACCGTCGATGACGACGACCTGGCCGGTCACGTACGACGCTTCGTCCGAAGCGAGGTAGAGAGCGGCGAAGCCGATTTCGTCGGGCATGCCGATGTGGCCGATCGGCTGCGTGGCTTCGAGCTTGGCCCGATATTTCTCGTTCTTCCAGAAAAACTCGCTGAAATCGGTCTGAATCAAGCCCGGGGCGATCGCATTGACGCGAACGCCCTTCTGGCCGAATTCGCAGGCCCAGGTGCGCGTCATCATGATCAGGCCCGCCTTGGTGAAGCTATACAGCAGCCCGCCCGGCTGGGGGCGCAAGCCGGCAATCGAGGCGATGTTGATGATCGACCCCGCCTTCTTTTCGATCATCTTGGGCACGGTCAGACGAATCAGCCGCATCGCGGCCTTGATGTTCACGTCGACCATTTTGTCGACCATATCATCGGTCACCTCGAGCGAGGGCCCCTGCCCGATGTTCGTGGCGCTGTTGTTCACCAGGATGTCGACCGGGCCCAGTTGCTTCTCGATGGCTTGCACCAGCCCTTCGAGCTGTTCCTTACGGCCCACGTGACATTCCATGGGAACTACCTTGCCGGGGAGCGAGGCCAGTTCGTCAGCCGTGGCCTGGAGGTTTTCCATCTTGCGGCTGGCAATGACGACGCTGGCCCCCGCTTCGGCAAACTTCTTCGTGATCGCCTTGCCAATCCCTCGTCCGCCGCCGGTGATCAGAGCCACTTTGCCCTTCAGACTGATCGCTGCGCTCATTGCTGTCTCGCTCGCTTGAGGTAATGAAATGGAAATGGTTCAAGGATGTTTTTCGAACCGGCCAATACCCTGTCTGATGGACTCGGGCAAGGAGGCCTTTTGATTCTGGCGGTAGTCGTAAATCACGACGCGCTGCTGTCCCTGGGCCGCGACGTGGCGCATGGCATGACTGACGATCACCGATTCCATCTCGAACCGATCGTGTTGCACGTCGCGGATGCGGGTGCCGATCGAAACCGTGTCGGGATAGGTCAATGCGCGGCGAAAGCGGCAATCCGTCCAGGATAGGATCGGGCCCACCCCGGTCTCGGCCTGCACTTTCATGAAGCCCATCTCGGTGAAGCACTGCAGCCGTGCGTGTTCGAGGTAACGGAAATAGACCGTGTTGTTCACGTGGCCGTTGGCATCCATGTCGCCCCAGGCGACCATCGTCGTGACGACGACGGGATAGTCGACCAACAGCTCGGCCACGGCCGATTCCAATGCAGCACGGTCCACACGCGCGTCCCCCATCCAACCTACCGTCCGTTCGGTAAGCTAGCACGTCGCGGGGCGCCTGGATAGGGGCCGGGACGTGACCGGACTGTGCCCTGGGAACGGCTGTCGAAATGAGCCAGGCAGGCCGATCGTGGTGGGATTGTCGGGCTTGTGCGGGCTGTTGGGTGTCAGGGTTTTTGGCGCGGCGGAGAGTCCGAGCTAGGTTTGCCTTCAGCAGCCTGGGCCGATTTCGTGCACTGCCTTGGCCTGGGCCGCGCTTAACCAATCTCCGTTTTGGGGCAACGTGCATGCGCACCGCGATCATCTGTTTGCTGCTCTTTATCCTGCCGCCGCTGGCCGTGCTCGGCTGGCAGCGCTATGAGGAATTCCAGGCAGAAGCGAGATTGCGTCCCCAGTTGCACTGGGCCGATGAGGTCTTGTTCTTCAATGCTTCGTGGTGCGGACCCTGTCGTCACATGAAGCCCATCGTGGCCGATTTGCGTCGCCAGGGCTATCGATTGCGCGACATCGACATCGACAAGAACCATTCCCTGGCCGCGAAGTACGGCGTCCGCTCGATCCCGACCTTCGTTTTTCTCAGCGGCGGCAGTGAGGTCAGCCGGTTCTCCGGAGGTACATCGCCCGAGAACCTTCGCGAACTTTGCGCCAACTACCGCTAAGCCCGCCGGCGGTGCTAGCAGAGCCACTGCCCCACCGGCAACTGCTCTGGAATGTCACCGCGCGATTTGGGAGACTTCCGCTCCCATGTCTCCACAAGCTTTTCAGAATATGAGTTCAAAGCCGGGCTCTGCGTCTCGCCTCATGACCTGGGGGCTGGCGGCAGCGACCTGCGTCGGCCTGCTTGGCGCGGGCTGCCAACGCTGGAATTGGCGCGGCGATGGGTTTGGCGACAACATGGGTCGATTTGCCGAGAAGCTGCGCCCGCCGGCCGACGAACGAGGTTTCTCAGGCCTCGACTCCCGGGCTCGCGAAGTGGAGCGCGACCTGGGCGTCCGCTGAGTTTTGCTGGCAATTCGCGGTCCGCATCCCATAATGGATTCGGTAGCCGCGTATCCGCGAACTTTGGGGAGGCAACCATGCAGAAGGTTGGCCAGACTTTTGCCAGCACGACCGAATTCCTCGACGGCAACGAATACTTGGACTGTACGTTCAGTGACTGCCAGATCGTTTTCGGTGGCGGCGACTTGCCGGGGATTGTCAACTGTCAGTTCAACAACTGCCGCTGGCAATTTGCCAACGCGGCCGAGCGGACGCTGAACTTCATGCGGCAGGTTTATCACGGCATGGGCGCCGGCGGCGCTGACATTGTCGAGGCCACTCTGAACGCGATTCGACAGCCCCTCTGACGATCTCGTTCGATGGCGTCGTCGGCCTCCGGATCGCACCAACTGGCGCGATTTGTCGCAATTTCCCGGGACGATCTCCGACGGTTCCGATCGTAGGGGTTGCGCGGCGCGACGCCATCGTGACTCCCGGCCCTGTTGACTTTCGTGCGCCAGGAGTTTTTTGCACTCGATGGCAGTTTTTTGACTTACCGCAAGTAAAGCCTAGCCTTGCTGAGCGAAACGCGACGGTCTGATTGAACCTTGATGTCGCGTGGCCGATAGGCGGAGAACGGAATGCAAGTCCTGATCGTTGACGATAACCCGATCGCTCTGGATTTGCTGGAGCACACCCTGAAGCGGAGCGGCTACGACGTGATCGCCACCGACAACGGTCGCGATGCGCTCGACATTCTGTGGCAGGGAAGTTGCCAATTGGTGGTTGCCGATTGGGAGATGCCCGAGATGTCGGGTATCGAGCTATGCCGCGGCATTCGCAGCTCGGGGTTCATGAATTACATCTATGTCATTCTGCTCACCACGCGGCGCGATGCCTCCGACTCGATCGAAGGCATGACCGCCGGAGCGGACGACCTGATGCTCAAGCCGTTTCAGCCCAGCGAGCTGACGCTCCGCGTGCGCACCGGCGAGCGACTGCTGGGACTCGAGACGCGCGACCTGTTGATCTTCGTGCTGGCCAAGCTGGCCGAGTCGCGCGACAACGACTCGGGCACGCACCTGGAACGGGTACGAATGTACTCGCGCGTGATCGCCGAGCATCTGGCCCGGCAACCGAAGTTCAGCGACCAGGTCAACGCGGATTTCGTGCGGTTGATTTATCTCACCAGTCCGTTGCACGACATCGGCAAGGTGGCCGTGCCCGACTCGGTGCTGCTCAAGCCGAGCGCTTTGACGCGCGAAGAGTTCGAGCTGATGAAATCGCACACGACCCACGGCGCAGAGACGCTCGACGCCGCGCTGCACGAGTTTCCGGCCGCCCGCTACTTGCAGATGGCCCGCGACATCGCCGCCAGCCATCACGAATGGTACGACGGTTCCGGTTATCCAGCCGGCCTGTCAGGCAATGACATTCCGCTCTGCGGTCGCATCGTGGCCTTGGCCGACGTGTACGACGCGCTGACCTCGAAGCGGGTCTATAAAGACATCCTGACGCACGAGAAAGCCCGCAGCATCGTGATCAAGGCCCGGGGCACTCATTTCGACCCCGACGTCGTCGATGCTTTTACGGCCAACGAGGATCGGTTCCTGGCCATCAAGCGGGCTCTGGCCGCCGCCGCACCCCCGGCCAAGCAGCAGGACCATCACGAAATCGTCAACGTCTGACGGGCCACCGGACGTCCCGATCAGCCCTCAGGGCTCCGCGGCGCGCTGCGGCTCGGCGGCACTTGTCGGTGCGAAACCGCGGCGCATGGTGTTCTCGGTCAGCGTGCGCGGCAGCACGAATTGCAGCAAGTAGTCCGCTCCACCGGCCTTGGTGCCGATGCCCGACATGCGAAATCCGCCAAACGGCTGCCTCCCCACCAGGGCGCCGGTGATCGAGCGGTTCAAGTAGAAGTTGCCCACTAGCATTCCGCGCTGCGCCTGGCGCAGGTTGTCGGGGCTCCGCGAAAAGATGCCCCCGGTCAGCGCATAGTCGGTGTTATTGGCGATGTGTATGGCCTCGTCCAGGTCGCTGGCCCGCATCACCGCGAGCACCGGGCCAAAGATTTCCTCCTGGGCCAAGGGGCTATCCGGCTGCACGTCGGTGTAGATGTGGGGGCCGACATAGAACCCCTCGGCCGCCAACTCGCCGACCTCGACCGCCAGCGCCTCGCGACTCGTTTGCCGGCCGATTTCGACGTAACGCCGCACACGGTCGAAAGACTCCTGGTCGATGACCGCTGACATGCTGCTCGCGGGCTCTTCGGCAGGTCCGATCTGCAAGCTTCGCGTCGCCTCGACCAGCCGCGACAAAAACACGTCATAGACGCCAGCCAGCACGATCACGCGCGAGCAGGCCGAACATTTCTGACCTTGATAGCCGAAAGCGCTCTTTACGACACCCAGCACCGCTTCATCCAGATCGGCGTCATCGTCGACAATGATCGCGTTCTTGCCTCCCATTTCGGCAATCACGTGCTTGACCGTCCGCATCCCGCAGCCAGTGGCCAGTTGCGCCGCCCGCGCGTTGATGGTCAGGCCCACGTTGCGCGAGCCGGTGAAAGCGATCAGGGCCACGTCCGGATGGTCGACCAGGGCCGCGCCGACCGTTTCGCCGCGCCCTGGCAGATAATTGAGCACGCCGCGGGGCAACTCGAGTTCACTGAAGATCTCCATCAGTTTCGCCGCCACAATGCTCGATTGCTCGGCCGGCTTCATGACGACCGTATTGCCTGTTGCCAGCGCGGCCGTCGTCATGCCGGTGAGAATCGCCAGCGGGAAATTCCAGGGCGCAATCACCGCCGCGACGCCGCGGGGAATGGTTTCGAAGCGATTCTCCTCGCCCGGAACGTCGACGCCGTGCGGTTGAGCGAGCGCCACAGCGCCGGTCGCGTAGTACTCGCAAAAATCGATCGCTTCGGCCACGTCGGCGTCGGCCTCGCGCCACGGCTTGGCACACTCGTGTACTTCCCAAGCTGCCAGCTCAAAGCGCCGCTCGCGCATCCGCTGTGCGGCCCGGCGCAAATACTCGGCTCGCCGCGTCGCGCCCAAGCCCCACCAGCCAGGCAATGCGCGTTTCGCCGCTGCCACCGCTGCCTGAGCGTCCTCAGCCGAAGCCTGGGCCACCTGCCCCAGAATTCGCACCTTGTGCGACGGATTGATCGCCGCGGCCCATGTCCTGGTGGCAACCTCCTGGCCATCGATGACCAGTGGATAACGCGAGTTCCATTGGCGCTCGGTGTCACGCAGGGCGTCTTGCATCGCCTGGCGGTTGGCGTCGCGACCAAAGTCGACCGGCGGCTCATTGTGAAAAGCGGGCGCGAATCGGGTCGCTCCCACGCGGTGTTCCTCGGCCCGACCGTCGCCAAGGGACTTTTGATCCAAGGGGTTCATAAGCAGTTTCTCCACCGAGACGTGCTCGGCAAAACTGGCCCGCAGAAACGATTCATTCGAAGTATTCTCCAGCAGCCGCCGCACCAGGTAGGCCATGCCGGGGATCAGCTCGCCATAGGGCATGTAGATGCGGAGCCGATAACCGAGATCGACGATCGCCTGCTTCTCGGCGTCGGCCATGCCATAGAGCATCTGCAGCTCGAAGCCATGCGCCGGAATGCCCAAGTTTCGTGCCACGGCCATGCCGTGAGCCAGCGAGCGCAAGTTATGGCTGCCTAGCGCCGGCCGGATGTGCTCGTGGTTTTGCATGGCAAACCGCGTGAGCCGCTCGTAACTGGCATCGGTTTCCCACTTGTCTCGAAACACCGGTATGGGCCAGCCGGTGGCCTCGGCGAACACGGTCTCATAGTCCCAATAGGCCCCTTTGACCAGTCGCACCCAAACCGGGCGGCCGCGTCGCACGGCCCAGTCCCGCAGCCGTCGCAGATCGTCGGCCGCATCGCACAGGTAGCACTGAATCACGATGCCGACGTCCGAGGTATCACGAAACTCGTCCTCCATCAGCACCTGCTCAAAAATCGCCAGCGTGAGATCCTTGGTGCGGTACGATTCCATGTCGATATTGACGAACGTGCGTTGGGCGTGCGCCGCCCGCAGCAGCAATCGCAGCCGTTGGCCCACGCGGCGCGCGGTGCCGGCCGGGTCGATGGGGTCGAATTGGCTATCCAGGGCCGATAGTTTGACCGAGACATTCGCTCTCGGCAGTTCGACCAACGACGCGCGGTCGATCTGCGGCACTTCGGGCCAAGAGTTAACGACCGGCGCAACCCCGTCGATCAAATCCAGGTAGGTCCGCAAGTAATGCTCGGCCTCGATTTCGCTAGTCACGGCCTCGCCCAGCACGTCGAGCGTAAAGGCTCGCCGCAGCATGCGCTCGCGCATCGCCGCCGCCAGGACTTCGTTTTGCGTCGTGCCGGCGATGAACCGTCGGGCGTGTCCCATGGCGTTGCGGCGGGCCGCGATGGCCAACGCACGGCCAGCGATCGAACGCGGCGTGGCCACGGCCAGGCCCAATCGCACGGCCGAAGGCAGAAACTGCCGCACGTCGTGGAAGTACTCGTGCAGGTGCCGCGTCACTGCCTCGCTCGTCGAAAGCATCGGCAGCACGTCGATGAAGCGGAACATCTGCACCTTGACCGACTCATCTTGCATGGCCCAGGCCATGATTCGATCGTCCCACCAGCGACGATCCAGCACGTTCCGCTCGCCGCCGCTCAGGTGATCGAAGAGATAATGGCCGATCTCCTGCGTCGTGCGCTCGATGTCTGACAGGCGGCGGTCGTTGAGTTCGCTGGGCACGGTAAACGTCTTCGGCGAGAGGGCAGCGGGTTGCTGACGGTATCCGCGGTAGCGCGGGCTAGACAATTCTATGCCCCTGCCCCCGATTTGGCGAAAGCGGCCCCAAACCCCCGGGCACCTGCGGCATGCGGACCGTATAATGAGCCGATTCGCACCCTGCAAACTTTGTTTTTCCGACTCATGACGAATTTGCTCGAACCGGCGAACGACCACTTACGTGCCTGGCTGGCCGAGCGCGGTATGCCAGGATTTCGCTTCGCGCAGATTCGGCACTGGCTCTTTGCCGGCCGCGCCCGCGGGTTTGAGGACATGACCAATCTGCCCAAGGCCTTGCGCGAAGCCCTGGCGGCCGAGTTTCAACTCTGGACTTCGCGGGTCGTGGCACACAAGGTGACGGACGATGGCACGGAGAAGCTGCTCGTTCAGTGGTCCGATGGCCAGCAGATCGAATGCGTGCTGTTGCTCGACGGCGGCCGCCGCACGATCTGCATTAGTACCCAAGTGGGCTGCGCGATGGGCTGCGTGTTCTGCGCCAGTGGGTTGGAAGGCGTGACGCGCAATCTGACGGCCGGCGAGATCCTGGAGCAGATGCTGCTGCTCGATCGGCTGCTGCCGGAGGGCGAGCGACTGAGCCACATTGTCGTCATGGGCATGGGCGAACCACTGGCCAACGTCGACGCCCTGTTGCCGGCCTTGCACGAAGCCAGTTCTCCGACAGGCCTGGCGATCAGCGCCCGACGGATCACGATTTCAACCGTCGGCCTGCCTCCGGCCATTCATCGCCTGGCCGAGGCCAACTGCCGCTACAACCTGGCCGTGTCGCTGCACGCGGCCGACGACGATTTGCGGAATCAACTCGTGAAGGTCAACAAGAACATCGGCCTCGACGAGATTCTTCGAGCCGCCGATCATTATTTTGAGGCCTCGGGACGTCGGCTGACCTTCGAATATGTGCTGCTGGCGGGGCTAAATGACGGTCCGGACCACGCTCGACGTTTGGTGACATTGCTGCGCGGTCGCACCGCGTTGCTGAATGTGATTCCCTACAACCCCGTGACCGGCTTGCCCTACCGCACGCCGTCAGCCACGGCCGTCAATCGCTTCCTGGAAATCGTCCGCAGCGGCGGCATCAACGTGTTTGTCCGGGAGCGCAAAGGGGACAAGATCGACGCGGCCTGTGGGCAACTGCGTCGAGGTGCTCTCGAAGTGCTACCGCTGGCCACGGAGCCCGCGGCCGGTTGCTAGCCGCCGGGTAATTTCAGGGTCCACAGCGTGGCTTGGAAGATGAGCTTCCGATAGGCCGCCTGCTTCCAGTTGTCGTGGAAGTGCAAACCCGTGAAGCCGAAGGAGCGGCCGCCATCGGGACGCTCCCAGGACCAGGCGACGGTTTCCGAGCGACCGTCGATCGTGGCTTGCAAAATCGGCCGGATCTGGCCGCGCGGCTCGACGAACTTGAGCTGATAATAAAACTCGTCGCGGGCGCGAAAATTCGTCAGGCCCGCGGTGATCGGATGACCTGGGTCGGCAATACGCAGTTCGGTCTCGACGACCTGATACTTGCGGTCCGGACCGCCGTGGCAGCCGCCTAACAGCTTCAGGAACGGTTCGATCGGTTCGGCGGCTTTGGTGCCCAACGCCCAGTGCAGAGCGACCAGTCCGCCGCCGCGGGCCGCCAGTCGGGCTAAGGCCTCTTGACGGCGCGGATCGGCTTGCGTCCAACGGGCGCCCTCGGAGAGGAACATCACGACGCCGTCGGCTTCGCCCAGCAGCGCCGGCCCCTCGCTCCAGGGCTCGTCGGCCGTCACCACGCGAACCTTGAGCCCCGCCGTCGGCTCGAGCAGCTTCGCAAGTTGCTCGAGACCAGCTAAGTACTCGTGCGTCCCAGCAGGGTGGTTGTCAGGCCCTTGGGCCAGCAGGAGCAACGTCTTGGGCGGTGCGGCGGAGGCGGTGCCGCCCAAACTGGCAAGCGCCAGGAGGACGAACAGGGAATCAACAAGCGTCGCAAGCCGCATGATCTCCGTCCTCTGCATCAGCGCACAAAAAAAGCCGCCACGGCGCTGTTGGCCGTGGCGGCTATTGTAGTCCAAGTTCTCGTCGCGCTCGAAGTTTCGAGATCGGCGAAATTAGAATTTTCCAGCGAAGCTGGTCGTGTTCTGGCGACGAACGAATTCCAGGTCGTCCTCGCTCAGGCGATCCAACGACACGGTCGTGTACTTGCCCGTGTCCTTCAGCAGTCGCACGCTCGATTCGCCAATCGTCACGAGGCGGGCATTAATCTGATACTTGCCGGTGTTGTCGGTCCAAACACGCAAGGCGTTGGCCGTCTCAGCCGGAGCGGTGACATGCGCTGCAGGCAGGACTTCCAACTGACGCGGTTCGGCCTGCGTGATCACGGCCGGCTTGACGACCTGTTGCGGAGCCACGGCGACCGGCTCGACAAACAGGTCTTCCAACTCGGCGCTGGTGGCCACGGGCGGCACGATGGCGGCCGGTTGAGCGGCCGACTTATTGTCGTCGTTTTCCTTGAACAGATCGTCGACGTCGTCCGACTTCTTTTCGTCTCCTTCGGGAGCCGCGTTGGTCGTCGGCGCCGTGGCCGATTTCTTATCGCTGGCGTCGGTGTCTTTGAACAAGTCATCGACGTCGTCGCTGGGCTTGGCCGGCGTGGTTTCTTCGGGCATCTCTTCCGGCGGGGCGGCCGGCGGAGTCTCTTCGGGCATTTCCTCAAGTGCCGGCTCAGGCGCGGGCACTTCCGCTGCCGGGGCCGGAGCGGGCGCCTTGGGCTGCGTCAATTCAGGAGCCGGCGCGGGAGGAGGAGCCAGCGCAGGAGTGGGCGCGGGAGCTGGGGTCGGAGAATTTTGCGAGGGCATCGCGGGCGTTGGGCCGTTGCTGGGAGTGGTCGAACCATCGGAGCAGCCGCCCGAGCAACCGTCCGATACGACGGTCGAACAGCCATCACAGCACGGCGTCGGGGCACACGTCGTCACGCATTGCACCGGGTAGCAACGTCGCGGTGCGCAGCAGCGGCTGCGCCAACGGCAGGCTGCCGCGGGATCGACCGCCGTCAAAAGAACCGCAGTCCAAACGATGACTGTTTTGCCAATCCGCAGCATCCGAAATCCTCCCTCACCGGAAAAGAGACCGCCGTCAATGTACTTTGACCATTTATGCTAGCTTCACAGAATCGGCTCGGCAACCGATGGAAAATCAGTTTTCGGGCCAAATTTGGGTCTGGCCCATCTTCCGCGGGGGCAGATTGACGATAATTCCGCCGGCACCGGTTAGTCCGGGCGCGCATGCGGCACCCCGCGCAAAAAAGAAACCGGCCGAAGCAAGCCTCGGCCGGTTCCACCATTTCAGGTTCTAAAGGATGTTTGGCTGACTGACGTCGCAAAAGACCGCTCTTTCGCGAAGCGTGCAGCCCGTCGGCTGCTCGTCAGACGAGCCACCTCTGGTTACCACTACACATGCAGTCACCTCCTTTCCAATAATGACCACCCCGTTGGCCACCAGTCCAGCCTGGCTCGCCGCTTGGGCTATCGGTCCCGCCAGTGCCACGTTCGCACCGGCACTAACCGTATGCTATTCAGCCTGTGCGCCGATGGTCAAGTGGATTTGTTGGCCGGGGCCTTGGGGGCGAGCCCCGGGCGAGGCCAGCGGCGGGTTTTCTCGAGAAAATCGCCCCTGGTTGAGCGGTTCCAGGGGGGCTGCCCGCTAGGCAGTTTCCTGCTCTTCGAGCTGGTACTCTTCGATCATCAGCTCGCGGATCTTGAACTTTTGAATCTTGCCCGTGACGGTCTGCGGAAAGGTCTCGACGAATTTGACGTAGCGCGGCACCTTGTAGCGGGCTAGCCGATCACGGCAAAACGCTCGGATCGCTTCCTCGTCACACGTGCAGCCCGTCTTCAATTTGATCCAGGCGCACAGCTCCTCGCCATATTTGTGGTCGGGCACGCCCACCACGGCGGCCTGCTCGATCGTCGGATGCGTGAACAGGAACTCTTCGATCTCACGCGGGTAGATGTTCTCGCCGCCCCGGATCACCATGTCCTTGATGCGTCCGGTAATGCGGTAGTAGCCGTTGGGCAGACGGATGGCCAGATCGCCTGAGTGAAGCCAGCCATCCGGATCGATCGCGGCTTGCGTGGCTTCCTGGTTGTGATAGTAGCCGATCATGATCCCATGTCCGCGGGCGCAGAGCTCGCCCTGTTCGTTGTCGCCCAAAGTCTTGCCGGTTGCCGGATCGACGATCTTCACCTCGACGCCGGGCAATGCGCGGCCGACGGTCTCGACGCGAATCTCGAGCGGATCGGTGTTACGGCTCTGGGTGATGATGGGCGAGGCCTCGGTCAGACCGTAGCCGATCGTGACCTCGCGCGCCCCCAGGCGATCGATGACTTGCCGCATGACCTCGATCGGGCAGGGGCTGCCGGCCATGATGCCGGTTCGCAGCGAACTCAGGTCGCGGCCCGGCAGCGTGGGATCTTGCAACTGGGCGATGAACATCGTCGGGACGCCGTACAACGACGTGGCCCGTTCTTTCTCGATGGCATCGAGCGTGGCTTCGGCATTGAAGCTCTCGGCGGGGATGACCATGGCCGCGCCGTGAACCACCGAGGTAATCGTGCCCAACACGCAGCCGAAGCAGTGATAGAGCGGCACGGGAATGCACACGCGATCGTCGGCCGTCAGTGCCTGGCACATCCCGGTGTAGTAGCCGTTGAAGAGCAGGTTGCGATGGCTGAGCGTGGCCGCCTTGGGAAAGCCGGTGGTGCCGGAAGTGTATTGGATATTGATCGGTTGGTGGGGTTCCAGAAGCTTGTTCGCCACATCGAGTTTGTCAGCCGACACGCTTTCGGCGCGCTGCTGCATTTCGCGCCAGGTGATTCCGCCCACGGGGGCTGCGTCTTCCAGCGCCACGACCCACCGCAGCTTGGGAAAGTCCTTCGATGCAAGCTCGCCGGGCGTGGCAGCCGCCAGTTCCGGGCAGACTTCGGCCAACATGGCGAAGTAGTCCGACGTCTTGAATTGTCGGACCAGGAACAGCGCGACCGAATCGCTCTGGTTGAGCACGTATTTCAATTCGAAGGGACGGTAGGCCGGGTTGATGTTCACCAGCACCGCGCCGACGCGTGCGGCGGCGAATTGCAGCACGACCCACTCGGGTACGTTCGTGGCCCAGATCGCCACGTGCTCGCCGTGACGAATGCCAAGAGCCAACAACCCGCGGGCCGCCAGGTCGACCTGCTCGCAGAACTCCCGATAGCTCAGTCGCAGGCCCAAGGCCGGAAAGACGAGCGCGTCGTGTTCGGGAAAGCGGCCAGCCGTCTCACGCAAGACCTCGGGCATCGTGAGCCCGTCGACCCAGGGCATCGCATTCTCGTCGAGGTTCGTTTGCGCCGGGTTCTTCATCGCCTGAACTCTCTCCATTGCTACTCACGAAGTGGACCCGCCAACGCCACGGCGCACGGGATGAAAATCATCAACGGCATCCAGGCCGCCAACGCCGGCTCGAGCCAATAAGTCGAGCCCAGGTACTTGCAGCCAATCACCACCAGCATAAAGGCCGTGACCAGTCCCAGGCAAAGGCCGATCGCCAAAAAGACGTTACGATTCGTCCGCGACAGCACCAACGGCAGCCCCAGAAACAGCAGCGTCATGTCCAGCAGCGGCTGAATCAGCCGGGCGTGGATCGCCAATCGCTCGCCGGCGCCGAAATCGAGGCTTTGATTCTGCAAGTCGCGGATCAGCTCCGGCGTGCTCATCAATTGACGCCCCGTCCCGGCGCTTTCCAGGTGCTCGAAGCTGACGTTGCTTACGACGAAGCACTCGCCCGGCTTGAGCCAAGGATAGTCGCGCGGGGTCAGTAGCACCGGCCGTTTGCCCAGCGATAGCGACGCCTCGCGGTCCAGGCCTTTCGGCTGTTCCAGTCTGCGAAACAGATAGCCGCCCGGCCTGCTGTCTTGCGGCTTTTGATAGTAGGCACTTTCGGCCAATATGCGGGGGCCATAGCGATCCAGTCCCTGCGGCAAGTAAAAGTCGGGGCGCGAGATGCGCTGCTGGTCGGCAAACATTTGCGACCCGGGGCCGCCCAGCAGAATTTGCGTCTCATTGTCATAGCGGGGCCGCGCGGGCTGGCCGCTCGAGCCGCCCAGGTCTTGGGCGTTGTGACTCAAATGTTCGCGCACCGAGGGGATCATCAGCTCGCGATTCACTACGGCGAGCAGGCAAATGATCAGCGACGCTCCGATGACGGGACGGATGATGCGTGCCTTGGGGATGCCGGCGGCCTCGAGCGCGGTCAACTCGTTGTGCCGTTGAATCCAGGTCAATGTGAACATCGCCGCGATCAGGCACAGTAGCGCGCTCATGCTGTCGAAAAACGACAGCGAACGATATCCGTAGTATTCGCCCATCACCTTCAGCAGCCCGTCGTGATCGCGTGCATAGGTGACGAACTCGTCGAGGTTGCCCATGCCGTCGATGACGATATAGAGCCCCGTGAGGCTGCAGAAGCAAATCAGGAAGGTCTGCAAGAACTGCCGCAACAGATAGCGGTCGACAATTAGCAGCCGCACCATGCCGCCGCCGGCCACGGTCGCGCGCGCGTTCTTTCCCGGCCGGCCGGCCTTGGCCGACGCGACATCGGCGGAGTCAACTCCTGGGTTGCGCCGTACTGGCTTTCGTTCCTGTACTTTCATGCTGCGCGGATCGCTTTGCCCAAGGCTGCGATTCCTCGGCGGATGTTCTCGGGCGATTGGACGCCAAAGCTGAGTCGAATCGTATTGACGCGACGCGGCTCGCCTTCGGCCGGATAGCAATACTCACCCGGCACATAGATCACGCCCTCGTCCATGGCATGCTGAATGAGCGTGCCGCTGGGACCAGCGTCCAGGCCGTCTGGCAATTCGAGCCACACGTACAAGCCGCCGGTTGGCCGGCGCCAGCGGACCCCGGGAATGCCCGCGAGGTACTCGTCCAGTGCATCGAGCATTGCGGCCAGCTTTTTGGCGTAGCTCTTTTGCAGCGCGGCCACGTGCGGCTCGAACAGCCCGCGCTCGAGCACGGCGGCCATCAGGTGCTGATTGAGGTGCGGCGAGCCGAAGTCGATATTGCCCTTCAGGGCCGCCACCGGCCCAACCAACTCCGTGGGCAGAATTCCCCAGCCCACGCGCACGCCCGGCGAAAACGATTTGGAAAACGTTTCGGCGACGATCACCGTGTCGCCCGTGGTGTCAAAGCTGCGCAAGCTCGGCAGATCGGGTCCCGTGTAACGAAGGGGCCGATAGGCTGCGTCGTCGATGACATAGATGGTTGCCTGGCGAGACCAGCGCTTGGCAATTTCGACCAACTCCGCGCGTCGCTCGAGCGACAGGGTCACGGTGCTCGGGTTCTCGAAATAGCTGGTTACATAAATGGCTTTGACACGCGCCAGCTCCCCTGCCTCGTGTCGCCGCGCGAGTTCCTCATCCAAGGCCTCGCCGATCATGCCTTGCTCGTCGATGGCCACGCCGACCGATCGAGCGCCTACGCTGGCAAGCATGCCCAAGAAAACAAAGTAGGTCGGTGCCGCGCAGATCACCAAATCACCCGGATCGAGCAGCACATCTCCCAGCAAATGCAGCAGTTGGTTGCTGCCGGCCGTAAGAATCACCTGGTCGACTGACGGCAAGGGGCCGGCCTGGTCGCCATCGGCAGCTAGAAATCGCGCCAGCACGGCTTCGCGCAAGGGAGCATAGCCGGCGTTGGTGCCATATTGCAGGGCCGCGCGGCCCCGGGGAATGTCGGCCAGGACGCTTTGCAGGGCCTCCCGCGTGGCCTCGACCGGGAGCGTCTCCTGGTCGACGAATCCCGCGGCCAGCGAGATCAATTCCGGACGCACGAGCGCCAATCGCATCAACTCACTAATGGGTTGTGGCCCTGAGAAGTGAGCGCGTTGACTGAGTTGGTGCGAAACGGGCATGGCGGAGATTCCCAAAACGGTCGCGAGAAAGCGCGGGAACAATATGTAAGTTATTACCAACAGTCAAGATCGGTCAACGTTCCCCGGCCTCATCAAGGGCGGGCCGTGGCCCGGTGTCGTCAGGATAAAGCTCAATCCAGGCCGCTTTGGCCTGCACCGTGCGGTGCTAGCTGCCATGGGGCCGAATGCGATTGAGGATCGCCAGCAGCACCTTCTGATTGACCGGTTTGACAGAATGAGCGTTAGAGCCGTGGCCGGCGAGCGCCTGTGATCTTCGGACTGGCCATAACCAGACACTGGCAGCAGGGCTACCCGGTTGAATGGCCGTTAGGAGTCGTCCATAATTCGCGGCATGAGACCTTGCGGCCAGGCCGGAGTTGGCGTTCGCTTACCTTGTTATCGCCATTGCTTCGCCGGCAAGCAGTCATCTTCATTTCGACAGGCAAATCGGGAATTTCTCTAGCATGATCGCACGGCACACGGCGGAGTGTTATCGAGTCGCGCTTCTGGTCACGATCTTAGCAATCGGCTCGGCGGCACACGTGCCAGCGCAGCAGCCGGCCAAGCCGGGCGAATGGCGCTCCTACGGCAGCGACAACGCCAGCACGAAGTATTCTCCACTGGATCAGATCAACCGCGACAACGCCAACAAGCTCGCCGTCGCGTGGTCGTGGGATTCGCCCGACCTGAAGCTGCAGAAGGAACAGAGTGGCCTCACTTCGTTCGCCTATGAGTCGACGCCGCTGATGGTCGGCGGCGTGCTCTATACGAGCACTTCGGTTTCGCAGGTCGCGGCCATTAATCCGCAAACCGGAGAGACGATCTGGGTTTTCAATCCCGAAGCGTACAAGGCCGGCCGCCCCACGAATCTGGGCTATGTGCACCGCGGCGTGGCCTATTGGACCGATGGGACGCAGGAACGCATTTACCTGGCGGCTCACAATGCGTTTCTATACGCCATCGATGCCAAAACCGGAAACCTGGTGAGCGAATTTGGCAATGACGGCAAGGTCGACCTGACCAAGGCGATCCCGCTGGCGATCAACGCGCGGAACTACACGATGACCTCACCGCCGCTGGTGTGCCGCGACGTGGTGGTGGTGGGTTCCTCGATCAGCGACGGGCCGCAGAATAAGGAAGGCCCCCGTGGGGACGTGCAGGCTTTCGACGCGCGAACCGGCAAGCCGGCCTGGATTTTCCACGTCGTTCCCCAGGCCGGCGAATTCGGCAACGACACTTGGGAAGGTGATTCGTGGAAGTATACCGGCAACGCCAACGTCTGGACGCTGATGAGCGCCGACGATGCGTTGGGCTATGTCTACCTGCCCTTCAGCACGCCCACCAACGATTGGTACGGCGGCCACCGTCTGGGCAACGGACTATTCGCCGAGTCGCTCGTTTGCGTCGAAGCCGCGACCGGCAAGCGCGTTTGGCACTTTCAGACCGTGCATCACGGGCTGTGGGATTATGACCTGCCGGGCGCGCCGGTCTTGTGCGACATCACGGTCGACGGCCAGCCGATCAAGGCCGTGGCGCAAATCACGAAGACCGGGTTCACCTTCGTCTTTGACCGCACCAACGGGAAGCCGGTGTGGCCGATCGAGGAGCGTCCCGTGCCGCCGTCGAATGTGCCCGGCGAGCGCGCCGCGCCGACGCAGCCGTTCCCGACTCGGCCGGCTCCCTATGAGACGCAAGGCTCGACCGAAGAGAACCTGATCGACTTTTCGCCCGAGCTGCGCGCGGATGCCAAGAAGATCCTGGATCAATACGATCACGGTCCGCTGTTTACGCCCCCTTCGGAGAAGGGGACCTTGAATCTGCCCGGCTGGGCCGGCGGCGCCAACTGGTGGGGCGCGGCCTTCGATCCCGATACGCACTTGTTCTACGTGCCGTCGATGTCGATGCCGATCTCCGTCAAGTTGACGAAGCCCGACGCGGCCCGCTCGAACCTGAATTTCATTCGTGGCGGCGGAGCCTTCGGCACGCCGGTGCAAGGGCCCCAGGGTTTGCCGCTGTTCAAGCCGCCGTATGGACGCATCACGGCCATCAATTTGAATACAGGCGATCACGCCTGGATGATTCCGCACGGCGACGGTCCGCGACAACGAGTCCAGGAGCTCACGGGCAAGGATCCCGGCCCGCTCGGCGGTGGCGGCGGTGGACCCTTGTTGACCAAAACATTGTTGTTTGTCGGACAGGGTGCTGCCGGCCGCGGCGGCCGAGCCAAGGGAGGGGCCAATGTGATTCGGGCTTTCGACAAAGCCGACGGCCATGTCGTGGCAGAAGTTGTGCTGCCAGCTTCGCCGAGCGGAACGCCCATGACCTATCTGGCGGGCGGCAAACAGTACATCGTCGTGGCCACGAACGACAGCAAGTTGGTGGCCTTGCGACTTCCGGATTGAAGTTCTTGAATCCTCTTTTGCGACCGAAAGCAAACTACTCATGGCTTCCCGACGACTCGTCCTCGCACTCGGCCTGCTGCTCTCGTTTGCTGTTCGTGCCAGCGCCCAATTGCCGGCCGACGCCGTGATGTTGGACAAGGTGAAGATTCCCGAGAAGCAGAAGGCCGTGGATCTTTGTCCTGTGTATTTGGAGCCGTCCGATCCCAAACTGCCAACGTGGAAATTCAAAGGTGTTGCCTACCGCGGCAGTCAGCCGGACGCCGAGAAGAAATTTCGCGAGAATCCCGATCGCTATGTCAAAGCCGCCGAAAAGCAGCGGTTCGTGAACAACTTCATGCAGGCCATGAGCACGGTGTGGTGCCCGGTGACGGACGAAATTACTCCCGGCGGCATGACCCAATGGCAGCGATTGGGATTCACGTTCGAGAGTTGTTGCGCGTTTTGCGACGAGAGTTTCGAGGAAGAGCAATTCGCGGTCGCGCTGAAAAAGCTCAAAGCGCGGGCCGAAAAGACTTACGATCTGATTGGCGCCAAGTACACCGAGGGGGCCAAGAGCCCGGTCGAGGGGGCGATCAAGAAGCCTGAGCCGAAGACCGAGCCCTAAGTCGACCGCTCTCAGATTCCTTCGACGTTTTCGCCGCCGTTGCGCGTGGCCAGGCCTCGCCACAGCGGCAGGTCGATCGCGTCGATGACAAATCTCACGCTGCCGTCGCAGAACAACACTTCCACTCCACCGGGGTGATAACTGCGAGACGTCATCAGGCCTTTCTGCTGCGTCTGGTCCATGCAGTCCCACTGCGGAGCGTTCGGCGCGAGATAGTGGTTGTAAACCGTATTGCCGTAATTGCCCAGGATCCATTTAGCGCTGCGTTGTCCGTACCAGGTGCCCGATGACGCCGACTGACAATTCGAGGCCGTGACGTCGACGCCGCTGTTGAGTTGGAGAACAGTCAATTGCGCAGCGGGCATGGTCGTGGTCGCCGGCGCGCCGTCGCCCAGCATCCGCTCGGCAAAGGCGGCCGTGTGCGACGAACCGTCAAGCAGGTTCTGAAAAGCAATGTTCGACATGGTGAAGAACACGCCGTCGGCCTGATTCATGCTGCCGGCGTTCACCAGTCCACTGCCCGAGTTGGCTGCGTAGTTCGTGCCACCGTATGTCGAGCCAGGCACGCGGCCGGCCACGACATCCGTGGGGCACTGAAACACATTGACCGTCTGAATAGCCGCCCCGTTGTTCGCGGCGCCACTGTACGTGATGCCAGAGATGACCAGCAGCGTCGGCGCTTGCGAATAATCGACCTGTAGCGCTAGCGAGGTTTCTTCCAAAAATGGCAACAGGTAGGCCAGCGCGGAAAAGGCCTTCGGCGGCGGGCCGCCACGTCCCGGGGGCAGCGAGCGATGGGCCGTGTGGAAATCGTGCAGAGCCACGCCAATCTGCCGCAAGTTACTGGCGCATTGCGCCCGGCGGCTGCTCTCGCGCGCCGTCTGAATCGCGGGCAGCAGGATCATGGCCAACGTCGACACGATCGCGATCACGACCAGCAGCTCGACGAGGGTAAAACCCGATCGATACGCCCGCGCGCGCCGACGGGTTCGTGGAACGCTCGCGTCCGGGTGATCAGGACGGGGCGATCGATGCTGAAGTGTGCCAGCGCTCATGGTGTCAGTAGACTCACCGCGGCCGAGACATGCAAATTGGCCAACTGGCCGGCAATTTCCGCGGCTTTCGCGGTTTTTTTTGATGCAGTTATGGCCAACGTGAACTGCGCTGAGGCCCACGCCGCTAGCACAATCCAGGGTCTGGGCAGGTTGTGCAAGGTCTGATTCCTGTAGCGTTCGTTCCTTCAGTTTTACCGCTGGAGGGTCGAAGTTTTGGATAACCGCATGTCTCGTACTCACTCCGCTCACGCTGGGCTCAGGCGACCCGCGCGACGGCATCACGCCTTCCTGTCTTTGCCATGCCGAAATACCGGGCAGCAGCCTGTGCCGCTGTCGCCGCACTGGCGCTATTCATGTGGACGGCCGGTGGAGTAGCGGCTCCGCCGGGCGATGCGCCCATTTCGCTGTTGCCCCCGGTCGAGGTGTTGCCCATGCCCGCCGTGGCGACGGCTTGGACGCTGCCGGCCCTCATCGAACGCGCGCAGGCGGCGCATCCCGAATTGGAGCAGTCGGTTCGCGAAGTCGAGGCATCGCAGGGACGCGCCGTGCAGGCGGGCTTATACCCGAACCCCGTGTTGGGCACGGCTTCACCGCAAATGGCGGGCTCGATCAGCCAGTACAACGTCTTCACCAGCCAGGAGTTCGTGACCGCGCACAAACTGACGCTGGCACAAACGGCCGCCTTTCGCGAAGTCGAGCAATATCGGTTTCGCTACCAAGCGGCTCGTCTGCGCATCGTGGCCGCCGTGCGCCGCGAGTTCTACACGATGCTCGTCCTCCAGCGGCGGCTGGTGTTGCAGCAGGAACTGGCCGCGATCGTGATGCGCTCGCGCGATACCGCTCGCCTGCTCCTGGAGGGAGGCGAAGGCACGAAAGCCGATGTGCTCTTGCTCGACATCGACTACGACCGGGCCCTGATGGCCGTGCGCAACTTGCAGACCGAGCTCGAGGTCTCGCGACGTCGACTGGCACTCGCGGTCGGCATTCCGGAGCTGCCAATCGGCCAGGTCAACGGCAATCTGAATGTCGTCATCCCGTCGACCAATTTGGAATCGCTGCGGATTTACGTGGCCGCCACGCATCCGGAAATGGGCGTGGCCCGCCTGGAAACAGGGCGGAGTCAGTTCCTGCTCCGCCGGGCCGAGGTGCAACCTATTCCCAACGTCAACTTGATGAGCGGTTATCAGCGGCAGCTGAATCAGCCCGATCAGAATCAGGCGCTGTTTCAAGCGGTGATCGAAGTGCCGATCTGGAACCGCAATCAGGGAAATATTCGCGCCGCCCAGGCCCATGTGGCGCGGGCCGTGGCCGGAGTGCGGACGGCGGAGCTCGATTTGGGCCAGCGCGTCGCCCAGGCCTACAACGATTTCACCGTGGCCACCCAGCGCGTCGAAGTCTATGAAAAGCAATTGCGTCCCAAAGCTCAGGAGACGTTCCAGATTGCTCGCGAGTTGTACGAGCAGGGGTTGGGCCACATCGACTTCTTCCGGCTCTTTCAGTCGCAGCGCACGCTGATCGATACGGAGCTGGGTTTCCTCGACGTGCTGGAAGCTCGTCTGTTAGCGGCATCGGACCTGGCCGCGCTCAGTCAGTGGTCCGACTTTCCCGACGGCCCCCCGCCCATGCCCAAGCCCTAGGCCGATGCTCTACTCGGTGTCTTCGCCAAGGCGCGGCCGTGGCGCCACGAGGGAAAACAACACCGGGAGCACAATGGTCAAGGCCGGCAGCGAAGTGAGCAGGCCGCCCACGATCGCGATCGCGAACGGACGTTGCGTTTCGCTGCCCATGGCCTGCGATAGCGCCGCGGGCACGAGGCCGAGCATGGCCAGCATCGTGGTGAGAAACACCGGACGGAACGATTCCAAGGCGCCCGCCAGCAGCGCTTCGCGCCGGTCGCTGATGGATTGTCGGGCCTTCAAATAGCCGCTGCAGTAGATCACGCCCGAGAGAACCACCTGACCCAGCAGGGCGATGCAGCCGACGGCGCTGCTGACCGAGAAGTTCTCGCCCAGCAGCCGCAATCCGGCGACCGCGCCGGCCACGGTCAGGGGCAAAAAGATGAAAATCGTCAGCGTAGGCGACCAGCGGCCAAAATTGGCGAATAGCACGCCCAGGATGACGGTGAGTGCGATGGGCAATGTAATGCCCAGGCGGAACATCGCGCGCCGCTGGTTCTGGAATTCGCCACCCCAACTCAAGGCAATTCCCTGGGGCAGCTCGAGATCGCGAATGGCGCGCTGCGCATCCTCGACCGTGCTGCCCAGGTCGCGGCCGCGAACGTTGAATTTGACGGCCACGAAGTGGGTAAAGTCTTCACGCCAGATCGCCGCCCTGCCCTGGGCCTGATCGATCGTGGCGATTTCGGCGAGCGTGATGTGATCGTCGGGATCGCCCATGAACATGCGGCCCAGCACTTCCAGATTGGCGCGCACTTCGGCCGGCAAGCGAATCGACACCGGAAAACGTCGTTCGCCATCCCATAGTTCCGTCGCTTGCTCGCCGCCCAGCGCGATGCGAATCGACCGCTGCACTTCTTCGACTGCCAGGCCGCGGCGGGCCAGCGCCTCGCGATTCAAGTCGATGCGCAGCGTGGGTACGTCCCCGGCCTGAAACAGGGCCAGGTCGGTCACTCCAGGCAGGCCCGAGAGCTTCTCGCGCACCACCTCGGCAATATTGGTCAACTCGACGAGATCGGCGCCTTTCACCTTGACGACCACCTGGCCGATGATGCCCGAGATCGTTTCGAACACGCGGTTCGTGATCGGCTGCGAAAAGTTCTGCTCGGCGCCGGCGATGACGGTCAGCTTTTTGCGGACCTCGAACTCCAGATCGGTGCGCGAGAAACCGGGCCGCCATTGGTCTTCGGGGCTGAGCAGGATATTGAAGTCGGCGATGTTCGGCCCTTCGGTCTGCGTCGTCGATTCCGGCCGGCCAATGTGTGACAGCACGTCGATCACCTCGGGCGTTTGCATGATCAGTTCGCGCATCGTGGCGACCTGCTTGCGGGTTTCGTCGAGCGAGATCGTCGAAGGAAACGTGGTCGTGATGAAAATGCCCCCCTCGTTCAGCTCGGGCAGAAACTCGGTGCCGATGCCGCTGGCGTACCAGGCAAAGCCGATCGAAGCCGCCAGGGCCGCCGGCAGCACGATCCACCGTCCGCGATCGGCCCAGTCGAGCATTCGTAGATAAACGTTGCGAACGTGAACCAGCCACCGTGGCTCCACCGGTCGCATCGGTCCGCGAAAGACGAGCCGCTCGAGCGCAGGCACCACGACCATGGCCGACAGCAGCGCTCCGGCCAGCGCAAAGGCATAGGTGAACGCCATCGGCGCGAAGATGCGGCCCTCGACGCGCTCCAGAAAGAAGATGGGGAACAGCGCCACGATGATGATCAGCATGGCAAACGCCACGGGACGCGCCACTCTGGCCGCCGACTGGCGAATCAGTTGCGCGCGGTCGTCATCGCCGTGTCGCTCGATGGCGTGCAGCGTGGCTTCGAGCACGATGATCGCGCCGTCGACCAGAATACCGAAATCGATGGCGCCCAAGGAAATCAAGTTCGCTGGCAGTCCCAGCAGTTTGAGGCCCACGAACGCCGACAGCAGCGACACGGGGATGACCACGGCCACGACCGCAACGGCGCGCAGCGAGCGCAGAAACGCATAGACGACGAAGAGCACCAGCAATCCGCCTTCGAGCAGATTCTTGCCCACGGTCGACAACGTGGCGTCGACCAGCCAGGTGCGGTCATAAAAAACGCTAATTTGCACGTCTTTGGGCAGGACTTCGCGATTGAGTTGGGCGACCCGTTCGTGGACTCCGTCGAGCACGATGCTCGGATTGACGCCGCGTCGCAACAGCACAATTCCCTCGACGACCTCGTCGTTGTGGCCGCGACCGACCGCACCGCGTCGCGCGGTGGAGCCTTCGAGCACTTCGGCGACATCGCGCACCCGCAACGGCACGGAGCCGGCAGTCGCAATGACCACGTTCCCCAACTCGGCCGGATCGCGCACCACGCCCAACCCGCGGACGACGAATTCCTGAGAGCCGATCGGAATATAACCGCCTCCCGCATTTTCGTTGGCCTTGGCCAAGGCGCCATAAACGGTTTCGATCGACACTCCGGCGGCGCTGAGCCGGATGGGATCGATGCGCACCTGATAATTTCTCTCGTAGCCGCCAAATGTGACCACTTCGGCCACGCCCGGAACCCCGCGCAAGCGGCGCTCGACGACGAAATCCTGAATGGCTCGCAGTTCCTTGAGGCTGCGCGGGCCGCGCAGCGTGTAGCGATAGATTTGGCCGACGGGCGTCGACTGCGGGCCCATCAGGCAACTGGCCCCCTGCGGCAAAACAGCCTCACGCAGCCGCTCGGCCACGCAGGTTCGCAACTCAAAATCGGTCGTGCCTTCCTCGAAGGTCAGCGTCACCAGCCCCAGGCCAAACACCGAAATGCTGCGCAGGTCGAGCAGTTTGGGCGTGCCCGCCAAGACTCGTTCCAACTCGACCGTGACGCGACGCTCGACTTCCTCCGCGGCCTGGCCTGGATAGAGGCCGACGATTTCGACCATCGGGTCGGTGACGTCGGGAAAAGCTTCGATTGGCAGCAGGCGAAAGCAATTCCAGGCATAAACGCAGAACACGGCGGTCAATGCCAAGACGATCTTCCAGCGATCGACCGCGAAATGGATCAGGAAATCGAACATGAGAGGGCCTTACAGCAAGCGGTCCAGTTCACCGTCGAGCAGGACCGCGCCTTCGACCACGATTTCCTCTCCTTCGCTCAGGCCAGAGGAAATCTCGAGCGTCGCGGCGACACTTGAGCCCACGACCACCGGGCGCCGTTCCAACTCGCGATCGCCGCGCCTGACCAGCACCACGCGCATGTCGCGACGTAGCAGCACCGACTCGCGCGGCACGACGAGTAGATCGACGCCTTGCACGACAATCGTGACCCGCGCCAGCATGGCGGCGCGCAATCGTCGGTCGGGTGAGTTGAAGCCGCAGGAGACTTGCACGGTGCGATTCGTCGGATCGATGGCTTGCACGACCGAGCGCACCTGGCCTTCGAAGCAGACCTGGCCCAGCGAGGGAACTTCGATACGGCAGGCAAAGCCCTCGCGCAACAGCGGGGCGTCACGTTCCGGGAAACTGGCGTTCACGATCAGGTTGTGCGGGTCGACCACGACGAATGCGGGCTCGTGTGCCGGATCATGCGCGTGTTCCCCGGGGTCGATCTTGCGTTGAATGACCTGTCCCGCGCGGGGGCTGCGGAGTTCGAACAGGTCTTCCCCCTCTTCGGTCGCCCGGGCCGATCGCAGCGCGACCAGCAGGCCAGTGCGCTGGGCTTCGAGCCCGCCGATCGTGGCCTCTAGTTCGACGACCTTGCGATTCGAGATCGCCTCTTTGGCGACTAGCACGCTGGCCCGTTTCACCGCGTCGTATTCACCGCCAAGTTCGGCCGTGAGGCGGCGAATGTCGGCCCGCATCTTGGCGAGCTCGCTGCTGCGAATGCGGGCCAGCACCTGATCGACGGCCACGGTTTGTCCGGCGAAGACCTCGACCGACTCGACGATGCCATCGAACGGAATCCGCACGGCCACCATGGCGCCCGGTGCAAAGGCGATATCGCCGACGCCGGGCAACTCGGCCAGGATGTTGCTCTTTTGGACCTTGGCGAACCGCAGCATCGGCATCAGGTCTTCGCGGATGCGCAGCGTGCCGTCGACGGTGAGTTGGTAAGGAGCCTCTTCGACGCTACTGGGCGGCCGCTCGGCACGACAGCCGAGGAGAAACAGCGAACCGGCCAAAACGGCCACGAGAGGCGCAATCCATTTCAACATGACCAGCTCATTGCGGAAGAAATCCGCCACGACGGAACAATCAGGAGATTGCCCGAAGTGAGCGGTGCAAGCTGGCCGGCGCCGACGGCCAAAGAGACACTAGCGATTTAGTATAGTCAAAATCTTGAGTCGGGGAAGACGCTGCCGGAAACCACCGCGAATTCGATGATTTACCAAAACAAAAGAAGCCCCACCCGTCGTTGCAACGGCTGAGGCTAACCCTGTTTGTTCGCGGAACAGGGTCGTTGTGCAGATCGAAATGAATGGCGAAACGGGCGCGATGAGCCCCTTATTTTCCGAGTATTTTAGCCACGACGAAAATCACCAGGGCTCCGAACAGGCCCCCGCCGCCCAGCAAATAAACTAGCGAATAACCGGCGGCTGCAAACAACAGCGGGGCGTGAAAAAACGTTTCCATGGTGAGCTCCTTCGCTTTGGCTTTAATTTGGATATTGTGTGGAACGGCAGGCGGTCAATCCTGCGGCCACCCGAGTGAAATGCAAAGTGCGTGCCAATGGACGTTTCGAACGCAACTCGGGCTGCTTCAATCATTCCGGCAAGCGAAACTCTCATTGCGCCGCGCGCCAAGCCGCGGCGGTGGTCGGTTTGAATCCAGAGCGGTGGTTCGTGGCACGAGCCGTATTGCTGAGTTCCCGATGGGGTTAACCCAGGCCTTCAGCACGAGCTACCACGGCGATGGCCACCGAGGCGGCGCCAGCCCGCAGCAGGAGTTTGGCGGCTTCGTTGACCGTGGCGCCGGTCGTCATGATGTCGTCGATCACCAGTAGCCGTGCGCCGGGCAGATCGGCATGAGGGCGGGCGCGGAAGGCGCCCCGGACATTCGCGGCCCGACGGCGCGAGGAGAGCCGGGCTTGCGGCGCGCTTCGTCGACAGGTGGGCTCCCAGCGGCACGAGCGTGCAACGGGCCAGCTGAACGAAAAAGCGGCGGGGGCTGTGCGCGGCGGCGTCAGGAAGCACTGACGACGTCGTGAATGCCACGGCCGCTTCAAATCGATCTGTTCACGCAGCAAATTCCGCCAAGCTTTCTGCGACGGGTCGCGCGCGGAAAAGCCAAAACGAGCGCGCCAAATGGGCCGATTTTGCAGTGCAGAATTCAGTCGGCAGACACCCGACTGATATTGGATGGGCTGCACGATAATAACCTCCTGTCAAAGGAGTTGCGAAATTTCCTGGCCAGTCATCGAGCCACGATTTGAAGCTGATTTGACAAGTGACTTAGGGGCGCGGCGTTCGAATCGGTAAAATTTGAGAATCAAAGCGAGCGGCAGGAGGTCGCTGGCAGCAAGCAAACGGGAGGGAGCCCAAATGAAGTCGAAACTCGGGAACGAGCGCCGTCCTGAACGACGAGGCGCAAGCCGTTTAATCAAACTCGCCGGTTCAGCGCCCGAAGATTTCGGCGTTGTAATCGCGGCCGCAAATGCGAGTGCATCGGCCGAAGTTGCCGAACGCCGGCAGTTGGCCGAGCGTCAGTTCGGCGCCATGGCCACCACCTTGGCCGAAACGTTCCCGCCGAGCGTGCTCCAGGCGGTGTCCGGGGAGGCGCACCAGCGCGCGATTCACGCCGGCGGCTTCAAAGTCTATCTCGACCGAATTCTGAGCGACGCCGGCAGCCCGACCGACCCGCTTGAAATCATGTTGATCGAGCAGTTGGTCTGCGCCCATTTCCAGATCGGAAATCTCATGGCTAAGGTGGCGAAGGCACAGACCTTGCAAAAGGTCGAGATCTATACCAAAGCGTGCGCCAGCATTATGGCGGAG
The DNA here is from genome assembly GCA_003153375.1 of Planctomycetaceae bacterium. Classification (GTDB taxonomy): domain Bacteria; phylum Planctomycetota; class Planctomycetia; order Pirellulales; family PALSA-1355; genus PALSA-1355. The sequence goes on from PLYM01000217.1 coordinate 79,822, forward strand.
TTTCGTCGTGGGTTCGTAGCACGCGGTGAATTCGATGCTCGGCGCCAGGTTAAGCCTATGCCCAACACAGCTTGGCCGGGCGACGCTCAAAACCCGGCCATCGGCGAGGGCGCCAGCAGCTTGAGCATCCGTCGAGAAAAACGCCCGCGTACAGCAAAGTAGGGGGTAACGCAAAACGTGGAGGTTTACATAGCCATGTCACAACTGACGCCCCGTCAGCGCGCCGGCCGCCTGAACCAGCTCAAGTGGAAAGGCTTCACCGCGGCCGGCCGGGAGCGGTTACGGCAGTCCGCGCTGCGCAACCGGCCATCCCAATTCGCAACCGGTCCAAAAACAGCGGCAGGGAAAGCCCGCGCGGCTGCCAATGGAGAAAAGCGGCAAGTTCGAGCCCTGTCGAGCAGCCAGGTAAAAGCCGCACTGAGCGATGTGAACTCACTGATTCGATCGCTGAGCGCGCTGCGTCGCGAAATATCGAGCCGAGGTGATCAGCCAGACCCAATTTAGCAGCCACGTGCACGTGACCATCAATGATAGAGGCCTGAGATGCTCGAATTGTCACTGACAAATAGTCTGCGGCCGGCCGACGCCTGGTGGCGGCGGGCGATTGGCATTTTGGAAGGCAGCCAACCGGATACGACCTGTCGAACGGACGGCCGTCTGGGCAGGGACTGGATTAAGCAAGCGATTGCCTTTGAGGAGGGACTTGCCGCTGCCAAGACACATCGCGAGCGGATGGACGTCGCCGATCGTAATCCCGGGATTTGGCTGGCCAAATTCATCTACGAGCAACAGGCGCCCAACGGTCAAGCCCTGCGATCGGCGATCGAAGCGCGAATTCTGGCCCGACAAACGAACGACCAGATCGCGCAGTGCTTGGGCTGCAAACCAGATGTGATTGCGGCGTATGAATCGCTGTTTTTCAACGTCAGGGACCGTTTGACGAACGTTGACTTTATCACGCATTGCGTCATCGGCGCCCCCGCCGCTCGAGCAGAGGACGAACCCCTGTGCCGGGTCTGGAAGCAATTCGGCTACCGCGCCGGACCTCACGTGCTCGAAGCAGTTCTGGGCGGCTTGGCGGCAGGGCAGGTTGTTGAAAGTGCGGACGATGTCTCCGAGTATCTTGATGTCGTGACTGCTGAAACCGTGAAACAAAAGGCGGCGGTGGCGGCCGCGACGATTCCAGTACGGGAGAAAACATCATTCCGGCTCATCGATGCGCACAGCAAGTCCGTGAAAGCGGGTCGGAATGCCAGCCGTGCGGGTCAGCAACTCGAGAGCTTGCAGGTCGGTCTGCAGCAGTTGCTGGAGGCGATGCCATACAAGTTTATTGGCAAGGTCGAAGAGGATAAATTATCCGAATTCGACCGGAACGCGGCTGAATTAAGAACCGAGGAACTGCAACTCGTTGCTGTGGGTTATGAAATTCCAGGCATCGAGTTGCTCAAGAATCTGAAGTTTCCCGAGCCGCCGAGCGGACCGTAGTCGCACGGTCCCGGGGCAAACCGTCTCGTCCGGCGACTCGAGTTTGGTTGTACTATCGCGCCTTCTGTTCCCACTTGGCAGGGAGCCAGTGTCCGTTTTCGAAAACGTACTCCCTCGGAATGTCGCCTGCTAACGTAGCGAACTCATCAGACCAGGCGGCTGCGAAGGTTGCGTCAGCACGGCTCATCGGACCCAGCCGCCGCACCTTCATTGCGACCGAATTCCTGGCATATCTGAAGCGGCGCCGCCTAGCACCTAGGCGACGTCAGCCGACGGTTCATAGCCCCTCCGTGAGACTTCTAGGGTAGCACCGGGGCCTTTCGTTGGGGTTCGACGTCCTGAGCGGACGTCCTGGTTCGCCTCGGCTCGTAGTCCGGGGCGGTTGTGTTCCCACACGACCGCCCCGTCGGGCGGTCTGTCCTTTCGCAGGAGATCGCTCCCATGATCGCAACTACCGATGTTCCCCGCCCAGATACCAAGTACCAGGAGAACGAGTTGTTTGAGCGGTTCATTCCGGCCATCAAACGTCATGCTCGTGTGGCCTTCCGCAATCTCCGGCCACAAGACCGCGTTGAGGCTGTCACGGAAGTCGTGGCCAATGCGTTTACTGCCTTTCGACGGTTGGCCGAACGCGGCAAGTTAGACGTTGCCTACCCGAGCCCCTTGGCGCGCTTCGCCGTGGCGCAGGTTCGCGCCGGCCGGCGGGTCGGCAACCAGCTCGCGTCACACGACGTGCTTTCCTGTTGCTCAGCGCGAGCAAGGATTTATGATTGAGAGTTTGGAGACGATGGATCCCGACGTTTGGTGCGAAGCATTGGTTGACAACACCGTGACTCCGGTGGCCGATGCCGCAGCCTTTCGGCTGGATTTCCCAACTTGGTTAGGCAGCTTGGGCCGACGCGACAGGGAACTGATCAGCTTTCTGTCGTTCGGCAACACGCCCCGTGAGGCGGCCCGGCAGTTCCATCTTAGCCAGGCCAGGATCAGCCAATTGCGCAGTGGTTTGCAAAGCGATTGGCAAAAATTCCAAGGGGAAGAGGTGTCGCCCGAGCGTTAATCCAGTTCGCGCAATAGGCGCTCGGCCATCATGCGAAAGCCGGGGAGGTTGTCACTGGGTTCGTTCCGCGGTCCGCGATGCCGATATCGGTGTCGCGGACCGCATCGTTTCTTCTCAGGATATATTGAAATTCGACGTGCACTGCCTGGACTTCCTGTCATTGCCTGGCTGCCCCGTTTGAACGAAGCGCCAAAAGCGATCGCCTCACTTGGACACCGTGTGGTTCCGGATCGTGTGTTGTCGGGTGTCCTTCTTTTATCAATGCCGAACAGGCTGACGCACAATCGGAAGTCTCGCAACAGATAAGTGTACTAATGAACAGTATTGGCGCCAAATAGTCTTTTTCGTATTCCCGTGACCGGCCCACTCTTCCTGAAGGCCATCTCGACGGCCGTTGCATGCAGTTTCAGGCGTGGTCCATCCATAAACGTGACTCGTAACCGGTCACACCCTGGGAAGCA
>PLYM01000102.1 GCA_003153375.1 Planctomycetaceae bacterium
TCTTTTACGTCGTGCCCACTGCGACATAGCGCACAGAGGCTGCCACATTGGACTTTGCTTAGCATTCCGATCGCGCGGCATAGCCCGGCGATGCGAATCCGCCGAGTCAGGGGCCTGCTGTTGATCACGTGCGATGATGCAGGAGGAGTTAAAGAACCAGTAGGACTACTGAATCCATTTTCTCCTTCTAAGTGGACCGATCGGTGGGACGACGACAGACAGAACCTTAGACGGGACATAGTCTTCGGCAGTGGCCCACACATGCACGCTCGTACCCACCATATCGTCCGGCACTTGAAAAACAAAGGTTCCGTCCTGGCTGACGGCCACCGGAGTCACGGAAGAAGCGCGAACATGAACGACCGCAGTGGGAATGCCCGCGCGGATCGGCCACGTGCCGCAACGATGCCGGCACGTGGGCGATCCCTGGCCGACTACTTGGCGGGCTTGTTCTCGAAACCGGATTTGGACAATTGCTCGCGAATGACCGTGCCGACGGCCTCGCCCAGCGTGGCCTGGCCGGGGGCGGCTGGCGTGTTCGCTTGCTGCTTGGCCAGGTACGATTCGCGCTCGGCGGTGAGCGTGTTGATCTTCTTCTGAACCTCGGAGCGGCGCGCCGCCATCTCCTTGACACGCGCTTCGCGATCGGCCGGGGCCAGGCCCTTCAAGGCGTCGGGCAATTCTTCCGGCTTCAGCTTGTCAAGAATCTTGGCGTCCTTCTCTTTGGCATCGACCAGGTCGCGACTTTCGTTGGCGTATAAGCCGGGCGCACTCTTGGCTGACACGCGGGCCGCCGCGGCCGAATAGCCCAAGCCGCGGGCGTTGCTGTCCTGGGCCGCCTGGTTGGCGGCGTAGTGGTCGCGGTCCTGGCGAGCCCCATACCAGAGGTAGGTTTTGTTCAGCTCGGCGTTAAGTTTGATGATGATTTCGTCCTGCGGGCATTTGATCTGCACGACGGCGCGATCCTGGTCGATGTTGAACGACTCGCCCTCGGCCAGATGGGCCGCGTCCTGCCATTTTCCTTGAACGCCCTCGGCACTGCTGCCGCAGTGGATCGTGTTGACGACGATGCCGCGCTCGATGGCCCGTTTGCAGGCCTGGTGATAGTCGACCGGCCCCTGAGTGAACGGCTCGTTGCCAGCGATGAAGATCGCCTTGTAGCCGTTGGTCTCCTTCGACCAATTCAGCCGCGTGATCGCCTCGTCAATCACCTGGCCGCAATATTCGTCGCCGCCGCTGGTGGACAGGCCGAACAGGGCTTCGGAAAGCTTGTCGAGATCATCGGTCAGCGGCACGACCTGGCGAATGAAACCCTCGGCCGCCGGCAAGCGCGTGTTGCCATATTCGAACAGCGCCACGCGGAACACCGGGGTCTGGCCGTTTTTCTGGGCCTTGGAGAATTGCTGCACGATCGTCCACAACTGGCTCTTGGCCTGGTGGATCAGGCCGTCCATCGAGTTGGACGTGTCCAGCAGCAGGGCCACGTCGACCGACGCGCGCTGGCCCTTGAAGGGCGACGTCGCGGTCAGGGGGTCGGCCGGCCTCGCCGTTTGCACGGTGACGGTTACTCGGGGTTCCGCCACCGCTGCCTGGCTGGCAATCGACAATGGCAGCACGCCCCCAGCGAAATAGATCGCTGCGCAATAAATCGGTGCGCAATAAACCGCCGCGCCATAGATAGTAGTCCTCGACATGGTTGCTCTCCCCTGCTCTCGCGTGAAAACTCGTTCGTCCCAGCCGCCGATGACTTGGACGCCACGCCGCGCGCGAAAGTTCCCCGCGTTTTTTTGGGATTATTCAAGACCGCAGCGGGCGAGGGCACGGAATGCAAGCATTCCTATTGAGTCCGGGCTAAATAATGGGCCGGTGTAATACTGGCGAAAGTGCCGCATTTCCTGCATGGATTCGATTTCTGCAACGGCCCATTTGATAGGCCGGACTCAATAAGTCGGAATGTGATTCTCTTGTTTTGCGTAGTGCATCCCGTAAAACGCTGACTGTCTGACGCGGGCGGCAAGCGTCATCAATCGGTCGTTTTCTTGGAGTTTCATCAAAGGTATGAGTTGATGACAGAGCCGATCGGCAAATGGAGCTGCGAAACGGAAAAGCCCCGCCGGATGTAACGAAGTGGAGGCCGGGCCATCGGCCGGAGTGCCTGGTTGGGCATTACTGCTTGAGGCTCTGCTGCTTGAGAATCTGGAAGTGCTGCGGAAAATATCGCAGGCGCGGCGGAGCACGTCTTCATGATTTGGGGGGCGAGTCACTTGACGTGCGTTCGCGCAAATAGTCGCTAAAACTCTTCGCGAGCGACACGAAATCCGATGGAATCATCAGCACCGTGGTGCTGTTATTTTCCGCGCCAACTTCCGTCACCATCTGCATCCGCCGTAACTCGACTGCTACAGGATTGTTTGCCATTTGCTGTGCCGCGTCCGCCAGCTTCTTGGATGCTTCCAATTCCGCTTCCGCTTTGATGATGCGCGCTCGCTTCTCGCGAATCGCCTGCGCCTGCATGGCCATCACCTCCTGCATAGCTTCAGGCAATTCCACGTCCTTCATCTCGAAACGCTCCACCTCCACACCCCACGCTACCGTCGAACCAGCGATGTTCTGGCGCAGCAAGCCATTGATCTTGTCTCGCTCCTGCAAGACCTCGTCGAGATCATGTTGCCCGATGGAGTTGCGTAAACTCGTCAACGCCAATTGGTAGACGGCAGAGGGTGCATCCACGACTGCAATAACGGATTTAGCTGCATCCGTAATTCGATACCACACAACCGCGTTGAGCTTTACCGTGACGCTATCGCGCGTGATGGTTTCTTGCTGTTCGGCGGATACGGTTCGCGTGCGGATGTCGATCGTCACCGCACGCTCGATCCCTAGCGGAATAATCCAGTACAAGCCCGGTCCACGCTGACCGACATAGCGACCGAGACGAAATACAACGCCACGTTGATACTCTTGCGCGATTCTGAGTCCAGTGAGCAGAACGAGGACGACGATGGCGATGATGATTGCTAGAGGTGTCATGAGAGATGTCTCGACATGCCCAAGTTGCTTTGACGTCGCGCCCGCCGCGGTTCAAAACGTGCGTGCAGTTCATGGCAGTGCGGACGTCCTTGTGGCCATGGCTTCACCCGTGATCCGCCTGAATAGGCCTCCGGATTAGAAACGTTCGGAAGGGCGTGCTCAAGCACCGGCTTCGGAATTCGGCTGGGGTCTCGAAAATGCTTGGGTTTCTGACTCATCTCAGAACCGTAAAACCGTGGTTTTACGAAGTGCGTCAGACGGCACGACTTTTTGACACACGCGCCGGTTCGCTCACTCTCGAACAAGCCCGGTGTGTGACCTGGCCGAAGCAGGTTTATCCGCGTCCAGCGCGAAAACAAAGCCCGCTTGACAGACCAAAGCACACTGTACTATAACTGTGTACTGTCAGCAGTGAGACACGAGGAGTCGGGCATGTTTGTTCGCATCGAGAGAGGGGTTTCGACGCCGATTTCACGGCAAATTGCTGAGCAAGTGCGTGCTCAGTGCCTGGCAGGTCTGATTCAGCCGGGTGATTGCCTGCCGTCGGTTCGACAGCTGGCCAGGGAACTGGTGGTGAATGTGAACACTATCGTTCGCGTGTACGAACGCTTGGCTGCGGAGGGCCTCGTTGAGATGCGGCACGGTGAGGGAACATTCGTTTTGCCGCCCTCTACGACGACGAACCTCGCCGCAGATTTGAAGCACCAGCGCGAACAGTACTCACGCGAGTACCAGGCGATCGTGCGGCGTGGGTTGTTACTAGGGCTCGCCGTGCCCGAGCTGCGTCGGATGCTGACAGCGACTGCGTCCGACGCCAAGACGCAGATTTCCAAAGAGAACAGTTCGGAGAAGCGGTCATGAGCGCGCCGGCCATTCGGGTTGACCAACTCAAAAAGTCCTACGGATCTCAGCAGGTGTTGCAAAATGTTTCGCTGAACATTCCGGCAGGACAGACGTTCGCGTTACTGGGTCGCAACGGAGCGGGGAAGACAACAATGATCCGCATCCTGTTGGGCTTGATACCAGCTGATTCTGGCAACGTTCAACTCGGAGGCATCGATCCGGCCATCGATCCATTGACGGTTCGGAGTCATGTCGGCTACTTGGCCGAGGATCAAGCCATGTACGGCTGGATGACGCCGATCGAACTGTGTCGCTTCCTCGCGCCATTCTATCCGACTTGGGATATGAATTGGGCTCGTGACTATCTTGATAGATTTGGCATCCCTCCGCATGGGCGTATCGGCAGACTTTCAAAAGGTCAGTCCGTCAAGCTCGGCTTGGTCGTGGCGCTTTCGCATCATCCTCCCATTGTCATTTTGGATGATCCTGCGATGGGATTGGACCCGATCGCACGCAAAGAATTCAATCGCGATCTCGTGGAACATTTACAGACTTCGGGATGCACGGTGCTCTACAGTTCGCATCTGCTGGACGAGGTCGAAGCGGTAGCGGACGCCGTAGCCATCCTGGACCACGGGCGCATCGTCCGTACCGGGACAACCGACCTATTGCGTGACGAAGTCAAGCAAATCCTGCTGTCTTGCGATTCGATCGCCGGGACTCCGCCACCAGAAGGTTTGTTGGATGTCTGCCGGCACGAGGATCGGCTGGCCTTCATCATCGATCGCTCAGAAAACTACGTCGGGCAGTTAATAGCCAAGGGAATCGACCACGACGTGGTTGACCTTAGCTTGGATGAAATCTTTGAAGCGTTCGTAATTGGTCGCACACAAGACTGGCCCGGTAAGCCTGCCAACTCGGCCGCAATGTCGCCTTAACCTCTCTACGTGAGGGACGTCATGAAAAGTCTGTTGTGGAAGCAATGGCAAGAGAACCGAGGCTACTTGGCGATCTTCCTGGCCTGGATGGTCCTCGCAGCCATTTATTCCATCGGATACGAAGTTGGCTACGGGTTTCATGCCCCCGTGGGACATTTCAGTGGACTATCGCTGTTCTATACGATCTGCGCCGCCGTCTTTTTGGCCATGCGCGCTGCGCAGGGTGAACAATCGGCTGGGACGCTCTCGTTTTCGGCCTCGCTGCCCGTATCAATGCGACGAATCGCAGCGGTTCGGATCGGGGGAGCCGTAGCTACGTTGGCAATTCCTGTCCTGGTGGCAGCCGCCGTGTTGTCGCTCGCACTTGCCAGCGGGTTTGTCGAACAAGCTGGACCCCGTGGCGTTGAATTCCTCCCGCGACTGCCGCAACGAGAGACCGCGTCATTGCTGACTGCATTGGAACAGCTGGCGAGCGTAACGGCGATTGCCATTTTTGGCGGTATCGAACTTCTGCTAGTTTTGAGTGTGTTCGGCTGTTGGCTGCGCAGTCAGGCGCAAGTCGGTTTGCTGGGTGCGGTAATGGGACTTGGATCGATGATCGCCAGCGGCTTGTTTTGGTATGGCGAGCGAAGGCCGTACGTGCAATTGGTCTACGGTGCCGTTCTTCCTCAATCGTTGGCGATTCAATGGAGCTATGGTGAAGAGCACGGCGGTTACACCGACCACGAATTAGCTCAGTACCGCTGGATCGCGTTGGGTTTGTCAATTCCTGTGTTATTGATCATCGGTTACCTATTCGTAATTCGATATGGCCGGCTAAAAGATATCGCGTTGCCAGCGAAACCGGGCCGATTCCGCTTCTCAACGCCGTCGCTCTGGTCACACATCCCGATTCGCTTGCGAGGCCGATGGACCGCCTTGATCTGGCTTGAGCTCCGTCAGTCGGGGCCGCTTGTGACGTGTGGGCTGCTCTTTGCGTTGCTGATCGCGATCGTATCGGTGTTGACAGAGCCCCGCGGCAATTACTCGACAGGTGCGTCTGTGCTCGCGGCCATGCCTCATACCATTTCATTTGTTGGCATGCTGTGGGCAACCGTCGTCGGATCAGGTCTCTATTCGGCAGAGCTCGATCCGAGACTCGGGGCTTTTTGGAGGTCGCGTCCGATCTCGTCGGACATGTGGTTTTGGTGCAAGTTTATCGTCGGGTTGGCGGCAGTTCTGATTGTGCTCGACGGAGTCACGATTCTTGCGAGTTGGAATGCTCCCCGAGATTCGCCGACAACGGGAATGAGCTGGGCTTATGTCGGTTGTTTTCCCGTCATTCACGCTCTCCTGTACGCATTGGCCGTACTCGGAACCTGCTGGCTTCGCAAACCCGTTATCGGTGCCTTCATGGCGATTCTTGGATTCGCTGTGCTCAACATCGCGATCACGACCTTTCCTTTGACCGATCATCTCGATCCGTTCACCGTCTATAACAATCTATTGAGAGACGAACGCGCCGGGCACGTTGATCTCACGCAGCACGGATATCCGCTCGTATACGGCGTTCTCGCAGTTTCGACCTTCATACTCGGGCTGGTCTCATCCCGATTCGCAAGGCCACTTGAGCGAACATTCCGCCGGTTCACGCTGTTGCCTGAATGACACGGTCAACTACGCGGACAAGACCCCACATCTCCAAAAAACGTTCGTTTCGCGAAGAAGTGCCCTGCGACGCCGCCTACCATCTAACTCAATGCGCGGCGTCCCCAAGAACTCATCTCATGAATCAAAGTCCGAGACTGCCGTAAAATGAGGCGCGAATGACACTCCCTCGGACACATCGTGCCCCCCAGGCAAAGTCTGGCATGTTACAGAAGAACTGAGCCGGCACGTGTCGCTGAGATTCCGTCTTGAAAACGGAAACCTGGCTACAGGCGGCCGCAGATCACCCCTAAATGCGATGGGCTCGAGCAAGAGCCGATGGCCATGTCACGACGCCAACTAAATCACGCACCGTCAATCGGACAGCCTGAGGTTTATTCGATGCCCAAATCCTTCAGCAGCCCCTCCAGCGCGTCGTCGTGCACGTTGAACTGGCTGGCGATTTGTTCGACGGCTTGCAAGATTTGTGGGTTGTGCAAGGCGGTTTGGATGGCCTTGGACACCGGGGGACTGGTGAGGACGTGCTCGAGGGTATTGCGGAGCGAGGAGGTATTGCTCGAAAGGCTGTTCAAGATAATCAGGCCACTCGAGATCGCGCCGGCGGCTGAGGGGGATGGCGTGGGCGACACGACACTGGCAGGCGCCGCGGCGGGCGAGGCGGCCGGCGAGGCCGAACCGCCGCCGTTGGGGGCG
>PLYM01000155.1 GCA_003153375.1 Planctomycetaceae bacterium
ATATGGTGCTGGTGTACGCTCTCGAAGTGCTGACCGTGGCGAAGAGAAAACGCCATGGCAATCGTACCCAAACGACGCTCTGCGGCAAAGCGCAAGCCAAGCAAGAAGCGCATTGGCAAGCCGAGATCTCCACAATCCGCCCCCTCGAAAACGCCGCCCGCGTTGCCAATTTGTAAAAAACCGGGGTCCGCGGCAAAGCTCAAAAATCATGGTTATTCAACCAACGGCAAGCAGCAGCCCGTACTAAATCGCACGACTTTCCGCACCAGCCGCGCCATGGACTTCTTCAGCGCGCGGGAGCTGGTGACGCAGACCGGCTACGCCGTCGACATGTGGCCACTGGTCATCATCAACGAGCTGGTCGACAACGCGATTGACGCCTGCGAAGAGGCGGACGTGCCGCCGACGATCACGGTGTTGGCTGACGCGGCCGGGATCACGATCGCCGACAACGGTCCTGGACTTCCAGAATCTACGATCGAGGGGATTCTCGACTTCAACGTGCGGACGTCATCCCGGGAGATGTACGTTGCGCTGGATCGTGGCGCGCAGGGCAATGCCGGCAAGTGCCTCGTGGCCATGCCGTACGTCATCGACCCGGAGCACGGGCGCCTCGTCATCGTTGCCAAGGGCATCGAGCACGCGATCGTCTGCAAGGTCGATGCGATCACTCAGCAGCCACTTGTCGACCATCGCACCAGGCACGTGACGGACGAGGGCGGAACGACCGTTCGCATGGAATGGGCGCCGTCGAAAGACGCGGACGGCAAAGCTATCTGGCCGTTCGGTGCAGACTGTTTTCCTGAAACGAAGGGCAGCATGTTGCGCCCGAGCATCCGCGACCTGGCAATGGTGCTGTTCACGGGATACGCGACTTTCAATCCGCACCTGTCGCTATCGGTTCGGTGGTTCGGTGAACGGCTCAAGTTCGCGGCGACGAATCTGACTTGGGAGAAATGGAAACCCAACAAGCCGACAAGCCCCCACTGGTACGAGCTGAGGCACCTTGAGCGGCTGGCCGGATGCTATATCGCGCTGGACCGCCAGCGCGACGAGGATCGCACCGTGGCCGCCTTCCTGGCAGAATTCGACGGGCTCACTGGCTCCGCGAAGCGCAAGCTTGTGACGGACGAAACCGGGCTCGACCGCACGAAGCTTTCGGAACTGGCGGACCAATCAGGATTCAAGCGCGACGTGATGGCGCGATTGCTGGCGTCGATGCAGAAGCACAGCCGGCCAATCAAGCCGCCTCGGCTTGGCACCATCGGCAAAGATCACTTTTGCACGCGCTTCGAGCAACTGGGCTGCGAGGCCGACAAACTGCAATACGCGAAGCGAGCCAATATCGACAACGGACTGCCTTACGTGGTTGAAAGCGCTTTCGCCTGGTACGGCGAGCAAGGGGAAGGGCGCCGGCGCGTGCTGCTGGCTGGCGCTAATTGGTCGCCACGAATCGCCAATCCGTTCCGGTCTTTCGGTAGTTCGGGCGAAGGGCTCGACACGATCTTGAGCGAGCAGCGCGCCACCGCTGACAAGCCGATTGTTTTTGCGATCCACGCGGCGCACCCGCGCATCGAATACACCGACCGCGGTAAGACGGCCCTCGTTTTGAATTCTGAGGAGGAGGGCGCCGACGATGAAAGCTAGTGACATTACGGCCGTCACAAAAACGGTCACAAAGAAATGGGCCAAACAAATCAAACGCGAAGAGCGCAATTCGCGTGCCGCGCTCAACCGCCGAGAATATCTGTACAGCGATCGGGTTTGCCAAAGCGACGTAGCATGGCCAGCGATAAAGAAAGCTTACTGGAAGGCGAGTTCAGGCGGAACACTGCCAGCACACGCGCGACAGATTTACTACGCGGCGCGCGAAGAAATCCGAGCGGCAACCGGGCGCGAAGTCGATTCAAAATACTTCACGCAAAATCTACTGCCGCGCTGCATGAATGAGCACGCCGAAACTGCCGGATGGCTCGTCGCCTACGACCCGCGCGGCAACTTCATTGAACCTCACACGGCAAAGACGTTGCCGATCGGCACAATAGCGGTTGCGGAATACCTGGACGAAATTGGCGCGCACGAGTCGACCGACATTGCGATTGAATCGGTTGCCTTGACATATCCAACGTGCGGCCCGACGAACCGCATTAGCGCCGTGCTCTTCATTGAGAAAGAAGGATTCCACCCGCTGTTCAAGGCCGTGAAGTTGGCCGAGCGATACGACCTGGCCATCATGTCGACAAAGGGTCAATCAACAGTTGCCGCGCGTCGTCTCGTCGATAATCTCTGTGCAGAAAATGGCGGGATACAGTTACTCGTGCTCCACGACTTCGACAAGTGGGGCCTGTCGATCGCTGAAAATCTGACCGAGGTATCCTGGCAGGCCGAAGAATCGAACCGCGTGCGGTATGAGTTCCAAAACAAAATCAACGTCATCGACCTGGGGCTCCGATTAGAGGACGTCAAGAAATGGAATCTTGAGGCGGAGCGAGTAAGGTTCAAGGGCAGCGTACAGTCTTCAGCGACAAAGGAAGAGCGTGAATTCTTGAAGTCTAACCGACGCGTAGAGTTGAACGCGTTCACCAGCGGCGACTTCATTAAGTGGATCGAGGGCAAGCTGAAAAAGCACGGAATCAAAAAGGTAGTTCCGGATGACGCCGTGCTCGAACAGGCCTACCGCCGCAGTCTTCAGGGCGCCCTGGTTAATGCCCAGATACGGGCGCTGGCAGACGAGGCGCAGCAGGCAGCCAGCGAGGCGAAAGTGCCCAAGAATCTGGCCGCCAAGATTCGCAGGGGGCTCTCCGAGAATTCGGGCCGGCGCTGGGATCAAGTGCTGGCCGACATGGCGGAACAATGGGTGGAGAAAAACCAAGATTAATCCGGTCGGCGAATATCGCAGATTTTTACAAAAGCCGATGAGAGCATGGATTACCAAGGCGACGATTGAGGGCGATTTGTGGTCTCGGCCCCAATGTGGGCGAGCGGGTTACGACTCAGCGACATATCCCGACCCAAAATGATCACTGTGAACGGCCGTGCTCAGAACCCAGCACGCGAGAGGAACACTCAACACGAAATGCGGTCAAGATTCCAGGCAACGGGCTGCTAGTGGATGCAGCTGAAAACCCCTACGTCCTGGTCCATACGTCAGAACCAAGCAGCCGCAGTATAAGTGGGGCGACCGACCACGCCCACGAGCCCTAACCGTAGCGACCACCACGAATCACACGAGAGGCGACCAAGCAGTGCCGGCAACGGTAACTGACAAGGGAAGGGGTGCGGAGTGACTTCTGAGTTTGGCACGCTCTGGAACGCGGTCCACAGATTAGCCCATGTGATGCGCGCACACACACGCGCATTGAGCGTGCAATGCTCTGGATCCGTGTGCCATCGCGTGCGAGCCAAAAACGGGACTGCCCCCGCCATATGTAGAACCCCTAGATTATCTTGGGTCCTTCCCAGGCCGGGACGGCGCGAGGGCTATCGCCGGACGTTGCCGGAGTTCTTGCGCAGATTGAGTTTGAACTGGTGATTACTACCACTACCCCGAGGTCCAACCATGAGCGACCCCCAAATGGAGAAGCTGCGCAAGCAGTTCACCGTCAGCACGCAAGCCGAAGTGGCAGCGTTTTTTGAGCTATCGCTCGACACGATCCGCAACTGGGCGAGCAAGGGGATGCCAGGCAAACGCGGCAAATACAACCTGATTCAAATCATGCGGTGGGCGTTGTCGGTCGGGCCTTGGAAGAGCGATTACTACGTCAAATCGGTTCTCGCAAGCTCCATCGAAGAGGCCGGCGAAGGTGACTGATTGGACCGCGGTCCCCATGATTTTCCTCCCGCCGCCGCCAAAGGCGATCTGCCCCACGTGCGGCCATGTTTCGCACATCATCGTCAGGAGTTTTAGCGAGAGCGATGGCAGCATCACAAGGCGTTGCGTTTGCCGAGCGTGTGCCCAGCCTTTTTTGATCGTGATTGACCCCGAACTAGATGGCTTGCCAGCCGCTGGCAGGACGCCGGACCCTACATGCTAAAAGTGAAGCCATGATCCACTCGAGCAACATTCGCGCTGGCCTCGAAGACCTAGCAGCATCGCTGCTGCCGGGCCTCGAGCCCTACATCGTGCTCACGAGCGAACGGCCGCCCGCGGAGCACCTCGTGGCGAACGCAGTTGGCTGGACGAGCCCTACGCTCGATCTGGCGTTGCGCGGCTGGTTTAAAAAAGGCGGCAGATGGCAGGGCCGCCGCCCGTGTGTCGTGATCGACGATTTGCTTTGCTGGAAGTGGGCCCGCGAAGAATCGACCAAGAACCTGCAACCCAGCACCGGTTTCTTTCACCAAACCGCGGCGGGGATTTTGATCCATGAGCTGGCGCACATTGCTGATCTTGGTTTAGATTTGAGCGAGCCGACGAAGAGGACGGAGCGATTGGCTCGGTCCGTCAACTCGAGGGAATATCCGCTGCCAGCCGCTCCGGTGCCGTGGGCAGGGCACTGCGAAGGATGGCTTCGCTGCGTCTTGCACCTTCGCTTTCGCGCCCTGCAGATTGGCCGGCACACCGCCCTGGACGTCGTTTTCGATTCCATGCATTACGGGCTTTCGCCGAGCTACGACTATTGGAAAATCTTGCTCGGGGAGATGAAACGGCTGCGCGATGTGCCGATTTTTGAAATCGCAAAAGTGCCGCCGCCCTTGAGCTTTGTCAAACGTTGGCACAGTGATATTCGTCGCTGGCGTGCCCGCCAGGACGCACTGAGCGAGAACGCTTTACTATCAGTCAACATGGCACTTTGTTAGGAGAAATTAACATGATGGTTTCCAACACGATTGAACTGGCCGGCCAACTGAACGAGGCCCGCGGCGCCAGCTTTTACGAAATCGGCAAGCGGCTGGCTATTGGCGAAAAGGTTTCACCTGGAATCGTCGCCGACATGCTCCTCGCCTGCGGAAAATCGGCAGGTGAGCTTGAGGACCTGGTGGGCCAACTGAAGCACCGCGAGACGTTGCGACAGCGACAGGCCGAGCAAGAACTTCGCCAGGGCCGTCGTCTCCGGATCGAAGAGGAAATATCAAAATACAATCGCGAGCTCGACTTGGCTGTTGAGCGGCACCAGCGTGCGACGGAATCGCTGCAAATGGAGCTGGTCGAGATTCGGCAGGAAACCGCGGCATGTTCGAACATCGAGGCGCAGCTGTCGAGGACTTGTCCGAATCGGGATTTGCTGGGCGAGTTCGCGAAAGCCCACTCCCAATGGCTCGCCAACGAGCACGTCGCTAATGCGGCCAAGAAAGGGCTCGCCGAAGTCCAGGCGACGTATGAAGGTTCAGAGTTGGGCGAGGATAGAAATCTCTGGCACGGTCGACTGGTGCGAGCTAAGGCCGCAGTGGAAGCCGCCGTGGCCTCAGTGACCGAGTCGATGCAGCGAAATACAGAGGCCTTCCGTGCGACCATCGACTTTTAGGAATCGACGAATAATTGGGTAGTGCCGTCGCGTGGCGCCGTGCGGACCTTTGCTACGGGGCCGCATGTGCGCCCGGCGGCCGATAGGTGAGCAGATGGGAAGACGATTCTATCGAGTGAAATCGACCAAGCACTTCCGGCCGGCCCACGAGACGCAACAGCAGCTCGAGCGGCAACGCTGGCGGCTCGAGGCCAAGGCTGCACGCAAACCGACTGAGGTAAAAAAATGTCTAACGCGAATGTCGGCGTAACTTTCAGTGGCAACGCTGGCCAATTGCAGGCCCAGTATCAGAAGCTGCTGAACATGCAGCAGCAGATGCAAGGGCAGATGGGCCAGACTGCCAAGCAGTCAAAGGAGCATCACGACGCCGCGATGCACTACGCCAAGGAGCAGATCGGCGAGCTCACGGGAATGGCAATGGGGCTCGTATCGGCCGGGAAAGCCGTGGAGGCCATCACTGAGGGCTATCACGAATGGCACGCAGAGACCCGTGCGCTAGCCTCGGAATTGCGCATCGTCAACCAAGAGGTGCTCAAGGGAATCGCGATCTCAGGGCAGGCCAAGAATGCTCCGGAAATCCTCGCCGGGCTGAAGAACATACCCGGAATGACGCGCAAGGAGGCTGGCGAGGTTTACGCTGGCGTACATGAAGGCGCACCGCTGGAGACCAATCCCAAGCGGCTGCTCTCGATGGTTAAAGCGGCCGGCCAAGTTAAATCGCTTGGCGTCGGCGTCGAGGGCGAGGATTTCGGCAAGTTCACCGGAATGCTCAGCGAGTTGATGCCTGGCAAGGCCGCCGACCTGGCTGACATGGCCTGGACTGCGCGAACAAAACTGGGCCGCAATTATGAAAGTTTCAAATCCCGGCGCCAGTTCCCCAACTTGCGGGCCCTCACCGACCTTGGAATTTTCGGTTCCCCGGAAGAGTCTTTGGGTTTTGCGATTCAAGGCGCCGACCAGTCGCCCGAAATGGCTGGCAAGATTAAAGAGGCCGTCGAGAAGAATTACGAAAAGCCGAGAGGCATCGCTGGCCATTCTGCGCACGGCAAGGGCCTGACTGCGCTATCGAAGGCGAAAACGCCTGCCGAGCGATGGGAAGTCATTCGCGGCAATCCGAACGCTGCGGCTGCCGTCGGCCTTGAAGGCCTTCAGCGATTCGACTGGGAAAGCGCAGGTCGCATCACAGAAGACCTGCGCGGTTCGCGCGGAGCAATCTCGCGCGACCGCGAGCAAATTGCTGGCACGAGGGAAGGCCGCGGGCTGCAGGCCGAGCGAGGCCTGGACGTCCAATTAGAGGAATCCAAAGAGGCGCGGGGGGAGACCGGCACATCGGAGGTTCGCGCGCAGAAAATCCTCGATACATCTCTCAACGGCTCTAACTGGTTCAACTCGCTGGTGACCAAGAGCGCCTATTCGGGGCTCACAACGTTCGGTCGCGGATTGCACGGCATTCAGCATTCGAGCGGGCCGCGAGAAGGGGACGCAGACGTGTTTGCAGGCGCGCTGCGTGCGATTGACCCCGATCTCATGCACAAATACGTCGGGGCGGAGAATACCGAGGCCGGCTACGAGAAGCTTAATCCGCAAACGGGTTTGTTGACTGAGCAAGGGGCGATCGAGGAGTTGAAGAAAATTCGTGAAGAGCTGGAGCGAACACGTGCAGAATCTCGCGAAGGAAGTCCGCGGGGCGGCCCGGCCTCAGTTACGAGCCATAACGAACGGTGAGGCAGCGCACTTGAAACCCAACGGGGCCGCGGTGTAGGATATGGGCACTAAAGCTCGACGTGCCCGCCGGCTGTCTTTCAAGCCGCTGGGAAAGCAAAACCAGGGATTCTGACGTGACAATCACTGAAACAAAACCAGAAATCGAGAGCCCGCGCGGCGGGCGCACCGGCCTTTGGCGTAGGTAACGATGCCACGGGCGGCCTCTGGATCGTCCGAGTAAGCCTAGGACGTTCGCCGCGCGGACTCATTGTTTGCGCCCGCGCTCTGCGGCGCTAGAAAGGACGGCCCACTATGGCCAAGTCCAATGCGGTCTTTATCGCAAATGTCCCCCCGGGCTGGAAACCAGTCGGCATTTACACGGTCCCCAGGGAAATCCTCGGGGGCGAATTCTACGGGCGCCGGATGACGCTCACTCGAGCGCTGAGCGTGGCGCGGGAATTCAACCGCGCCCATCTGCCGTGCAAGGGAACTTTCGAGAGCAAATGGGCCATCGTCGTCAAAGGTCTGAAAGGAATGCCGGCCTGCGCCCTCGCCGGTCTGGCCGCCGCGGCTGCCGCTCGTGAGGAAGGCGGTGCTTCCCATGAATAGGCTTGGATAGGCAGCGCAGCGATCCCCTGCTCGTCGCGTGGCGGGCGGGGGTGTTTTAACCAACAGCACGAAAGGGACGGCAATGTCGAAACAGACTTGTAAAAGCTGCGGCCGAGAAATGCCCACGGCTTTGAGCTGCAGCCAAACGATGATCACCTTTCCCGACGGCGAGAAGCTGGACCGGATGGTTTATATGCGCGCGAGGGAGCAGTGTGCGGACTGCGGAGTCCATGCCGGCGGGTTCCACCACATCGGCGACAAGGGTTGGATATGCGACTGTGAACGGCGCCCGAATAG
>PLYM01000246.1 GCA_003153375.1 Planctomycetaceae bacterium
CGATTGAATCCTATCTTGACTTTCACCGCACAGAGGGACTTCGGCGCAGGACCGTGACCAAGTACTCATCTTTTCTGAAGACCTTCGCGCAGTTCGCCCAAGAACACGCCGTAACAAAACTTGACCAGGTGCGGGCCGCGCTGATCGATAGATTCCGCGCGATTCGCAAGCCAACACACAGCGCGAAGTCAATGCATAACGAGGCGGTGATGCTGAACGGTCTTTTTCGCTGGTGTACGTCGCGCGAAATGAGCGCTTGCAAGACACTGCAAAACGAGGGAGCTGGAAATGGCAAAGTCTAAAAGTCTACCGGATCACGCAGTTAACGTACCTACGTACGCGGACCTGGAGCTGCATGCTGCCGCCTTCGGGGCAGGTTTCTTGAATTTCCTGCTGGTCTTGGGACCTCCAGGAGTGGGAAAAAGCCGCGCGATACGTCATGCTTTGAGTCCGGATGTCTGCTGGATCGACGGAAATGCAAGCCCGCTGGGAATTTATCAGGCGGCCTACGAGCACCGTGGACAAGCGATCGTACTGGACGACGTCGACGGGCTTTATCGCGACCGGCAAGGCATTCGCTTGCTGAAGTCGCTGTGCCAGACGGAAACAGTGAAATCTCTGAGCTGGGAATCCAACGCCGCGGCGCTGAAATCTCGAGGCACTCCTCGTCAGTTCACGACCAACAGCCCCCTCGCGATAATTGCCAATCGTTGGACCACTGCAAACGAGGACGTCGCCGCCTTGGAAGATCGCGGCCATGTCATCTATTTCGATCCCTCCCCGCACGAAATCCATTTGCACGCCTCCCGATGGTTTTGGGATCAGGAGATTTTCGACTTTGTGGGGCGCAACCTGTACCTGATGAGATCGCACTCCTTGCGCGTCTACCGACTGGCGCATGAGTCGAAGCTTGCGGGGTTCGATTGGCGCGCGAAAGTACTAGCACGCGGCCTTACAGGGGCTGCGCTGGCAGTTGCCCAACTAAGGGCGGATCCCAGCTTTGCAAAGGAAGAGGAACGAGCGCAGGCATTCATCGCGGCCGGTCATGGCAGCCGGGCGACCTATTTCAATCATGCCAAAAAACTGCGCCCACCCGTGACTGTTTCGCAGATCACGCTCACGACCAAGACTCCGCCTACGCCGCCGACATCAGCCTTCGACATTCGGGAGATCCTGCGACGACGGCATGGCGAGCTGGGATCGGGCTAGACTTTTAGACTGCTAGCTTAGACCTCCTTGATTTGCGGCAGGCCCTGAGGCCCGTGGAAAAGTTCCACCGGCATGGTCGTGGTCCCCGCATTCATGATCTGCGCCATACCTTCGCCGTGCGAACGCTGGTGAACTGGTATCGCACGGGCAAAGACCCGGCGAGGGAAATGATCAAACTGACGACCTATCTGGGGCATGGAAATCCGGCGCACACGTACTGGTACATCGAGGCGGTTCCGGGACTGCTCGCTCTTGCTTCCCGCCGCATGGAAGAGGAGGTGCGGTCATGACGACGACAACACTTCCGGCCCTCATCCAGCAGTTCTTCACTGACCGGCTCTGCAACCAGATGGAGGCCAGCCCGAACACGATTGCCAGCTACCGCGATACTTTCCGCCTGCCCCCTGAAATCCAGGAGCTCCACATCCGACGCGGCATAATCCGGCACGCGGCATTATGGGTCAGCTCGTGGGCCAGCGTCGCCGCGTGCGATTCGGCCTCGCGGAACGTCTCGAAGGGAGGCATCCGGACATAGTCGGCCTCGAAGGCGTAATAGGCTCGGTTCCCGCCATAGCGGATGTCCGCCTTGGTGTTGGCAAAGAATCGCTCGGCCTGCTCGATGCGGGCTAGGCGCCCGGCGCACTGAAGCCCGTCTCGTTCGACCTGCGGTTGGTTTTCGTGTCCGCGTAGCTGGCGAAACGCCGCTGCGTGAGCCGGACGAAGAAACAAGGGAAGACGAAGGGGAACAAAAAACCTGGCGTCGCTTCGATGAAGAGAAAATCCCGCCCGACGACGATGCGGTGCTTCCAGGTCGACAGCTCGACGGGGGTTTGTGTCGGATCGGCCGCTTTGATCTGGTTTTCGATGATCTGCTCGAACGTCGTCTGGCTGGTGTAGGACAGACTGGCGTCGCAGCCGAGCGAGCTGAGCAGCAGATGTTCGGCGTCGATCCAACCATTGCCGGCGGCCATTTGAGCGACCAGGCGATGCCGCGTCCACTTCATCAGCGATAGTAGAGGGCCAGGAAGGGATCAGTCATGTTGGCACAGAGGGTTCGGGAGCGCGGTCCAAGTGCTGCTTTCATGCTTCAAGAGCCCGAAGGCTCAGGTTGGTCGTTTCTCTAGAAGCAGTAACTTGACGCGCGTCTCAAATTGTCTCGTGGTCGTGCCGGCCACGTTCATCCATCACGGTCTCCGGGGCTGTGAATCCGTTCCTCATTATTACCGTCGAAGGCCGCGGCAACAACAACGACATTGCTGTTCATGGCTGAGCCTGGGAGGACCAAATATACGGGCAGGAGGCGAGCCTCTGCCAGCGCGCTCCTTGCTTAATTCTCGGCAAAAACAGGGCATATTGATAGGGAACGAGCCTAGCTTTTGGCGACCGTATTTTGTGCCGCCACTGAAGAGCATCTCGCTGAAAGTCACCGACTGCGCTGAGCACGTGCGTCATCCTGAAGACACAAGTAATTTCTAACCGACGAAGGAGACCGCCTATTGAACATCACCATTCTGATCGCGGGCAGTATGTCGTTGGCCATCACGCTCTTGGTTCTAGCGCTAGTGCGCGAGATCCGATTGCGGCGTGGCCTCCAGCAACTGCTCGCCAAACTACTGGCCCATTGGAGGAACCAAGATGCGAACGATCACACGTTGGACTAGCTCTGTTGTGATTCTGCTGTCGACAGTATTCGGGTGCGGAGATACCGACAACCGCTTGGTGGAGCTATCCGAACGCAGCATGGCTAGGCAAGCCGAGCAGAACAAGCAAATGGCCGTACAGAGTAAGGAAGTCGCCAAGGCCACGCGCCAGCTGGTCGAGGCGGACTCTCAATCGCGCCAAGAGATGATTAAGGCGCAAGCTAACCTCGAAGGCGAACTGCACAAGGAGCGCGCAAGCCTCGACCGCCAGCATGAATCCCTACAAGAGCAGCGACAGCAGTTGGCGGTCGAACAGCGTCGAGACCCGATCGTGGCAGAGGCCCTGGTCTACACAGCAGCCTTGTTGGCTTGCTTGCTGCCGCTCCTGCTGTGCCTGTTCATCGTCAAGGCGGTTGTCCGCGATACCACCGGCGGAGAGCTTGAAGGGCTGCTCATCCAAGAACTCACCGAGCCGAAGTTGCTCGCCGGTGCCAATCCGCTCGCCTTGCCAAGTACTCCCCGGGTGCCGGCGATTCCACACCAAACCACAGAATAACCTTTTCACAATGGAGAATTGCCTTGTCACACATCGTACAAATCCAGACCCAAGTTCGTGACCCAGTGGCCGTCGCAGAAGCCTGCCGACGATTGGGACTCACCACGCCGGTCCAGCAGACGGTCGAGCTATTCGCCGCCAGCGCAACTGGCCTAGCCGTAGAGCTACCCGACTGGCGCTATCCGATCATCTGCAAGCTCGACCAGGGCCGCATTGAGTTCGATAACTTTGGCGGAGCCTGGGGCCAGCAAGCCCAGCTCGATCGGTTTCTCCAGGCCTATGCGGCTGAAAAGTCCAAGCTCGAAGCCCGCAAGCAAGGGCACACCGTCACAGAACAGTCCCTGGCTGACGGTTCCATCAAGCTGACCGTCCAACTCGTGGGAGGTGCCGGATGACCCAGATCGAGATCGTTATCTCCCCCGATGGACAGACCAAGCTCGAAACCAAAGGCTTTGGCGGCCAGTCGTGTCGCGATGCCAGCCGCTTCCTCGAGCAGGCACTGGGCGTCCGCGCCAGTGAACAGCTGACTGCGGAGTTCCACGAGAGGCTCACTATCGAGCAATCTCAACACCAGCAGCCCTGACAACTCTTGTCGGGACTTCCGCACAAACAGGCCTGGAGCGCGTTGCGCTTCAGGCCTGTTGTGCTTGCATCCCAAGTTCTCCCACATCAATTCTCGTTAGGAGCGTTACCCATGCTGATAGATCGTTTAGCCGAGTACGTCTCGGCCTGTTTTAGCGGTATTTGGATCGAGTCCCATGAGCACCAGGACGCGCTAGCCGAGATCGCCCGGCTGTGCCATCGGGAGCACTGGGCGCTGGCCACCTGGGACATCGACCGGGGGCTTGAGCGGCCAGGGCTGGCCGGCGAGGCAGCGAGTGTTTCGGCACCCGACCCACTGGCGGCAATTCGCTCACTGGGTGCGTTGGCTTCGGCCGACGGCTCAGCACTCTTGGTACTGACCAACTTCCATCGGTTTCTCGGTAGCGCCGAGGTCGTGCAGGCGCTAATCCGCCAGATCACGGCCGGCAAGCAGAACCGTACGTTTGTCATCATTCTGGCACCGGTCGTCCAGATTCCCACGGAACTCGAAAAGCTCCTGGTCGTGATCGAACACGAACTGCCGGATCGCGATCAGCTTGCCGAGATTGCCCGCAGCATCGCCACTGAAGCCGGCGAGCTACCCGCTGGCCCAACCCTGGAAACTGTCCTCGATGCAGCGTCCGGGCTGACGCGGTATGAAGCGGAAGCCGCCTTCAGCCTGTCGCTAGTGCGCCATGGCCGGATTGCGGCTGATGCCGTTTGGGAGCTCAAGACCGGCATGCTCAAAAAGAGCGGCCTGTTGTCGCTCCATCGTGGCCAAGATGATTTCAGTAGCCTGGGAGGTCTGGCATCGCTCAAGGCGTTCTGCAAGCGGTCACTCCTTCGAACTGGAGGCGACAAGGCACACAAGCGGCCCCGCGGCGTATTGCTCCTGGGCGTGCCCGGCACCGGTAAAAGCGCTTTCGCCAAGACACTGGGCCAGGAGACTGGCCGCCCTACCTTGCTCTTGGATGTTGGCGCGCTGATGGGCTCGTTGGTCGGTCAGAGCGAGCAGAACATCCGTCAGGCCCTGCGGATTGCCGATGCGATGGCGCCGGCAATCCTGTTTGTAGACGAATGCGAAAAGGCCCTCAGTGGCGCGGCCAGCTCGGGTCAATCCGATTCGGGCGTTTCAGCCCGGCTGTTCGGTTCGTTGCTCACCTGGATGAACGACCATACGTCTGACGTCTATCTGGTGGCCACCTGCAACGACATCTCCAAGCTGCCCCCAGAGTTCAGCCGTGCCGAGCGGTTCGACGGGATCTTCTTCCTGAACCTTCCCGACCGGGCGGAGAAGGATGCGATCTGGCAGCTTTACCGCGCCCAGTTCGAACTCGATCCGACCCAGCGGCTTCCTCAAGACGAAAGCTGGACCGGTGCTGAGATTCGAGCCTGCTGCCGCCTGGCGGCACTCTTGGACCTGCCTTTGGTCCAGGCAGCCCAGAACGTCGTTCCTGTAGCGGTCACCGCGGCCGAATCAGTGGACCGGCTGCGTAGCTGGGCCAGCGGCCGATGCTTGAGCGCCGACCAGCCTGGCATTTACCGCAGTCAGATCAGCTCGAAAGCTCGGCGGCGGGTGAATCGCGATCCCTCGGCCAACTAGCTTGACCGTTCTTTCTGTTTTCACTTCACCTTTCACTTCGGAGATCCATTGCATGAGCACTCTATTGAATGAACCCGCCACCGTGCGGTTAGAGTCTGTTGCTGGGCGGCTGCGCGCGACCATGGCCGCGGTGCGGCTGAGTTTTACTTGGTTCGGCGTCCGCAAGAGCCTGTCGGCAGAACAGAAATTGCAGGCGGCTGACGCCTTTGGCGCCGAATGCAATTACCTTTCGGCTGGCAAGAAGCTGTTCGATACTGGCCATCCTGCCTTCCGAGCGGTGACTGCGGTACGCAGCCAAGCGGTTTCGTTATGGCGGGGCATGAGCTTGCCCTATCCCGATCCGGGAATACGGCTGATCCGCCAGGATGACATTGCCAGCTTCGACGTGCAGATGACCAGCCTGCGGGCGGAACTTGACGAATCGGTCGGTCACCTCGACGAGCATTTCGCCGAACTGAAGGCGATCGCCCGAGAACGGCTTGGCCGCCTCTACAACTCTGCTGATTACCCGTCTTCGCTGCGCGGCCTGTTTAAACTGGAATACGATTTCCCGTCGGTCGAACCGCCCAATTACCTGCGGCAACTTAGCCCGGCTCTTTATGAGCAGGAGAAAGCTCGCATGGCCGCCCGCTTCGAGGAGGCGATCCGGCTAGCCGAAGAAGCCTTTACCGGCGAGCTAGCCAAACTTGTTTCGCACCTCGCCGAGCGGATTTCGGGACAAGAGGACGGCAAGCCGAAGATTTTCCGAGATTCGGCAATTACGAATCTGAGCGAGTTCTTCGAGCGATTCGGCCAGCTCAACGTGCGCTCCAGCGAGCAGCTGGACAACCTGGTGGCCCAGGCGCAGCGCATTGTGCGTGGTGTCGAGCCGCAAGAGTTGCGGGACAGCTCCAAGCTGAGGCAGCACGTAGCCACACAATTGGTCGGCGTGCAATCGGTGCTGGATGGAATGTTGGTTGACCGACCGCGCCGCAATATCCTGCGCAGGGCCAAGTGATGAGCGGCACGATAGAACTGGTCATCAATGCTGATGGTTCGGTGCGCTGCGTGTACGTCGAGGATCTGGACCTTACGGCGCTAGGTCCCTTGTCGATCACTCGAGCCAGTCATGTTGAACCCGATAGTTGCGGGCAATGGCTGGCCGACCTATCGCCCGTCGGCGGTCCCATCTTGGGACCTTTCTCGAAGCGCAGTCAGGCGCTCAACGCCGAACAGGATTGGCTGAACGCTCATTGGCTGTCGCCGGCCGTCTAGCCCGGCAGTCCATCCGCTGCCGTCTCTTCTTTCGTTTGAATCTACGAGGGCACACTGCGCGCATGCGCTGTGCCAATGTCACTCCTTCCAAAGGATCGATCAATGACCCAAGCCGATCTCGATCGCGCCGTGGCAGTCGCTACTGGCGAATCCGTAAACACGATTAGCCGACGAGGATTTGTACTTTTGACGCCAGCCCCGACGGAGCGCGAGCCGCTGGTCGTCGACTGGGACGAACTCGATGCGAATCGCGTGAATTTGTTCGAATAGCTCGCAGTATTCAGCCGTTGTGCAACGGCGGTCCGGGGCGTCCTGCCCGGGCCGCCGTATTGTCTCGACCCCTATTTCCAAACTCAATCCAGCGGTCATCGAATGCGGATACCGCGTAAACACCTTGTTTTCTGAAAGCAAAAAAATGCTGGAACAACTAACGTACGAAACGAAGTCGCAACACCTTTCCGGCTGTGAGAGTGGCGATCTCGGCTCGAATCAGCCTCGGCAGTCAAATACAGGAGTGCTGGTCGTAGTCGAAGGACCCAACGATATCGAGTTCCTGCGGCGCATCAGCCGGATTCTGCATTTCGCTGATCCCACAATTCCGGACCTAAACATCCTTGAAGAAGCGGGCCGAATGATCTTCGTTCCCTTCGGTGGTGGCTGCTTGCACTATTGGTCGCACCGAATGGGACCGCTGGCTTGGCCCGAGTTCCATCTCTATGACCGAGAGCTGCCGCCTGAAACAAAGCTGCGCATCCAGGCAGCCAGAGCTGTTAATGGCCGGGTCGGCTGCCGTGCCGCCATCACCAGCAAGCGCAGCCTTGAGAATTACCTCAGTCCAGCCGCGATTGAGGACGCCAAGCTCGTCAGAGTCGAGTATTCAGATTCTGACTCAGTAGCGGACGTCGTGGCTCAAGCAAGCCTACCGTCACACTGCCGATGGGACCTACTTTCGCGCAGAGCCCAAAGGCGGCTCCGCAATCAGACCAAGAAATGGCTCAACACGAAGGCCGTCGATCACATGACACCCGCGCGGCTGGCAGGCCAGGATCCAACTTGTGAAGTGGCGGGCTGGCTCCGTTGCATCTCCAGCCTAGCCGGAATCCGCCGGGCTGGCATGCAGCTCTGAGCGCGATTTGCCAAAGCGAAATTCTGAATTGTCGACTTCCATGCACCTCTCCAGTGCAAATCGGATTGACACCGCTGCACTGAATTCGCAGATTAGGGTGGCGAGAGGCGCGCATTCTTAGAACGATCGTATAGCCCGGACACAGGTAAGGGACCATTGCGGTGAGCAAGCCAAAGCCAGCCATTCAGCCACTGCAGGATTCTCTCTCGGTCCCGACGAAGTACTCGGAACATCCACTGGTCCAGCGAGAACTATTTTTTACGTTGCCTGGTGCCTTGCTCGAATGCTTGACGACTGAGATTGGCCGAGACCGTTTTGACGCCCAGGCCTGGGAAATGGAATTCGCCATGACCCAAGCCTGCGGCGACAAAGACGGAGTGGGCTTCTGGGCCGGCAAGCGGATGCAATTTCCGCTTTTGCAGTATTCGTCTCTAGAGATTGATCCGGCGCTTGGAGCGAGTCTTAGATGGACGGCCGAACAGATTGAAATAGTGAATACGACTGGCCGGGCTAGGGCGGATCGATTTGCAAACACAGCCCGCGGCTATGCGGGTTGGCTGTTGACGAATCGCGATTTCCTGGCCGAACAACAAAGCGTCTTGGCGGAGTGGAAGGTTGAAGTCGCCGAATTTCACATTCCCATAACGGGAGCCGTCGTCACGGACCACAGCCTCGTTGCAGGAGCGAGCAGTCCACGGGACATCCGGCTGTGCAAGTTCGCCAGGGCATTCGAAGAGTTCTTTGTTCATTGGCGTTTAGAAGGTCTGCCCGCCCCCTTCTTGCCGTCGCCCCTTCGGCCGCAAATGCCCGTGGCGATCCTGGCCTCGGTTTTGGGCCATATGCGCGACGGCGGCCAGACCTTCTACATGCCGGACACGTTTCCGGTTCCGACACGCGACGAGTTGCGTGATCTAATGGAGGACGCACTGCGTGGCCCAGGTACGCCCGACCATCTGGCCGAGTGGATTGCCAATGTCCAAGCCGGCAATTCAGCAAAAAATGCCGTCTCGCGGTACGCGCGAGTGTTCGAACTACAACACTATGTCCG
>PLYM01000279.1 GCA_003153375.1 Planctomycetaceae bacterium
GGATTCAGTTTGCAGTGAACAACAACGGCATGGTCGCCCGGCTCAAGCGGGTCTGCAAACCAGGCTGGCCATGGATCACCGTCTCCAACAGATAGTCAGCAATTGCTCTTTGACAACTTAACGCGCCCAGCAGAGCGAGGCCCTGAGGGGCTACCTTGGGCGCGGGCTGAACGGAGCGACCGCAAAACCAAGTTCTGCGGACCAGCGACCGACGATGTTCGTCACGCCGGTGTAGCCCAAGTCGCTGTTGATTGTGACGGCGCCCGTGCCAGTTTTCGTCAGATCGCCGGAGCCGGTAATCGTGCCGGAGAAGCTGCCATTATAAAGCGGTCGCGGCTTGTTATTGTCCGCGCGACAGGTTGGAGTTCCACAATTCGCCCGCGACTTCTACCAGTTTTGGAGTGGATTCAGCAGCTGGGGGCGCTCATTCCGTCTCACTAACGTCAACGGGCGCAGCGCCTCCCTCCGTCATGAGTGTTCTCGATTCAGGCAGGCATTTCAAAAACCGATGTGGAAGACGTTTGAGAACTCCTGCCCTCTAACGCGTTTCACGACGGTCGCTCTGGTCATCAGTTGATGGTGATCGGTACGGTCCGAGTCATCGTTCGGATAGTCGCTCGATTCCGACCCTTGTTTAGCAGCGTTATCTCCATCATCCCGTTGGTCATGATGACTGTTGCGGTCCTGTCCCGCAGCACTGTTGTGATGGGCATCGAAACTCTGCTTACCAGGCATGGCCCCGCCGATTTGACTCTGCCGATCGCTCGATGTTCGCCGCTGCTGTTGGAACTGACGATTCCACTGCGAATTGCGGCTCGAGCTCAAACTCCCTTGCGTTGGTCGGCCTTGTGCCCGTGGCTGGCCGTTTGTCTGGTTTGAATCGATGAAGTTTTCCCGTCCACCGGTCTGGAAACCGGGGTTGGGTCGGGTCCTGACCAAGTGGACAATCCATCGGACCGGTTCCATCTCGACAGTGTTTGGCCGCATCAAACATCAGACCCTGCACTTTCCCCGCAGGTCGGACTTGGGCAACCTCCTTAATGAGTTTGCTTGCGAGCGATCCGAATACGATGCCGCACAACGCGACAGGAAGTACGTGTGTCCCGAAGATCAAACCGATGATGTCCTGCACGCGACGAACTACGCGCTATCCCTTGCCATATTGTTTTACGCCTCGACCCAGCAGTACGATTGATCGAAAGCCGGCAGTAGCGGTGATGCACTTCTATACAGAAGCCCGTGTGCAAAACCTGGGGTCCGTCGCGGCTGACCGAAATGGCACCGCGACTCACCACCCGCCAGGCGCGATCAAGTTCAAACGGTCTACGCGCGAGGCAGTGAATCCGATTGCCGAGCCCCGCGGACAGTGAGTTCCATCGTCTTCAAAAATGCCAAGAAGCATGGGCCGATCCGTGCCAGGGCTCTTCCGCACGTTCCACGACATATTGGAGGACATTGGGCTTCCAGGTGCCACCGAAGGCAACCCGTTGGCGTGAAGAGAACGCGCACCCAATCCCGAGGCTGACCGGTCGCGTCGCAACACCGTCACGGCAGCACGCATTGTCATGACTGCGAAGACGCAGGGCTCCTCGCCGATCACGGCAGCCAGTCTTGCCTAGTTTGATTAGCCAAACTCGCCTCGACGGCCCAAACCTGCCATCAGCGCTGGTGGCTTTTGGTCTTCCAGCTGGCCGGCGACACAGGATAGAAAAGGCGGACAGGCACCGAGGAATCACCCCCAAATCATGTCCGCCAAGGCAGCACAGACGATCTCGAGGCCCGTCTTTCGCCTGACGTCGCTGCTATTTTTTGTTTCCGGTGCCACCGGACTGGCCTACCAGGTCATTTGGTTCCGGCGCTTCTCGCATGTCTGGGGAAGTTCCAGCCTGGCGTTCGCTGCCGTCGGCGGCTCGTTCTTGTTGGGCCTGGGACTGGGAGCGTACGCCATCGGCCGGTTTTCTGATCGGCTCGCCTCTCCGCTCCGCTGGTATGGCCGCTCGGAGCTCGCCATCGGCGTGCTGGCGCTACTCATCCCCTTCGAAATCACGGCCATGGTCAACGCTTCCGTGGGTTTGTACGCCTACATCCCCGAGGCGATCGTGCTGCGGTATCTGGTGCAAAGTTGCCTCACACTATGGGTGATCGGCCCTAGCTGCCTGCTGATGGGCGGTACCTTGCCGCTTTTGATCCGGCAGCTGACGACTCGGGAGGGCTCGCTGGATCAAGCCACGGGCTGGCTGTATGCACTCAACACATTTGGCGCCGCGGTCGGTTGCTATCTGACCGGGTTTCATCTGCTGCCCTGGCTCGGGTTACTATGGACCAACAACCTGGCCGCGCTGGTAAATATCGCCATCGGCTTGATTGCGATTCAGGCCAGCCGCACGGCTGCGAATCTGACGCCGACCAAGACAGCACCCGTCGCGTCGACGGCGAGCCCCTGGAATTGGCCGCTGGCCGGTCTCTATCTGGCAGCGGCACTAGCGGGCTGTGCAGCCCTGATTCTGGAGATGACCTGGACGAGGCAACTGACCTTGGTCTTGGGAGGCTCGACCTATGCGCTCACGGCCACTCTGTTCGTGGTGCTGTTCGGCATCGGCCTGGGCAGCTTGCTGTTTCATGTTTTTCGGAGTGTCGCCTCCCGTCCGGCCCTGCCGGTCGTAGTCGTAGGGATTCTGCTGCTGAGCACGCTGGCCGGCAAACTGTGCCTGCCATCCCTGGCGATCGGGGTCTCGCCAGCCGCTGTCCAGCAGTGGCGGGCTGACCCCTCGGGCAATGCCCTGGTGTGCATCGCGACGAGCGCGGCCCTGGAACTGATCCCGGCCTTGGCCATGGGCTTTCTGTTCCCATTGTTTGTGCATCTGACCCATGCCAGCGCCAAGCAGGTGGGTGCGGCCGTCGGGAATATTTATGCCTGGAACACGCTCGGCTCGATCGTCGGGGCGAACTTGACCGCGGTACTGCTGTTTCCGCAAATCGGCACGGCCGGCTGCATGGCCCTGGCCGCCGGACTCTATCTGGTGGCGCTGCTGGCCATGATTTCCTGGCGCGGCTGGCCGCAGGTGGCCAGCGGCGCAGCGATTGCTGCGGTGGGTGCGGCCGTCATGCTGCTGCTGGCCCAGCCGCTCGATCCCCGTTTGACGAATATGGGTTTCTATTTGTACGGCGACCCGCGGCTGGCCGGCAAAGACTACCAGCACAGCCCGAGTTTCTTGTCGATTACTCCGCAGTTTTTGCGCGAGGGGCCTTCTTGCAATGTTTTCGTCAGCGGCGACAAGTCGCAGAAACTCGACCTGCGGTTGAATGGCAAGGTCGATGCTGGCAACGGCTCGGACATGGTCACGCAGCTGGGGCTGGCGTACTTTCCGCGGATGTTCAAGCCGGATGCCAAGGAAGTCCTGGTGATCGGCTTTGGCAGCGGTTGCACCTCGGGCCGCAGCTTGCTGTTCCCGGACACCCGCGTGACTTGCTGCGAGATCGAGCCGGCGGTTTACGAGGCTGCCGAACAATTCGCGGCGGTCAATTTGCGGCCGCACGAGCAGAGCCGCGACTGGCTCGCAGCCCGCAATGCGCAGCTGCCTGTCGATGAGAGACTCACCTCTGCGGAAATCGACGCCCAGGCGCGCTTCTCGATCATTCTGGGCGACGGCCGTACGGCCATTCAGGGCAGTCATCGCAAGTACGATTTGATTATCTCGGAACCCTCGAATCCCTGGCTGGCGGGGGTTTCGAACCTATTCACCCAAGAGTTCTTTCATTCCGCCCGTGAGCATCTGACCGCAGGCGGTGTCCTGGCTCAATGGATTCAAACCTATAACTTCACCCTCGCAGACTACTTGATGATCGTGCGGACACTGCGCTGCGAGTTCCCGCACTATGGCGTGATCACGTTGTTAGGCGGTGTCGACACGGTGCTCTTGGCATCGGACAAGCCGCTGATCCCCACAGCAACTGACATCGCAGCACTGCAAACGATCGTCGACGGAACGCCGGCTATTGCAGAAGATTTCAATACCTGGTTGGGCGGCTCCGAACTGCCGTGGATTCTGGTGCAGAATTATCAATTGGGCGAGGACCAGCTCAACCGGCTTGTCGACAGGGAACCTTCGGGCGCCATCAATAGCGACTTGCGATTGCAACTCGAGTTTGACGCCCCGCTCCATCTGTTCCGAAATTCAGAGCAACGCGAGACGGCGGCAGCCGGTTTGCGGTCTGCCATGGACCCCCAATGGACCCTGCGCTTGGCTGATATTTTTCAATTACAAAGCCAGTCAGCCAAATTCAACTTGACGCTGGGCAATTACCTCTACAAACAGCTTGCCAATCCGCTGCTCGGGCGGTCACTCCGCGATGCTGGCCAATTGGATGCTGCTGCGGTCTTGTACCAATCCGCAGTGCGCGCCGAACCGACGCTCTTCGAGGCGCACCGCGGCTTGGCTCGCATTTGCCTGATGCAAGGTCGCCCAGCCGCGGCCGTCGCAACCTGGCAGGAACTGCTGCGGCTCACGCCCAACGATCCGCAGGCCAATGCCGCCTTGGCGCTACAATATCTGATCCAGAAGAATCCCGCGGAGGCGTCGTTCTATTATCGCGAGGCGCTGCGGCTCAAACCGCACCTCGCGCTGGATGACCACAGCTACCTGTGGGCCAACAATCTGGCCTGGATGCTGGCTACCCATCGCGATCCGCGACTTCGCAATGGGGCCGAAGCGGTGCACTGGGCCCAGCAGGCCTGCGAAGTCGACGGTTACCAGCAGCCTGATCTCATCAACACGCTCGCGGCGGCCTATGCCGAGTCGGGAAAGTTCGATGAGGCGATCAAGCTCTCGGAAAAGGTGATCCGTTCGCCGGTTACGCAAGCAGATTTGGCGGAGCGGGTGGCCAGATACCTCAGGCTCTACAGGGCGTCGCAGCCGCTGCGAGAATAGACCGTCTCCGTAGCCCGATCTGAATCGGCGAATGCCTACTATTACGACCCTAATTCCTTGCGAGTCAACGGGCGTCGGGAACCGCGACGGATGCGAATGATTCGCACAGCGTCACCGTCAATTAGAAAGACGGCACGAAAGACGTTTGGCTTTCGGCCAAACAAAAGCTGCCGCAGTTCCCGTTTGAGCTTTTTGTGCTCGGATGCAAATCCGCAGCGCTCGGGCTGTTCAGAAAGAGTGAGAAGTGCTGCTTGAAAGCGTGCGAGCCAAAGTCCAGCAGTCTCGGGGGCGTTTTTGGCTGCCCACAGATATGCTTCCTCAAGGTCGTTCCCAGCCAGGGGCTGGAGACGCACCTTATAAGTCATGGCTAACCCTGAATTTGGTGCTTTTGGCGGAGGCGATCGAAGGCTTCATCTAGTGGTGTGCCTTCTTCCCCGCGATCAACCGAGGCCAACCCCTCTTCGATTGCTTTGAGATCCGCGTCGCTATCGTCTAGTGCCTGCAGGGCTTCGACCAAAAGCTCTTCTTCGGAGCCGTAGCGGCCAGAAGCCATCTTGTCTCGAATGAGCTGTTCAACGGTCGGTGAGAATTGCTGAGTCATAGTCGGATGCTCCTAGGGAACGCTGACTCCTTAATTGTACCCCGTGGACGGGCTTCTAGTCGAGATAATCGTCGCCTTGAAACGATTGGCTTTCAGACGGTGTCGGGACCGTTTCAGCTTGCCTCGGAAAGAAGGCCTCGAATGGCTTTACGATCCTTCTCTGATATCTAAGGACTTCGGCTGAAACACGGGGTAATGCAGGTGAGTCGTCGGCATTGCGGCCTCACGGTTGGATTTTGATGGTCAAACACAACGTATCTTGCAATTCCACGATCCTCCGCACGTGAGCTGCCATCCGACGACGGCGGAGCATAAATCCACTTCAGCCGAGAAACGTCATTCTAGGCTTTCGTTCGCGCCGTTTTCTATCCACAACAACGGTTCCTTGCGCCAACAAACGGCGGCTGCACAATCCGTTCCCGGGGGCGCCGTTCGAGCTTCAGCATGCTCCAGCCCAAGCTGTAGGGCAGTCTCCCGAGGTCCCGCGTGGTACTCGGCATCTCCGGAGGTACGTGCAAAGCAACGCACCTCATTATCGACCGCTGCCATCAATGCCAGACTTCTTCGCCCATGTCTGGCTTGATCAATACCACACCGTAGTACGTGTGGCCATTCTTCTCTTCATCGATGAAAGTTGGAAACCCCCCAGTGAAGCCGTGCTGCTTAGCCCAGCGATGGACGTGCCGAAAGCGTTCAAACAGATCATCGGTCGGGCCGATATCCGCGGCGCCAACCGATTGTCGTTCCACAGCACTTTCGGGCAGCAAGATCATCGTCCACGAGGCAGGAAACGACTTAAATGCCTTCCCCAGGACGCATCCCGCGACGGCCTGATTGGGCAAGTCCGTCCTCCCGTTGATAAATCTCAGATTCGCGCGGATGTTATCTTCACCCCAGGGATCAAGCGGTGGAAAGACGCCCGTCCACATTGTGGCGCCCATACCTTTCCGCAGCACGACGGCGCCCTGCTCGAGGGCTCCGCCGCGCATGCGCTCTTCAAATGTCGGCAGGCTAGTCTCGCCGCCGTGACGCTCCGCCAGGCTGTTGGCCCAAGCGCATTGCTGCCTGAACCACCGGCCTTCGGTGGTCCGTCGCACAAACCCGCCGTCGGCGGTTTCTGCCGCACGAGCTTGGGTGCGGTCTGGTGCGATGGGTTCTTCCTGCCGTTGCAAGATCGGGAGCGATACCGCGTGATCAGCCACGGTTGGCACTCCCGCGGACCAGACAAACAGTTGCCCTTGACCGTCGGCTGAGGTTGCTGCCAGAGCAATTGCTCGACCGTCGGGTGAAACGCGACACGACTCGGGGATCGCGGTTCCGAACCCTAACGACAACAATTCCTGGCACGACCAAAGGTCCCACAGCCGCAGCGTACCGTCGGCACTAGCGCTGGCAATCGTGCGTCCGTCAGGACAAAAGCTGACCTCGCTAATCCCCGCCTGATGGCCCGAAAGTCTCGCCAGACATCGTCCCGTGGCGGTATTCCAGAGGAATAGTCCCGGGTCGAAGCTGGTGCCGCCCGTTGCGGTCAAGCGGCCATCGGCCGAGACGGCAATCGAATGGTTTTGTTCCGTGGGGAAGCCCAAATAGGCCTGCCGTGAGTAATCAGTCGAGCGCAACAATTGCAGGTGCCCGAAGTCGTGACTGTAAGCCGCCACCCAAGGAACGGCATCCAGATAGCACAGGTTGTCGACGCCCAGGAGGTGAACGTTGACCGGACGAGGTTTCAACTCCTGAAGATCCCAAAACCGAGCGCATGATTCTCGGGGGTGGCCTCCGACGGCCAGTGTGCGACCATCGGGGGAATACGCGAGCGCGAGCTTGCCCGATGTCGGGCTGCTCAATATCGCAGTAACGGCTAAAGTCGAAGTATCCCATAGCCGGACTTGCCCATTAGGATGCGACGATGCCAATTGTCGTCCATTCGGGGAAAAAGCGAGCGCCATCACGTCGGCGGCCATTGCCTGCGGGCCTTGCTCATCCATGATCGGCTGGTCGACGCGGGTGACGTTCAGGCGGCGGCCCGACTGCCAATCCCACAATTCGATCCAGCCCTTTGCTTTCCCGACCGCCAAGGTCTGGCTGTCAGGGGAGAATGCCACCGACCGAAAGGTCCCGTTCGGGTCGCAGGCCAGGCGATGCGGGCCCAAATGGTTCAAATCCCAAAGCTTGACCATTCCGTCGGCGCTGGAGGTCGCCAAAGTGTTGCCATCGGGTGAGAATGCCGCCGACCAGACCCACGCTGCATGTCCCAGCAACGTGGATCGCGTTGTCAGGGTGGCGATGTCCAGCAGCGAAACCGTCCGCCCCTTGCCTCCGAGGGCCAAAGTACGATCGTCGGGAGCAAACTCCAACGCATCGATACGACTATCTTGAAGTATCCAGTCCGACCGGCTTGCCAGCGTTTCGCTGCTCCATAACCTGACACGGCACAGCAGGTCGGCGCTGACCAAAAGCTTGCCATCATGCGACATTGCGAGCGGACCAATGTCGTGCGGACCTTCCGCCGAAACGGCCTGCTCGTGTCCGCTAGTGCACTCCCACAACCGAATTTTGTTGCCCGCGGCGAAATAGATGCTTTCGCCGTTGTGTGAAAAGAGGACCGCGGAGACTTGGCCAGTCGTCGGCATGGTTCGGCGCAATCCATTCGGCTCCAGTGGAAACAGTTCGATCGCATGGTTCGTACCGGCAGCCGCCAGGGTTCGACCGTCGGGAGAAAAAGCCACCGTTGCTACGGGAAGCGTTAGATTGTACTGGTACTTCGGTGACGGACGGCTGGGCGAACTCGTGTCGGATGGGGCCGTCGAGATGGCGCTGGCCACATCCCAGACGTTGACCACTCCGTCTTCGCCTCCGCTGGCCAACAGACTGCCATCGCGCGAGAAGGCGATGATGTTGACCTCTTTGGTGTGGCCGCGCAACGTGTCCATGAGCCGGCGATCCGAGGCGTTCCACAACCGTACGGTTTGGTCCTTGCCGCAGCTAGCCAGCAGCTTGCCATCCGGGGAGTAAAGGACCGTGAAGACGTCCCCTGCATGTCCCTTCAAAGCGGGCTGCTCATCGCGGCGCAGCTGTTCGAGAAAGTACCAGGGAAAACCGCGCAGATCGGTCTCTCCAGCACGTGGCACGTGCCGAGCGAGCAAGGTCTTCATCTGTGCCAGGTCATGGCGCTGATAGGCTTGGTAAGCCAGTGGAATGTCAGCCACATACAGGTAGTTTCGCAGCGCCTCTTGCTTTTGCTCGACCTCTGCCTGCCGCGCTTCGGCCTCCAGACGACGCGATTCAGCGACCTCGTAAAGCTGCGTGACTCGAACGGAATGCCATACCGCGGCCACGACTAGTGCGACCGACGCGGCGATCGACACGACAGCGAGCGCCGCCATTGCCGGCCGCCGGGTCGACCACTTGAAGAGTCGCTCGATGGGGCCGGCCGGGCGGGCGCACGTTGGCTCGCCCGCCAGAAAACGCCGTAAATCATCGGCCAGCGCGGCACAGGACGCATAGCGCGCATCCGGCTTCTTCTCCAGACACTTGAGACAAATCGCTTCCAGGTCTGCCGGCAAGCCCGCCCGTAATCGCCCCGGTCGGACAGGATCGTCTTCGACGACGTGCCGTAATGTTTGTACGTCATTCTGACCTTGAAACGCCGGCTGGCCCGTCAGCAGTTCATACAGAATGGTGCCCAGGCCGTAGACGTCCGTGGCAGCACCGATTTCCCGCACGCGACCCGTGGCTTGCTCGGGCGCCATATAGGGCGGAGTGCCGATCAGAGCCCCGGTGCGAGTTTGCTGGCCTGGGGTTTCGTCGATGCGGGCCAGGCCGAAGTCGATGACTTTGGGGGTCAAGCTCGAGAGCGGTTGGCTTGTGCTCTCACCGCCGACGGTTTGCACCAGTACATTGTTCGGCTTCAGGTCACGATGCAGCACCCCCTGGCGGTGCGCATATTCGATCGCTTCCGCCAAGGAAACCAAAAAGGTCGCGACGTCGCGCGGTGGCAGCGGCGAGGAGCAGCTTCGCTGCCAGGCGGCCAGCGAGCCGCCGGGAACATATTCGCTGGCAATCCAGATCTGAAATCCCTCTTCGCCCACCTCGTGTACCCCGGCAATGCCCGGGTGTTCCAGGCGAGCCGCCGCCTTCGCTTCTCGCAAGAACCGTTCTCGCAAGCTCGGGGAAATAATGGTCTCGGGACGTTGGACTTTCAGCGCGATCTCCCGCCCCAGGCGCTCGTCGCGAGCCAGATAGACGATGCCGAATCCGCCCCGTCCCAGTTCGCGGGCGATGCGAAACCGCCCGATCGTCGTCGGGCATGCGAGATCAACGGCATCGCGGGCGGTGGCACGCGGCCACACGCACTCGAGAAGCAACACGCAATTCTTGGCGCGATTCAGCCGGGCCAGCGCTTCGCTCGAAGTCCCCGCCGCGCCTCCCGTTGACGGAGCCCGTGTGTCACCGGCAGCCAGCTGGGCGTCGTAGGCAACCAACTGATCGACGAACTCCGCGTCGAGTGGTCTGTCATCTGGGTCGTCACCGACTGATCGATTCATCGGCCAATTCACTTTGAAGTCGTACGACCGCTCTTACCCAGAGCTTGTGGGCGGCGTCCATCGACCGACCGAGCGCCTGGCCGATTTCGCCAAAGGACAGATGATCGCGATGCCGCAGCAAAATTACCTGCCGTTGGTCCGCCGGCAACAGTCCGATCGCTCGTTCGACCCGTTCTTGTTGTTCGACACGGGCCAACAGGGAACGAGGTGAAGGGGCGATTCCTCGAATTTCTCCGTGAGTAGCCACATGCACATCGAGCGGAAGCTCTCGGGCGAGCTTTCGCTTTTCGGCAACTTGAAATCGACGTGCAGCGTTAGCGATATTGTGTTGCAAAATGGCGCGTAGCCACGCCAAGAGTTCGTCAAAACGCTCACCGCGGAACTTAGCGAAGTCCCGGTGTGCCTCCAGCGATGTCTCTTGGACCAAATCGGAAGCGCCAGTTTTAACCTTCAGCAAGTTGCCGACCCGGCGGTTGGCGGCGTCCAACAAGAACCTGCGGCACGCCATGAGCAATTGGCCTAATGCCAACGTCGAACCAGCCCGCGCCTCAGCGATCAGTTCATCGATGCGACGTTCGTACAGTCCGCCCGCGTCGCGCAACTCGTCACCCACCGCTTGCCGCTCTAACTGGATAGGCTCCACTTGGCCACAAGTTAGACGCGG